>MWCA01000018.1 GCA_002069785.1 Lentisphaerae bacterium ADurb.Bin242 | reverse complement strand
GTCATGACGATTCCGTTCGGCACGAAGATCACGGGAATGCCGTCGAGCTTCTGGCGTCCGTCCGCGACCAGCTTTTCAAAGAGGAATCCGTAGTGGATGGATTGAGCTTCCATCTCGCTTGAAAAGTCCTTGCACATGGCGTAAACGCTTCGATCCGGGAGCGCGTTCCGGCGGGCGCTGTCCACTTCCAGCACGGCCGCATCGGGACGGACCGTTTTCGAGGTCAGCGCGACTTCGCCGAAACGGACGCCGCGGTCTTTGGCGACCCGCCAGAAGGAGGCGAAATAATTGAACGGCATGAATCCGACGCGGTGATCCGCCATTGCGAATCCGTACTGCCAATCCGACGTGCCGGTGCAAAGGCTCTCCGCGAAGAAGTTGGGCGCGACGCATCCGAACATCAGTTGGTGGCTGATCTCCCGGAGTCCGTGCCGCCGGATTTCCTCCAGGTCGAACATGGTCTTGCATCCCTGCGTATAGCCCCATTCGATAGCGCCCCACGGCGTGCCGGTCGCCTCGGCGAGACTTTCCAGGTATTTCGGATAAATCTTCCGGTCCCAGATCTGGTAGGAGTGGAACAGCGCAATGGAAACATTGTCGAAATAGGCCGGCATGTCGAACTCGCTGAAAGTTTGCTGCATGTCATGCCCGATCGCCAGTTTTCCGCCGTAGCCTTTTTCCAGATTTTCTTTCGCCATGCGGATGTAGAGGTCGAAATACTCCCGGTGCACGAAGGTGTTGAACTCATATCTGAGCGGAGAGGGCTCCGCGCCGGGCGGCGGCGGAACGATTGCGTCGAAGGAAGGATATCGGGCTTCCCACTTCCGGTTCAGTTCTTCGATGGAACCGTATTTTTCCTTCAGGACGGTGCGGAATTTCTTCACGGCGCTGGGGGAATATCCGAGGACAAGCCCGTTGGGGAGGACGGTGGATGCTTCCCCGCCGAGATAGAACAGGGTATTGCCGAACAGTTCCTTGTGTGCGCCCGTCATCCTTCCGTATTCGAAGAAACGTTTTTTGAAATAATCCTGGACTTTCGGGTTCCAGAAATTGAGTGCCAGGAAAGGATACTGCGGCCAGCCCCAGTAAATCGGTGTGGCTTTGTCGCCGGGCTTGCCGTCAGGGAACGAGAAGAAAATATCGGAATCGGATTTGTTTTCGTCCAGCCACCATTTCGGAACGGGCACGCGAAGCTGTCCGGTCCCGTATTGCATCCATGCGAGACAGTATGGATGCAGTTTGTGCCGGTTGACGAGGACTTTGGATTTTTCGACACAGGACTGGAAGTCCGCCACATTGAAGAACTCTCCCTCCTTCGGTGCGCCTCTGGTCACGCCGCCGATGGTTACGGAACAGGGCTGGATGCCGAGTGCGCGCATTTTGTCCAGCACGAATTCCGTTGCTTCGTACGGCACCGTTCCACGCAGCTGGGAAACAGAACTGATGAAGGCTTCCGGTTTGCCGTCCCGCTTCCATTTTCTGAGTTCGGGATCATAGCGCAGGTCCCAGTTGAAATAGATCGGATTCGCAGGAATCGCAATTCCTTTCTCCGCGATCCGGTCGATCTTTTCCCGGAGGGATGCCGAGGTCTTCTCAAAAGAATCCAGTGCGGGGTCCGCCGTATTTTTCAGAAGGGCTTCATCGGCATTGCGCCAGAAGGCGTCCGCGAAAGATTTCAGGGCGTTTTCCTGAAGACGTTCCGTGTCCGCAAATTCTTTCCGCAGTTCCGCGGTATTGGAAGGAGCGGAAAGATAGAAATCCCGGCGGTCGATCAGGTCCATTCGCTCCCGGAGGAACGCATTTTCCATCAGTGTTTTGTTATACCGGAACGCCCATTTCTGGAAAGAGGGCTTTCCTTCGCCGAAACGGTAACGGTTGATGACCGGAGTCACATACAGATTCCGGTTGTCCAGGTGCCGCATGGACTGGGTCTTCAACAGCATCGGATCGCGCCGGAGCGGATAGTTCAGATTCAGCAGTTTCCGTCCGGAAAGAAGGATGTTTTTTCCATTCACGCTTTTGAAGCCGACCGGACCGAACAGCAGAACGTTGTCCAGAAGAAACGGTCCGCTTGCGGAATGGAACCGGACGGACACGGGGAGGCCTGCGCTCTTCTTCATGGGAATTTTTCCGCCGAGCGAAATATAATCGCCCTGTTTGATCTCCTGCGCCGCGCCGGATCCGCCCTGGTTTTCGGTGTAGTAATCCAGCAGGGCAATATTGTCGATCCGGTGGTTGCGGAGATCGTATTTGAGGCGGAAAGTGTGCCATTTATTCGGGGTCAGGGCAAAGGTATCATAAAGGAGCCGCCGCCGGTATTCGATCTTGTGGGTCAGCGCGGTCCGGCCGTCTTCTCCCTCCACGAAGAACCATCCGTCCGGATCGATGATGAAGTCAACCGCGGAACTGCCGTCCGCTCCGGCGAGTCCGACGCGGATTGCCCTGCCGCCTTCGGAAAAAAGATCGAATTCAAGAATGGCGCTGTCCGTTCCGGGCAGAGGAAAGACGGCATCGGAAGTCTCAAGACAGGGATCGTTCACCGTAATCTGTTCGCGGTCGGCGCTCCGGGCGTAATTCCAGGTCGGGACCGTGATGATTTTCGATGGAGCGCCCGGATTGTCCGATGTCTTGGAGAAGTCATACAGGGAAACCTTCTCCACCTTGTATTCCGGGCTCAGGGAGACGCTTTTCGATTCGGGCAGACGGTAGACCTTGATGTCCTCGAAACGGGCGTTGTTGTAGGTGAACAGACCGAAAGACTGCCCCTTGACCGCATCGGAAAACATGTCCTCCGTGGCCAGTTCCAGTTTGCCGTCCCGGATCAGACGGAGTTTGCCTTCCCGTTTTTCCACCACGATCCGGTGTTTCTGCGATGGAACGACTCCCGTATTGAAACCTTCCTGAATGGTCCGCTCCAGAATAGTGAAAGGACGGGTCGACGCGATATAATTGTAGGAATTGTAGGAGGCACCGAACCCGAAAACATATCCGTCCAATCCCTTTTTACCCGGATCGACGCCGAGCATGGCGCTCAGGTCCTGTGGCGAAGCGCTGGAACAAGTGTATTCCAGCCGCAGGTTTTTCCCCAGCGGGCGCGCGAACTTGAGAATGGATTCCGTGTTGACGCTCGAACAGACCGCGCCTCCGTTCTCGATCTTCCATGCGCCGGATTCGACGATCCAGTCTTTCCCGAAATCCGTGCGGTTGAAGGAGTCTTCAAAAACAAGTTCTCCGTCCGAAGCGGCCGTTTCCGCCTTGCGGATGCTGACGTCGTCAAGGAGCATCAGCCCGCCATGGGTCGAGAAAATGAGCCCGAAATTTCCCGCGCCTTCCGGAACGGTGACGGCATACTCGATGACCGTCCACTCCGGGAACGCCTTGCTCTGTCCGAAATAGCGGGAAAGGTCTTTATTGTTGATGTCTTTGCCGTTCTTGTCGCGGCAGAAAAGGCGGACGCCCAGCCAGTTCTGATTGTCCTTCTTGACCTGAAAACGGATCTGGTATTGCCCGGGTGGAATTTTCATGCCCCATTGGGAGGCCGCCCCGTTGAATTCGAGACAGTTTTTGCCTTCGGCGGCATCCGGCGCCAGCCGCGCATTTTTCGGCACGGACCATCCGACAGGTCCATTATTTTTGCCCTTCTCTTCGAAACTTCCGTTACGGATGAAATTTTCTGCGCCGGAGGCCGACAGGACGCTTCCCGCGAGAAGCGCGATGACGAGTGAAACTTTTGCTTTCATTTTTTCTCCATTTTTGATGAATAAAGTGTTTTGCTTCCGGTCAGGCTGTTCCCGGGACAGTCCTCGAGGGATCTCACACCCGCCCTCGAATGCCCGCCCTCCGGGACTTGTATATTCAGTGCACGCGGAAGTGATCTTCCGGCCACATGGGATTGTGAATGCCGAACGGGGCGCCGTCCAACTCCAGTTTCAGCACACGCGGCAGTTCGTCTTTCTTTTTGAACGGCAGACCGGTCAACGTAAGTTTGTCGGCGTTCTGGACGAATCCGATTTTTTTCCCGGTGGAAAGCAAGGTGATGTCTTTGATCCGGTTGCCGATCCCGCAGATCATTCTTTCCGGACCGCGGTAATCCGCCTGAAGCTGGATGTATGCGGTGTTTCCGTGCGCCACGGAAATTTCCTGATCCTTGTAATCGAAGGGATGTGGGACCACCTCGTAGACCGCTTCGCCATTGCGGTCCAGCCATGCCTTCACCTGATTCAGAATTCCGATTTCCGCCTTCCCCATGCGGCCTGACAGGTCCGGCCCGACATTCAGCAGAAGATTGCCGCCATTGTGCCGCAGCGTCATCAGAAGCTCGATGATCTTTTCCGGCGTTTTCCAGTGACGGTCATAGCGGTTGTAACCCCAGGAATCGTTGAGGGTGTAACAGCTCTCCCAGAGGCCCGCATGAGTGCCGGAATGCTGTTCGGACGAGGCGACGTCTTCTTCCAGTCCACAGCGACAGGAGATCAGCAGTCCGGGCTGGAGACGCCGCAGCTCGCGGTGAAGTTCGGCCGCCTTCCAGGATTGAGGCGACGGGCAGCCGTCATAGAAGAGATAATCGACCGGACCGTAATCCATCATCAGTTCCTTCAGTTGGCGGTGCGTTTTTTCGACGAAACGGCCCCAGTTCGGACCCTTCGCTCCGCCCCGGAAATCGAAGTCGCTCCAGTCGCCGACAGAATAATATAATCCGATGCCGAGGCCGTGTTTGCGGCACGCATCGCAGAAACTCCCGACCAGTTCGTCCCCGATGAAGCAGCCGTCGTGGTGCCGCGTCGTGAGGACAGCATATCGCATTCCGGAACGGGCGGCGATCCCGACCCATTCTTCGGCGAGAAAACCATAATTTTTGAACTGCGGAATGACCTTGAAATATTCTTCGTTGGACATCCGTTCCCTGCTCATGACCCACTCGCCGCGCTCATAGAGCGTATACAGTCCATAGTGAATGAACATCCCGTAGGCAAACTCGTGAAAACGTTGTCTGATTGTGTCATTCATGGCGGATCTATGATTTTCCATTGTAGTCTCATAATTCTTTGAAATCGTCATGTAACCTCCATGGATGAGCGTGCTATCGGGCTCCGACAACGTGGTTGTCGACCAGTTCGTTTTTGCTTGCGGCGACATATTGCCTGGAATAAGAGGTGGCATGCCCGTCCACAAAATTCAGATTCACCGTCTGTTTGTGAATGTACCACTGGAAACGACCGTGCGAGATTCCGGTTTCCTTCGTGCCCAGTGTCGCCATGTCCGCCACTCCCCAGGCACGGAACTGGATGATGTTCCTGTATGCGTCCGGATACCCGTCCGCGTTGTAGAATGTTTTTGTCGGGGTGCGGATGTCGCCCAGTTTCAGGAAACGGTTCGTATTCTCATTGTAGTAGCGGCCGAAATAATCGCTGATGCCGTACGTCGGCACATTGGAGACCGGTTCCGGTTCGGACGGACATTTGAACACGGTTCTGGTCTTGTTCATTTCTCCTTTCGGACAATAACTTTTGACCAGGTCCACCCAGAAATAGTTGGAGCTGACCGGCGTCGGTATGTTGACAAATCCGGGCATGAACCATTCCTTGTAGTCGCTCGTATAATTGAGGCTGAATAACGCCAGCTGTTTCAGGTTGCCGAGACACTGCGTCTTGCGCGCGGCTTCCCGGGCGCGTCCCAGCGCCGGAAGAAGCATTCCCGCCAGAATCGCGATGATCGCAATCACGATCAGGAGTTCCACCAATGTAAAAAGCCGCGATGACGTGATCTTCTCTTTCATATTTTTCCCTTCTCTTCAGACGCCGTGGAATGGAGGTTTCCGGCGGACTCCCTTACTTATTCCTCACGGCAAATTTCTCATCGGTTCCGAGATACAGCAGCCGGCAGCGGTTCTTGTTCACCTTGATCTTGAACGAGGGATTTTCCGGGCTGACCTGCGCCACTTTTCCGCCGCCGGCGCAGTCAAACACCGATACCGGCCCGGAAAGTTTCCGGAGGGTCACTGTTCCGGTCTGATCAGAGGAGGCGCCATATGCCCGGACCGCCAGCAGTCCCTCCGGACCGTTCTCCCGCCGCGTGACTTGCATTGCCGGGTTGTCGGCCGAAGCGGTGTCCGTGATGAATCCGTTCACGATCAGATCCTCGTAGGGAATGATTGCATTCAGCCCGTCGATCATGGCCTTCAGGCGGCGCGGTTCAAGATATTGATAATGATACCAGCAGACCCCCTGCGAACCGAAGACCGCCGCCTCATAGAGCAGCTCGGTGACCTGGTCTTCCCGCATGTGGAAGTCCGGGCATCCTCCGCTCTGTCCGAAGGTGAAAGTCGGATAAAGGAACTTCTGCCGGTCTCCCCATTTCTCATACTCCTGTACGAAATTCTTATAGACCACATCCGGCGTGAAATAGAATCCGACTTCGAAATAATCGATCAGGCCGATCAGATGCTTTTTCGGACGGCACCATTCGCCCAGCATGAAACGGTCCTTCGTGCCGGAAGAAGGTTTTCCTCCGGCAATCTTCCGGACCGGGTCCGTGAGGTCGCGGATGAACCGGGCGTGCTGGTGATCCTTGAATGCTTCCCAGGTCTTCTTGAATTCCGGGTCCTTCCCGGACAGGAATTCCGTCCGCACATCCGCATTCGCATATTGGGGAGCAAACTGCCGGAATTCCGCAAGACACCGGTCGCAGAAGCAGAGCTTGTCCCACGCGGTTTTCGGCCAGAGTTCCAGATCGAGCGTGAGCCAGGTGCAGCCGTATTTCCGGAAAAGATATGAATCGGTCAGCATGACGACATGCTTCTGAAATTCCGGACCGCGATAGGACGGGCAGAGCGACGGGTACCCGTATTGATTGAACGGCGCATCCTTGCCGTCCGCGCCCATTGCATGCGCATTTTTGTCGTTGTGGGTCCAGCTCCACGCCTGAGGGGTGGCGCTCGAGGAATTCGAGGTGAAAAACAGGCCGTATCCGGGTTTCTTCATTTCCGTGAAAAACAGGTCGTCGTAATCCTCGACGGTTTTGGGCGTGTTTCCGGCATAGAAGTCTTTGTTCTTTCCGGGCGTCGTCCAGAAGGTGATCCGGTTCATCCCGAGGGCCTTGTATTGCCGGATGGTATCCTCCGGGAAAGTGTAATACAGAATTTTGGGCGTGATGTAGAACGCGTCGTTCGTGAACAGCTTCGGTTCACGCCGGATTTTTCCGACTTTCATCGTCCGGAACGCCATCGGCTGTTTTTCCAGAGCCTGTCCGTTTTTCACAAGCCAACAGGACCCGTTCAGCGCTTTTCCCTCCGGCAGGGAGCATTTGTAGAAAAAGAGGAAAGCGTTCTCGGGCCAGTGGATGATGAGCGGAAGCTCGAACTTGAATTCGTTCATCCGGACGCCGTCGCGTATGACGGGCTTCACGGAAGGCGTGATGAAAGGAGTCTGCCGCCAGGTTCCGGCATCGAAGATCATTCCCCGGAGATCAATTCCTTCGGGGACTTCCATATAGAGATCGAATTTCTGTTCATTCCGTTCGATCAGGTTGTGGGTGGTGCGTCCCCTGGCGTTGTGCCGGAATCCCATGGCGATGAAAAACGGAGTGTCGACCGCCAGAAAATGAGTCTGTGTGCGCACCCCTTCGGGATCGAACACGGCAAAGGCGTAATACTCTTCGGAAGGCATGTTGTTGTGTTTGTAAATCAGTTTGCCGCCGTTCCGGATTTCGGCAAAACGCAGACCCGGCTCCTTCACGGGGTCCTTGAGCACGAAGGAACGCGTACTTTTCGCCGGGATTGCAAACGGTGCGGAAGCGGTCCGGAAAGCGTCGTTTCCGGAGTGCCGGACCATGGAAATATCCAGCGTAACCGGCTGTCCGGACGGGTTGGCGAGTTCCGCCGTCACGCCTTCGGCATTCACCCTGACCTCGCGGACAAGCGGCTGATTTTTTTCAAACACGATCTTTCCGAAATCGTCCGTGAACTGGAAATGGGCGTCCCGCAAAGCGCTCCAGGCGCTCAGTTCCTTGCCATTCTTGAAATAGTGGGCGCGGCAGACATTGAACCGCCAGGCCTCGCTTTCGGCAGGAACCTTCTGTCCGAGCGTCTCGAACGGGATTTTTACGGCAACCTGCCAGAAATTCGTTTCATAGCGGACCCGGGTCTCCACGCCGCTTTTCCTGACCGGATGGAGCTTCATCGGCCAGTTGCCGTCGTTCCATTTTTCCGTAAAGACCTGCGCCTTGCCGTCGGCGGAAATGAAGATCTGATATTGCTCGTCGCGCCCCGGAGGAAGGAGAAAGACTTCGCAGGATTCCTGGGCGCCGAAATCCGTGATGCGGTCGTCGGCTTTGAGCTTGTCGGCATCCTTCATGAAACACTGGAAGTTCACATAAACCGCTTCGTCGTTGTAGAAAACCCGTGCGGAAGTCGGATCGACGGCGCGGGTGTTGGCGTTCGGGACAAGGAAATCGCCGAGAACCGTGCTCTTTTCCCACATATCCGGACTGAAAACCGTTTCCATGGAAATACGTCCCGGCACATAGGGAAGCGCGGCGATCCGGTTCCGGAAAGGATCGCCCTTTTCAACTTCGCTCATTTCCATGTCCGCGAACCAGCAGGCCGCGTTTTTCGTGTCGAAAACGATACCGAGGCGAATCTCCGCTCCGGCGGCCGCCGCCGGGGCTTCGCAGGTCATTTCCACATTCTGCCAGTCACGGGACCCCTGAAGGTTTTTGATTTTCATGTCCCAGACTTTCTGTCCCTTGTAGTCGGTGAAAAGCGGCTTGCCGTCCTTTCCCACCCAGAGGATTTGAAATGAGGCGGCAGTCAGCCATTTGGCGAACTCGCTTTTGAGTTTGTAGCGGGCCCGGTAGACCTTTCCGCTCTCCACCTTGACGCTCTGCGTGAGCATGGTTCCGGAGTTTTTCAGGCGGAAGGCATTTTTGCCGTCCGGCGCAACGCCCTGCTCCAGACCGCATTCGGGTCCGACTTTTCCCCACCAGAATTCGGGGCGTCCGTCGCCGGCAACCCGGCTCAAGTCTCCGTTTTTAAGGAGATTGGCGGCGAAAAGACTCGGCAGCAGACACAAAAAAAGAATGATCGATAATAATTTTTTCATGATTTGTTTTCCTTGTTCGGTTTCAATAAAGATTGTTGACGATGCCGGTCAGATTGTTCACGCCATCCTTTGTATCGAGAAAGAAATAACGGCTTTCAAAGGATTTCTGTTTTCCGACATGACCGTCCACATAGAGCACATTGCAGGCGTTGGCGTGCCGCGCGGAAACCCAGGAAATCAGGTCGGGAGTCCAGTAGTCGAGATAGACCACGTTGGAGCCGACTTTCTTCTTGATGTCGACCAGCACGATCCCCTTGGACGGAAATTTGTAACGGGTGGCGTTTCCCCGCAGACAGCAGGAGTAGGCATAATTGGAGAGCAGTCCATATGCGAAACCGTTGATGACGGAACTCGGCAGGGAGTATCGTTCCGGCGATTCATTGGGGCAAAGGAGTAGCTTGCAGATTCTCCGCCTCTCCGAAAGCGAGGTGAATGAATCCATTTTTCGCAGATGAATGTAGGGAGCGATATAAGAATAGAAAGTGGTGAAGGTCACGTCGACCATGGGGTTGCTCTGGTAATGAGGATAATCGTTGTAGTCGCTGCTGTAGGAAATTACGGCCACCCCGAGCTGCTTCAGGTTTCCGGTGCACAGGGCGGTCTGTGCACTCTGCCTGGCCTTGTTCAGCGCGGGAAGCAGCATTCCCGCCAGGATCGCGATGATCGCAATCACGATCAGGAGTTCGATCAGCGTGAATTTGTACAGGCCCGAATGCAAAGCGTTTCTTCTTTCTCTTTTCATTTTTTGTCTCCTTTCAAAAATCGGAAACGTGATTTTTTCCGGACGTTTCCCGTTTGGTTGCTTGTTGGATCTGTGGGTCATATATAAAACTCCACCCAGCGTTTCTGATTCTCCAGACTTTTCTTGTCCAGCTCCATATTCAGATAGGCGCGGGAAAGAGTCAGACAGTCGGTCATGGCGTCTTCCACGCTCTTGTTGAAGAGGATGATGTTCCAGAGCTCGACGGCGAGAATATGCACGCACACATAGAACTCCTCATAGGTGCTGAACGACAGCGGACGCCCGGCGCGTTCCGGGGCCGGCCGGGACAGGTAAGGAAGCAGGGAATACAGTTCCTCGCGAAGCGGAATATTCCCGTTTTCCGCAAAAAGCGTCTGGGCCGGGTCGCTTTGCATCTCCCGGATCAGCTGGAGGCATTCCAGCGGATGACGGGTATTCCTGTCGACCGAAAGAATCACCGGAAGGCGGCTGAACGTGTTGTCCGCCGCCAGCATGATTTCGGCTCCGAATTCAAAAGGAGGATTTTTTTCCAGCAGTTCCAGGTAATCCGCGCTCATTTCATAGATGAACGGGGAACGTCCGGCAAGAAAATCGTAGAAATTTGCTTTGGCCTGTTTCGGATAGCTGATCAGATATTTTTTCCAGTAGGAGGTGACCTGCCTGAAAAGATCCCGGTAGTCGGACAGGAACTGGTTGAGCGTCACTTTGCGCCCCTGGATCAGACGGAAAATGTCGGAGAGATGATTGCCGAGCCGCAGGATGACCGACTGCGAGGTGCTCGGGACCTTGAGCAGCGGATCGCGGTCGGCGGCTGCGGTGACCTCCTCGAAGTAGGCAAGCTGGCTGGAAAAATCGGCATACGACGGCAGCCCGAACCCCATTTTTTTCAGCAGGTCCTTGTTGTAGAGAAGAACACAGGTGGCATACGAAACCGGAATGCCGAAGCCGTCCCGCATCCGGGCGGTGTCGATCGCGGTGGAGAAATATTCCCGGATGTTCAGCAGTTCATTCTGTCTGGCATAGTAATTCTTGTCTGAGAAATGATACTCATACACATCTCCGGGAGGAAGTATATTTTCAGGATTTTCAGCGTATACGGGTTCCATTTCGGAAAAAAGCGATTTTTCCATGAAGTGCCCGGCGATGGTCTTCCATGCCTGTTTCTGACGCGGATAGCAACTCCGGGTGGAAAACCGGACTTTTGTGACGACCCTTTCAAAAGAAGACGGCTCCGGAGCGGTTTCGGAGGAGGCGGGGGCGGGCTCTTTCTCAGGACGGTCGCCCACATAGGTGCCGAACTTCGGGATGGAATAAAGCAATCCTTCCTCCTTGAGTCTGCCGATCGCTTTCCGCACGCTGTAGATATTCGCCTTGTAAAGCTGGCAGAGTTTGCTTTCCGCATGAAGACGCGCTCCGGGAAGGAGGGTCCCGTTCCGGATGTTTTCCGAAATATCCCGCACAATGCGTCCGCAGGCCTCATCGGTCCGGGTCTGTTCCGCCACGGCCGGACAGCTTTTTCCGCAATTCATGTTGGGCTCCCTCTCTGAATGTTATTAAAACTTTTAACAATAATACAGCGTTTTTCCGACATTTCAAACCATTTTTTTAAAAATGTTGCATTTTTTCCGGAATCCGTCCCGGAAACGATGGAAAAGAAGGATTATCTGCCGTCCGGGCGGATCGAACAGCGGAAGACCTGGATTTCAAAAAAGCCGAGTCTGTCATTGTGGAAACGGCGGCCCGGGACGATCTCCATTTTCCGGGCGGCGCGGGCGATGGATTCATTGCTCAGCACTCTGGACTTGCTCCCCAGAATGAGGGTGAATTCCCGGATTCCGTTATCCGCGAGCAGTTTCCGCGCCTGTTCCAGAGAATCCGGTTCCCTCATCAGGAAGATGCATTTATCACGGGAGATCCATGCCAGTTCCTCCGGCAGCCAGAAAACGTCCGTGGCAATGACCTTGCATTCGGGCTTCGCCAGTTCCCAGACGATTTCCGCCGAATAGTTCTTTTTCATGCGCAGCACGCCGTAGCCGGAAAGATTGGCCGCGAGCGAGATCGCAATCAGGGCATACCCGACGATTTTCAACGTTTTTTCAACGGATGCCGAGGTGAGAATCCATACGCTCAGAATGCAGAGGAACGGCACGATGTCGAGGAAATGGCGTCCGCCCCAGAACATCCCGAGAACGTATTGATTGAGCATCATCGGCGCCGGGAAAATGCACAGCGCCGAGACCAGCGCCAGAAAGCGGAATTCCTTTTTCGCGCTGGAAAACAGGGGAAACGCGGCGAAAAGACAGAGCGCGAACAGCGGCACATGGTCCAGCAGCGACTGGTAGATGAACACCCCGCCGTGTTCCATGACCAGATTGCAGACCACGCCGGCCGCACAGCACAGGACCACGAACCCGTAGACCATGATCTCCGCGGGGAGACGGAACCGTTTCAATTTGCATACGAAGATCCCGGCCAGAAGAACCGCCGGCAGAACCAGATTCAACGGTTGGAACGGGAGGCAGAGCAGCACCAGATAAAAGCTGTAATCGATCAGTTTGGCGACGAAACGGTTCAGTTCCGGTTTTTCGAGCTGGGAGTAGACCAGCGAGTGCATCCCGAAGATCGAACCCGAATCCAGATAGTTGTAGATAAGCAGCGGGAGGACTACGCAGGCCGCGCCCGCGCAGAAGGCAATGATCCTTTTCCAGGAAAAATAGTAGAGTGTCATTGCCGCGAACATGCCGAAGGCGAACAGGAATCCCTCTTCCCGGAACAGAATGGAGATTCCGGCGGCCAGTCCGCCGGCGAAGATGGTCAGCGTTTCATGTTTCTTTTCGAGCGCGTGGAAAAACAGCCGGGCGGAGAGCATGGCGAAGAAGACCGCCCAGGTCGTTTCGAGGAAGGTCCCGGAATAAAACAGGATCGGGGTGCAGAAGGCGCACAGCAGCATGACGGCCGTCGCCCGGAAGTCGTCTGCGAACAGTTTCCGGGCGAGAAGACCCGCCATCCAGATGCTCAGCAGTCCCGCGACCATGGCGGTTGCCGCAATGCCGGCACGCCCGAAAACCGTGTAGACGAACGAGGCGACATAGGGAAAAAAGAGCTGATAAGCCGAACGCCAGTGTCCGTTCTCCTGAACGAAGTAGGGCTTCGGATAGGCCCGGATGCCGGGCGGAACGCCGGTCACGCCCTCGAAGGGGTCCGGAAGATATTTCGAGGCGTTTGCGGAATAGGCTTGCACCGACAGGATGCGGTTGCCTTCGTCGCTGATCCAGATGGATTCCTGCGGCAGGGTGAGGAACAGAAGCGCGTAGACCAGAACGATTCCGGCAAAAGCGAGCGCAAAAACCGGTTTCCCTGCCCGAAAAGCTGAAATATTTTTTTCCATCGTTTCTCCGAATTGAACTGTTCCGGAATCAATGCCGTATCTTATCTTAAAGAAATATGAATGCGTTTCGGCGGAAAAACAATGGCGGATTGAATGTTTTTTTCATGATATTCGAGAAATCGCCGGATCCATCGGAAAGAGCGGATTACGAGGACTGTCTCCTGAGATTTTTCCGCGGCAGAGAACGGCATGACATCCGGTTTTTCCATGAAAACCGGAGGGGCTGGAATAATTCCTCAGAAAAAACGTTTGTATAATCTGCGGAGTTTGGCGTAATACGGAGCCACCCTGGCACACCGGAAAACGAAAGACCGGTTCTTCTTCTGGAGTGGAAAAGGAAGCTTGAATGGCGGAACATGGTCATGTTCCAGAGCCCAATCGATGATGTTCATGGTCAGATCATATTTATTCAATTGGATCGGATGCCACATGCACCAGGGTTTCGGACTCAGACTGTAATGTGCATACCGCGCATCGGGATTTTCATCCAGCAGATACCGTTCGCTCATTTTCGGAGCTTTGGAGGAAAAGAAAAGCAGTGAGTTCAGAACGGATTCGTCCGTCAGGAAATAAGAAGGGTCCTTCGTGTTGACGACATCTTTCGTATCGATGAGTATTTTGATCATTTGCGCATGCCAGAGTTCCAGGAAGGGACGGTATTTCCGGTGCAGCCCGATGACGCCGCTGGTCGCGGCATATTTACACCGCGGGGAAGTCAGGTCATTCACATCTTCCTGCCAGCGCTTCAGGATCGCCCTCGGAATCCCGTCTTTTTCTTCCGTTTCGTCATAAAAACGGGCCATGACCTTGTTGTTGTCCTGAGGGGAACGCCTGCGGATGCGTACGCTGTCTTCGTCCGGCGGAAGCAACATGCTGCTGCAGTTTCCGGAAAAGACGGCATCGCAATCCACCCATGTGACATATTCACTCTGGTCCGCCTGGAGCATGGCATGGGCTTTGTTGCAGCAGACATTCCGGTCATCCGGCGGCATCTCATGAAAGGATACATCGCCGAACGATGCCAGGCATTTTTCCCATTGGGAGGACCAGCCGTTTGCACAAACGAGCACGGGGTCGTTCATGCCCGATTTCCGCATGGATGCGATACAAAGCCATGCTCCCCAGGCATAATCCGGACTGCCGGCCATTACAACCGTGTTTTTTGACAGCATTGCAGGAAGCTTTCTCTTTTTGTTTTTGAAACTTATACAATGAATGATTCCGAAAAGCACCACAGCGGCACGCCTGCGGAAAATACATGAATCTCCCCCATCCGCAAAAGAGCTTGTCCAATCCTTTTCTTCATCCGGAAAGGCCGGCGCTGTCTTTTTAAAATAGTCCGTATTATGATAAAAATCAAATTGTGATTTCGCAGAAACTTTTTCTTCCATAAAGACACGTTGACAAAAGGACCTCGCGGAGGAAGGACGTTCTTCCGGACGGCGGCCGCGTGTTTTCGATTTTTTCCCATCGGAGAATGAGTTTGTCACAGGAAAACCGGGAAGCAATGAAAAAATAATGAAGACACGGATTGCAAAAACGGAATTCCGGGATATGGTTATAAGGTCTTTTCACTTTCAAACAAAAGGATTTGTCAATATGAAAAAAATCGGATTCATCGACCTGTTTATCGACGAATGGCATGCGAACAACTATCCGGCCTGGATCAAAGAGTCCAAATTCGGGAAAAACTTTGAACTCGCTCTGGCCTGGGAGGCTGCCAACAACGGAAAGCGGACCCTGGCGCAGTGGTGTTCGGACTTCCATGTCACTCCCGCGCGTTCTCTCGAAGAAGTGGTGGAGAAATGCGACGCCGTCTGCGTGCTGGCTCCCTCCACCCCGGAAGTGCACGAGGAACTCGCCGCGAAAGCGCTGGAGTCCGGCAAGCCGTTGTATATCGACAAGCCGTTCACGTCCTCTCTGGCGTCCGCCCGGCGGATTTTCGAGAAAGCCCGGAAACACGGAACTCCCCTGATGTCCAGTTCCGCGCTGCGCTATGGAAACGAGCTGATCGCCGTCCGGGACAATGAATTCAAGACGATCCGGCCCGACTTTGTCGCCACGACCGGCGGCGGGGGCAGCTTCCAGGAGTACGGCATCCACCAGATTGAAATGATCGTCTCCCTCCTGGGAACCGGGGCGACCCGGATCATGCAGAACGTCAATCCGTCCCGGAACACGATGTGGATCGACTATCCGGACGACCGGCGCGCAACGGTGACCTACAGCCCGCAGTTCGGGTTTACGCTTTCCGCGGTGTCGCGGGAGAAGTCCGTCCAGCTGTTCACGATGAGCAACATTTTCCCGAATCTGATCGACGAAATCCTCCAGTTTTTCGATACGGGCGTTTCCCCGATCGATCCGGCAGAGACCATCGAGATCACCGGAATTCTGGAAGCCGGCATCAAGGGGCTGAAAACGCCTCTCGAATGGGTGAAAATCGGCTGAGGCAGTTATACAGCCCGCGCGTTGCGGAGGAAGGAATTATTTCTCCCCCGGGGTTTCATCTTTTCCGCATGGGGCTCCGGTTCCAATCCGCGGTATTTTCGTCTTTTTAAAACATGGCGAACGGTTCCGTTTTTTCGTGAAATTATCGAATTTTTCTTACATCCCTCTTTTCATTTTCACAAAAATGTGGTATATTATAAGTTAAATGTTTTTCCGGACGGTTTCCGGAAAGGCCGTTTTAGAGTAAAGCAACCAGAAATCGAAGATGGTGCAGAAATGAAGAAGTACCCGCAACCGGCAACCATTCCCGTGAAGCACCGGGAATGGTTGAATCACGAACTGAAGAAATCGCCGACCTGGTGTTCGGTGGATCTTCGGGATGGGAATCAGGCGCTGCCGATGCCCATGAACCCGGAGAAGAAGTTCGAGTACTTCAAGTTGCTTTGCAGCATCGGATTCAAGGAGATCGAGGTTTCGTTCCCCTCGGCTTCCCAGGACGACTTCGGGTTCGTACGGCGTCTGATCGAGGAGAAGGAGATTCCCCCCGAAGTCTGCATCTCCGTGCTGACCCAGGCCCGCGAGCCGCTGATCCGCCGCACGGTCGAATCCCTGGCGGGCGTCGACCGCGCGATTCTGCATCTGTATATCGCCACGTCCGATCTTCACGAACAGATCGTGTTCGGCAAGTCCCGCGAGGAAACATTGCGCGTGGCGGTCGAGGGAACCAAAGCGGTGATCCGCTACCTGAAGGAATACAACCTGACCGGCAAGGTCGGGTATGAGTTCTCGCCGGAAGAGTTCACCGACAGCGATCTGGACCATGTGCTGGACGTATGCAAGGCGGTCAAGGAAACCTGGGGTCCCTGTTCCAAGAAGGATTTCATCCTGAACCTTCCCCAGACGGTCGAGCGGCGCCCCCCGCATCATTACGCGGACATGATCGCGTATTTCATCGAGAAGTATCCGTATATGAACGAGACGACGATCAGCATCCATTCGCACAACGACCAGGGATGCGCCGTCGCTTCTTCGGAATTCGCCGTGATGGCCGGGGCCGAACGCGTGGAAGGCACTCTGTTCGGACACGGGGAGCGGACCGGAAATGTGGACATCTGCACGATGGCGCTGAATCTGGAGTCCCGGAACATTCCCACGGGCCTGAATTTTTCCGACATGCCCCGCATTGTCAAACTGGTGGAATCGGTGACCGGGATCGAAGTCCATGAGCGTCATCCGTATGCGGGACAGCTCGCCTTTACGGCGTTTTCCGGTTCGCATCAGGACGCTATCCGCAAGGGGATGGACAATATGGAGAAATCGCGCGAAATTTTCGGCGTGAAATGGAAAGTTCCTTATCTTCATATCGATCCGGCGGACATCGGGCGCAAATACGAGAAACTGATCCGCATCAACAGCCAGTCCGGCAAGGGCGGGGTGGTGTATGTGCTCGAGCATGATTTCGGGATTTATCCGCCCAAGGGAATGCACCCGGAAATCGGCACCGCGGTTCAGTCCCGCGCCGACAGCAAGGGAGACGAACTGGACGCGACCGAGCTCCTGAAAGTCTTCAATGACACCTTTGTGAACATCAAGGGCCCGTTCGTCCTCCAGAAATTCAACCGGATTTCCAAAGGAGACGAGCATGACGAGTCCCGGGAAGACGCCATAGTGGAGGTCTGCCTCCAGTTGACGGTCGACGGCAAGCCCGTCGAAATCCGGGGAACCGGGAACGGTCCCATTTCCGCCACCGTTCATGCGATCCGCGACGAGGCGGGGCTCTATTATTTTATTCTGGAGGATTTCTCGGAACGCACCCTCGGCATGAACGCGGACGCTAAAGCGATCGCGTTTGTAGGGGTCCGGCGGAAACGCGACGGCCGGCTTTTCTACGGCGTCGGAGAGCATCCGAACATCGATCTTGCCGCCATCACCGCCTTGTTTTCGGCATTGAACCGGGCGATGCTGGAAGAGAGAGGCCTTCTGTGAAGTTCCGGTATATATTCCTGATCGTCAGCCTGATCGTGCTGGCGCATGTCGTGGTGCTTTATCTGTGCTTCCGGGAAGCGCCCGGCGATGCCGCGCAGCCCAAACTGAATCTTTCCCCGAAAACGGCTGGGCAGCCTTCCGCGGCGGCGACTCCGCCGGCCGCGAAGCCGCAGGGAATGAGCCGCTATGCGAATCTGCGGTCCGCGGCGGCGACTCCGCCTTCGGTGCCGGCTCTTCCTTACAACTACACGTATGCGGTTTCCGGCGACATCCCGGAACTGGCGGCCAGCGCGAATGCGCATGCCGGAATCCTGCTGGACGCCGATACCCGCACGGTTTTGTGGGCGAAGAATACCAGGACTCCCTATCCGATCGCCTCCATGACCAAGATCATGACCGCTCTGCTCGCCTATGAGGACATCCTTGCCGGGCGGAACGGCCTGACGCTGGAGACGCCGATCCATGTCACGCGGACCGCCATGAAGATCGGAGGAAGCCAGGTATGGCTGGACCCCACGGAAACCTTTCAACTCCAGGAACTGC
The DNA here is from genome assembly GCA_002069785.1 of Lentisphaerae bacterium ADurb.Bin242. GTDB lineage: Bacteria > Verrucomicrobiota > Lentisphaeria > Victivallales > UBA1829 > SIG94. Next base: position 49,839 of record MWCA01000018.1, on the reverse strand, counting down.
TTCAGGCCGTCTCCATCAAGAGCGCCAACGATGCCGCATACCTTGTCGCGGAATATCTGGGCGGAGGCGATGTTTCCGCCTTCGTCAGGCGCATGAACACCCGCGCCGCCGAACTGAATATGACCAAGACTCGTTTCTTCAATCCGCACGGGCTGCCCGGGGACAATGCAGCGTCCGACAATGTCAGCAGTCCGGAGGACATGGCGCGCCTGGCCGAACGGACCCTCTCCTACCCCATGCTGATGAAATGGGCTTCCATGCAGCGCGCCGACTTCCGGGCGCCCGGAAGCCGCGGACATTTGAAAATCGTCAATCACAATCACCTGCTTCCGGGCGGGCGTTATCCCGCAGCCGGGGTGGACGGCCTGAAAACCGGATTCATCAACCGCTCCGGCTATTGCGTTACGGCGACTTGCAGCCGGGACGGAAAACGTCTGATCGCCGTAGTAGTCGGATTCGATACAGCGAAAAACCGGGATCTCTTCGTGAAAAAACTGCTGGATTGGGGATATCCCCGGCTTGAAAATCCGGCCGCCGCCCTGCAGCAGACCCAGCGCAAAGCCGTTGAAATGAAGACAAAGGCTCCGGCCGTGAAAAAAAGCGCGCCGCCCAAAAAATCCCGGAATGCAAAGAAGGTCGCCTCTGTGAAAAAGTGAGGTTCCATGCGTTGGCGCAAGGGAAAAGGAATCAAAATCGCGGCCTTGCTGCCGATTTTGCTGCTGACTTCATTCTGTCCGGACCTCTTTTCCGTTTTTGAAAGAAACATCGTCCTGCCCGGCTGGCGTCCGGAACATGCTTCCCTCCGGTTTCTGGTGATCTCCGATTTGCATCTCCGGGCGGGAAACATCGGGGATTTGAAATATTCCGCCATGGTTCAGGCGGTGAACCGGATCCGTCCCGACTTCATTTTCCTGCTGGGCGACACCTTCGGATTCGAGCAGCACCATACGATTCATGAGTTGAACGAGGCTTTCGTGAAACTCTTTTCGCAGATGGAGGCGAAGCACGGAATTTATGCCGTGATGGGCAACCATGAGTTCTTTTCCGGGCTGGATGCGTCCCGCGCGGTTTTGGAAAATGCCGGAATCACGGTCCTGGAAGACCGGCTTGAAGTTCCCCGTGTCAACGGATATCCTCTTCTGATCTACGGGTTGAAGGAGCGCTCCCCGAAAGAACGGTTCACTCCGCCCGAAATTCTGGAACTCCTCCGGGAACTGCCGTCTCCCCTGATTTTATCCCACCGGCCGGACCCGTTCCTGGAGCTTCCTTCCGGGAAGTCTTTCCTGATGCTTGCCGGACATACGCACGGCGGGTTGTTCCGTCTGCCGTTTCTCAAAGGCGGAATATTCCGGTTCTATAAAAGCGAAGTATGCGCAAAGTACACCTACGGGCATTTCCAGGAAAACGCCAAACAGCTTCTGGTGACCTCCGGCATGGGCGACAGCAGTTATTATACGAGGATCAACGTCCCCTATGAAATGATCCTGCTGACCATCCGGCCGGAAAACCCCGTCCGGGCGGCGCAACCGGTACCGGAATGACTTTTCCGCGGGAAACGGTTTTTTCCGCTGTTGCATTGCATTCCGGCCGGTGCTATATTCTTTGAATCCGGCAAAGGGGATTCCGTCCCGTTCCAAACCGGAAGCAAGGGAGAAGCCATGTTGAAAAAAATGGGTCCGGAACGGAACTTCGAGTTCAGAAAAAGATTGAATGAAGTCCATATTCCCCGTCGTGTAAACAAGACCTTGAAGGCGGGTCCGGATGAAACGGAGATCACCGGGGACTGGCGGATCGTGGTGCCCGCCGACGCTTCCGACTTCGTATATCGCGCGGCGCAGGACCTTCAGGATTACTTCGCCCGGAGCATGGAGCTTGCGCTTCTCTTGAAAAAAGACGATGCGGCCCGGTCTCCGGCCCGTTCGATCGTATACCGCCCGGCTTCCGCGGCCGCTCCCCGGAAAGCCCGTTCCTACCGTTTGACGGTCACCCCGGACCGGGTGGAGATCGATGCGTCCGATGAGCGCGGCGTCGCCCAGGGCGGTTATTATCTCGAGGATTTGATGAACTTGCGGAGCGCCCCGTTCCTGAAACGGGAAGTCCTGACGCGTTCTCCCGTTTTTTCTCCCCGCATGACCCATTCCGGCTGGGCGATCGACCAGTTTCCGGACGCCCACCTCAACGCGATCGCGCACGCGGGAATGGACGCCATTCTGCTTTTCATCGAATCCGGCACGGATCAGACGCGGTCCGGGTATGTCGATACGGAAGACCTTGCGCTCCGGGCCGCCGGTTATGGAATCGACCTGTATTTCTACCCCCTCCTTCCCTGTGAAAAACATCCGTCCGATCCCGGCGCGGAGGAGTATTACGAACAGTTGTACGGCTCCCTGATCCGGAAATGCCCCCATGCCGGAGGAATTGTGTTCGTGGGCGAGTCGTGTTCTTTCCCCACCCGGGACCCGCATACGTGCGGCCGCGCCTGGTGGGAACCGGTGAAGGACCCGGATGATAGGCGTCCCCTGAACGGTTTTTATCCGTCGGAGGATTACCCGGAATGGCTGGAAATGGTGAAGAAAGTGACCCGGAAATACAATCCCGGGCTGGACATCGTTTTCTGGTCCTACAACTGGGGCTGGGCGCCCGACGAGGCGCGGCTGGCGCTGATCCGCCGGCTTCCTCCGGACATCACTCTGGAAGCCACGTTCGAGATGTTTGAACCGGTCCGTCATCCGGCCGGGGAGATCGGGGCGGATTCGGACCTCTCCATTCCGGTGGCCGACTACAGCACTGTGCTGGCGGGTCCCGGGCATTATTTCCGGACCGAAGCGGAGGAGGCGCATCGCCTCGGCCTCAAACTGTATGCGATGTCCAACACCGGAGGCGATACCTGGGACATCGGCGTGATCGGGTATGAACCCATCCCCTACCGCTGGAAAATGCGCGTCGACGCCCTCCTGGAAGCGCACCGGGAATGGAATCTGACCGGCCTCATGGAGTCGCATCACTACGGGTGGGTCCCCTCGTTCGTGAGCGAACTGATCAAGGAAGCCTACTGGACCGGCGGCATGGATTTCGAGTTCCATATCCGGGCGATCGCCGAACGGGACTTCGGACCGGGCATGTCCGAAGCGCTGAACGCCTGGCGCCTCTGGAGCGACGCCTTTGCCTTTTACACGCCCGCCAGCGCGGATCAGTACGGCCCTTTCCGGGTCGGTCCCTCCTATCCGCTGGTGTTTCCCGGCGAAACCGCCGAACCGCCTCTTCCGTTCACCCGGTTCGGCGGCCGGATCGTGAATTTCACCTATCCGGTGCCGGACCCCGGAGAGACCCGCAAACAGCTCCTTTCCCTCCGCAGAATGGAAATCCTCATGGAAGAGGGCTGCCGCTGTATGCGCCGTCTTCCGGAGGAACTGCCGCGTCCGGAGGAGGCCGGGCGGATTGCGGCGCTCGGGGAGTTCATCCTGTGCACGGTCCGCACGGCGATCCATACGAAGGAATGGCATCTGGCTTGTCTCGAATTGCGGGAGAAGCCCGCGGAGACGCTCGCCGCACTGGAGAAAATCGGGCGGGCGGAACTGGAAAACGCCCATTCCGCGATTCCGTTTGCGGAGATCGATTCCCGGATCGGGTTCGAGCCGCGTTCCAATTACATGGGCGACCGCGAACATATCGAATGGAAGCTGACCCATTTGCAGAATACGCTTGAATCGGTGATCCCGCAATACAAACATTCCCTGCAATCCAACAAGGAGAAATAAAGTGGAACCAAAGTTCATGCTCCAGCCGGTCGACGAATCGAAAGTCTCCCCGGAAAAGCTCCGTTCACAGGCGGACCGGCTCCGGGCGGCCCTCTGGGAACTCTACTATCTGCCGGAAACCGGCCTTCTGTACGACTACCGCACGTCCTGGGATTTCGAGCACCGTTTCGATCACCTGCCTTCGGTCCGGGAGATTGCCGAATGCAAGCCCAATCCCTGCGGATGGGGCAGCGGCATGGAAGACTCCATGATCAATGCCGGCGTTACAATGGATGCGCTGACCGAAGCCTGTCTGCTGACCTCCGATCCGGAGCTGGTCCGGAGGGCGGCCGATATTTTCAAGGGAATGGTGAACTGTGCGGAGGTTCACGGCGTCAGGGGATTTGTCGCGCGGAGCATTTCTCCGCGCGACGGCCGTTCCGTTTTCCCGGAAAGCTCGCGCGACCAGTATACCAACTACGTCCACGGCCTTTGGAAGTTCTATCATTCTTCCCTTTCCGACCGGGTGCAGAAGGCGAAGATCCGGGAGATCATGGGAAATATCTGCGCCCGGCTGGAAGCAGTCATTACGCCCGAAAACGACTATACCATTCCCCGTATCGACGGCATGAAGATCCATTCCACCGTGTGCAAAATGTGGAACGTGGAACCGCACGAGGCGGCGCGTCTGCCCATGATCTACGCGGCCGGGTGGGACATCACCGGGGATTCCCATTGGTTCAACCTTTACCGCCGCTATGCGGAGGATGCCCTTGACCAGTCCCAAAACCTTCGCACCATGAATTATGTGGCGTATGCGCTGTATCAGATGCAATGTTCGCTGGATGTGATCTATCACCTCGAACCGGATGCCGCGCTCCGGGAGAAATGCAAGAAGGCCATGCACCTGGCCGCGGAATATTGCGAATTCAACGGCTGGAATGTCCTCTTCGGGGAATTCCTGTGCGACTACCATGCGCTTCCCCCGGACTGGCACACGGTCACGGATTTCCACGGGCCTCCGTGCGGACACCGGATTCCGAAGTTTCCGTATGCGTATGGGGATTTTTCCCGGCGCATCCGTGAAAGCTGGGAGGCTCCCCTGGTCCAGCTGATGGCGCCGGAACGGAACATTTCCACGCGTCAGGTCCGCCTCCTCAAGAGGATGCTGGCGAAGGTCGAGCCGGAGAACGTTTCCAACATTACTCCGTACGGGCTTCTGGCGCCTTATTATATGGCGCTGAACCGGGATTCCCGCATTTTCGAGTGAGAAGTCAATAAAAAAACACCCCGCGGATTTGTCCGCGGGGTGTTTTTTGATATCCGGATTCGGGAGAAACCCTTATTCGGGCAGTTCTCCTTCATTCAGGCCGAGGGGCAGGGGTGCGGGACGTTCGCAGGCGGTCTTGAGTTCCACGCGGGCGCCGGCCTTGCTCGACTTGTCGAACGACAGCATGATCTCCAGAACGTGGTTGGCGAGTTCTCCGTTGACGCGGTGCTTGCGTCCGCTGCGGAGGGCATAGGCCATGTCGGCGGCGCCGATGCTGCGGCTGTTGTCCGTGTAGACATGGGTCAGCGGAATATCTTTCCAGTCGCGGTCCTTGAATCCTTTGCGGAAGATGCGGACCGGTCCGTCGAAGCCGTTGGGATCGGGCACCTGGAGGGAACCTTCGGAGCCGTAGATCTCGATGGGGTGATGACCGTGCCGGTAGCAGTCGAAGCTGGTGATGACGGTGATCAGGGCGCCGCACTGGAATTCGACCACGCCGGTGAGGTGGGTGGTCACGTTGACCGGATACTTTCCGAACGGGACGTATTTATCCTTGTACTGCGGGGCGACTTCCGGACCCATCGTGCGGAAATCGAAGCCCCTGGCGGTGACGACCAGCGCGGTCATGTAGTAGGGGCCGAGGTCGAGCATCGGGCCTCCGCCGTAATCATAGAAGAACGGAGCGTGAGGCCAGGATTCGGGGCCGCGTCCCATGACGATGGCGGTGCCGGAAAGGGGCTTGCCGATCCAGCCGTCGTCGATGACCTTGCGGGCGGTCTGGTGTCCGCCGCCGAGGAAGGTGTCGGGGGCGCAGCCGACGCGGAGCTTTTTCTTTTTGGCGAGGGCCATCACCTTGGCGGCATCGGCCTCGTCCACCCCGAACGGTTTTTCGGAATAGGCGTGCTTGCCGGCGTTGAGGGTGTCCAGCGCGATTTTCGAGTGGACCTGCGGGGGCGTGAGGTTGAGGACGATCTCGATGTCCTTGTTGGCGAGCAGTTTTTCATTGGTGACGTTCGCCACGCCGTAGAGGTCGTGCTTTGCCTTGGAGCGCTCGGGGATGATATCCGAGCAGGCGATGACTTCGAGAATATTGAACTTCTGGGCGGCCTTGAAATAGGTGTCGCTGATCATGCCGCAGCCGATGATGCCGACTTTTGTGGTTTTCATGGAAGGGAAATTCCTTGTTATTTATTGCCGAGCGCGAGTTTGTTTTCGGTCATGAATTTGTAGCTTTTGGCGATGGCTTCGGTCATGTCGATGTTGCAGTAGTCGAGTTCGACAATGACCGCTTCGACGGTATCGGGCATGGCGGCGATCACGCCTTTGATGTCCATGTCGCCGGTTCCGAGGGGAACCAGCTCGATCTTGCGGTCGAGGATGCCGTTGACCATTTTCTGTTCGGCCTTCTTCTGGTGAAGGATGCCGTCCTTCATGTGGATGAGGATCGTGCGCCCGGCGAACTTCTTGATGTTTTCGACGGCGTTTTCCTGTCCGAAGTTGGTGGACCAGTAGGCGTCGATCTGGAATTTCACTTTCGGGCAGAGTTCGGCGTAGATTTCATATTTGAGGCGTCCGTCGAGACGCTCGAACTCGAACGCGTGGTTGTGCTGGAAGAGCGTGTAGCCGTTGCGTTCGAGGAACTCCTGCATGGTGTTGACCTGGTCCGCGGTGCGCTTGATGGAATCGAGGTCCTTGAAGTCGTCGGGACCGTAGCCGCAGACGATCTTCTTGAGTCCGATCATGTCGGCGATATCCATGGCTTCGCCGAGGTTGTTGATCCGCGCCCACGGGGAGTGGGAGGAATACATTTCCAGCCCCAGGTCGGCAAGGACTTTCCGCAGGGTGGAGGGACGGAGATTCCAGAAGCCCGCGGGTTCGACCCCTTTGTATCCCATTTTGGCCACATCCTTCAGGACGGCGATGAAATCCTTCTGGGCGCGCTCCCGAAGAGAGTACAATTGTACCGACAACGGTTTCAACATGACAAAACTCCTTGCTTTCTGCTTGTTTTTGGATCGGATCGATTTGACTTAAAATCTTTTCTATATATATTTTACATGTGGAAACGGCAAAATCAATTGACCGGGAGTATTATTTTTTGACTATCGTTATAAAAGGAGACGGAAAGATGGCGGATCATATGGAACAGCTGCTGCGCGTCGGATATTTTGTCTGTCCGGAGGTGAATGAAGTGACTCCCGCCCCCATTCGGGAGGGAATGGAATGTGTGGAGATTCTGACCGGAGGAAAACTGCGTTTCAACATCGACGGGGAAGAGAAAATTTTTACCCGGGGCGCTGTTTTCTGGCACAAATTCGGGGAGACGACCATCTGCAAGACCTTTGCCGACGATCCGTACCGCTGCATCGTGCTTCATTTCAAGGTCAACACCCCGGAACGGCCCGGCCCGCGGGTCAGTGTCTGGGACTCCCCCGACGAAACGATCGCATTTGCGGACGAGTGCCGCAAGGCGTTCCACTCGGGAAACGCGGACATGGCCCTTCTTTCGAACTACGCTTATTCGGTCATTTCCTGGAAGGCTTCCGTCCGTCCTGTCGCCGGCGTGCCGGAATGTCCGAAAATCCTGTTGGAAGCCTGTTATTTCATCGAGCGGAAACTGAAACAGAATCTGACGCCGGAAGTCATTTCCTCCCACCTGAACCTGAGCCGTCCCTATCTTTTCGCCCTGTTCAAAAAACATTTCGGAAAGGCCCCGTGCCATTATGTCCAGGAACGCCGGATCGCGAAATCCAAAATGCTTCTGACCGCGGGCGACGGCGCTTCCATCAAGGAGATCGCCATGCTGTGCGGATTCGGGACGCTGGAGGTTTTCTACCGCCAGTTCAAAAGACAGTCCGGACTCACGCCCGCCGAATACCGGAAGAAATATTCGGTCGTGCCGCTTTGATCAGCGGACGGGCTCCCGGCAGCCGCCGCAGGCGCGGTCGCAGCCGTCATAGCAGAAGGTGCAGATTTTTTCCCGCGGCAGGCCGATGGCGCCGACCAGGTCATCCAGCGTCTGATACTTGAGAGAGGTGAGTCCCAGTTCCTTCCGGACCACTTCGACCATCGCATTGTATTGGGCGGTGCCCGGCGTGGTGTATTCCCGGAGCGTTTCCGCATCGTCCACTTTTCTCCCTTCCAGCGTCTCGACCGCGCGGCGGGCGGCGAGGTCCAGCACGGAACGGGAACGGGAAAAGTTCAGGAATTTGCACGGAAACATGATCGGGGGAGAGGCGGAACGCAGATGAACGGCCTTGGCGCCGCGTTCGTAGAGGCGGCGCGTGATGTCCTTGAACTGGGTGCCGCGGACGACGGAATCGTCGAGGAAGAGAAGCCGTTTGCCGCGGATCTGGTCTTCGATCGGGATCAGCTTCATTTTGGCGACCAGCACCCGGGCGGCCTGGCTCTGGGGCATGAAGCTGCGGGGCCAGGTCGGCGTGTATTTGACCAGCGCCCGCTGGTACGGTTTTCCGGAAGCGTTGGCATAGCCGATCGCATGGGCCACTCCGGAATCCGGAATGCCGCCGACGGAATCGATTTCGGAGCAGTCGTCGTTGCGGGCGATGCCGGCTCCGTTGCGGTAACGGGCGCATTCCGTGTTGATGCCCTCGAAGTTGGAGGAGGGATATCCGAAATAGACCCAGAAGAAGGAACATATCTGGTTGATCGGGCCGGGCTCCCGGAGCCGGACAAGGTGGTTGACGGAAAATTCCACGACTTCGCCGGGTCCGAGGTCGCGCAGGAAAGTGAAGTCGAGATTCGGGAACGCGGAGGTCTCCATGGCCGCGGCAAACGCGCCGTCCGTGTCCCGTTTCCCGATGGAAACCGGAGTTCGTCCGAACTTGTCGCGTGCGGCGATGATCTTGTTGTCCATCATGATTAGAATGGAACAGGACCCCTGGATCGAATCCATGGCGAATCCGATTCCTTCGGCGATCGTCTCCTTCCGGTTGATCAGGGAAGCGATCATTTCGGTCGGATTGAGTTCCCCGTGGCTCATTTCCGAGAAATGGGAACAGCCGCCGCGAAAGGATTCCCGCGCCAGTTCTTCGATGTTGGTGATCTTGCTGACGGTGACGATGGCGTAATTGCCGAGACGGGAGGAGACCAGGAGCGGCTGGTCCTCGAAATCGCTGATGACCCCGATCCCGCAATTTCCGTTGAATTCATTGAGAACTCCGTCGAATTTCGAGCGGAACTGGGCATTGGTGATGTCATGGATGCGCCGGATGATGTAACCGTCCCGGGAACACATGGCCAGCCCGCCGCGGCGCGTCCCCAGATGAGAATGGTAATCTGTTCCGTAGAAGAGTTCCGATACGCAATCCGAAGAAGAAACGACGCCGAAAAATCCACCCATGGTTCACCCTGTAAATTTGGATTGATCATAGAAATAAGAATTCGTAAGAAAATACAATCGAAATATACTTTTTCAAGCGGGGAAACGGATTTTTTGCGGAACAATTTTGATTTTTCTTGCAAATGGTGTATGGTATGGCGGAAGGAGACTTCAATGAGGTACTTTTACTGGGTTCTGCCGGCAATGCTGTGTGCGGCGGCGCCGGCTGCGGATCCGTCCTCCCGTCGCGAAGTATCGAAACTGGGAACGGAATTTTCCGATATGGCGCGCGAGATCCGCGTAAACCGCCGGGTGCAGGAACAACTGGAGGACCAGGCTTCCATCGTGGAATATGCCGTGAAGCATGAACAGCTCAGCCCCGCGGAGCTCAAACGCATCCGCGCCGTAATGGACCGGATCGAAGCCATGCGGAAAAAAATGAACCAGTCCGGGAAAATGACGGCCCAGGAAGCCGCCCAGCTTCAGCAGGAGATTTCCAAAGCCTACCGCATGATCTGGTTCCTGCGCCGGAACCAGCTCGGAAGCACCCAGCCGATCGTATTTCTCGGACGCCCGATCATCCTGCGCGAAGAATACCGGAAAAAGTATGACAAAGGCTCCCTGAACCAGAAGGAAATGGCGGAGATCCTGCGGGTCTACTATTCCGCCTGGCGCATTCAGGAACGGATGCAGTCCACCAATATTCAGCCGGAGCTCCGGAAGCGTCTGGAAAAAGAATGTTTTGACACCCTGTCGGAATATTTTGAATTGGCTCCCGCGGCTCCGGACAAGGACAAGGGGAAAAAATGAGGTCCTGCGGCGCCGTCCGGCGTCGTCCGTTTTCCCGACAAGGGGCGGCTGTACCCGGTTTCATACCGGCGTTCTGAAATTCGACACCGTCCGGCGAATCTTTCTTGCGTTTTTCTTTTCAAACGCTATATTACAGCTTCCAACTGTTAATGATTTTGATGGAAAGATTTATATCTATGAATATCAGAGAGATTCTGCTCATCTCGGTGTTCTTTTTACCGTTTCTTCTGTCTGCGGCTCCCGGCGAGAGTGCCGATCCGCTCCGGGAAAAAGCCGTAAAGGGAGATCTGAAATCCTGCTTTTACCTGGGAAACGAATATTTCTACGGCGAAAACCGGCAGAAAAACTATACGCTGGCCGCCTACTGGTATAAAAAAGCTGCCGAAGGGGGAATCCCGGAAGCCCAGTACAATTACGCAAGCTGCCTGGAAACCGGCTGGGGAGTCGACCGCAACCTTCCATCCGCCTTCATCTGGTATGAAAAGGCGTCCAAACAGAATTTCCATCCGGCCTCCTTCCGGGTGGCGAAATTCTATCTGACCGGGATCCGGGATGAAAACGGACAGGAGCAGCTGCGTCCTTCCCCGGCGGAAGCAATGGAGCTGCTGGAAAAACTTTCCGCGCAGGATTATGAGCCGGCCGAAATCGATCTTTGTCTGCTGCTGATGCGGCGGAACTCCAGCAGGGAAGACAAAGCGCGCGCGTTCCGCATCCTTTCCAAATTGACCTCCCGGAAAAACTGTACCCCGGCCGCGTTCCGGATGCTTGCGGACTGTTATTATGGAGGATACGGCTGCGAGCCGGACCCCGCGAAAATGATTTCCCTGCTCCAGGAGGCCGCCGCGAGAGGAGATCCGGAAGCCATGGGAAAACTGGGATTCCTGTATGAGTACGGCCGGGTTGTCAAGCAGGACGCGGACAAGGCTCAGAAGCTGTACCGGGACGGCGCTCTGGCCGGGCATCCGATGGCCCAGTTCAAGTATGCCGAGGCGATCGCCGAGGGCTATTACAAGGACATGACCGTCAAGGACGCCCTGAAATGGTATCAGAAGTCCGCCGAGGGAAATTGTCCGCAGGCCCTTTTCAAACTGGGCGTGATTTACTACGAGGGCCTGGGCGTGGAAAAGGATCTTCCCCGGGCCGGAGCCTTTTTCTTCTCGGCCGCGAAACTGGGATATGCCCGGGCTCAATACAATCTGGCTTGCATGTTCGCCGAGGGCAAAGGGGGGCTGGCCAGCGACAAGGCGGCCGCGTTTTACTGGTTCCTCCAGGCGGCGGAAAGCGGGGACGTTCCCTCCCAGAAACGGGTGGCCGAATGCTATCTGGGGGGCATCGGCGTGGACCAGAGCATCACCCGGGCCGAGAAATGGTTCCGGAAGGCGGCCGGCGCGGGCGACATGAGCGCCGGAAACCGGCTGATGGAAATCCAGAGAACTTCTCCATGGTAGATTGAAATCGATTCATGGCAGATATTAACATAAGGAAAAATCAAATGATCAGAGTGATTGTGGTTGGGGCCGCGGGGAGAATGGGCCGGTGTCTTGTCGCCAATATTGCGGGGTCGCGGGACATGAAACTTGCCGGAGCGACCGAACGTCCGGAGTCGGAGTTTATCGGGATAGACGCTGGCAGCGTCGCCGGAACGCAGCCCCTCGGAGTCAAAATCTCGGCGGACTTTTCCGCGCTGCTCGGACAGGCGGACGCCGTGATCGATTTCAGCACCGGCGAAGTGGTCCGGAATGCGGCTCTCGCCGCTGCAAAGGGCCTTTCCGTCGTCATCGGAACGACTGCCCTCACCACGGACGACAAGACGGCCCTGAAGAAGCTGGCCGACAACGGCGCGAAGGTCGTTCAGGCCTCCAACTACAGCGTGGGTGTGAATCTGCTCATTTACCTGACGAAGCTGGCTTCGAAAATGCTTTCCGACGACTTCGATATCGAGATCATTGAAGCCCATCACAACAGGAAGAAGGACGCCCCGAGCGGTACGGCCGTCACGCTGGCGGAGACCATTGCGAAAGTCAAAGACTGGGACTATACGCGGGATGTGAGGCACGGGCGCCAGGGGCAGGTCGGAGCCCGCACAAAACATGAGATCGGAATGCATGCGGTCCGCGGCGGAGACATCGTCGGGGACCACACGGTCCTTTTCGCCGCCGAGGGCGAACGGGTGGAGCTCACCCACAAGGCCTCCAGCCGCGATACCTTTGCAAGGGGCGCCTTGCTCGCCGTCCGGTTCCTGGCGGAAGTGAAGGCCGGATTGTATGACATGCAGGATATCCTTGGTCTGAAATGATCCTTATAAAAAATGGGGGAGGCTCTCATGCCGAACGAAAATCTGATTGTGGCGTGTCCGAAGTGCGGGATGCAATTTGAAATCCCTCCCGAATATCTCGGGCAGACGGCCGAATGCTCCGGTTGCCATTTTACATTCGTGCTGTCTCTCCCCAGTGAAAAACAGCCGTCCGCCCCGGTCAAAAACGACATCACTACAGCGTGCACCAAGTGCGGTTCCCGTTTTGAAGTCGCCGCCGGGTTTCTCGGCGAGACGGCGGAATGTCCCGACTGCGGCTCCCTCTTCGTGATTGCGGCAGTGGACCATAAAAGGAAGGAAACGCCCCCGGCACAGTCCGCACCCCCGGCACAACCGGTTCCGCCCCCGGAAGGAACACGGAAAGCCGACGTGAATGAACTCACTGTGACGGAAGCGGAAAAGGATCTGGCGACCAACACCATTAAAATTTCCAAGAAAGCCATTGGAATGAAGCCCGACTTCAAGGACCATTTCTATAATAATTTTCCTCCGCCTCCCCCTGAACCGGAGCCCCCGGCGCGGAAAAAACCGTCACCGCCGCCCCCTCCTCCTTCTCCGCCTCCCGCTGCCCCGACGAAAAAGCAGAAGCCCGCGAAGAAATGGTGGAAGTTCTGGACCTGGTTCCGGTAATAACGGGCAAAACGCGGACAGCCGTATGAAACCCGCAATCCGGTGAATTTCACACGGCTGTTTTAAAAAAAAAAATTGCGATGGAACGGGATCAGGCGTTGAGGGCCTGGTCGAAGTCCGCCTTCAGGTCGTCGATATGTTCCAGCCCGACGGATAGACGGATCAGGTCCGGTGAAACTCCGGCCGCGATCAGTTCCTGCTCGTTCAGCTGACGGTGCGTCATGCTGGCCGGATGCAGAACACAAGTGCGCAGATCGGCCACGTGAACCGCGATCGCCGCCAGCTTGAGCGAATTCATCACTTTTTCCCCGGCCTTGCTTCCTCCCTTGACTCCGAAACAGAGAACGCCGCTGCATCCTTTCGGCAGGTATTTTTTCGCCAGCGCATGCTGGCTGCTCGATTCCAATCCCGGATAATTCACCCAGCCGACCTTCGGATGGGATTCCAGAAAACGGGCCATTTCCAGCGCGTTCTGACAGTGGCGCTCCATGCGGACATGGAGGGTCTCGCAGCCGAGCATTGAAAGGAATGCGTTGAAGGGCATCATCGGATTCCCGATGTCGCGAATCCACTGTACCCGGAGTTTCGTGGAATAGGGGGATGCGGGAAAATCGCGCATGTAAACGGTCCCGTGGTAACTTTCATCCCGTTCGACCAGTTCCGGGAACTTCCCGTTGCCCCAGTCGAACCCGCCCTTTTCCACCACGATCCCGCCGATGCTGGTGGCGTGGCCGTCGATGTATTTGGTCGTGGAATGAGTTATGATGTCCGCGCCGAATTCGAACGGACGGCAGAGGAACGGGGTCGGGAAGGTATTGTCAACCACCAGCGGCAACCCGTTTTCATGGGCGGCCGCCGCTATTTTTTCGATGTCCAGCACCACCAGCGCCGGATTGGCGAGAACTTCCGCGAAAACCGCCTTGGTATTCGGACGGATTGCCCCGGCGATTTCTTCCGGCGACGCGGTCGGCAGCACGAACGTGAATTCGATCCCCATCTTTTTGAAGGTGTTGGTGAAAAGGGAAACCGTTCCGCCGTAGAGGCTGGAAATGGCCACGACATGATCGCCGCTGCGGGCGATGTTCAGCATGGCCAGCGCATTGGCGCTCTGCCCGGAACTGGTGGCGACCGCGGCAACTCCGCCTTCCAGCGCGGCGATTTTCTTCTCGAAGCAGTCGACGGTCGGATTGGCCAGCCGGGTATAGAAGAAGCCGGGCCGTTTGAGGTCGAACAGATCGGCCACGCTCTGGGCGTCATCATATTTGTAGGTGGTGGATTGTGCGATGGGGGTGACACGGGGAGCTCCGTTTTCCGGTGTATAACCGGCCTGGACCGCGAGAGTTTCCAGTTTCCATGGATTGCTGTTCATGAACGATTCCTTCCAAAATAGATTGAGTGTTCATAAGATAGCGCTTCTTTCGGAATAATCAAGGATGCGGTCCGTCATTGCGCCGAATCATCCGGCCCCCGGGCCGCGATGTTGAACTGCCGTCGGAAACAACGCGGTTCTTTACGCATGGCGTGCGGCAATTCCGCGTCTTCGTTTCAGTTTCATGTTCCGGAAAAGTCGCGCGGGAAGGGACATCCTTATAAAAAACAAAACCTTTTCGAAGAGTTCTTATTGAAAAAAAATAGGGGAATGCTATAATCTTCAATTCAACAAATCCGGAGGGTGTTTATGTACAGATACATTGTTTTTTCATTTTTCCTCTTTCTGTTTGCCGTCTCCGGGGAAGACGTGGAATTTTTATATCTTCCAAGAGGAACGCAATTATACAAAAGTTTTGATTTTCATACAAAGCCGGAAATGCTCGTCTATCGGGATTTTTCCGCTCCGCTGCTGGAGACAAAACCCTATCGTTTCAAGGCGGTTTCCCTCATCAAGGAATCGTATGCCTGTAAAGTCGGCATCCCGAATGCGGGACAATTCTGGGTCCTGCCGGAACTGGAACCGAAAGAGAAAGCCGACCGCCAATTTTCCTATTCGTTTGCACAGAATTCAGGAATGATGCTGGCCGGGATATTCTGCTTTCTGGCCTCGGTGTTTTCTTTTTTCCTATATCTGAAACAGAAATCGTTTCTGAATACTTTTTTTGCCGCAGCGACACCCGTGCTGTTCTATCTTGCATTCATGCTTTATCTGATCGGCGCAACGGGAAATATTACACTTCAGCCAATTGATGAAACCCAATATTTCAGGGTTGCAAAAGGATTATTTTTCCTGGATTTTTCCGGTCAATGGTATTATACCGTCGGGCTGCCGTTTTTTTATCTTCCATTTCTATTTTTTTTCGGGACGACGGATATTTTTACGATTCTGACTCCTTTTCTGATTTTCAGCATTCTGGTCCTTATGCCGACCTCCATTTTCATGACTTTCTGGATTGCGAGGAAATTATCGGATTCCAATAAGACAGCCTTGTTGATCACCCTCACATGGTTGTCCGCGATCTTTTTTTATAGAAATGGTTATATGGCAACCGAAAAAGGAGAACATTTTTTCAAGGCGCTGCCCATGCTGCCCGACTTCTTTTTTTCCTACCCGCTGTTTGATCTGCTGACGATGACAGGCTACAATGCCCTGAGCGACACCCTCAGCATGACCTTGATTCTCTGCTGCATGGCAATGCTTCTTTTTATGAGGAAAACATTTGCGGACCTGGCTCTGTTTGCGGGACTTTTTGCACTGGCGTGTCTGACCCGGGTCAATAATATCCTGTTCATACCTCTCTTCGTGCTTTTTCTTTATGTCAAATTCCAGCCGGAGAAACACAATCTGTTCCGGATGCTGCTTTGGGGAGGCCTCTCTTTCTTTCTGGTTTTTTCTCCTCAATTCATCCTGAACTGGGTCCAATTCGGTTCTCCGTTGCGTTTCCCTTATATTCTGCATGCGGATAATGCCGGACAGGGATTTTCTTTCTCCGTCCTTCCGACGGGGATTCCGTTCTTGTTCACGACAAATCACGCGTATCTGGTATTGGGAGGGCTTTCTCTGTTATTTATCAAGGACAGAAAAATCAGGACCTTCCTTTCATTATGGATCATCCCGCTCCTCTTTTTCTTCTGCGGATACCCGGTCATCTATAATAATACCTCCCGTTTCATCATGAGTCTTTTCCCGGGATGCATTACAGCACTTTTTCTCGCAGACATCTGGAAGGATCAGATTTTTTCGGCCAAATGCAGGATTGTATTGCCTCTTCTGGCATCGGTATTGCTGACGGCGCCCGGCGGAAGCGAAATTTTCCAAACGCTGCTGCCCTGGCGGTGGAACGAGTTCGGCATGCCCCAATGGATGGGAAAAACCATTTGCATCGCGGTGATTCTGATGAATTGCGCATGTGTTTTGTCTTTTTTGACAACTGCCGTTCGTATGAAAAATAATCATTCCCCGGCTTTCCGAAAATCGATGGACTCGGCCTTGTTCCTGCTGTTGTTCTCCTTGTTGTTTTTTGTGGCCAATCCTTATCTGACCGCTTTTGTCATGGCCGCAGCCTTCGGTCGGACAGTCTATGACAGTGTCCTTCTTCTCCGCGATGTTTCATCAACACGGAGTTCGACAGCCAGGCCAGAATGGATTTGATGGTACACGATTCAACGGAAGACAGTCTGGATTTTTATTTCTGAACGAACTCTTTCTGAACCTTATAACAGGTATTTTCAACGGAATCGCTCCACGTCGTTTTTTTGTAGAGATGATCATTATCCTTCCGCATGACAGAAACAAATCGCTCCACAAATGTCATTTTGTCTATTCGGCAGGATGAAAATACTACGATGCTTTGTGCCCGGGGATAGCTGACCGGAAGCAAAGCATTCTCTTTTATTCCAATTCTTCTTTATTCTTCCATGCCGCCGATTTTGTTTTTCTTCCGGCTTTGTAAACGGATGTTTTAGAAAAATATTATAAATATTTACAATAATTTATGTTTTTGTTTTGCAATTACAGAAATAAAATGATATTGTAATTATAGATTTAAATTAAAAAGAACAGGTTTATTTAAATGAAAAAATTATTGCCAATACTGGTTTTGATGAATGTTTCATGGATAGTCCGGCTTTTTTTTGAGAAAAACAGCGATTGTGATGAACTGGTTGCGGCAACGGCTATTTCCTTTTTTGTATTTCTGCTTTCAGAGATTTCTCCATGGAGAAAAAACGTCTGGCGGTCACTGGCCTTGTTCTTTTTCGGATTCTATCTTTTTTTTCAGTTCTGCTGCGATGTGTATCTCGTCGTGACCGGCAAAGAGCTCGATTTTCAGATGCTGAACAATTTTGATGTCCGCGTCGGATTTCTGCTGTTCGGAAAATGGATCGTCGGCGGACTTCTGCTGTATGTCGTATTCCTTTTATTGGCTGGAATTTGTATTTTCTTTATCCATGATGAAAAATTGGAAAAACAATCGATTAAAATTAAGTTGATTTTTCTTGCGGTTTCTTTGGGAACCGCCTTGTATTTTACGCCGGTTTTTTCCCCTTTCATGCAGAAGATAGAACGGAATCCGGACATTTATCCGGAAATCGTTTTCAGGAATGCGGGCATAAAACTTTCCGGCGTAACCAAGAAGGAAGTTTCCGCCGTTCCCGGAAAAAATCTGGTTGTGATTTTCATGGAATCCATTGAAAACACCTTCATGGATTCAAAAAGATTTCCCGGCCTGACCCCTCATCTGGAGGCTCTGGCGGAAGAGGGACTGTCTTTTACCAATATTTCCAACGGCTTGAATGCGGATGATACATTTTCCGCCCAGTATTCGGTTTTCATGGGACTTCCAATTCTGCCGGAACAGATCATTTCCTCCGTGTTGTGGATGGGAGGACTACAGGACCGCTATGGGGGAAATCTGCCGTCCTTGCCGTTCATACTTCACAAAGCCGGGTATCAACAGATCTTTCTCCAGGGACCGTCCATGAAATTCGCCGGAATGAATCTATTTCTCCAGCGGGAAAAAGTCGACTCCGCCTGTTCATACGAGAGTTCCGGGAATGCCCTGGAGTCCGGTTCGTGGGGATGCTCCGACCGGCAGCTGTTCGAATGGAGCGCCGCCCATTTTGAAAAACTGTCCTCTTCCGGCAAACCGTTTGCCTTGTATCTGACGACGATTGATACTCATCTGCCGTCCGGGTTTCTCCATAAAGACAGCGAAATATATCCGTGGGAGAATGAAAAGGAGAGACATTACCTGAGCGCCGTCCGGACGACCGACCGTGAAATTGGAAAATTCATTGCAAGACTCCGGAAATCGAAGGAGTGGAAGAATACGGTCGTTGTCATGATGACGGATCATTTCCTTCATTCGTCGAATGTGGATTCCCTTCTTGCCGGAACCCGGAACCGGCGCCACGTCGGAATCGTGTTGAATTCCGGATTTTCCGGGGTCGTCAAAACGCCCGGAGCGACTTCCGATTGGGCGCCGACCCTCCTTTCTCTCATCCATGTAAAACACAATCATACATTCCCTCTGGGAGAAAATCTGCTGGGGAAAACGAATCCGGCCCGGCTGGCAATGACCCCGAGACAGAAAAACCTGATCTTCTGTTTTCTGGCAAAACACGAGGCCCCCGCCGAAAAGACGGCGATCACCGTCACCGATGAACCTTATTGGGCCTTGAAATACAACGGTCGGACCTTCCCTTTTTACAAGGACGGCGGAACTTATTCGCAAGACAAGAACAACATCACCTTTATTCCCCTGAACATGAACCGGGAGCCGGAGTCTTTCATTCCGGGGAACCGGCGGCTGACGGACTGTGGAATCGCAAACAAAGAATTCCTTGCGGTCGGCTATACGAACGGAAGCATACAGAAGTTATTCGAGGATGTCAAGCTGCCGCCGGATCAATGGTGCCTGGCGTATTTCGCCGGAGAGGAAAGAAAATATGTCTGTGCCGCCGACATCCGGAATCTGAAACTGAACTGGTAGTGGAAAAAGAAGGTCGGAAATGCAAATGGCTACCCCGTCGGGATTTGAACCCAAACTAACTGGACCAAAACCAGTTGTGCTACCGTTACACCACGGGGTAAACCGGAAACAAGCCAGTAATATAGTGTTTTCCAGCCGTTTTTCCAGTTGGGAACCTGAAAAAAATCACTTTTCCATTTCGGGGCGCATGATCCATTTCTGGACGGCAAGATAAGCTGCGACAAACACCGCGAGAAAAACGAAAATCCAGATATAATGCCGGATAATCATGTCTTTTCCCTTGAGCGCCATTTCCAGTGGAGTCATATTTCCTGCAAGGTGTCCCAGATACCAGCCGGCGACTGCCAGAATGGCTGTCCAGATACCCGCCCCCAGCGCGGTGAACAGCGAGAAGCTCCGGAGGTCCATTCTTGCGAGACCCGCCGGAAGAGGAATGATCTGGCGGATGGCGGGGAGAAGACGGCAGACAAACGTAGTCAGTTCCCCATATTTGCGGAAAACCTCCTCCGCCCGGTTCAGGGAGGCTTCCGGCAGGAAGAAATATTTCCCGTATTTGTGGAGGAACGGGCGTCCCAGCCATGCGGCAGCGTAGTAATTGAAGTAAGCGCCCAGCATGGCGCCGGTCAGCCCGCAGAGAATCGCCAGTACCAGGTCCAGCCACGGAATGCCGGTGGTCAATTCTCCGCGGTAGGCCAGAAACCCGGCGGGGATCATCACGATTTCGCTGGGGATGGGGCTGAAGAACAAACTTTCCACCGTCATGAAAAAAAGGATCAGAACGAAGCCCCAGACAGCAGCATGCTGAATGGCTGAGTCGATGTGCGATGCTATCATGTATTCGACAGACATAAAAACACTTACATTGATTGAAGAATGTTACAGGGAAAACACGAAAACGAATTTTCGCCGTATGCGTTTCCCGATGCATTCCCCGTTGGAAAACGGAAAAAAATCACTTTTCCACTTCGAGTTCGGGACGCATCACCCATTTCTGAACGGCGAAGTACCCTGCGACAATCACCGCAAGGAAGATGAAAATCCAGATGTAATGTTTCGCGATCAGGTCTTTCCCCTTGACCACCATTTCCAGCGGAGTCATGTTTCCCGCGAGATGTCCCAGATACCAGCCGACGAAAGCCAGAATCGCCGTCCAGATGCCGGCACCCAGCGCCGTCCAGAAGGAGAAGCTCCAGATGTTCATTTTGGCAAGGCCCGCCGGGAGGGAGATCAACTGGCGGATCGCGGGAAGGAGACGGCAGACGAATGTCGTCAGTTCGCCGTATTTGCGGAAAATTTCTTCCGCCCGGTTCAGGGCGGGTTCCGGCAGGAAGAAGTATTTCCCGTATTTATGAAGGAACGGGCGTCCGAGCCAGATGGCGAGATAGTAATTGATGTAAGCGCCCAGCATGGAACCGATCAGTCCGAAGAGGATAGCCAGCCAAAGGTCGAGCCACGGAACTCCGGTGGTCAGTTCTCCGCGATAGGCCAGGAATCCGGCGGGGATCATGATGACTTCACTGGGGAACGGGATGAACGAACTTTCCACCGTCATGAAAATGATGATCAGAACAAATCCCCAGACCGCGGCATGCTGAATAGCGAATTCGATGTGCGATGCGATGTACTCTGCTGACATGGAAACTCCTTAAATAATTCAAAAAAGATTATGAAAAACAGGAAAAACGTGATACATTACACCGAAAAGGGGACTTTGTCCAGTTGGCAACCTGAAATTTCCCGGAAAGAACCGTTTTTATGCATGAAATCGCGTTTGATTTGTTCGGCATGCCGATTCATTGGTATGGAATTTTTGTGGCAACCGGTTTTCTGGTTTCCCTGGTCGTGCTGCAATACAAGCGCAGATACGCCGGGATGACCTCGGACCAGATTTTCGATCTGGGAATCATCGTGGTGGTCTGCGGCATTCTCGGGTCGCGCCTGTTTTACGTGATCCAGTTCCACCGTCAGTTCGAGGGCAACTGGCTGAAGGTTTTCCGGATCGATCAGGGGGGACTGGTTTTTTACGGCGGTTTCATTCTCGCGTTTCTCACGATCTGGCTGTACTGCCGCTGGAAGAAACTTTCGATTCCGCGCATTCTGGACATCTGTGCCCCGGCCATGGCGCTCGGACACGCTTTCGGACGGATCGGATGTTTCATGCAAGGGTGCTGCTTCGGGGCTCCGTGCCGCCACGGGGTGGTCTTTCCGCCGGGTTCGGCCCCGGCCGAACGTTTTCCGGATATGGGATCGGTGCTTCCGAACCTGAAAATCTACGGTCAGGCGGTGGCCTCCTCGCAGGCGCTTTATCCGGTCCAGCTTTTCGAGTCGTTCGGAAATCTGCTTCTCGGACTTTTCCTTCTGTTTCTCTTCAAAAAAGTGAAGAAGGCCGGGCAGATCGCGGCGGTCTACTTCATCGGCTACGGAATTCTGCGGTTCTGTCTGGAGTTCCTGCGCGGAGACCATACGGACCGTTTTCTCGGCATGACAAACGCCCAGGTCATCGGACTGGCGGTCATGCTGCCGGCGGGACTCCTGTTCTATTTTTACTTCGGGAAATACGGGGAAAATGTCAGCACGAACCAGGCCGATGCCGGACAGCAGTGAATTCACTGTTCCGGCTCAATTTTCCGGACTGCGCCTGGACCAGTGTCTGGCCCGGCAGATGCCGGAGACATCGCGCAGCCGCTTTCAGACACTGATCCGCGAAAAAAGCGTGCGGGTGAACGGAAATCCGTGCGAGTCTCCGAAATATATCGTCGCGGAAGGGGATGTGATCCGCGTCGATAGGAACGCGGAACCGGTCCCGGTCGCTTCGGCCGTCCCGGAGCGGATTCCCCTGGATATCCTGTATGAAGACGATCAGATGATCGTTGTCAACAAGCCCGCCGGAATGGTGGTGCATCCCGCCGCTGGCAACTGGAGCGGGACTCTGGTCAATGCGCTGCTCGGGCGGGAGCCGGAGATCGGGGAGGAGTTCGCCGAAAGCGATCCGCTCCGTCCGGGAATCGTCCATCGTCTGGACAAGGACACTTCCGGATGCCTCATCGTCGCGCGCACTCCGGACGCCCTGATGAAATTGTCCGAGGCGTTTTCCGAACGGAATACCTCCAAAATCTACCTCGCGCTCGTCTGGGGACACTTCCCCCGGAAGGAAGGGGAGATTCTCAACCGGATCGGCCGCCACAAGGCGGACCGTAAGAAAATGGCGGTGCTTTCCTGCGGCGGACGCGAAGCCCGTTCCGCCTATCGTGTTGTCCGGGAGGGCGTCCTCGGGGGAATTCCCGCCAGCCTGGTCGAAGTCCGGATTTATACGGGGCGGACGCACCAGATCCGCGTGCACATGGCATTCCTGGGGCATCCCGTGGCGGGCGATACGGTGTACGGCGGAGCCCGGAAACTGCCGGCGTCCCGCCAGATGCTCCATGCGTGGAAGCTGGAGGCGCCTCATCCCGTCACCGGAAAAATTCTTTCCTTCGAGGCGCCCTGGCCGGACGATTTCAACGCGATGTGCGCCCTTCTGGAAGAAGAGCCGTCCCGCGCAAAGTGAACACGGAAAATTATTCCGCGTTCCGGCGGTAGGCGCCGGTGCCGGAGATCTGGGTGATTTCTCCCACGAAGATGCGGTGAAAATCCTTTCCGGGATAGAACTCCTGCGGGATCATTTTGTCGAGGAAGCATTCCTTCCGGAATTCGCCGCGATAGACTTTCCGGCACTCCAGGATCAGTTCCGCCTCCTGAAATCCGGGGGAGGACACCGATTCCGACGGGATTGCCGTCAGTCCGGCGGCTTCCACCTTGTTCAGTTCGCGGCCGGATTTCGCCCCGCAAAGCTTGAGCGCTTCCCGGAAGGATTCTCCGAAGGCGCACAGGGTGAAGGAGTCATAGCGGTCCATAAATTCGAGGGTGTAGCGCTGCGGCCGGACTACGGCGATGGCGGTCGGGCGCATCCACATTTCTCCGAGGAATCCCCAGCTCACGGTCATGGTATTGAATTGCCGGGTGCCGAAACATCCGGAAGTCAGGAGAAACCATTTCCGATGGAAAAGGTCGAAGAGATTGGCGGCAAATTCTTCCGGCGGAATCATTTTGCGGTTCGTCATTTTTCATCTCCTTCGTTTGGGTTATGAAAACAGCTTCCGGGCGTGGAAACGGATTCACTCCACGATTTTGTTCAGCGGATATTCCACGATGCCGCTGGCGCCGAGACGCTTCAGTTCGGGGATCAGTTCCCGCACGATGTGCTCCGACACGATGGTGTTGAGGGCGACCCAGCTTTCATCCGTCAGCTGGGAAACCGTCGGACGCTCCAGCGCGGGCAGCTTCGTGGTGATTTTTTCAAGGTCGATCTTGCGGACGTTCAGCATGATCCCGACTTTCCCCTCGGCGGCAAGGACCGCTTTCAGGAGAAGCGCAAGGTTTTCGATCTTCTGCTTCTTTTCCGGATTGAGCATGGCCTTGTGGTTGGCAATGAAGCGGGTCGTGCTGATGCAGAGGGTGTCGATGATTTTGAGATTGTTGGCGCGGAGCGAGGAGCCCGTTTCGGTGATCTCCACGATGGCGTCGGCCAGACGGGGCGGCTTCACCTCGGTGGCGCCCCAGGAGAATTCCACATTGGCCTTGACTCCGTTTTTTTCGAGGTAGCGTTTGGTCATGCCGACCGCTTCCGTGGAAATGCGTTTCCCTTCGAGCTGTTTTACGGAGGTGATCCCGGAGCTTTCGGGAACGGCCAGCACCCAGCGGAGGGGATTGCGTCCGACTTTTCCGTAGACGAGCTCGGCGGCTTCATACACATCCGAGCCGTTCTCCTGAATCCAGTCGTATCCGGTCAGTCCGCAGTCCAGGATTCCCTCTTCGACGTAGCGGGACATTTCCTGCGCCCGGATGAGCATGCACTCGATCCCGGAATCGTCGATCGCCGGATAATAGGAACGGGAGTTGATTTCGATTTTGTAACCGGCCTTTGCAAACATGTCCACGGTGGATTGTTCCAGGCTTCCTTTCGGGAGCCCAAGCAGTAATTTCGTCATTTCTGGAATCCTTTATGTCAAATTGTATGGATGATCAGCCCTTTCAGCCCGTATTGGAAATATATCATCGGAAGGAATATTTTCCAGCCTCCATTCCGTGAATTTTGAAAATATTGCCGTATAAAAAAATAAATTCCCGCGAGCCCGGAAATCCGGCGGGAAAAGAGAAGAGTTTTTTGTAAACCGGACTTGATATTTTTCGGGAAGCTACTATCTTTTCAGAATATCTTTGAAAAAATCAAGTCATTTTTATCCCGGGAGCCGAGCCGATGAAAAAAATTTTCCTGTTGACCGTTTGCCTGTGTTCGTTTGCGGCCTTCGCCGCCCCGATCGTGAAGAACGGGGAGAAAATTGCATTTCTCGGGGATTCCATTACGCAGTTCGGAGACCGTCCGGACGGTTATGTGAGGCTGGTCATGGACGGTTTGAAGCGGGCTGGAGTCAATGCCGTCGCCCTCCCGGCGGGGGTGTCCGGGAACAAGTCGAATGACATGCTCCGGCGTCTGCCCGGCGTGCTGGAGAAGAAACCCGACTGGCTTCTGCTCAGCTGCGGCGTGAACGACGTCGGGCATGGGAAAAACGGAGTGGAGCTTCCCGACTTCAAGAAGAATATTTCGGCAATCCTCGATCAGGCGAAAGCCGCCGGCGTCAAGGTGATGATCCTGACTCCCACCACCCATACGGAGCAGGTGGACAGCGCCAACAACCGGAAGCTGGCCGGATACTGCGAGTTCCTCCGGAAGGAAGCGGCGGACCGGAAACTTCTTCTTGCGGACCTCAACCGGAAAATGCAAGACGAACTTATTGCGAAAAAGAATGTCAGGGGATTGAAGCTGACTATCGACAACCTCCACATGAACGGATACGGCAACCAGATGATGGCCGCCGGCGTCCTGGAGGCCTTCGGCGTCACGCCCGCGGAAATCGACGGATTCCGCAAGGAATGGAACAAGATTCCTTCCATGGCGCCGATCCTCAACAGTCCTCATTCGCCTTCTTTCCTCATCAGCATTGACGACTATGAAGTTCTCCGTGCGGAAGCCGGCAAAAAAGGTCTTGCCCCGGAAGAATTCGCCAGACAGGTGATTGTGGAGCGCATCCGCCAGACAAAGAAGCCCTGAGCCGGAAAATCCGGAAAATGTGCGGAAAGACGCGGGACTGACATACCCGCTGTTTTCAGAAATGGAACTCACCGTTCCGCGAAAAGGAACCGGCGCACTCCATACTGGTCCGGCTCGATGCCGAGATGTTTGAAGAAACCGGTTTCCCGGGCGGCGTCCAGTGCGCGCGACCCCTGCATTTCTCCGATCTCGAAAAACAGGAACGACCGTTCCGGGCGGAGATGATCCGGCGCTTCCCGCAGAGCCCGTTCGATCAGGGAAAATCCTTCCTCCGGAGAGAAAAGGGCTTCGGCGGGTTCATAGTTGCGGACGTTCGGGGGAAGGAGTTCTCTCTCCGACTCCGCCACATAGGGAAGATTGGCGACGACGGCATCGAAACGGCGTCCGCGGAAGGGCTCGAAGAGATTCCCCCGGTGGAAACGCACATTGGGCAGGGCCAGCGCCTTGCGGTTGGTCTCCGTCCAGACGAACGCTTCCCCGGACAGTTCGCTTCCTTCCACGGAGAGATCGCTCCGCTCGGAGGCCAACGCCAGCGAAATGGCTCCGGACCCCGCGCCCAGTTCGCAGACGTTCGCCCCGCGCGGAAGGCGCTTCATCACAAGCTCGACCAGATACTCCGTCTCGGGACGCGGAACCAATACGCCCGGTCCGACCTTCAGCTCCAGAAAACGGAACGGAGTCCAGCCGAAGATATACTGGAACGGCTCATGGGCCAGCCGCCGCTTCAAAAATCCCTCCGCCTTCCGGAGCTGTTCTTCCGGGAGCGGCTCCTCCGCGTGCAGAGGCAGTTCGACGGAGCGCACGTTCATGACTTCGGAAAGGAGGTACGCGCTTTCGATTTCGGGGACTTCAAACCCGTGTTCCGTGAAAATCCGGGTCAGCTGCCGTTGATACTGGGCTGTTTTCATATCCGCCTTCATAAAAAAAGGACGCATCGGAAAGGATGCGTCCCTGGGATCGGAAAGACTTCGGATCAGTCGCCGTAGACCGTCGTGGTGTAGACGCCATACGCGCCGAGAATATTGTCGACGCTGTAGCTGACCCAGGAAACCTTCGTGATGCCGGCATTGTGGCAGGCGGCGTTGATGGAGGCGTCGCCGCTGGCGACCACGCCGATGATGCTGTAGCATTTGGCGGTGCCGGTCTTGGAATACTGGAGCTCACTGTTCCCGAGCGCCCCGGGCAGGGTTACTTTCGTATAGATCACGCCCAGGGGAAGCGGGGTTGCACAACCCGTAACCATGATGGAAGCGACCAATGCCATTGAGTAAATAATTGCTTTTTTCATCTTCATTTTTTAACTCCTGTTGTTTTGCGGGATTTTCCTTTTCCAGAAAATATAGCAGATTCTTTGATGAAAGCAAGACAAAAGCGAAGATTTTTTTTCATTTGTTGTAAAATTTTGGATTCCGATGCTTTCAGAAAACCGAAAAGATGCTATATTCCCATGGCTAACGAATCAAGCGGAGAGGTGGAGCCATGGCCTTATGGGGCGGAAGATTTGCGAAAGACGCGGAAAGCAGCGTCCGTGATTTTACGGAATCGATTTCTTATGACCGGCGTTTATATAAGCACGACATTGAAGGAAGCAAGGTCCATGCGCAGATGCTGGCTTCCGTCGGCATTATCCCGCAAACGTCCGCGGACGCGATCTGCGCGGAGCTCGAAGAGATCCGGAAACAGATCGAAAGCGGGGATTTCACCTTCCAAACGGAGCTGGAAGACATTCACATGCACGTCGAGTCCGAACTGATCAAGGCGCTCGGCGACGAAGGGGCGAGGGTCCATACCGCGCGCAGCCGCAACGACCAGGTCTGCCTCGACATCCGCCTCTACCTGAGGGAAGAAATTCTTCAACTGGCGGACGGCATCCGGATGTTCCAGGGCGCCCTGGCGGAACAGGCGGAGGCCAGCAAGCGCGTCATCCTGCCGGGATTCACTCATCTTCAACACGCCCAGCCGGTGCTTCTGGCCCATCATCTCCTGGCGTACGCGGAGATGTTCGAACGGGACATCGGACGTCTTCTGGACGCCCGCCGCCGCCTCAATGTCCTTCCCCTCGGTTCGGGCGCCATCGCCGGAACGACGCTTCCCATCGACCGTGAATTCGTCCGCAGAAAGCTCGATTTTCCCGCCATGACCCGCAACAGCATGGATGCCGTGGCGTCCCGGGACTTCACCTGCGAGGTCCTGGCCGCGCTGTCCATCTTCTGCATGAATGTCTCCCGCCTTTCCGAAGACCTCATCCTCTGGATGTCCCAGGAATTTTCCTTCATCGCGTTTTCCGACGCCTATTGCACCGGCTCCAGCCTGATGCCCCAGAAGAAAAACCCGGACATCGCCGAAATTTCCCGGGGCAAGACGGGGCGGGTTTACGGCTCCCTGATCTCCATCCTCACCATCTGCAAGGGACTGCCCCTGACCTACAACCGCGATCTTCAGGAGGACAAGGAAGGACTCTTCGACGCCATTGACACGGTCCGCTCCATCCTTTCCGTCTATCCCGGCATGATCCGGACCATGACCGTTTTCCCGGAACGGATGCGTCGCGCGGCTTCCGATCCGGGCTTGATGGCCACCGATCTGGCCGAGGAACTGGTCCGGAAGGGAGTCCCCTTCCGGCACGCCCACCGCAAGGTCGGCGCCCTGGTCCGTTTTGCCGCCGAGCACAACAAGACGCTCAACGAAATCACGCTGGAGGAGATGCGTTCCGTTTTTCCCGAAGCCGATGCGGACATGTTGAACCTGTTTTCTCCCGAAAATGCCGTGGAAAAACGCGACATCTTCGGCGCCACCGGATACAAACAAGTCGAGAAACAGCTTGATTTCTGGAAAAAGCACCTTCAGGAACCAATGGAGAGCTGAATATGCGTCCAGGAATTTTTTTATGTCTGCTGTTTGCGCTTGCCGTTCCGTTCTGCGCCTTTTCCCAGACGGCCGAGCCTTCCGGCGTGACGAATCTTCCGAAGAGCATTCCGTATTCGGACGAAACCACCGGAGTGGTTTTTCCCGCGAAGATCGCCCTCTTTATGAAAATCGAAGTCCGCAAGAACAACAATCCTTTTTTCGGAACGATCATCCGGTATGCGGGCACCTTCGGGACGTCGGCGGATATCTACATATATTCCCTCTCGGCGACACCGGCGGAAGTTTCCCTGAAAAGCGCCCTGGAGCATTACGAACAGGTCAAGAACAGCATCCTGGGGCTTTCCACCCGGGCCGCCGGACTGGAACAGGTTTCCCTGGAGGAGGAATACAGCCTTCAATCGGGAAAACAGGAGGTCGGGCGGCGGGCTGTGTTCCGTTTCGAGATGGACGGGGAGAATTTCACTTCGGAACTGGTCATTTTCCCCTATGGCGACCGGGTCATCAAGTTCCGCATCACCTCTCCGACGGAATCCACCGCCGCCCGGAAAGCCGCCGGCGAGTTCCTCCGGACGGTCTGCGATTCATTTTTCAAGGAGAATGCCGTCCGGTTTGTTCCGCTTCCCCGCCCGAATGCACCCGCTTCGCCTCAATGAGGGATGAACTCGGCGTGCGGAGGAGGCTTCTTTCCCGGGAAATAAAAAAAGGTGAAGGCCTTCCGGCCTTCACCCCCACTTTTTTGATCTCCGATTTGAGTCCGGAGAAGACTTTTTTCCCCGCGGACGGTTTTCTCTCAAAACCGAGGGCGGGACGGGATGCCCATGATTCATGAACATCCACGGTTTTATAATACCACGGAAAACGGGAAAGTCAAAAGGATTTGCGACAAAAATTCACAAAAAAAGCACAAAAAAATCTTGAAAAATCCGGTTTTCATGATATTTTAATGATTTCTGCGGCCGTATTACCCGATCATGGCCGGTGTATTGATGAGGACGCATGGCCTGGCAGCATGTCCCTCGAATTCGTTTTGCATTTGAGTAAAAGCTTTCTAGAAAGCGGAGAAGAAAAAAATGAAGACCTATCTGGCCAAACCCGGCGAGATCGAGCGCAAATTTGTGCTTTTCGACGCCACGGATGTTCCTTTGGGCCGCCTTGCTGTCAAGATCGCGAACAGCCTTCGCGGAAAAGACCGTCCTGCTTATACGCCGCATGTCGACACGGGTTGTTACGTGGTCGTGGTGAATGCGGAAAAAGTTCTTCTGACCGGCTCCAAGAGCATCACCAAGACCTATGAATCCTATTCCGGATACCGCAGCGGTCACAAGATCGTTTCCGTGGAAGAAGTCCGGGCAAAGAAACCCGACCGGATCATCCGGGAAGCGGTCTGGGGAATGCTTCCCAAAGGCCGTCTCGGCCGGGCGCAGTTCGCCAAGCTCAAGGTGTATGCCGGTGCGGAACACCCCCACGCGGCCCAGAACCCTGAACCGGTTAAATTCTGAAGGAGAACTTTTGAATGAACCCATCCGTTTCCAATGAAATCAGCGCCACCGGACGCAGAAAAACCGCCTGTGCCAGAGTCCGTATCGCACAAGGGTCCGGCAAAATCAAAGTCAACGGCGAAGCCTTTGACAAATACTTCACCACCGAAGCCACCCGCGGCTATATTCTCCAGCCCCTTTCCCTGACCGGCCTGGCGTCCACGCTGGATGTTTCCGCCAATATCGACGGCGGCGGCGTCGCCGGACAAGCCGGCGCGCTCCGTCACGGCATCGCGCGCGCCCTGATCATACTGGATGAAACCCTTCGTCCCGTGCTCAAGGCAAGCGGCATGCTCACCCGCGACGCCCGGGAGAAGGAACGCAAGAAATCCGGTCAGCCCGGCGCCAGAAAGCGGTTCCAGTTCTCCAAGCGCTGACCTTTTTCCGGATTCTTATTTTCAGGAGTTGTTCTTATGGCTGAGATTCGTGCGGCTGTGATCGGAGCATCCGGCTATTCCGGCGAGGAGCTGATCCGTCTGCTCCTCCGGCATCCTTCCGTCGACTTGCGGATCATTACGTCCCGCAAGGAAGCCGGAAAGAATATTTCGGAGATCTTTCCGCGTTTCGCGGATTCCTCTCTGGCGTTTTCCATTCCGGATGTGCCCGAAATCGCAAAGACCTGCGAGGTCGCGTTCCTGGCGCTTCCCCACGGGCTCGCCGCCGAATTCGCCATTCCCCTGCTGGAATCCGGGGTGAAAGTGATCGACATCAGCGCCGATTTCCGCCTCCGTTCCACGAAGAAATACAAAGAATACTACGGGGCCGACCATCCGTCGCCCGAACTCCTGAAAAAAGCAGTCTATGGACTCCCGGAACGCTACAGGGCTTCAATCCGCAGCGCGGACCTGATCGCGTGTCCGGGATGCTATCCCACCAGCATCATTCTGCCGACCGCGCCTCTGCTGGAGGCGGGGCTGGTTTCAACGGAAAACATCATTGTTTCCTCCGACAGCGGAGTTTCCGGTGCGGGCCGCAAGGTCGATTTGGCCTATATCTTCCCCGAATGCAACGAAAGCGTCCGGGCCTACGGCGTTGTCCGGCACCGCCATCTGCCGGAGATCGAGCAGGAACTGGCCGCCGCGGCGAAAGCGGACTCCCTTGCGATGAATTTCATTCCGCATCTGGTTCCCGTCAACCGCGGGATTTTCTCCACCATCATTCTGCGTCCGACCTCCGCGTTTTCACCGGAAGCCGTCGCGCAAACGTATGAGAAAGCCTATGGCGCTGAGCGTTTCGTTCGCGTCCTCCCGTCCGGGAAACTGCCGGACACCAAGAATGTCACGCTCACCAATTCCTGTGAAATCGGCTATGTCTTCGACGAGCACACCGGGAATCTGATCGTATGTTCCGTGATCGACAACCTGACCAAAGGCGCTTCGGGGCAGGCGGTTCAGGATATGAACATCCGTTTCGGTCTGGACGAGGCGTCCGGTCTTCTCTGACCGGCGCTTTCCTGCGATTCGGTTTTTCCCTCAGAAAACGCGCGTGAATGCGTTCATGCAATCCAGTGCCATGGGCACATTGTGCACCCGGACGATCTCTACTTTCGCCGCAGCCAGCGCACAGAGGATTCCCGCCGTGGCATAGTCCCGTTCCGCCGGTTTCCTGCCGGAACAGACCTGCGACAGGAACGATTTCCGGGACGGTCCGTAAAACAGCGGGGCTTTCAGACGTTTCCGCAGCGCGGCGGCATTCTTGACCAGTTCATAATCCTGGGCGGGATTCTTGGCGAACCCGAGGCCCGGGTCCAGGAGGATTGCGTCGGAGCGGATGCCCGCCGAGACCGCGCGGGCATAGGCGTCTTCCAGATACAGTCCCACCGCGTCGGTCACATTGTCGTAGACCATGTTTTCCGGATTGCGCATGGTGGCGGGCGTCCCCCGCATGTGCATCAGCACGACCGCCGCGTCGTGGGAGGAAACGACTTCCGCCATCCGGGGATCGAAGGTCATGGCGCTGACGTCGTTGATGATGTCGGCTCCCGCGTCCAGGACCGCTTCGGCGACTCCGGCTTTGCGCGTGTCCACGCTGAGGACCGCCTCCGGACGAAGTTCCCGGATTCGCCGGATAACCGGCAGGAGCCGTTCGATTTCCATTTCCGGCGGGACTTCAAGCGCGCCGGGACGGGTGGATTCCGCCCCGAGATCCACTCCGGCCGCCCCGGCGTCCAGCATGGCGACGGCTTCCGCCGCGGCCGCGGGAGCGTCGGCATATTTTCCGCCGTCGCTGAAAGAGTCGGGAGTCAGGTTGACGATCCCGAACACCGCGGGGAGGGGCTGGATGAATTCCAGGGGAGGTTTCTCTTTCAGGACCAGGCGCATCTTCTCTTTCCTCCGTCAGGCGGTTGGCAATGAAAACGGAATCCGGAAGAATGCGGTCGTGGAGGAAAGCATTCTTCCGGGAATTTCCGCTCTTATTCTTCCGAATCCGGTTCGCTTCCATTGTTTCCGGCAGCGGTCTCCACGGAATCGGCCGCATTTTCCGGACGGATTCCGTTCTCCGGCACGGACGCGTCGGAGCCGTTTTCTCCGGCGGCCGGCATATCGGGTGTTTCGACTTCCAGGACGACCGACGCTCCGGTGATCCGGTCGTTCTTGCGGAGATCCATGATGCGGACCCCCTTGGAGGCGCGTCCGACGATCCGGATCTCATCCACGGGCAGACGGCAGACCAGACCGCGTTCGGTGGTGAGGATCAGCTCGTCGCCGTGATGGACCTTGAGCGCGGCGATCACTTCCTCGCCGGGACGGAGATTGACGTTCTTGACGCCTTTCGCACCGCGGCGGGTCAGACGGTAGCCTTCCACATAGCTGCGTTTTCCCATGCCGCCGCTGGTGATGACCAGCAGCTGGGGACGTCCGTCGTCTTCGAGAACGGCGTTTTCGTCCTCCTCGCCCGGGATATCGGCCTCTTCGGTTTCCGCTTCTTCCGGAACTTCCTTTTCTTCCGGGATGTCGGGAGCTTCTCCGTCCGCGTTCTCTTCGGCTTCGGGCGGTTCGGCTTCCGGAGCCGCGGTTCCGGGAACCACTTCCATGCTGACGATGTAGTCGCCTTCCAGCTTGAAGCGGATTCCGGTGACGCCGCGGGCGGCGCGGCCCATGGCGCGCACATCGCGTTCGACGAAGCGGCAGGCCATGCCCATGGCCGTGGAAAGAATGATTTCGCTGGAGCCGTCGGTAATATCCGCTCCGATCAGGTCGTCGCCCTCGTCGATGTGGATGGCGCGGAGTCCGCGGTTGGCCAGATGGCGGAACTCGGAGAGCCGCGTTTTCTTGATGACGCCGCGGCGGGTGGCCATGACGATCGAGAGGTTGGGGTCCTCGAACATCTCCTTGCGGAGCGTCAGCATGGCCTGGATCTGTTCGCCGGGCTCGACTTTGATCAGGTTGATGATGGCCTTGCCCTTGCCGGTGCGCAGGCCTTCCGGGATGTCGTACACATTCAGCCAGTACATGCAGCCGCGGTCGGTGAAGAAGAAGATCAGGTCGTGGCTGTCCGCATTGAAGAGATGCTCCACATGGTCTTCTTCCTTGGTTTCCATGCCGATGATTCCGACGCCGCCGCGGTGCTGCGTGCGGTAGGTGTCGGCGGGGACGCGCTTGATGTAACTGGTGTTGGAAACGGTGATGACGCAGGAATGACGCGGGATCAGGTCTGCGTAGTTCAGGTCGCCGTCGTCGAAGGTGATCTCCGTGCGGCGGCTGTCGGCGTATTTCTCGCGGACTTCCAGCAGTTCGGTCTTGATGATACCCAGCCGGAGTTCGCGGCTGGCGAGGAGGCTCTTGAGGTATTCGATGAGCTTCCGGAGTTCGTTGTATTCGTTCTGGAGGTCCTCGATGGCAAGCCCGGTCAACTGATGGAGGCGCATGTCGAGAATGGCCGCCGTCTGGAGCTTGGAGAAGCCGAAGCGCGCGATCAGGGCGGCTCCGGCTTCGTCGCGGGTGCGGGAGGAGCGGATGATCTTGACCACTTCGTCCAGGTGGTTGACCGCGATCAGCAGTCCGTCCAGGATGTGGGCGCGGGCTTCGGCCTTGTCAAGCTCGAACCGGGTGCGGCGGGTGACCACTTCCAGACGATGGTCGATGAACGCCTGGAGAATCTGCGCGAGGTTCAGGGTGCGCGGGCGGTTGTGGTCGACCACCAGAAGCTGGCAGCCGAAAGCGGTTTCGAGCTGGGTGTGGGCGTAGAGCTGGTTCAGGACGACCGAGCCCATGGCGCCGCGCTTGATTTCGATCACGATGCGGATACCGGTCCGCAGGCTGGTTTCGTCGCGGAGATCGGAGATTCCCGTGATCTTTTTCTCCTTGACCAGTTCGCCGATTTTACGGACGAGCATTTCCTTGTTGACGGCATACGGGATCTCTTTGACGATGATCATTTCCTTGCCGTTTTTCTCGATCACTTCGGCCTTGGCCCGGATCTTGATGACTCCGTGGCCGGACTCGTAGAGGCTGCGGATCGGATCGAGGCCGCAGATGAGGGCGCCGGTGGGGAAGTCGGGGCCCGGAAGGAAACGCATCAGTTCGCGGACCGGAGCGGAGGGGTTTTCGAGGAGGTGGATGGTCGCGTCGATGACCTCCCCCAGATTGTGGGGCGGGATGTTGGTGGCCATTCCGACGCCGATGCCCATGCTGCCGTTGACCAGAAGGTTGGGGAACTTGGCGGGCAGGACTTCGGGTTCGCGGGTCTGTTCGTCGAAGGTCGGAATCATGTTGACCGTGTTCTTGTCGATGTCGGCGAGGAGCTCCTCGGTGAAGCGCTCCATCCGGCACTCGGTGTAACGGTAGGCCGCCGGGGGATCGCCGTCGATGCTTCCGAAGTTCCCCTGACCGTCGATCAGGGGCATGCGCATGGAGAAGTCCTGCGCCATGCGGACCAGGGTGTCGTAAACGGAGGCGTCGCCGTGGGGATGATAGTTGCCGATCACCTCGCCGACGACTTTCGCGCTTTTCATGTGTGCGCGGGATTTGACGAGTCCGAGCTGGCGCATGGCGAAGAGGATGCGGCGGTTGCAAGGTTTCAGGCCGTCCCGGACATCCGGGATGGCGCGTCCGACGTTCACGCTGAGCGAATATTGCAAATACGCCGTGTGCATGATGTCTTCAATATTGACGGGGATATCCCGTTTTTCAATCATCGTTTCACTCATGAATGATCCTTGGGTAATGAGGTTTGAAGCCGTTTTTATAATAGGGTTACTATACACCGGTTTCGGGAAAACTCAAGGCCGCGCGCGTACGTGTACGCGAAAAAACCGGGGAAACTTTCCGTTTCAGGAATTTTTCGGAGCGGCCGGATTACTTGGGTCCGAAGGAGGCGCCCATGTTGAAGTGGAAGCGGAGCGAATTGCCGACGCCGTCCTGGTTGTTGAGGACCGGGAAGGCCAGGTCGAGCCGGAGGGGGGTGTTGAAGTTCGGCAGCTTGATGCGGAGGCCGTATCCGGCGCCGATGTTCACGCCGTTGAACTGGAAACGGTCCGCGCCGGAGTCGCCGATATCCATGAAGACCGCTCCGCGGACGATGCTGTAGATCGGGTGGGAAATCTCGGTGGAGAGGATATACATGGTCTGGCCGCCGTAATTGTCGTTGTTTTCGTCCACCGGTCCGATGGAGCGGTAGGGGAATCCGCGGATGGAGTCGCCGCCGCCCAGGAAGTAGCGTTCATAGAGCGGGACCATGTCGTTCCCGTCGAAGGTGGAGAGGAATCCGACCTTGCCGCCCGCGCTGAAGACGAACCAGTCGTTGATGAAGGAGTAGTGATACGTGCCTTTCAGTTCCAGGCGCATGTAGTTATAGGAGGCGCCGAATACCTGGGAGGTGAAGGCGGCCAGGCCTCCGATGCTGTAGCCTTTGGTCGGATCGGTGGCGCTGTTGCGGGTATCGCGGTCCAGCGTAAGATGAATCCTGCCTACGAGACTGTTGCCCTCCTCGTCCTGAAACATTTCGGAGAGGCTGCTGCTCATGCCGTGGATGTGAACCTGTTCAAAGGTATATCCGCCGGACAGGGAGGTGAAATCGTCGAAAATACGTTTGGTAAGGCTGGTGGTGAAACCGATGCGGCGTTCATCCCACTTGTCGTAATTCACATTGCGCGCGTACCCCGAGATATCCCAGCGGAGAGGGATTCCGAAGAGCCACGGCTCGGTGAAGTCGATCTCGAAGTTATAGCGTTCCAGACCCATGACGGCCAGGAGCCTCATGCGCTGTCCGCCGCCGGTGAAGTAATTCCACGGGTCGAGGATGTCCATGTTCTTGTGGGAGATTTCGAGCATTCCGGAGAGGCTGTCCGAATCCGACCAGGTCGCGCCGATCCGGGCATCGATGAACCGTTTTTCATCCACGCGGATATCCACGTCCTTGGTGTCTGCGGGGCCGAGGTCGGAACGGATGGAGACGGCTTCGACGGTGTTGAAATATCCCATTCCGAGGAGGCGGTCGCGGGAAAGCTTGATCAGGTTCTTGTCGACCGGATCGCCGGGGAGGATGGGCAGTTCGCGGCGGATCACATAGTCTTTGGTATAGCGGTTGCCGGAGATGAAAATATCGTTGATTTTGAAGAGCTGTCCCTCGTTCATGCGGTAGTCGACGTCCACGACATGGGTTTTATAGTTAGGCGTCAGGGTGGGGTGGATCACGTAATCGGCGTATCCCAGACGGCTGTATTTGTGGTCGATGAGGTCCGCGGAAGCCCGTTCGGTCTCGTTGGAGTAGGTCTGTCCCGGCTTCATGGGGATCAGTCCGGCGAGTTCGTCCGGCTTGAACCGCTGCGTGCCGGTGAAGGTGATTTTTCCGACTTTGTAGGGTTCGCCTTCTTCCACTACGAAGGTGATGTTGGCGATTTCCGGGTTGGAGGAGGCTTCCGCGATCTGGACGTCGGTGATTTTGAAATCCAGATACCCTTTTTTCCAGTAGAGGTCGCGGAGCCGGATTTTATCCCGGCCCAGCTCTTCCCGGTCGAGGAGGCCGTAGTCGAAAGCCCAGCTGAACCAGGGGTGGCTGAAAAAGGAACTGCGATTGGCGAGGTGGTCCCGGAGCTCGTCCGGCTTGTAAACCGTGATTTCGCCGCCCTTGACGGTTTTGAAGCTGACATCGCCGACGCGGAGCCGGAGATTTTCCTTGATCTTGAAAATGACCCGGATATGGTTGGCGTCGATCTTTTCAAAAACCGGCTCCACCAGAGCGTCGTTCAACCCTTTGCCGGCATAGAACTTCCGGAGAGCGTCGGCGCTGTTGCGGAGCGTCATGTCGTTCAGCGGGACGTTCGGAACGACCTTGACCTCTTCCATGAGTTTTTTGTCCGGATATTTCTTATTGCCCTCGAAGCGGATTTCCGAAACGACCGGCTTGGGGAGCAGCTTGAAAATGATGTCGATTTTGCCGTCGGGGGTTTTCTTGGTCTCGGCGGCGACGTCCGAAAACATTCCCATGGCGTGGAGGCGCTTGATGTCGTCGTTGACGGCCCGGTCGCTGTAGGTGGCGCCTTTGCGGCTTTGGACATTGGCGCGGAGGACGTCTTCCTCGAATTTGTAAGTGCCGCCCTGCTGAAAGACCACGGAAGAGATTTCTTCCGCTTGAAGCGAAAACGCCGCCGGAAAGAGCAGCGCGACCGCAAGCAGCGGAAAAATAAACCGTTTAACCATGACGAGAATCTCTTTCAAAGCCTTATTGTTGTTAGGAATCAGGAACTATAACCCCGGTTCGGCCAAAAATCAAATTTCATTTCGGGGTATTTTCAGCCGGTTTTCCTTCCGGACTGCGGTCGGAATCCGAGTAACGGTGCTCGATGGTGCGGAATTCCATCAGCGCCGGGAAGAATTTCAGTTCGACGATTCCCGTTTTGCCGTTTCGGTTCTTTTCCACGATCAGTTTTGCTTCCACGCCCGCGCGGTTGGCTTCGGGATTCTGTTCTTTGGCGTCGTCGCGGTTCCGGTGCAGGAACACCACCACGTCGGCGTCCTGTTCGATGGCCCCGGATTCACGCAGATGGCTGAGCTTCGGAAGCGCCTTGGCGCTCTGTCCTTTTTCCAGTTCGCGGTTGAGCTGGGCCAGGACCAGCACCGGGACTCCGAGGTCCTTGGCCAGTTTTTTCAGGCCGCCGGAAATGGCGGAGACTTCCACCTGGCGGCTTTCATTCCCGGCCGGTTCTCCGGACTTCATCAGCTGAAGGTAGTCGATCACGATCAGGTCGAGCTTCTGCTGGTCGTTTATTTTCCGGGCCTTGGCGCGGAGCTCGAAAACGGAAATGGCGGCGGTCGAGTCGATGAACAAATGAGCGTCCTTCATGCGGGAGATGGCCTGGGTCAGTTGCTGGATGTCGCCGGGTTTCAGGTTGCGGTCCATGATGGAGGAAAGCGGAACTTTCGCCTCGGTGCAGAGCATTCGCTGCGTGACTTGTTCCGCGCTCATTTCAAGGCTGAAGAAGAGCACATTCTTACGGATTCCTCCGATATCTTTCATCACGATGTTGCGGACGATGTTCAGGGCCATGGCGGTTTTTCCGATGGAGGGACGCGCCGCCAGAACGAACATTTCACCGGGTTTCAGCCCGCCTCCGATCAGATGGTCGACCGGGTATCCGGTCGGGAGCCCGGGTTCGATCTTGCGGTCGATCACATCCATGAAGGTCTGGAAGGTTTCCTCGAGGAGCGTGCGCAATTCCCGGATTTCCGGCTGGACGAAACGGTTGCGGACTTTGAAAATCTCCGATTCGACCGAATCCAGAAGACTTTTGATGTTGCCCGGGAAATTCTTGCACATGTCGAGCGCGCCGGAACAGGTGCGGATCATTTCGCGGAGCATGGCGTAATCCCGGAGATTGACGCACCAGGATTCGATGTTGGCCGTGCTGGCGATGGCGGCCTGGGTGTCGATGAGGAAATCCTGTCCGCCGATGACGTCCAGGCGTTTGATGCGCTCGAAGTGACTGGTGAGGCTGAGAATGTCGACGGCAATCCCTTTGTCCGTCATCTCCAGGATGGCTTCGTAAATGGCGGCGTATTTCAGGTCGTGGAAGACCATGCCGGCCAGATTGCGGAACATCTCTTTTTTCAGGTTCTCCGGATCGGCGGCGGCTTTTTTCCTGCGGCCATCCTGGGGGGGCTGCGCGGAGGCAAGCCCGCCGAGAATGGAGACGACCGTGGAAATGCAGGACGGATCGATCATCAGAGCCGCGATGACGGCCCGTTCCGTATCGATGTCCGCATACACAGGAACGGCGGAAGAGCCGCTTTTGGAAGAAACGGTTTTCCGTGATGGCCCCTGCGGTTCCGGCGGAGAGGGAAGATCCCCCGGCGCCGGAACGTCGTTGATGTTCCCGCCCCCGCTCATCATCACGCCCGGACGATCACGATTTTACCGTTGGCAACCACATCCTGATGAAGCTTGATGTTGATGGCATATTCGCCCAGCGTGCGAATGTGCTTGTCCATGCGGATGCGGTGGTATTCGATCGTGACGCCTTTGGCCGCATAAGCCTCGCAGACGACGCGTTCGGTGACCGATCCGAACAGATGGTTGTCGTCGGACGCCTGCATCGGAATTTCGACGACCATGTCGGCGATTTTCACGGCGAGCGCCTGCGCGGCTTCCAGGTCCGCTTTGCGCTTGGCCACGATCTTTTCCTTTTGGGCTTCGATCTGCTTGAGCGCGGCGGCGGAAGCGGGTGCGGCCAGGCCTTTCGGAATCAGATAGTTTCTCCCGAAGCCGGGAGAAACATGGACGGATTCCCCGGCGAGGCCGAGGTCTTCAACATCCTGCAGAAGGATCAAATTCATAGATGCCATTGTAGTGTGCCTTTCTTAAATGATTTCCATCAGAGAACAATGCTGATGATGCGGGCCCGCTGAATCGCGATGCTGAGCATTTTCTGATGTCTCAAGCAAGTGCCGGTGATCCGGCGGGGCAGAATGCGCCCTTTTTCCGTCTGGAACTTTTTCAGAAGATCCGCGTCCTTGAAATCGATGAAGTTGATTTTATTCTCGCAGAGTCTGCAAATCTTCGGTTTGGACATGCGCCGTTTCATGCGGCGTTTCTTATTCTGCATTGCCATGGATATATCTCCTTGGTTTTATGGTTTGTAATTCTGAACGGTCAAAACGGAATGTCGTCGTCGACTCCCTCGATCGGCTCATAGGGAGGCTCTTCCGGCGGCGCGGAAGGCGTTTCTTCCCGGTGCTGCTGCGGCCGGGAGGACGGCTGCTGCGGAGGCCGGTTCTGCTGCTGGACCGGGCCGCCGTAGGGGCCGCCCTGCTGGCTGCGGAAACGGGAATAGCCGCCCTGCTGGGGAGCGGAGGCTTGTCCGCCGTCGTCCGTGCGCGGAGCGCCGGAAGCATCGCGGCGGTCGAGGAACTGGACCCGTTCCGCATAGACGCGCAGCCGGGAGCGTTTGTTGCCGGTTTCCTTTTCTTCCCACTGATCGAAAACGAGGCGCCCTTCGATGAAAACGGATGATCCCTTCTGCACGAAGCGGGAAGTGCTTTCGGCTTGCTTTCCCCAGACCGTGATGTCCACGAAACAGGTTTCTTCTTTTTCCTGTCCGTTGGCCTGCATGAAACGCCGGTTGATCGCCATTCCGAATTCACATACGGCACTGCCGCCGGGAGTGTACCTGATCTCCGGGTTGCGGGTCAGATTTCCCATCAACAATACTTTGTTCAAAGATGCCATAATGAAGGACTCCTTTCCCGGGAACGGGTTTATTCGGTGATGTCCGGAGCCACGTTCATCGTCGAACGGACCTGTTCGGGACGCTCGAAGGAAATGATGAGCATGCGGACGATTCTTTCATCCAGGCGGTATTTGTCGCGGATTTCCTTCACCTTGAGAGGATCGAGCTCAAGGATGTAGTTCCAGTAGATACCGGCTTTGCGTTTTTCGATTTCGCGGGCGAACTGTTTCCGTCCCATGGCGACCGATTCGGTCACGCTTCCACCCCAACCCTGAATATTCTGCGCGAATTCTTCAGAGAAGGCCTTTCCCTCATCCTCCACCTTTCTCATGTCGAGAATGAATACTGCCTCATACTTTTTCAAGTTCACACCTCCTGGTGTTTTTATGTTGTTAACGGTTTTCTTCTTCCGTTTGTCCGGGCTCCGCCGAAAAATCCAGCGGATTGTATGAATTCATAGCCTGTTTGATTCCGCGCCTCAGAATCAGGATCAGAGCGTCGGATGCCGCGGAGAGCACTTTTTCCAGAACGGCTTGTTCCTCCGGCTCGAAGGGGGAAAGCACGTGATCCACGCCGTTCCCGTCCTTGCGGTGCCCGATCCCCACCCGGAGCCTCGGAAACGAGTCCGTTCCCAGATGCTCGATGATGGAGCGGATTCCGTTGTGCCCTCCGCAGGAGCCTCTTTCCCGGATCCGGAGACGTCCGAGTTCCAGATCCATGTCGTCATACACGACCAGAAGCTCCCGGGGATCGATCTCTTCGCGCCTCATCAGTGCGGCGACCGCTTCCCCGCTCAGATTCATGAAGGTTTCCGGTTTCTGCAGGAACAGCGGCCTGCCCGCATATGTCCCTCTCAAATAGCGGGAGGAACACCCGTGAACCTCTTCAAAATTTTTCTTCGGCAGATGTTCCGCCAGCCTGTCGAGCACCATGAACCCGATGTTGTGCCTTGTGCCGGCATATTCCGCGCCGGGATTTCCAAGACCCGCGATCAGCACGCAGTTTCCCAGATCATTTCCGGCGCTTCCCATCGCTGCACTCTCCAGGCCTGCCGGCGTCTCCGCACAGGCCCATTCTCCCTGATGTTACTTTTTCTTGGATTCTTCCGGTTTCTTCTTGGAATCTTCCCCCGCGGCAGCCGCAGCGGCCGCGGCCTTTTCAGCCTTCTCCTTGGCTCCGACCACTTCCGGTTCGGCGGGAGCTTCCTCGGTTGAGGCGGCGGCTTCTTCTTCCACCACCTTGGAGGTATCCATCACATGGAAAACGACCAGTTCCGGATCGGATATCGCTTTCACGCCCTCGGGCATGGGAAGCTCACCGATGTGGAGCGAGCCGCCCAGCTGGAGCGCGGAGACATCGACTTCCAGCGTTTCGGGAAGGGCGTCCGGCAGGCATTCCACTTCGATTTCGTGAATGGCCTGTTCGAGGATTCCTCCCATGGAGGCTCCGGCCGGAGCCGTATGTCCCGGATGGACCCGGACCACCGTGCGAATGACTTCGTCGCGGCGGATTTCGAGGAAATCCACGTGTTTGACTTTCCCGCGGATGAAATCGTTCTGCACTTCCTTGACGAGGGCGAGCACTTCGTTTTCGCCTTCCTTGAGGGAGATCAGGTTCAGTTCAAATTTCTGGAGCATTTCCCATTCCGCCGCGGCGAAATAGAACGTTTTGGCCGGAGCGCCTTTGCCGTAGACGACCGCCGGGATGTGCCCCGCGGCGCGCAGGCGTTTGACCGCTCTCTTGCCGGTTTCCGAACGTGTGACCACGTTCAACACATGTTTTTGTTTTGCCATTTCTTACCTTCCTTACACTGGTTATGCAATGTTACGTCTTGTTCCGTTAAAAAAGCAAATCCTCGGGAGGATTCACCTGAAAGAGACAGGAAACCGATTCGCCGGTGTGGATCCGGCGGATGGCGTTGGCCATCAGCGGGGCGATGCAGAGCGCCCGGACGCGGCTGTCCGGGGAATCGTGCTGCGGGACGGAATTGGTCGTGATGAGTTCCTCGATCGCGCTTTTCTGGAGACGCTCCCGCGCGGGTTCCGTCAGGAGACAGTGGGAGACGACCGCATACACCTTTTTGGCGCCTTCGCGCTTGAGAAGCTCGGCGGCCGCGCAGAGAGTTCCGGCCGTGGTGGTCAGGTCATCGCAGATCACGCAGTCGCGGTCGCGGACGTCGCCCACCAGATGAGAGGATTCCACCGTGGTGGCGTTGACCCGGCGTTTGGCGACGACGGCAAAACCGCAGTTCAGGCGGTCTGCGAGGGAGTGCGCCATCTTCACGCTGCCGGAGTCGGGCGAGACAATGACCGCTTCTTCATTGATTTTCAGGTGGTCGCGCAGATAGGGAAGCATCACGGGCGCCGCGTAGAGATGATCCACGGGGATGTCGAAGAAGCCCTGGATCTGCTGCGCATGAAGGTCCATGGTCAGCACGCGGTTCGCCCCGGCGACCGTCAGGAGATTGGCCACCAGCTTGGCCGTGATCGGCACGCGCGGACGGTCCTTGCGGTCCTGCCGGGCGTATCCGAAAAACGGAATGACCGCCGTGATCCGCGCCGCGGAGGCGCGGCGGGCGGCGTCGAGCATGATCAGCAGTTCCATGATATTTTCGTTCGGCGGGTTGCAGGTCGGCTGGATGATGAATACATCCGCCGTCCGGAGCTGATCCCGGTACTGCACGAAAATCTCGCCGTCCGGGAACCGTTCGACATTCACGTGCCCAAGTTCCATGCCCATGTGGCGCGCAATTGCCGCCGAC
Organism: Lentisphaerae bacterium ADurb.Bin242; assembly: GCA_002069785.1. Taxonomy (GTDB): domain Bacteria; phylum Verrucomicrobiota; class Lentisphaeria; order Victivallales; family UBA1829; genus SIG94. The sequence goes on along the minus strand of MWCA01000018.1, from coordinate 6,831 downwards.
AGCGCCGGATTTGCGGTTCCGCTGAATAGCCGGATATCTCTGGCATACCCGTAACAATACTCGTCCATACCCTGCATCACTCCTCGCCTTGGTAATGAATTTCATTGTGCTGATGAATATTATTTTCATTTTTTCAGGACACGGAAACCCCGCGGAGAGACGGATGCAATCGGAACCGAAGGAAAAACAAAAAAGGAAGCGTTTCAAAATGCAACGGACACTGCCGGATACCAGACGCTTCCCGTCATTGCAGAACCTTTCGGGCCGGCCGCACTGCGAAAACACAGTTTCCGGTCAAAGCCGGGCGGCGTTGAATCCATCTCTGGATCAAGGCTCCCATATCGGGATTCATTTACTCTATCACAAATCCTTTCTTTTTCAAGGAATTTCCATGATTTTTGCCGAATTTTTCCTTCCGCACGCCGGTTTTCCGCTTTTCCGGAAGGAATAGGCCTCCCGGAAATTCCCGCTCTTTTTTTGAAATACTTTGCGCTTTCTTCTGGACAAATCCAACAATCCGATATATGATACTTGGATCAATGTTTTTCAACTGCAAGGAAAGGAACGTTCCGATGCCATCCGATTTCGTGCATCTTCATTTACATACGGACTACAGTCTGCTGGACGGCGCCTGCGCCATCTCCTGGTCGAAGCTCAAACCCGAGGAACGGGAAGGCAAGGTCGACATCGTCACGCTGGCCAAAGAGTTTGAAATGCCCGCCGTGGCGATCACCGACCACGGCGTGCTGGGCGGAGCCGTGGAATTCCAGAACGCTTTCCAGGACACCGGAATCAAGCCCATCGTCGGGACCGAGACCTATATTTCCCCCACCACGCGGACGGACCGCCGTCCGGAGATTCCCCACATCAAGGGCTATCACCTCATCCTGCTGGCCGAAAACAACGAAGGCTACGAAAACCTCTGCCGCGTCATCTCCGAGGCGCACACGAACGGCTTCTACTACAAGCCGCGCGTCGACAAGGAGTTCCTGGCCGCCCACAGCAAAGGGCTGATCGCCTTGAGCGCCTGCATCCAGGGGGAGGTCGCCAACCGCATCCTGTATGAAAACTATGCGGCCGCCCGCAAGGCGCTCCAGGAATATGTGGACATCTTCGGGAAGGAAAATTTCTTCCTGGAAGTGATGGACCACGGCATGGAGGAACAGAAAAAAATCAACCGCGAATTCGTCAAGCTTTCCAGAGAGTCCGGAATCCCGCTGGTGGCCACCAACGACGTCCATTACCTCAAAAAGGAGCATGCGCGTCCCCACGACCTGATGCTGTGCATCCAGACCCACGCGACCTATGAGGAGGCCCGCCGCATGCGGATGTCCTCCGACGAGTTCTATTTCAAGAATGCCGACGAGATGAAGCTTCTCTTTCAGGAGATTCCCGAGGCGGTCGCCAACACTCTCCGCATTGCCGAGCGCTGCGAGGTGAAGATCGAATACAAGAACCACTATCCGGTGTACCATGTCCCCGAAGGCACCACCCAGACCGACATGCTCCGGGAGCTCTGCATCAAGGGATTCCCGAAGCGCTACGGATACGATCCGCTGCATCCGGACAAGGCCCATGAGGAGGACGCGAAACTCAAGCTGGAGCGCATGGATTATGAACTGGGAATTATCCACAAAACCAACTACGACAGCTATTTCCTGGTGGTCTGGGACTTCATCAACGCCGCCAAGGAGACCGGGATTCCGGTCGGGCCCGGACGCGGCTCCGGCGCCGGAAGCCTGGTCGCTTTCCTGACCGGCATCACCGACATCGACCCGATCCGCTACAAGCTCTTCTTCGAGCGCTTCCTCAATCCGGACCGGGTTTCCCCTCCCGACTTCGACATTGACTTCTGCGAAAGACGCCGTGAAGAAGTCATCCAGTATGTGACCCGGAAATACGGCAAGGACTGCGTGTCGCAGATCGGCACCTACGGGACCCTGAAAGCGAAAAATGCCATCAAGGACATCGCCCGGATCCTCGGGCGCACCCCTTCCGAAGGGGACAAGATCACCAAGCGCATTCCCAACGATCCGAAAATGACGCTCGCCAAAGCGATCAAGGAGTCCTCCGAGCTTCAGGAACTGATCCGGCAGGAACCGTGGGTCCAGGAAATCTTCAACGAGGCCAAGCCGCTGGAGGGCCTGAACCGGAACATGGGAATCCATGCCGCGGGCGTCATCATCTGCGACCATCCGCTGGCAGGAGTCATTCCGCTCGGACGCGGCGCAAACAACGAAGTCATCACCCAGTATACCGCGCCTCTCTGCGAAGAAGTGGGGCTTCTGAAGATGGACTTCCTCGGGCTCCGCACCCTGACCGTCATCGACGACACGCTCCGGAATATCAAGAAAAGCCGCGGCATCGATCTGGACCTCGACAAGATTCCCCTCGACGATCCGGCCACGTTCCAGCTTCTCAACAACGGCGACACCATCGCGGTGTTCCAGCTGGAATCCGGCGGCATGCAGGACCTCTGCCGCAAGTTCAAGGTGGAGTCCATCGACCATATCAGCGCCCTCCTGGCGATCTACCGGCCCGGTCCCATGGAATTCATTCCGGACTTCGTCAGCCGCAAGGTCCAGGGGCGTCAGATCGAATACGACCATCCGCTCATGGAACCCATTCTCAACGAAACCTACGGAATCATGCTCTATCAGGAGCAGATCATGCAAGTCGTCCAGGCGCTGGCCGGATTCTCGCTCGGCCAGGCCGACATCCTCCGCCGCGCCATCGGAAAAAAGAAGATCAAGGACATGGAATACCAGCACGCCAAATTCGTCGAGGGCTGTGCGAAAACCAACCGGATCGACGGAAAACTGGCCGACCAGATCTGGGAGAAGATCAAGAAATTCGCCGGATACGGCTTCAACAAATCCCACAGCGCCGCCTATGCCGTGATCTCTTACCAGACCGCTTACCTCAAGGCGAATTACAAGCCCGAATTCTTCGCCGCCGTGCTTTCCAGCGAACTGGACAAGGCCGACAAGATCACCTTCCTGATCAACGCCTGCCGCGAATCGGGCATTCAGATCCTTCCCCCGGACGTCAACCGAAGCGATGTGAACTTCACCGTCGACAACGGCGCCATCCGTTTCGGCCTCGGGGCAATCAAGGGATTCGGGCAGAACGCCTCCCAGGCCATTCTGGAGGCGCGTGCCAGGGAGGGCGATTTCAAAAGTCTCAGCGATCTCCTTGAACGGACCGGAGGCGTGCTGAACACGAAGAGTTCCGAGAATCTCATCCGCGCGGGCGCCATGGACTCCTTCGGGCTCAAGCGCTCCCAGCTGGTGGCGATCATCGAGAGCTCCATCCAGTCCGCCAACAGCCGCCGCCGCGACAAGGAGATGGGCCAGGGCAACCTTTTCGACATGCTGGCCGATTTCGAAGACTCCGGCTTCGGCGACGTGCCCCCGCCCGACATCCCCGAGTTCAGCGAATCCGAAATCCTTGCCCGGGAAAAGGAGCTTCTCGGCTTCTACGTCTCCGGCCACCCCATTGCGAAATACGCGGAATACTTCAAGGCGTTCTCGACCCAGTCCGTCGCGAAGATTACCGAAGGGGCCGGCGACGTCGGGGTGCGGGTCGGCGGCATGATCAAGAGCGTCGCCCGGAAGATCAGCAAAAAGGACAACCGGCTTTTCGGCATCCTCCAGTTCGAGGACCTGACCGCCTCCATCGAGGTGCTGGCGTATTCCCGCACCTATGAGTCCTGCAAGGAGCTGATCCACCGGGACGAGGTGAACCGCCAGACGAAAAACGAAGGCGGCTCCCTTCCGGACGTGACGCCGGTTTTCGTCATCGGCCTGACCCGGAAAGCCGATGAGGCTTCTCCGGTCAGCATTACCGCGGAGAAAATCATTCCCCTGGACGAAGCCCTTGAAAAATACAGCGAGGAGCTCCACATCCATCTCAATGAGTCCTCCGACGAGCCGGCGCGTCTCAAGGACCTCCTCAAACTCATCGGAAAGCATCCGGGGACCAAAACCAGGCTGATTCTGTGCATCCGCACGCTGACGGGCGGCAATGTGTTCATCGAGGCTTCGGCCCGCTACCGGGTGAAAGTCACGCAGGAACTTCTTCAATCCATGCAGAACCTCTTCGGCGAGAAACGCTGGCGTGTGAAAACGGACGATACGGTGCCCGCGCCGCGTGCGAAGTTTGAACGTCCCGCCTGGAAAGAGGCGCAGGAAAGCGAATCGCAAAACTGAAAAAAAGAGGAACTTTTTATGAGACTCCGTTTTCTTTTCTGTCTTTTCTTCTGTCTGGGAATTTCTCTTCGGGCCGCTATCCCGCCGCAGCCGGACTCCGATACCCTCAAGAAGATCGAACTCGCTTTCCCGGACTGGAAACAGGTCGCGTCCGAACGGTGCGCCGTCCTGCGCGGCAGCGACCTGTGGGCCTGGAAGGTGGTCCTGGAGCGTTCCGTTTCTCCGGACATCAAATCGGACGCCCCGAGCCGGAAGGGGTATATCGTGATCGTGCTCGTTCCGGACACCGGGATCGATCCCGGCAAGGATTTCGTCGACATTTTCAACTGGGAGACGCCCGACAACGACCTGAAACAGTTTGTTCTGTATCTCGGGCGCGGGCGCGGGTATTTCTGGTATATGAAAAGCGACGCCGGAAGACTCATGAACACCCAGGCGCACATGAAGCTCGCCGGCGGCGAGAATATGGATGCGTTCATGGCCAAAGCCCTCAATGTGACCGACTTCGAGCTGTACACCTCCCGGGTCGCCGTCGAATACTTCCGCGACCGCGGGGACAAGTGCGTTCCACTGATTCTCGAGTCGGCCAGGCTCTGGCAGCTGGAGGAGAACACGCCTCCCATCCAGCATCTGTTCGCCCTCAAGCTGACCGGTTCGGAGGAAGCCGGCAAAGCGCTGATCAAGTTTGCCGCCTCCAAGGACCTCCGCACCGCGCATCAGGCACTGAGGCTTCTGGTGGAGGAACCCTACCTCGCCTCGGACAGTTTTTACCGCCGTCTCCTGAAACATCCGGAATATACGGGCAGCGTGGTCAATATCTTTCGCGCCAGGAAAAAGGGAGCGGTGCTTGTCCCCGACCTCCAGCAGATCCTGAAAGAACCCCGGACCATCCGGCAGTATACGGAAACGCTGGCGGCTTTGCGGGAACTCCAGTCCGCGGGCAAATTCACGGGCCTGCCCGAATACGACGCCGTGAACAACATCATGTTCCTGATGATGCGGATGGGCGAGACGCCCGAAACCATCAAGTATATTCCGCTGGACGCCAACGGAAAGGGCTCCACCTCGAAACTGGATGAAAAGGAACGCCAGCGGATCGCCCCTTATCTGGCGGCCTTCCGCAAGTCCAAAGACTTCGAGGCCGCTTTCGCCGCCGCGCTGGCAATGGCCGCTTTCGCCCCGGAAAACAAGAACATTGCCAAAACCTATACGGAACGGGTCCGGAAACTCGGCCTCGAACTGATGCGCGGACTTCCGGCCGAACGGGTGTATGACAAACTGGCGCTGCTGGAAAGAAATTTGAAGGACACCAGGGAACAGGCGAATCTGCGCCAGTTGAAAAGGGAATTCGGCGAGCGCTGAAAACCGGGGGCTTCACATCAGGAAGCAGAGAAAGACCGGGATCGTGACGATCGAGGCAATCGTCGAAATGAAGATGGACTGTCCGGCGAGATCGGCGCAGCCTCCGTACTTCTTGACGATCAGCGCCGACGCGCACGAGGCCGGCATCAGGGACACCACGATCGAAATGTCGCGGGTGAGCGGGTCCAGCGGAAACAGTTTCAGGACGAAGATCGTCAGGAGCGGAAGGATCACGAGACGCGTCAGCAGGGTATAGATCGCGTCATACCGGTAGGCCATCAGCCGGGAACCGGAGCTGAAAATGGCCGCACCGGTCAGGATCAGCGCCAGCGGGACGGCAATGACGCCGACGTCTTTGCACAGGCTCATGGCGGTTCCCGGCACCCGGATTCCCGTGAAAACGACGAGAAGAGCCAGCGCGACGGCCGCGATGTTCGTGGAAAGAATGTTCCGGACGGTCTGCTTGAGGTCGCCTCCCCCCACAAGGGCGAAGATGCCGCAGGTCCAGAAGCCGATGGCGGACCCCACGTTCATCAGGAAAAGGTAGGCGACCGCCTTCATGCCGAAAAGGCTTTCCAGCAGGATCAGCGGCAGAAACGCGTAGTTGTTGACCGTCGCCAGATGGATGAACGTGGCCGCCCGGCGCGGCGTCCGGTTGCGCATGCCGTACTGGAGCCCGTATCCGCAGAGCATCCCGAACAGCATGATTCCGAACCCGAGCAGGGGCAGCTGCCAGAGCGCCTTCGCGTCGCCGGCCCCGAAGTTGGTGACGATGCTGTAGAAGGTGAAAAAGGGCATCAGGAGGTCGATGGCGAACCGGCCGAGCGGTCCCAGGTCGGAACTGCCGAACATTTTCAGCCGCAGCGCCAGCGCGCCGATCCCGAAGAAAAAGAAGGTTTTGACGATCGCCAGGATCACCTTCACGATCATGTCTATATCCATATCGAATCCGCTTTCCCGGTTTCAAACGAGGCCCGCATCTCTTTGGAAGAAAAAGAAAACGGCCGTTTCCGGGAGTTTTTATGATTCCGGTTTTTGAATCAGTTCTTCCGTGATTTTTTTGAGTCCGACCAGGTCCAGCTTGCCGCTGCCGAGCACGGGAAGCGCTTCGACCGGATGGAAATTGGACGCCTTCGGAATCCAGAGGTTGGGGATGTTGCGGGCGCGCATCTCCTCGATGATCTTTTCCGGAGCCATCGGCAGTTTCGTGTAGAACACCACCAGGGCTTCGCCTTTGGCCGGATCGGGGATGCTGGAG
>MWCA01000017.1 GCA_002069785.1 Lentisphaerae bacterium ADurb.Bin242 | reverse complement strand
CCGCCGTAGAGGGCGGGCACCAGCGCGGCGGCCTTCTGGAGGATGGTTCCGCCGGAGACGCGGGTGGCGACCGGTTTGTCCTTCGGCGTGACGGCGAGGAGCTCTTCCAACAGGTTGGCGGGCGCTTCGAGATGGAGCATTTTGGAGAGGAGGGCGGCCTTATCGGGGTTGGCTTCCGTGAATTTCTGGAATTCGGCATCCCACGCGGCGGCCTCTTTTTCAAGTTCGGCGACGCGTCCGGCAATCATGGAGCGGACTTCCTCCGGGACGTAGAAATCCTGTTCCGGAAACCCGAGCGCCTTCCTCGTGGCGGCGACTTCCTCCGGACCGAGCGGTTCACCGTGGCAGCTGGCCCTGCCCGCCTTGGTCGGGGAGCCGAAGCCGATGGTGGTGCAGCCGATGATGAGGGTGGGACGGCCGTCGGAGACCCTGGCGTCCGAGAGGGCCTTCTCGACCTGCGCATAGTTGTTGGCGTCGGCGCAGCGGATGACGCGCCACTCGTACGCCTCGAAACGCTTGCCGACGTCTTCGGTGAACGCGAAGCTGGTGGAGCCTTCAATGCTGATCCGGTTGGAATCGTAGAACGCCACGATGTTGTCCAGCTTCTGGTGTCCGGCGAAGGAGGCGGCCTCGTGCGTGATGCCTTCCATCATGCAGCCGTCGCCGGAGATGATGTAGATTTTGTTGTCCAGCAGCCCGGTGCCCTCCAGCCCGCAGACGGCCGCCGTGTATTTGGCCGCGACCGCCATGCCGACGCCGGAGGCAAAGCCGGTTCCGAGCGGACCGGTGGTGACTTCCACGCCCGCGGTATGCCCGAATTCCGGGTGGCCGGGGGTCTTGCTTCCCCACTGGCGGAACTGCTGGAGTTCCTCCATCGGAAGACCGTATTCGAAGAGATGAAGCAGACTGTAAAGAAGCATGGAGCCGTGTCCGGCGGAAAGAACGAAACGGTCGCGTCCGAGCCACTGGGGGTTCTTCGGGTTGTGTTTCATGTGTTTGAACCAGAGGTCGAATGCATAGTCGGCACAGCCCATGGGCATTCCGGGGTGTCCGGATTTCGCTTTCTGGACACTATCCGCGGAAAGCAGCCGAACCGTGTCGGCCGCCAGCCTCATCATTTTCTCGTCAGCCATTGAAGTTTTCCTTTTTTTTGTGGATTGAAAGTTGACAATATTCATTCGGTACGATACAGTACCAAGCATGAAATTTCAAATTGAATTCATGAAAAAGGCGCGCAATGTCTGAAAGATTCATCACATCCACCCTGAACCGCAAGGATGAGGAGGTCGAAAAAACCCTTCGTCCGCAGTCTTTTTCGGCATTTCCGGGACAGAATAAAGTCAAGGAACGCATGGAAGTCTACGTCAACGCCGCCAAACGGCGCAACGAGCCGCTGGGACATCTCCTCCTGAGCGGGCCTCCGGGACTCGGGAAAACCACGCTGGCCTACATCGTCGCCAACGAAAAGGGCTGCGGGATCAAGACCTCCAGCGGACCCGTGATCGAAAGACCCGGCGACCTGGCCGGACTTCTCACTTCGCTCAACGAAGGCGACGTCCTTTTCATCGACGAAATTCACCGTCTCAACACCGCCGTCGAGGAATACCTCTACAGCGCCATGGAGGACTTTTTCATCGACATCATGATCGACCAGGGGCCCGGCGCGCGCTCGGTCCGCCTCAATATTCCGCACTTCACTCTTCTGGGGGCCACCACCCGGCAGGGACTTCTTTCCGCGCCGCTGCGTTCGCGGTTCGAGCTTTCCCTGCGGCTGGACTACTATTCGCCGGAAGATTTGCAGACCATCGTCCTGCGCTCCGCCGACATCCTCAAGGTCCAGATCGAGCCCCGGGGCGCGTTCGAGATCGCGCGCCGCAGCCGGGGCACTCCGCGGATCGCAAACAACCTTCTCCGCTGGACCCGCGACTACGCCCAGGTCAAGGCCGACGGCGTCATCTCCGACAAGATCGCCTCCAAAGCCCTTTTCATGCTGGATATCGACGATTGCGGCCTGGACGAGATGGACAAGCGGATCCTTGAAACCATCATCGCCAACTTCAAAGGCGGACCCGTCGGGCTGAACTCGCTGTCTGTCGCGATCGGAGAGGAAGCCGACACCATCGAGGATGTCTACGAGCCTTATCTGATCCAGGAGGGCTACATGATGCGGACCGCGCAAGGGCGTCTTGTCACCGAAAAAGCCTGGAAGCTCTTTGGCCTCACGCCGCACACCCGGCACCCCCGCGGCGCCGGAAACGGCCAGCCCGATCTGCTGTGACTCACAGGCGATCTCATGAACTTTCTTCCGAAATTCTGCCGGAAAATCCATGAAAGGTTCCGGAACCTTTTATTTTTTTCCGGAATGACGCTGTACGCCGCCGTCGCGTTGTGGTGCTGCGGTGTGATCCACTATCAGCCCCTTTTTCCTTCGCCGTGGATTACGGCGCCCCTCCTGTTCCTTTATTCCGGAGCGGTAACCGCAAGTATTTTCTTTCATCGGAAGTTCCGCGCCGGAATCGGGATCGGCGCCGGGGTCACGCTTCTGATTGCCGTGCTCTGGTTCACGTGCATGAAACCTTCCGACCGGCGGGACTGGCAGCCGTCCTGCGCCCGGATTCCGGAAGTCGAATTCCACCCGGACAAGCGGACCGTGACCGTGAAAAACATCCGCGATTTCCACTACCGTTCGGTTTCCGATTTCGATGTTCGCTATCTCACGCAGACCTATCCGCTGGACGGCGTCCGCGAGGTTGACTATGCGATTGTCCACTGGGACGGCATGGAACTGATCGGCCATGTGATCCTGTCTTTTGCCTTCGACGACGGACGGAGGCTCGCCTTTTCCGCCGAAACCCGGGTCGAAAAGGGCGACCCGACCCGCTTTCTGGCCGGGATCTACCGTCAATACGAAATCATCTTCATTCTGGCCACGGAAGAGGATGTTTTCCAGCTTCGCACCAATCACCGTCACGAGGATGTCTTCCTGTATCCGACCACGACCTCGCGCAAGCATTCCGCCCTCCTTCTGGAAGACCTGCTGAGGCGGTCCGCCGACCTCAAAAAACATCCGCGGTTCTACAATACCATCACCTTCAACTGCACCAGTTCGCTTTATCCGAGCATCCGGAAAATCAATCCGACTTTCTGCGGTTCCTTCGAAATGCTTTTCAACGGGGTTTCCGACTTTGTCGCCTACCGCAGCGGCTGGCTTCGGTCCGGCCGGCCCGGCGAAACATTCGAGGAATATAAAAAACGTCATTATGCCAATCCGCATGTGGACAAACTCACCGATCCGCCGGACTATTCCGCGAGGATTCGGACCGGTTTCTGAAAGCGGAATCTTTTCTGCATCATAAATGATATTCATTCATCAAAAGTATCATTTATATTTCTTCCGGTTCGCCCTATAGTAACCGGAAAAACAGGAGCGGCTGCGGAATGAAAACAGGAATCGGACTCATCGGCGCGAATCTCAATTTGCGGGCCGGAATGGTGGAAGCGAATTATCCTCGCGACATCGCTGAAATCAGGGCGGTCTGCGACCGCGATCCGGCCATGCTGGAACTTTACCGGAAAAGTCACCCGGAGGAAAAAATCCATTATTGTGCGAATGTTCGGGAACTGCTCGCGGATTTTGCGGTCGACGCCGTGTTCATCATGGTCCGGGACCAGTATCACGAGGAGATCGCCCTTGCCGCGCTGGAAGCCGGAAAAGCGGTCTATCTGGAAAAACCCATGGCGCTTTCCGTCGAGGGCTGCGACCGCATCCTCGCCACCGCCTGCCGGACCGGCTCCCGGCTTTTCGTCGGTCACAATATGCGCTATCTTGCCTCTGTGCTCAAGATGAAGGAGATCATCGACAGCGGCGCCGTCGGAGAGATTCAATGCGTGTGGGTGCGCCATTTCATCTCCTACGGCAGCTGCTACTTCCGTCACTGGTGCGCCCGGCGGGAGACCTGCAACGGCCTTCTCCTTCAGAAAGGTTCGCACGACATCGACGTCATTCACTGGCTGGCCGGAGGATATGCCGCGCGGGTCGCCGCCATGGGAAAACTTTCGGTCTACAACCGCAATCCGGATCGTCTGAAAGAAGGCGAAGCTCCGGACCGGAAGGCTTCCTTCCGGGGCGACTGCTGGCCTCCGCTGGAGATCAAGGGACTGGCCCCCGATCCCGACGTCGAAGACCACAGCATGCTCCTCATGCAGCTCGACAACGGCGTCCAGGCGTCGTATGAGCAATGCATGTACACCCCCGATTCCGAGCGCAATTACACCTTCATCGGCACCCGGGGGCGCATCGAAAACATCGGAGATTTCGGCGACTGCCAGATCCATGTGTGGAACCGCCGCGGAGAACGGAAATCCCCCGACATTGTTTATCACCTGAAAGGGGGAGACGGCGGACATGGCGGCACGGACCCTGCGATTCTAAGGGATTTCTTCGCGTTTGTCCGGGAGGGAAAGATTCCGAATGTTTCTCCGGTCGCGGCCCGGTATGCGGTCGCCGCGGGCTGTCTCGGACACCAGTCCATGCGCAGCGGAAACATTCCCCTGGACGTGCCTCCGGTCAAGCCCGAACTTCTCGAATATTTCCGGAATGGTCAGAAGAAAACATGACTTGCCGTTCGGCGGAAGACCGGAAAACATCGGAGGGAAGAAAGCCCTTTCGGAAAAGGTCCTTTCTTCCCTCCGATTTCATTATTTTTTCAACGCGCTCTTGATGTATTCGACATACTCTTCGGGGCTGTAATCCTTGTATTCCAGGCGGGCCAGTTCTTTACCGTCGCCGTTCAACAGCAGTATGGTGGGATACCCTTCCACATCATACTTCCGCATCAGGGCCGCATTTGCCTTTTGCTGGACAGGCATTTGAGGCTTTTTCTCCGGAAAATCGACTTCGACCAGAACCAGATTGTCTTTCGCATAATTCAGAAACGCCTTTTTCGTCAGGACGTTTTCTTTCAATCGTATGCACCAGCCGCACCAGTCCGAGCCGGTGAAGTTGACAAACATGACTTTGCCGGTCTTTTTCGCCAACTCTTTTGCGGCGGCAAAATCCGTTGTCCAGGCTCCCTCCTGTTCTTTCGCGGATACATATCCCGTCAGAACGGCCAAAGCGAATAATGCTGCAAACCACTTTCTCATTGAAGAACTCCTTTCTCTGAGAAAAATCAATACTTCATCCGATGCCTCTTCGTGAAGAGACAGCCCGGAGAAGGAAAGGTTTCAAGTCTTGAAAAAAAATCCGGACTTTTTCAAAAGAACGGGCGGATTCGCCTTCCGCCCGGCGCTCCCGCATCGGAGAGTCGGCACTCCGGGAAACGGACTTTCAGGACGCCGCCGGAAAGGATGGCGTCTTCGCCGCAAAGGAAGGAAAGGGAACGGGCGCAATGTCCGAAGGCAAGCCCGGAATAGACCGGAATAGAGTTTTCCGCCGCGAGGCGTTCGGCAAGCGGCTTGATTTCTTCCGCCGGAGAACATTTCTTGAAATTGGCGAAGATCACGGCGGCACAGTCCCGGAAGACCCCGTTCATCTGGAGTTGCGTCAGGGCGCGGTCGAGCTTGCGGACCGGTTCGGCAATGTCTTCCAGAATCAGAATCCGGTTTTTCATGGAAGGAAGAAAAAGGGTTCCGCAGAGCGAAGCCAGCACCGTCAGGTTGGCGCAGACGATAGGGGCGGAGACGGTTTCATTTCCGGAAACGATGGGGGTCAGCCGCGCGACCGCGCGGAAAGGGCAACGGGTTTTGTTTTTTGTGAATGCCAGAGAAAAGACGCGCCGGAGGGAACGGGCCGTAAAGGGATTCCGCAAATCCTTTTCCAATGTGGCAGCCATGCGGGCCGTGAGGGGGATTCCCGCTTTCTTTGACAGCATGGCCATGTGAAGCGCCGTGATATCGCTGTAGCCGGCAATGGGAAGACGGCGTGTGCGAAGGGTTTCCCAATCGATCTCTTCAAGTAAATGGACCGAGCCGAACCCTCCGCGGAGGCAAAGGATCAAATCCACAGAGGGATTGCGGATGAATGAATTCAGGTCCGCGGCCCGCTCTCCGGCGGAACCGGAAAGATGGGAGGCCCCCTTTTTTCCGGAGACGGATTTCGCCGGAAGAATGTTCAGGTGCATGGATCGCAGGAAATCCACCGTGCGGGATAACGTTTCCGGTTCGACCGGCCCGGCGGGAGCCGCCAGCGCAACCGTGCGAACCGTTTCCGGAAAGAATGTTTCCGGCTGAATCTTGGAAATGCGGCGTGTCGGTGTCTTCATCGGAAAAGAGCCATCCCGTTTATGACCTTCCTGTTTCGGCGGACGAGAAGCGGAAACGGACAAAATGGATTGCCGGGAATTTTCTGCGGCGCTTCGGCTTTCCCGTTTAAATACAAGATATTCCTGTTTCCAGGAAAATTCTGCTGCAAGAAACCCGGAATCAGGAATACCGTGGATCCGCGAAAGCGGAGCGCCTTACTTGGTCTTGTGACGCATCGCCTTCCGCATCTTTTTGCGTTTATGCTGGGCGATTTTTGTACGACGTTTTTTTCTCAGGTTTCCCATGAACAAATTTTCCTACATAAAAGTGTGATTCAAAAAACAATGTCTTTTAATGTAACGCGAAAAATGAAAATGGCAAGTCCGAATCCCATGAAAAATGTAAAAAAATTCACGGGAAAAGGGGCCGGCGGCGTTTTTGAATTGGAAAAAACAGACGGCCGCACCCCGCGACAGGTGCGGCCGATTTTTCCCTTTTCAGCAGGGAATGAAATCGAACTTGGCCACATCCACGAGCCCCCGGTCGGTCAGGCGGAGGAACGGAATCACCGGCAGCGGCAGAAACGCCAGTTGAAGGAAAGGATCATGCAGCGTGCATCCGGTTTTTGCCGCGGCAGCGTGGAGTTTTTTCAGATGGCTCATGATTTCTTCAAACCGGAGGTCGGAAAGCAGTCCGCCGATCGGAAGAGGCATCCGTTCCAGGAGCTCGCCGTCCACAACGACCGCGAAGCCTCCCCGGGAGTCGATCAGGGCGTTGACGGCCAGAGCCATGTCCTCGTCAGAGACTCCGACCACGCAGAGATTGTGGCTGTCGTGTCCGACGCTGGAGGCAATGGCGCCCGATTTCATCCCGAATCCCTTGACAAAGCCGTGCGCGATATTGCCGTTTTTCCCGTAGCGTTCCAGCACGGCGACCTTGGCGACATCCTGTTCCGGAAGAATGCGCTTTTCCTTGCCGTCGAAGGGCAGTTCCATCTCGAGTTTCTGCGTAATGAGGGTGCCTTCCGTAATGCCGATGACCGGAGTCGCGGCTTTGGCGGAAAGCACCTTGAAATCTCCGGCGGAAACAGTTGCGCGCCGGATCGAATTCCGGAAGGTGGAGGAGTCCGGTTCCGGCGGACGGGACGCAAAAAGGGCGTCGTCGACCACCTTGCCGTTTTTGAGGACCGAGACGACCTTGCATTTTTTCAGGTCGGAAAGCAGGACGATGTCGGCCTTGTAGCCGGGCGCGATCAGGCCGCGCGCGCCCAGTGAAAAATGCCGGGCGGCGGAAACCGTTGCGCAGCGGTAGACCGCCAGCGGATCGGCGCCCAGTTCGATGGCCCGCGCAATGATATAGTCGATGTGCCCCTGCTGTTCGATATCCAGCAGATTGCGGTCGTCCGTACAGAAGGAAATGAACATGGAGTTGGCCGGAGTGATCAGTGGCGCCAGCGTGTCCAGATTCCTTCCGACGCTTCCTTCCCGGAGGATCAGGTGCATTCCCTTGCGGAGTTTTTCGCGCGCCTCCTCCAGATCGCTGCTCTCATGACAGTTCCGCACGCCCGCGGCAAGATACGCATTGAGGTCTTTTCCGGAAAGCAGCGGGCTGTGTCCGTCGATCCGCCCCTGGAAGAGCTCGATCTTCTCGAGCACGTCGGGGTCCTGGAAAAGAACTCCGGGAACATTCATCAGTTCGGCGAGGCCGGAGGAGTGCGGTTCCGCGGCATACCGGGCGATGTCCTTCGCCGAGAGGGAGGCTCCCGACGTTTCAAGATGGGTGGCCGGAACGCAGGAACTGATCTGGACCCGGAGGTCCATGAGCATTCCACGGGAGCATTCCAGAAAGTAGTCGATCGCCTTGTTCCCGGCGGTGTTGGTCAGTTCATGAGGGTCGCAGACCGCCGTGGTGACGCCGCGCGGGAGTGCCATGCGTTCGAATTCATACGGGGTGGTCATGGAGGACTCGACATGGACATGGCTGTCAATGAATCCGGGCACGGCGGTGAGGCCGCTCCCGTCGATGACCGTACAGCCGTCATATTTTTCGCTGCCCGCTCCGAGGATGGTGTCGCCGCAGACCGCGATGTCTCCGGTTACGAAAGAACCGTCGGTAAGATAGAAGATCCGCACATTCCGGATGACCAGATCCGCTTTTTCGACCCCGCGCGCCTGTGAAATGATTTTTTTCAGTTTTTCGTGCATCGATATCTCCCTGTTTTTTGAAATTTAATTCGGGACGATGCAAAATGCAATCGAAAGAACAATAAAGAGTTGTATTTTTTGAGGATTCATGCTATTGTGATGGGAATTAAAGTCAATCCAAAAAGAGGGAATCGAAAAAATGTGGTGGTTTCTCGGAGGAATTCTTCTGCTTGCACTGGGGTATTTCACGTATGGGAAAATGGTGGAAAAAATTATCGGGCCGGATGATCGCGAAACTCCGGCCGTGCGGCACCCGGACGGCGTCGATTTCGTGGTGCTTCCGAACTGGAAGAACATGCTGATCCAGCTGCTGAACATCGCCGGCGTGGGACCGGTCATCGGAGTGATCCTCGGCATTAAATTCGGAATTGTCGTATTTCTGATCATTCCGATCGGGAACATCATCGGAGGGGCGGTCCATGACTTCACCTCGGGCATGATGTCCCTCCGGCACGACGGCGCAAACCTTCCGAAGCTGGTGGAGATTTCCCTCGGGAAAAGGATTTCCCACATTTTCAGCGTCTTCCTGATTCTTCTTCTCCTGCTGGTGGTGGCGGTTTTCATCAACATCCCGGCCAAACTTTTCGACCAGATTTTTCCGCAATTCAGCCTCTTCTGGCCCGCGGTCGTCGTCATTTTTCTGTATTACATCTGCGCCACGCTGTTTCCCGTGGACAAGATCATCGGCGCCATTTATCCGTTTTTCGGAGCGGTTCTTCTGATCGGCACCTTCGCGATCTTTTTCAGTCTGGTCAAGGCGGGTTTCCGCCAGCCGGAACTGCTGACGGAAACCGCCTCCTTCAAGGCGGGAATCATTCAGCAGCCGATCATTCCGGCGCTGTTCGTCACAATCGCCTGCGGAATTCTTTCGGGGTTCCACGCGACCCAGTCGCCGATCATCGCGCGGACCATGTCCTCCGAGCATCACGGACGCAGCAACTTTTACGGCATGATGATTCTGGAGGGGATCATCGCCATGATCTGGGCGGCCGGAGGCATGGCCATCTACAACCTCTTTCCGGAACTCATGCAGGTCGATCCGAACACGGTTCTCGGTAAAATCACTTCCCATTTTCTCGGTTCCGGGATGGGAACCGTCACGATCCTGGCCGTCATTATCCTGGCGATCACTTCCGGCGACACCGCCCTGCGGAGCATGCGCCTGAGCCTCGCCGAGATTTTCCATATCAACCAGGTGAAAACGATGAACCGGATTCTTTTGTGCGTTCCCCTGGTCGTAATCATTTCCCTTCTGCTCTGGTGGTCCAACATCAGCGCAAAAACGTTCGGCTACCTGTGGAATTACTTCGCCTGGGGAAATCAGGTGCTGGCGGTCTTTACGCTTTTTTCGGCGTCCGTCTGGCTTTCCATGCAGAAGAAAAATTCCGTCATCACCATGGTTCCCGGCATCTTCATGATGTTTGTCGTCACGACTTTCATCCTGTGGACCTCTCCGGCGCACGGCGGCCCATGGGGTTTCGGGCTTCCCATCGACATGTCTTATTCCTTCGCGGGCAACATCACCGTGCTGACCGCCGGGCTCGTATTCTACCGCGGGATCGTCATGCGGAGCAGGAACAGGCATCTGCTGAAATAGCTTGTCATTCCAACAAAGGCCCGTGTCCGGAATCCGAAGAAGTTTCTTCCCTTCAGTTTCCGATGCGGGCCGGTGTGATGGACAGGATATTGATTTCGCCGGGAGGGATCGACAATTCCATGGAAACGGAGCCTTTCCGGGACTCAAAATCGATTTTCCGGTCTGAAATCAGGTCGCGGATCTCTTTCACCTCTTCCCGGAAAGTAATTTTGACTCTGGCTGTTTCTTCCTGCCTGACGACCTCCGGAGCGGTGCCTTTCTTATATATCCCCTTGTTGTTGAGCAGCGAAAGCCACCATCCGCCGGGCGTCTTGTTCAGAATATATTCAACGTTGCCTTCCACCCGGACCGGCAGTATGCCTTCATTCTTCATGCGGGTAAGGATATAGTCAAAAATAGGGAGAAGCTGTTTCCCCTCTCCGTCCGCGAGTGCATATCGCTGGAGCATGACAATTACTCTGCCTTTCTGATAAGCATTGACTGCAACTAGAGGAACCCCTTTACCATCCGTCACGAGAGAAAAAGCGGTCTGCAATTCCGCCGGACGGTATTGAAAACTCCGGCGCAGGGGATCAATTTCATGCGGGTCCGCAACAGCCCGCGACGATGAGCCGGTCTTCCAGACATCGGACACGGTCAAACCCAAGAAATCGGCTGGAAACCGGTTGTCAAGCTGGGCCGCATTGATCACTAAGGTGCCGCCGTTGGCGACGAATGCGACCAACCGGGAAACCAGAACCGCGTCAAGGTTGATATCTCCCAACAGGAACAATGCTTTGTAGTTGTCAAGCAAATTTTGTCCGATGGCGCCCGCTGGCGGGTTTGGAATCACGATGTCGAAAATATCGCCGTAAGGGGTATTGGTCATGCAATATCCGTTTCCCTCTTCGTAGCGTTGTTTGTCCCAGGGAAAGAGCCTGTATAAAACCCGGTCTGTCATCAGATCGCCGTCCGTGCTTTTGAAGGTCCCCATGAACACTTTGTTGTGGTCGGCCCAGAAAGTCCATCCGTGCGCATAGTCGAGAAGCAGTCCGATCGGACTATAAACTGCTCCCCGGCCGGGATGTCTGCGGGCAAATTCGCGAACTTCCAGTATGGCTTCGCCGTGGGGCGTCAATCGCCTTTCTCCGTTCGCTTCCTTGCTGAACGGCACGATCTCCTGATGTTCAAAGTCAAAGAAGGCGGCCCCTGAAAGATAAGCCAGATACAGTTGGCGCCGGTGCGATGAAGCGGAAATCCCGCATTCCGGACCGCGGCTGTAATTCTGGTCGATTTTCTTGGGCGGATTGACATAATCCAGATATCCGCCCCCCAGGAAATAGGCGAAATAGACACCCCATGGTTTTTGATAAGTCCGGGAAATGCCCCGCGCAAAAGCATACTGAATCTGCCGATTGGGGGTTCCTCCCGTGCTTTCAAGCATAAAAAGTTTTGCACCCCATTCCAGCGCATAATGATACCATGTGGTGTGGCTGAGCATCATGAACGCGTCGTCGAAGAGAACCTTGTTCTGGTAGCGGAACTCGTCTTCGATATACTTGACCATTTCGTTCCGGTCACGGGGATAACCGTCCGGAAAATCCCGTTCGACGACGCAGCTCTTACAGGTCTCGAGATAGGCTTTTGTATAGGGGCGCCCGTCGACTTCAACACTCCAGCCTCGCCCCATCGGCACAAAGTGTTTCAGCAGATCGTTATCCCACTCCAGAAGGCCGAAACCGAAAAAGTTCGGATAACGCTCCTTCCATTTCCGGTAACCGGCAAGATCGACCCGGGGCTCCCGAGGAAAACTGAAAAAAGTTCCGCGGGAATGGCCGAGATACCACCAGTAGAACGGAGTCTCCGGGGACAGCCCCTTTTCATGGCTGAGGCGATTCAGAAGCTTGTTGTCGACGGAGAATGGAAAAACGCGGAAATCATAAAGATCGGACTGATCCCGGAAACAAATCCTGATTGCCGTTGTTTCAACGGCGGGAAACTCGTGCGTCGTCATTTCCCTGTCATTGTTTTTTACCCCGGTGTCAGGCAGGTTGACCCAGCCATGACCATTGTAGTACTGCAGCTGGAATTCTTTTGCGACCGATGCCATTGCCGCACCGTTTTTCACGCCGTGCTCGATGACAACCTTGCAGACCCGGCGCTTTTCCGGAAAGCTGAAGCTGACCAGTCCGGCCTGAGGCTTATCGATCACCGGATAAATGGAGGAGCAGGCAAGGTCATTCCTGCCGTCGACCAGCAGTTCCATATCCCTGAATCCCCCGCCGTCGGACTCCCCGTAAAGAATCGCCCCGGGGGCGATATTCACCTGATCCGTGTTGAAAATCCGCACTTCACGCAGACAGATTTGTTTGAGGTTGGGGATGAATCCTTTCAGCGCCTGAGGATTTTTGGCCGGCGACGGAAAATTCCAGCTCGGACTGAGAAGAGTCATCCCATCGTTTTTTTTCAGTGAAGAAAGATCCACCCGTGTGCCGGTCATCGACAACGCCTGATTCGGCCAGCAGGCGGGATTGAGGGAATAGAAGAAACTCCGCCCGTTGATCAGGCACGGCTCCCATTCTTTTGCAACCCGGTAAGGCTCCGCCCTGACGAGGCTCGGTACCTTGCCCGCGGACAGGGTAAAGACGCCGCAGTACAGAACAGACATTAACGGACGTGAAAAGCAAAAAACGGGTAAGCGCATCATTATTTTTCTTCCTTCAGTTATTTTTTCCGAAATCCGCAGGAGACGGCGGACTCATTCGGTTCGCATCCGACATGGAGCGAATTCCATTTTGCTTAGTCGCGATCGGTTGAACTCATGAAGATGGTGCGGGTATAAAAACGTTCGAGGTAACCGGCATAACCGGACAATTCAACATGACCGTCAATCAATCCCAGATTATGTCCTTTGATATGCCTGTTCCAGCTGCTTGCAGTCCCGGAGTCGGACCAGTTGGCCGGATATTCGAACCCGTAGTAAAATGCGTTGGCCTGGCGTGTGGTGTCGCCATCTCCGATAATGACATCCTGCGAAGAATATCTGAGACGGGAGATTTTTTTGGCCGGGGCATACACCGTGGCGTTGACTTGATAATAGACCGCCGCATTATAAAGGATGCCCTGATTCGTGGGTTTCCATGCGTAACCGGAATAATAATCTCCCTGTCCCATTGTCGTAGTCGGCTTTCTGGTCTTGTCAGAGGGACAATCCAGAAAGCCCTTCTTCATATTGAGATAACTCAAGCGGTTCAAAACAGACCAGACCGTATAACAATTCGGCAGATACTGTCCATAGTCATCCACATACATGAGGATATTCGTGAGGACTTGCTTCTCATTGTTCATGCAATAGGCCCGGCGCGAACTCTCCCGCGCGTTGTTCAAGGCGGGCAGAAGCAGGGAGGCCAGAATCGCGATGATCGAAATCACAACCAATAACTCTATGAGTGTAAAAGGCCGGTTTTTTACAACATGTTTTTTCATTGTCATTCTCCTTTTGTTTCGTTGCAGGCGCGGCTCCATATTTCATAAACCTTCGCGGTTTTCGGCCAGAAATCAGGGTATTCCCCGTAGATATACGCCATGTCCAGACCGGCGTTCCGGGCCAGTTCCACCGCGCGTCCGACCTCTTCGGGCGTGTCGCTCTCGCCCAGCGCGGCCTCGCTGTTCGAGCGGACCGCGATACAGCCGTGTTTCGCGGGGGAAACGGACTTTTCATCGATCAGGAAACGCCGCTCCGGAAGCTCGAATCCGTTGTAGGCCTGCCAGGAAAGATAGACTTCCAGCGGATACGACTGGAACAGCGGAGCCTTTTCCGCCACTTTTCCGAGTTCCATTCCGCTGTAGGTTTCCACAATGATCGTGAGGTTCTTTTTCAACTGGAGGGCATGGCGGACCACCGGCAGCAGCCGACGTGTGGAAATATTCAAATTGAAGGAACTCTTATCTTCCCCGATACCGTAATTTTCACAGCATTTTTCACAATAACAGAGCCCGCTGTCGCCTTGTTCGATCTGGAACCCTTTCAGGTCGAATTCGCGGAGCAGCCACTCCATGGATTTCAGATAATATTCCATGGCCGGTTCACAGCTCGGACAACAGAGCTTGCGGACCGTCCAGTCGTTCATCGGCCAGCGGTGGGTGTGGAGTGAACCGTCGGCGTTGCGCGCCTGGAATTCGGGGTGTTTTGCAATGAACCGGTCCAGACTCCATTCGGATTCTCCCTGATAATAGGCGCCGCCATAATCGTCGACCCCGAATCCCGGAAAGATTTCGACCCCGTGTTTCCTCGCATAATCCAGCACCCGGTGAGCCGCGCGGAGTCCGCCGTGCATATCGCGGAGAAATCCCCAGACAACAATCCCCTCCACGCCGTAACGGGCCGCACTGTCGACTGCCAGTTCATAATTTCTCCAGTAGGACTCCTCTGTGAAAGAGAGTCCATGCGCCCAGTGCATCCGGATATCCCATGTCCACCAGATTTTTCTCATAATATCCCTTTCCTGTAATCTTCGTTCAAACCGGAGGGAAGAAACGTTTCCACGCCCGGTATTCCGCCGTTCCGGCCGCCAGTGACAGCACCTCCGTCCATGTGGCGCCCATCCTTTTCTCAAAATGGAACGGAAGGACCGTTCCATCCGCAAGCTCGATTTGTCTGCTGTTGGAGATCAGCGGCATTGACATGGTGTGCAAATCGCCCGGCAGCGCAAGCACCGCCACCGCGTCCGGCCGCACACGATCCGCCATCGTTCGAATGGCCTCCAGCATGATTTTTTCCTTTTGCCGGAGAATCTCCATGACCGCGCCGCCGGGTTCTTTCAGCTGCTGAAAAATATTCTTTTCATCGTAGAACTGATTTCCACTCAAGGCGGCCACCTTGTCATGAATATTACTGAGTGAAACTTCATGCCAGAGAATATCGTTTCCCGCGGGAAGGTGGATGAATTCTGTCGCCAGCCGTTCATTTTCGGAATATAGTTCATCGTCTTCCAGAAGCGCCAGTTCCAATGCATATCCGAAATGGAGGAAAAGAAGTTTCCGGTATTCCCTGTGGGATTGGCCAAACCAGTATGCGTGGGCTGAAATAGGGGAATCCACAAACAGAGGAAAAGTCAGTTGAGGGCACAAGTGCTCGCTGACTTCCCGGGCAAACGGAAGATTTCGCTCTGTCCGGCTGAAAAGCAGGGATGCCGCATGAATCGGGACTCCGCTTTTTTTCTGGAGGAGTTCAAACACAATCCGGATTTTTTTTGCGGCGGTATAAGGAATTTCTGCCTCCGTACTGAATTCAGCAATGCGGATTTCCGAACATATCCCGCTTTTTTCATCCATGACAAGACCATGGATTCCGGAATGTGTCGGCATGACCGCCGCGAAATATTTCGGACCCGAGTTCGGGCTGAATTCATATACGGGACGTCCTGCCGGCCGTGAAGCCAGCCTCTTGGAGATGAATCCCTGTTTTGTCAGTTCTTCCGTGTAGCGGGACACCGTTCGCACATCCAGCTCCAGCGCCCCGGCCAGTTCCCGCCGTCCGATTCCGTCACCGGAGACGATCTCCGCCAGAATTTTTTCCCGCAGGTTCATCCGCGTTCTCCAAATTAAATGCATTATGCTTAAATATAAAATGTATTTAATTATTTGTCAAGGGGCGAATCAAAAATTTTCAAAGATTTTTCAATCCGGTCCTCTCGAATATTACTTTTTGGAAAGAAACACAATTTTTTTGGGGTTCCGGCGTTGTTCCTTGCAAGCGGTTTTTCAAAATCGGCTTCCATGTGAAAACAAGTGTTTTGAAACCGTTTGGGTTGGAGGAAAAAGGATTGCGCTTCGGGAAAATACGACCCGGCTCTTGAAATATATTCATCGGCATGGTATTGTCCTGAACGCTCTTTTCAGTCGGTTTGAATTTTATCATCGAACCTGCGGCAAAGCGGTACAAACAGATTTGGATGAAAATGGTCACATTCAATATAAAATCCATGTCAAAGAGGACCATTTTTACGGCAGGCGTCCTTCTGTATTCATTTCTTCTGGCCGGGTTCATTGTTTTCCGCTTCTTCTTCGGCAACACGGAGTTCCGGATCGGGATCGAAGGCGATTTTCCTTCACAGGTCAGCCTGGTCTTTGACAAGGGACACCGCCTTTCCCACACAAGGAAGGAATTTTTCGCCAACTTCCAGAAATCCTTGTCTTTCCTGTATAACGGAAAAGAAACACCGTCGGAAAAACAGACCATTAATTTTGAGAGGATCCGGCATTTCGAGGAGGAGACTTATCCCAGGGATTTTTCCGATATCCGGGAATATGCGATCACGCGGATCGTAATTTCGGAAAACTTCAGGCAGGTGACGATCCCCGGTTCGGCAATCCTTGATTATTATTCCCTCCGGGATATGCGTCTCCTGAAAACGGACGGCGGAAAAACCGTTGTCCAGACCAGCGGGATTCATCCGGAACTGGTGCCGAAAACATCGCAGTTCGGACGGCTGGTTCCCGAATTTGCAAAGGAAGAGTGCCTTGTGTTCATCCTCGGCGCGGCCATCGTTTCTGCCGGGGTCGTGTTTCTCCTGTACGGCCTGGTTTTCCACTTCGATCTTCTCTGCGGAGCCGCTCACCGGCTCGGGAGCCCGTTCCGGCGTTTTTACACCCGCTGGCCGCGGATTTCGGCGCTGGTGATCCTGTCGGGAATGGTCATGGCTTTTCTGCCCGGGAAGTCCGAACGCGCATTGTGCCGTTTTTTCCCCACCGACAAAATCAGTGCGAAAGAGGGCTTTTTCCTGGTCCGCGGAAGCAACTTTTCCGGGCTGGAATTCAAGGTCCCGGCGGAAGCGGAAAAGGCCGGCGGCGACATGACGCTTGCGTTGTACGAAAAGGGAAATTCCAGCCCGCTCCGGAAATGCGTCCTGCCGGAAAGCCGGTGGAAAGGAATGTCCTCTGTGACCTGGAATTTCTCCCCCATCCCGGAATCGCGGGATCGTGTATTTTCATTGAAGATCGCCTTGCCGTCCGCCCGGGATATTGTTTTGAAGGAAGCTCCGGTCGCGACCTCTCTTCTGCTCTTCAATCATGCGATGATCATCGGGATGCTTTCCCTGACGGCTTCCGTGACATGGTTCATGGAATTTCTGGATGGGAACCGTGAAAAAAAGGAAGGGCAGCCGGCCGAGACGGTCACCCGTCCGAAGCGCCAGTTCGACTACGGCATGCATTATTTCCGGGCGTTTGCAATCATCTGCATCGTTTTTGCCCATTACTTCCATTCGGACCTGAGTTTCTCCATCTTCAACTGTTCCACCATTTTCTTCCTGTTCATTTCCGGCTATCTGCTGATCTATCTGGACCGGAATGATTTTCAAACGGGAGTCTTTTACCGTAAAAAGTTCCTGACCGTCCTGCTGCCCTACATCATCATTGCCGCCTTGATCTACCTGTACCGGATGCAGAGCATCGACGTGTCTTCCATTTTCTGGTATTACAGGAATCTTCCGCTGGAAGTCCTGCTCGGATACCGCATCTGCGTCCAGTTCTGGTATATTCCCTTTATCGCGATCGTATTTCTATTCACTCCGCTCCTGATGAAGATGCCGCATTCGTGGCTGAGAAATATCACGCTGGTTTCCCTGTTCGTGCCGCTCTACGCGGTTCGCCGTGACTTCTTCACCGGCTTCCTCAATTCCGTCGAGGCGTTTGCCTTTTTTGTTCCGGTGTACCTGGCCGGCATGTGCTATGCGCTGGACAAGGAAAAGATCGATGCGGTGCTGAGGAAATATGTGATTCACATGATCGTCATTTCCGCGGGACTGACCCTTTTTATTTTCTTCCGGAATACGGATGTGCCGGTCAATACGGCCGCGCTGTATGTTCAGAAGATGTGCTTTGCGGGCCTCGCGGTTCTTGTCCTGAACCGGCTCAGCCATAAGAAAATCCCGATTCTGGATCTTTTTGCGAAATACAGCTTTTCCATTTATTTCCTTCATGTTTTTTTCAGAGATTCCCTGATTGCATTTTTCGGCAGTTATATTGCCCGTCTCGGAGTGCAGCAGGACAACGATTTCATTCTCTTCATTTCCGGGATTTGCTCGCTTTTCACGGTCCTGTTCATCTGCGTGCTGCTGAAAAAGATCACCGGACGTTATTCGCGGAATCTTTTCGGCGGATGAACGGAGAACGGGTGTCCCGAACGGACGGCAGGAAATCCCGCATCATCTCCAGGTCGAGAATCCCCGGGTATAGACGCCATAACCGACAAAATTCGGCTCCGGACTGCTTTCCGTCGCAGGGAGCCGGAGAAAGTCGGCAGCCCGGATTCCGGCGGCATGTCCATCCATAAAAAGCATATTGGTCATGCCTGTTGTCAAGGTTGCGGCGATGGTGCTTGAGGATGTCGACGTTTTGACAACCGGACGCGGATCCCGGCTGTTGTGGCGGAAACCGTACAAGCGTGCGCTGAAAAGCTGATTCGTATCCAGTGCGGCGGAATCCGTGATCAGGAGCGCCATCGACGGATGCGTCAGACAATTCAGTTTGCGCTGAAAACTCCAATAGCTTGTCCGGAGATTGCTGTCGCCGCTCAGAAACTGATTGATCCCATAGTGGCAATAGTCGAATTCCTTATTGGTGGTGCTGCTCCCGAAGGGACGGGATTCGGCGGGACACACAAAGGTGCCTTTGGTAACCGTGTGTCCGAAATACTGGACTCCGTAGCCGGGCGTACGATTTTTATACCCCGAGAGAAGTCCCTGGAAAGACTTTGCACGATTGTCCGTGCCGGCCGGAGCCGCGCTGTTCCCGGGTACAATCCATTCCCTGTAGTCTTCCGTGTATCCGTTCTGGGCAATTCCCATCTGCTTGAGATTATTGAGACAGCCGGCGGAACAGGCCATGTTTCGCGCCCTCTGAAGAGCCGGAAGCAGAAGTCCCGCCAGAATCGCAATGATGGAAATCACGATGAGGAGTTCAATAAGGGTAAAAATCCGCCTTCCCCTCCCGCCTGACGGAGAAAGCCGTACGCTTTCTTCAGTCGTTTTTTCTTTGGGTCCCATAACATGTTTCTCCTGTTTGCATTCCGACAGCATCCGGTTCCAGGAAGAAATTATATACAATTCTATACAAATGTCAAGAGCTGGATTTATTTTTTCTGAAAAAAAATGAAAAAAAGCTTGACAAAACGGGATTTATTGTATATAATTGTCTATATCAAATTCAAACAAAGGATTTCCGGGATGAAGGCAGACCAGATACAGGAATTCATTGAGATGCAGAATCCCGCCTCGCCGGTTTACTGGCAGGTGGCGGAATCGTTGCGCAAGCGCATCCTGTCGGGGGAACTCCGTCCGGGCACGCGTTTCCCTCCGGAACCGGAACTGGCGTCGGCGCTGGGGATCAACCGGCTGACTCTCCGGCGGAGCTTGCAAATTCTGACGGAACAGAGGCTGATCACGCAACTTCCGCGGCGCGGCACGTTCGTCTCGTTTGCAAGGACGAAAGGATTGCGGATCGGTGTGGTGTTTCCCACGAACAGTTTTCTGGAGCTCGGCTCGTATTTCCAGCAGCTCCTGGCGGGAATCAACTACGGGATGTTCGGCAAAGAGAACAGCGAACTGGTTTTTATCAACAGTGCCGGAATCAAGTCTTCCAAAAGCATCGAAACCATCAATCGCGCCCGGTGTGACGGCCTGATTGTGGCGATAAACCACCGGCTTCTGGCGAAAATCCTCTGTCAGAAAGCGTACGATCACATTCCGATGATTTTCGTCAATTCCTTCGAACCGTGCGTGGAAGCCGCGGACCGCTACATCGTGCGTCTGGCGAAAGGCTCCATTCAGACGGGCGTGAAACATCTCCTGGCTCTCGGGCATACCCGGATCGCCTACATCAGTCTCCATATTCCATTCCTCCGGATGCTTCTCCAGCGCAATGACGAATTCCTGAACTGCCGCCTGAAAGACGGAATCAACGCCATCGGAAAGGCCGGGGAGGACTGGTTCGATTATTCCAGAAAAACGGCCTGCGACCTCTGCAAGTCGAAAAATCCGCCGACGGCGATCGTCTGTCCCGGCATCATCTTTGCATCCGGCGCATGGCAGGGCGTCATGGATGCGGGGCTCCGGATTCCCGAAGATGTTTCCCTGGTCGGATTCGATCCGGTGGAGAATACGAATCCCTACATGACCGCGGTCGAACAGCCGATCGGAATCATGATGAAAAAGGCCGTCGATCTGATCTATGACATGAAAAGCGCGGGGAAACCCCTGAAAGAACAGATTTACTCGTTTCCTGCGGAACTCCAGGAACGCGGAAGCTGCAAACCGCTGGAGACCGGGGATCGGAAAAAGCCGGCGGCGGAAGACAATTTCAAACAGGATAAAACATCTCATTGCAAGCAACAAACAGGAGGCGATTGAATGAAAAAGAAACAGGAAAGCCGGGCCGGGTTCACATTGATAGAACTTCTCATTGTCGTGGCGATCATTGCGATTCTTGCCGGGATGCTGCTTCCGGCCTTGAACAAAACCAGAAAAACAGCCATGGGAATCCGTTGTCTTGCACTGTTGAAACAAACCGGCCTTGGATTCAATTTGTACATCTCCGACAATCATGAATATGTCCTGCCGGCCATTCACCACTTTGGGTCGGGTTCGGCCAGATTTACGTGGATGAGC
This sequence comes from Lentisphaerae bacterium ADurb.Bin242, assembly GCA_002069785.1. Taxonomy (GTDB): domain Bacteria; phylum Verrucomicrobiota; class Lentisphaeria; order Victivallales; family UBA1829; genus SIG94. The sequence goes on along the minus strand of MWCA01000017.1, from coordinate 49,404 downwards.
TGCATTTCCGAATATTTATCCAAACCGAAAGCGAAGTTTTACGTTTGTCCCGGGACGCAATTGGAACCCGGGGAGGATACGATCAACAGTTATTATCTGCGGTATTCCGTGAATCAGTCGGCCTTTACGGTTGCGGCGCTTGTTACCGACGACCCGAATTGCGTTGCCGTCAAGAAAATGAATTGTGTGCAGCACCCTTCTGAATTTATATCCATGATGGACCGCTATCGGACTATTTATTTCTCTCCCGGGACGCCTTACTGGGATGTCGCCGATCATATGCCTTTCTGCTGCGCTTCCGATACAAGAGGTTTCAAGGTTCTGGAATGGCACAACCGGAATCTGAATACTCTCCGTTTCGACGGGCATGCGGATTCCGTCCGGTTGCCGCTCCAGAGCTGTACGTACAAACCCTGGTGGTGGAGCCGCAACGGTACAAAAGGAGGAACAGGAAATTAACCCTTATTCAGAGAGAAAAGAGAGAAAAACATGCAAATGAAAAAGAAACAGGAAAATTGGGCCGGGTTCACATTAATAGAATTGCTCATTGTCGTGGCGATCATTGCAATTCTTGCGGGGATGCTGCTTCCCGCGCTGAATGTGGCGAAGCAGAAAGCGAAATCGATCGAATGCCGCGGAAAACTGCGACAGATCGGAACGTCGATTCAGTTTTATGCGAACGACTATCACGATTATCTGCCGCCGTCCTGGCACATGATGCATGGAAATTTCACTTGGATGCAGGCGTTCCTGCCCTATCTGGGAACCCCGAAGTCGGCGGCTAAAATCTACTGGTGTCCGGGTGATCCGCCCCCGGCCAATCCGGTGTCCGGGGACCTGTATCAGGGATATTACATCCGGTATTCCGCCAATATCAATGCTTTTGCCTATTCAAACCTGACCGACGGCACGCCCTACCGCAAGCGCGCGGACATCCGGAAACCTTCTGAATTCGTATGTTTCCTCGACCGCAAAAATCATGTGTATGTGACGCCGTCCATCTGTTGGGATGTCGGTTCCGAGATCGGAAATCCCAATAACGCAACGGAACTCGTCCGGAGCGTCCCTGTCCGGCAGTGGCACGGCGGAACGATGTCGTTTGTTCATCTGGACGGGCACGTTTCGAGCCAACCGTTCCCGCTGAAACCGTGCGGGGCGGAGCCGTTCAAATGGACCCGGACCGGAAGTAAGGGCGAACCTGTTTACAACTGAAACTGGAAAGGAATTTGAAATGTCGTGCAAGATTCTGTTTCTCGTCCTGTTTGCCGCAAGCGCCGGCCTTTGGGGGGCGATCCCGCTTTCGGAACTCAAATCGGAAAAAGTCTGCCGTCAGGTGTTTGACTCCAGCGAAAATGAAATGCTGCGGAGACGCGCGTTCCTGTTTCTGCTGGATGCGACCCGAAACAGCGATGAAATCCTCAAAAAGGGGCTGTCCGACCGTGATCCGGTCATCCGGAAAAAAGCGTTGTATGAATATTTCACCAAACACCGGGACGCCGCCACGCCGGAATTGAAAAAATTGACTGCGGACCCGGATTACGGCGTATCCAGCCTCCTGACGCAATGCGCGGCCCGGCTGAAAGACCGCAAGACCTCGGACGCGCTTCTCATGGAAATCGGGAAAAACACCAGGGACCAGCGTATCTCAAAACAAGTCAACGACAAGACATTTCCTTTCAAACGGGTCAATATCCGCTTGAAGGACCGCGCGGACTGGGACTTCGACATTGTAAAGGTGAAAAGCATTCCGCTGCCTCAAGCCGGATACCGTTTCATTCTCGATCCGGAGAACCGCGGCCACCTCAAAAATTACTTCGCGGATTCTTTCAATGATTCCGCGTGGACCGTTCTGAAAATGGGGTCGTGGGCACAGCAGGGATTTGCGAAATACAAAGGATACGCCTGGTACCGGATCCGGTTCCAAATGCCGGAAAAAATCGACAGCAATGCGGTCGAGATGGCTTTCGACGCGGTGGACGAATCCGCGTGGGTGTGGCTGAACGGAACCTTTGTCGGCGCCCATGACGAGGGGCCGAACGCATGGGATCAGCCTTTCTGTCTCGACATGACCCGTGAAATCAAGTGGAATGCCGAAAACATTCTCACGATCCGGGTGTTCGGAAACGAGGGCGGCGTCATCAAGCCGGTCCGGCTCGACGTGTTGAAGTAATCATTCAGGAGGATCAAAATGAAAAAAATGTTCACATGGGCAGTGATGGCGGCGCTTCTGCAATGCGGAGCGGCGGAGGAAACGCTTCTTGCGGAATGGAACTTTGCAAAGGGAATCCACAGCGCGGACGGCAAATTTCAATGCGTTGCCCGAGGCCGGACAAAAGTCATCGACGGGGCGCTGGAAACGGGCGAAGTCCCGAAAGAAGAGCCCGAAGGAATCCAGATGACCAAAAACTACCCGGAACTGACTCCGTCCGGAGCCTTCCGGATCGTTGTCGAATTCGAGCTCAAAAAAACGACCTCGGCACAACCGTATCTCTTTTTCTGGGACAGCAAATGCGATTTTTACGACAAGAAAAATGAAAATCCGAAGGACAATTCCGGGTTTACATTCGGTCTGTACCGCAACCCGAAGACGGGGGAATTGCGGCCTCAGGCCTGGTTCGGTTTCGGCAAGGCGACGGCTGTAGTGAACGGGAAGAATGTTTCTCTGGAACCCGGACGGAAATACACTCTTGAACTGGACTACGACGGTACAAGTTCCGCGAAATTCCTGCTGGACGGGAAAGTGAACGCCGAAGGCAAGCTCGTTCCGGGCGGACCGCTTGCCCCGGCTCAATTCCGGCCGGTCATCGGAGACCGGACGCTCGGGCATTTCTTCCGTTTCGACGGACGCATTCTTTCCCTCAAAATTTTCACCCGTCCTTCGGCGGTGATTCAAACGGGGAGCACCGGGCGGACCGCTTTTTTTCGCAACGAGAAAAACGCCTCCCTGCGGCTGACCGTCCGCAACCTTTCCAACGAACCGGTTGCCGGATTGAAAATGACCGAACCCGTCGGGATGGATTGGGGGGACTTTGCCGCGGGGGAGTCGAAAATCCGGGACATCCCGCTGGAGACGCGTCTCGGACGCGGCAAATATGACCTGAAACTCCGGTTCGCCGGAACCCGGAACGGAAAGGCGTTTGCGGAGACGTCCGCTGTTCCCTACGCCATCGGCCCGGTCCGGACGGATTTCATGACCGTGATGATGTGGGGATATTCGGACTCGTTCAAGGTCCTTCAGAACACCGGATTCACACACGGCCTGAAATCGCTGGTTTCTCCCATGTATGCGCGTCCGAGGGACGAGTCCAGCATCCGCGCCCAGTATGCCGACCTCGACAACATGCTGCAGGAAGGGTTCTGGCGGGCGGACTACTTCAACATCAGCCACTATCCGGCCATTGCGAAAAAGTTTCCCCGTCTCGACCGCGAGGGCAACCCGATTGCCGTCAACGGAAAAATGAACATCGACGCCAACGATCCGGCCGCAATCCGCTTCCTCAGTGACATGGCCGACCTCGTTTCCAGAACCTACGGCTCCCATCCGGCCCTTGAACTGCTGGATGTGAACTCTGAAATCCGCGACCGGACCGCACCTTCTTTCAGCCGCTGGGAACGGGACGCCTTCAAGGCGTATTCCGGGGTCGACGTTCCCCCGGAAATCCGGCAGAAAACCACTCAATATACACTGTTCCCGAACTTTCCGTTTTCGAGAGTCATTCCCGACAAGGACCCTCTTCTCGTCTATTACCGTTGGTTCTGGAAGGACGGTGACGGCTGGAATCCGCTGAATGGAAAGATCAGCGAGATTTACCATAAAAACATTTCCCATGAATTCCGCACGTATTTCGCCCCGTCCACCCGGCAGCCCCCGATCTGGGGTCCCGCCGGAAAAGTCGACGTGATCAGCCAGTGGACCTATGCGTATCCGGACCCGCTCCGGCTGGCGTCCGCGACCGACGAGATTCTCGCGATGTCCGAAGGCAGGCCCGGCACCCCGATCATGGAAGGCACCCAGCTGATTTGTTACCGGAGCCAGACCGCGCCGGCCGGGAAAAAGGTCCCGAACGAACCCGCCTGGGTGAAAGAACATCCGGACGCGAAATACATCACGATTCCGCCGGACTCTCTGCGGGAGGCGTTCTGGAGCAAGATTTCGCGCAAAGTGGACGGCATCGTGTATCACGGCGACGGCTCCATTTACCTCGATCCCGTGAAAAAGACACCTTCATACATCAATACGAATCCGAAAACGGAGCCGGTCCTTCAAGAGCTCCTGAAAAACATCGTGAAACCGCTGGGCCCGACCCTGAAACGCATTCCGGAGCGCGGCCGTGACGTGGCGATCCTCCACAGCTTTGCTTCTTCGATGTTCGCCGGACGCGGCTCCTACGGCTGGGGCGGATGGATCATGGATTTGCATCTGGCTCTGCAATGGGGCGGCCTGGACCCGCGGGTGATCTACGAGGAGGAGATTCAGCGCGACAATCTGAAAGGAATCAAGGTGCTGGTGATGCCGCATTGCGACGTCCTGCCGGAATCGGTTTACAAAGCCGTCTGCGATTTTCAGCGCAAGGGCGGAATCGTCATCGCGGATGAATTCCATGTTCCGGGACTTCTGCCGGACATCCGGATCGATTCGGTGGCGAGGGTTTCCGAGGATGCGGCGGGTTCCAAGGAGCGGCTCCAGAAACTGGGGAAGGAAATCCGCTCGAAACTCGGGGAATACTACATCGCTTTTGCGGCGTCGGACAATCCCGATCTGGTCACGCACACCCGCACATTCAAGGAGGCGGACTACCTTTTCGTCATCAACGACAAGCGGGTTTACGGCGATTATTTCGGTCCGTGGAAGCTGACGCAGGAGCAGGGCGCACCCAATGCCGGAACGGTTGACGTCCGCCGGGAAACGGGAGCGGTCTACGATCTCGTGAAGCACCGGAGCGTCGATTTCCGGTCGGACAAAGGCGTGACCCGGATTCCGGTCCGCTTCGACACCAATGACGGACGGCTCCTGCTGCTTCTTCCGAAGCCCATTGCCGCGGTGACGGTCTCCGCTCCCGCGAAAGCCGCGAAGGGCGAAACGTTTCCCCTGAATATCACAGTGAACGACGGTTCTTCCGCGCCGGTGAAGGCGCTGATCCCGATCGAACTGGAGGTGACGGACGCGACGGGAGCGAAGACGGACGATTCCTTCTTCGCCTGCGCGGAAAACGGAAAATATTCGGGAAGCATCACCATCCCCCTGAATGCGGACGCCGGATCATGGAAAATTCATGTCCGGGAACTGGCGTCCGGGAAAAGCGCAAGTTCATCCGTCGCAATTCCCAGATAACGCAGCCGACCGATCGAAAAGGAGAGTTTCCCCATCCATGAAACTGATTGACGACTTTATCCGGAAAGGAATTTTCGACGGAACAGTGATTCTCGCCGGAAATCTCGAAAAAGATATTTTCACGCACACACAGGGGCTGGCCGACCGCACCGTCCGCCGTCCCATGTCCCTGGATACGGTGTTCGATGTTTCCAGCGTGTCGAAACCGGTTGGAACGGCTACGGCGCTGGCGCTGTGCATGGAGTGCGGCTTGGTCGACCCGGATCGCCCGTTTCCGGAATATCTGCCTCAATTCACCGGGAAAACCGCGGCGCCGGTGACGGTTCGCCATCTGGCATACCATTACTCGGGAATCGAACCGGATTATCCGCTGAATACGGATGCCGCCGAACTGATGCGCCGGATGCTCGGTTCCGGCTTTCCCTTCCCGCCGATGACACAATACCGTTATTGCTGCGTCAACTACCATTTTCTCGGCTTCATCATCGAGAATGTGACGGAAACCCCGCTGGAAGTGTTCGCGCGGGAAAATATCTTCGCTCTGCTCCACATGACCGACACGAACTGGGGCGCGCCGCTGGAACACACCCGTCCGCGCCTGGTCCGGCACGGGCGCTGCGTGGACAGCGATCCCGGGATCATCTTCGACCGCTGGGCGCGGATACTGTATCCCCATGTGGTCGGCAATGCGGGAATATTCACGACCGCGCCGGACATCGCCCGATACGCACGGATGATTCTGCGGAACGGGAAAGGAGTTTTTCTGACGGACATCGTCGAACGGGAATTTTTTCCGAACAAGGCGCCGGAAGGCATGTATGAGCGTTCGCTGGGCTGGAACAAGCACAGGGCGCTGATGCCGGACGGCTTCTCTGAAAAGACGATTTTCCACAGCGGTTCCAGCGGGCAGACCTTCTGGATCGATCCCGAAAAACAGTTCTTCCTCATTGTCCTGACCAACCTGTTTGGGGATCATGACGAGGGAATCCAGGCGCGTTTGAAAATCGCAAACGAAGTGATGAAGATTCTCCCGGAAGATTTCTGAATTTCCGTTTTCCGCGCCTTAAAAAATAAAACCCGGAAGTTATGGAGAGGGCGGGGGAATTCCGTTTGAGAAAACGGCAAAGAGAGGTATATTTATCCCGGATGATTTTCCGATAAACTGTTTCCGCCGGTGCGGAAATGCAATCTGTTCAACGGGTGAAAGAGAAAATGGAAAAGATCGAATATCCGGCGGGAAGCACGGAAAAATGGTTCGGCGGAGTCAAGCACAAATTCCGGTTTGAAGGTCATGACGCTTTTATCGTGGAGCCGGAAAAACCGGCGGAAGGAGTGCCGTGGTCCTGGTGTCTGGAGTGGCCGGACGCGTTTGTCGAACGGTGCGCGGCGCCGGAGCTTCTGGCGAAAGGATTCCATCATGTTCATGTGAATGTTCACGGCACATGGGCTTCGCCCGAAGGCATGAAAGTCCTCGAAGCGTTTTACGCCATGCTCATGAAGCTCGGATTTCACAAGAAAGCCATGCTGATGGGACTGAGCATGGGCGGGCTGTATTCCTTCCGTTTCGCCATGGAAAATCCAGAGAAGGTCGCGGTCATTTACGGGGACGCTCCGGTGTGCGACCTGCGGGAGTATCCCGAAGGCAACCGTGGAAAAGTCTATGCGGCCTACGGATTCAAGTCGCCCGGCGATCCGCGGATTTCCAAGTTGAATCCCATGGAACATCTCGATATACTGGTCCGTGCAAAAATTCCCGTGATCCTCGTGGTCGGCACGGCCGACGAAGTGGTGATTCCCGCGCTGCATTCGGACCGGCTCGAAAAACGTTACCGGGAACTGGGCGGAGAGATCAAAGTATTGAGGCGTCCGTATGTGGGACACCATCCGCACGGATACGACGATCCTTCCCAAGTCGTGGACTTCGTTCTCGCCCATTCTCCGGCGTAAACGGCGTTTTTTCGGAATCAGTCGCCGAGGAAGTGTCCGCGGGAGATGTAGTTGCGGATGTAGTCGTCAACGGTGTCCACCAGCGGAGTGACGACGGTGGAATATCCGGCTCCGCGCAGCTTGGCGATGTCCGCGCAAGTATAGTATTGATATTTTCCGCGCAGATGCTCCGGCATTTCAATATATTCGATGTTCACCGGTTTGTCCATGGCCTTGAAGACCGCGGCGGCCAGCGAGTTCCAGGTTTCGGCCCGGCCGCTTCCGATGTTGTAGATGCCCCTGCATTTATTTTCGATCAGGAAGAGGACCATGGAAACGGCGTCCTTGACATAGATGAAATCCCGCTTCTGCTCGCCGTCGGCATATTCCGGGACGTAGGATTTGAAAAGGCGGACCTTTCCGGTGTCGCGGATCTGTTCGTAGGCACGGCAGACCACGCTGCGCATTTCGCCCTTGTGGAGCTCGTTCGGTCCGAAGACGTTGGTGAATTTCACGCCCGTGATTTTGGAAAGGAACCCCTGGCGTTTCGCCCAGAGATCGAACATCTGCTTGGAATATCCGTACATGTTCAGGGGACGGAGGGCGGAAAGCTTGTCCTCGTCGTCTACGTAACCGTGTTCCCCGCCGCCGTAGGTGGCTGCGCTGGAGGCGTACAGGAACCGGACTCCGTGCGTGACGGAATAGAGGGCGAGCTTCCGGGTGTAGTCGAAGTTGTTGGAGATCAGATAGGTGGCATCCTTTTCCATGGTGGAGGAACAGGCTCCCATGTGAAAGATGACTTCCACGTCGCGCGGGAGGGCTCCGGCGGCCAGGCGTTCCAGGAAGACATCCTTCTCCATATAGTCGGCATACGAGAGGGCCCGGAGATTCTTCCATTTCTCGGAAGTCCCGAGATGGTCGACGGCCAGGATATCCTCCACTCCCGCCTGATTGAGTTTCCAGATGAGGGCGCTCCCGATCAGGCCGGCGGCTCCAGTGACAATATATTTCATGACCGGTTTCCTTTCCTTTGCTGAGGGATGGATGTTAAAAGATCGAATTCGAGCCTTCGCGGCTGGCCTCGTGCAGCTGTTCGCTGCGCGGAGTGGAGCCGCTTTTCCACGGAAAAACCTTGTAGGAGTCCTGATTCATCGGGCGCGAGACATCCTGGAATTTCAGCCGTTTTTCCTCCCGCCTGTCCCGTTCCTTCTGAAAGACTTCCGTCAGGGTGGCGGCCTGGCTGCTGCTGGCGGTCCTGGAAGGGTCGTTTTCCATGAATTTGCCGGTATATTGATTTTCTTCATTCTCCTTGGAAGCGCAACCGCAAAGACCGGCCGCCAGGAACGGAAGAAGGAAAATCATCCGAATCGTTTTTTTCATTGCCGGAAGCCTTTCTGTTAGATATGGCGGATCATCACCATGGTCTGGTCGTCCTCCTGCCCGTCTCCGTTCGGAGTCTGGGCGAATTCATCGACCGCATGGATGGTTTTCTGAATGAATGCGGCGGGCTCGTCCTTGTTGAGACAGGATTCGCGGTAGAGCTCCGTCAGGCGGGATACGCCGAAATATTCGCCGTTTTTCGGGGAGGTCGCTTCATTGATGCCGTCCGTGAACATCAGGACGGACATGTTCGGGGAGAATTCGATGCAGAGGGTGTCGAACTCGACGTCCTCGCTGGGAAGGAGCCCGATCCCCGCGCCGTCCGGGAAGATGGAACGGATGTGTTCGCGGATGTAGATCAGCAGCTCGGTATGGCCGCCGCGGGCGTATTCGAGGGTGGAGTCGCGACGGTTCAGGAGACAGCATCCGAGCGTGATATAGCGTCCAGCGCCGGCGTCGCGGTAAAGATTGTCGTTGAGTTCCAGGAGGAGGTCCATCAGGGAGGTGAAGCGGTCGATGTTGGCGCGGATGAAGCTGCGGGTCATGGCGGTGACCATGCACGCGGGGATGCCCTTGCCGCAGGCGTCCCCGATGACGACCAGCAGCCGGTCGTCATCGATCTGGACGAAGTCGTAGAAGTCGCCGCTGACCTCCTTGGATGCGCGGGTGAACGCCTGTACGGAGAAAAATCCCCAGACCGGAAACGTTTCCGGCAGCAGGGAACGTTGAAGATTCCGGGCGAATTCCAGTTCCTGGTTCAGCCGCTGCTGTTCGCTGAGTTTCGAGTAGGCTTCCAGGATCCGCTGGGCCAGTTCCACCTGTCCGGCGATGAATTTGAAGCGGCCGAACTGTTCCGCGGTGAAGAAGGAATGGTTCTCCTGAACGTTGTTCACCGCGCAGATGACTCCCGTGACAACCCCTTCGCTGATGATCGGGATGGCCATGACGCATTCGATCGGCACCAGGGGATCGGTGATGTACAGGCGCGCTCCGGTGAGGTCCTCGCCGTTGAGCATGACTTCCTTCCGGGTCTGCGCCACTCTTCCGACAATGCCCTCTCCGATCGGAATCCGTTCCCGCCGGAGCTGCTCCATCAGATATTTCGGCTTGGTCATGATATAACTGGACGTCGTCTTGTGAAACAGGGGGAACGGGCCCGACACGCCGACCGGTTTCAGCAGTTCCCCCTCCAGTGCGAAGACGCATACGCTTTGCGCGTCCACCAGTTCCGAAACATACCGCGCCGTGACGTTCATCCAGTTGTCGATGTCCGCGCGGGTCTTCATATTTTTGGAGAAGAGGGACAGGAACGTGCTGATTTCCACACTGTTGTGCATGGCGATCTTCAGCCGTTTCCGGAGAACGGCCAGACGCGTCCGCTGAACGATGAATCCGATTGTCATGAAGACCGCCAGTATTGCCAGGAAGAGAAATAAAAACACCGGAATTTTCATAAAAAGAGTATCGCTCCGTTTGATTTTAACATGACTGACACTTAACTTTATTGCATTTCCCGGATTTTTCAATCGGGAATTGGAAAAATTTAACTGTAATTACAGGGTTTTCATGAAGAAAAAACGGGCGGATGAGCTGCTGTATGAACATGGGCACTGCGGAAGCCGGGAGGAAGGCGCGCTCCTGGTCATGGCCGGAAAGGTCCGCAGCGGAAAAGACACGCTGATCGTCAAACCGTCCCAGCTTTTCGAAGCGGACGCCGTCCTTCGGGTCGATTCCGGCGGCGAGTTCGTCAGCCGCGGCGCGTACAAGCTGCGCGATTCCCTGGACAAGTTCGCCCCCGACCTTCGCGGCCGGGTCGCGGCCGACATCGGCGCTTCAACCGGCGGCTTTACCGACCTGATGCTTTCCCGCGGCGCCGAAAAAGTATATGCGGTGGACGTCGGACGCGGCCTTCTGCACTGGAAACTGCGTTCCGATCCGCGCGTGATCTGCCTGGAAGGCGTCAACGCCCGGACCCTCTCTCCGGAGATCATTCCGGAAAAAATCGATGTCCTGACCATGGATGTTTCCTTCATTTCCGCCGCGAAGCTCCTTTCCGCCGCCGATTCGGTCATGAAGGAGGGAGCGCTGGCCTTCCTCCTGGTCAAGCCGCAGTTCGAGACGCCCCGGGAGGACGTCCCTCCCGGCGGAGTCGTGACGGACGACAGGGTCCGCCGGGCCGCCCTGGACAAAGTCTGTGCGGCGGCTTCCGGACTGGGCTGGCATCTGATCGACGCCTCCGACTCCCCGCTGAAGGGTCCGAAAGGCAACCGGGAATATGTCGCCCTCTTCCGGAAAGGAGCCGCCGGAGCCGTTTCCCTGTGATGTCCGGTCCCGCTCCGAAAGGAACGGGGAGGCGTGAATCCGGCGGACCGCCGAGAGAAAAATCGGCGGTTTCTTCGGGGTTTTTCGCAGTCAACATTTGAAAAAAAGGAAATGCGGAGTATATTTCGTTTTTTACAATGGTTTCTGAAAATCAACTCTATTTGAAGGAGATAGTCATCATGGCAATGCCGAAAAGAAAAGTATCGAAAATGAAAAGACGTCAGCGTCAGGCGCATAACCGGTACGAAGGCGTCCAGGCCGATTTCTGCACCAACTGCGGAGGACCCGCTGCTCCGCATACCGTCTGCAAACATTGCGGTACCTATAAAGGCAGGCAGATCAAGACCATAGACCGATAATACGGAGCCCTTGCCCCGATGAGAATAGCGGTGGATGCCATGGGAGGCGATTATGCTCCCGATGTAGTGATGCAGGCGGTCACGGATGCTCTGGTGGAGATTCCGGAAGTGGATATCCTGCTGGTGGGCCATCTGGAAAAGCTTTCCTACTACATTGAAAAATACAATCTGAAACCGTCCTCCAGGCTTGAATTCGTTCATGCCGAGACGGTGGTGGAGATGGCCGATCCATCCACGGCGGCGATCCGCGCCAAGAAAAATTCGTCCATCACGGTCTGCGCCGGCCTGGTGGCGGAGCAGAGGGCCGACGGCATGGTGTCCGCGGGACACACCGGCGCGGCGGTGGCGTCTTCCACCGTCAAAATGCGGATGTCGAAAGGCGTGGACCGTCCCTGCCTCGCCACGGTCATGCCCCGGATCAACGGCAAATGGGTCATGGCGGACATCGGCGCCAACACGGACTGCAATCCGATGAACCTGGCCCAGTTCGCAGTCATGGCCGAACTCTATTCGAAAAAACTTTTCGGGCTTTCCAATCCGTCCATCGGGCTTCTGTCCGTGGGCGGCGAAGACATCAAGGGAAACGAACTGACAAAGGAGACCTTCAAGATCCTTTCCAGGATGCCGATCAATTTCATCGGAAACGTGGAGGGGCACGACACCTTCACCGGCGACTGCGACGTGGTGATCTGCGACGGGTTCGTGGGCAATGCCCTCCTGAAGACCAGCGAGAGTCTGGCACAGGCCACCTTCTCCTGGCTCCGGGACGCTTTCACCAAAAACGCCGTGCGCAAGGCGGGCGCCATCCTGGCGAAGGATGCTTTCAGCGAACTCAAGAAACATGGGGACTTTGAAGAATACGGCGGAGCGCCGCTCGTCGGCTTGAACGGGGTCTGCATCATCGGACACGGCGTTTCCAGTCCGAAGGCCATCAAGAACGCAATCCGGGTCGCCAACCAGTTCGCGCAGCAGAACCTTCCGGAACAGGTCAGCAGCCGTATTTACGAGTGCGGGGTGGAGAAATCCGCGTTTGCCGCACGGTTTCACTCGATGTAGTTCCTGAACCGGGACGCAATACAAATACAAGATTCGGAGCAAGCAATGTCAATCAGAATCATCGGAACAGGGTCCTATACGCCGGATCGGATTTTAAGGAACAGCGACCTTGAGAAAATGGTCGATACCACGGACGAATGGATCACCAGCCGGACCGGGATCAAGGAACGCCATATCGCCGATAAAGACACTCCGACCTCGGAGCTGGCGAAACAGGCCGCTCTCCGCGCCATTGAAATGGCCGGAATCCAGCCCGAACAGCTCGATCTGATCTCGATCGCCACCGCCACTCCCGACACCATTTTTCCCAGTACGGCGTGCGTGCTTCAACGAAAAATCGGCGCGGTCAACGCCGCCTGCTACGATCTGGTCGCCGCCTGCACCGGACTGATCTATTCCCTCGAGGTCGCCTACTCGCTTCTCAAGGCGTTTCCCCGGAAATACCGCTACGCCCTGGTCCTCGGTGCGGACAAGCTTTCCTCCATCGTCAACTGGGAGGACCGCTCCACCTGCGTGCTGTTCGGAGACGGCGCGAGCGCGGTGGTCCTGTACAACAATATGGAAAACGATCAGCCCGATTTCGTGGTGGAATCCAAGATCGGCGCGGCCGGAATTTATGCCGATCTTCTTTCCATGCCGGCGGGCGGTTCCGCGAAACCCGCCTCCCATGAGACGGTCGATCAGCATCTGCATTGCATCCAGATGTCCGGGAAAGAGCTCTTCAAGCTGGCGGTGGCCGGCCTGGTCGACTCCTGCAAGGAAGTTCTGACGGTTTCGGGGATTTCAGCGGAAGAAATCGCATGGGTGATTCCGCATCAGGCGAACATGCGGATCATTTCCGCAGCCGCCCAGCGCCTGGACATCCCGGTGGAACGCGTTTATGTCAATATCGAAAAATACGGCAATACCTCCGCCGCTTCCATCGGAATCTGCCTGGACGAGCTTTGCCGCGGCGGAAAGCTCAAGAAGGATGATTGCGTTCTCATCACCGCTTTCGGCGGAGGCCTCACCTGGGGAGCCATGCTCATCCGCTGGTAACGGAAGGAGGCAAGTCATGTCCGGAAAGACAACGCTTCTGGTTTTTATTCTCCTTTTCTGCATCCTTTTCCCGCTCCGGTCGGCGGAGCCGAAGCGGACGCCCGAACCGGCGCAGACCCCTTCGGCCTATGACCGCACCCGCATGGAAGTGGACAGCGTTCTCCAGCGGGTCCGCGCCAAGATTTCCTATTCCTGGATGCGTTCCAACGAATATTTCCGCCAGATGGTCGCTTCCTTCGAAGAAAAAGCCGCGGCGGACACCCGGAAAGTCCGGATCAAGACCTCCGCACAGTCCGAGGAACTCAAGAAAAAGCTCAATCAATCCAAAACGGAACTGGGCTGGAAGGCGTACGACATGTACAGGAAGTCCGACGCCGTTGCGGACGAGATCTCCCGGAAAACCGCCAAGGTGAAGGAAGAGATCGAGGAAATGGGAAAAGAGTTCTACAAGGAAGCCTCAAAGGAAGTCGAAAAAAATGTGGACAGCCTGCGGAAATGAAGACCGATCGCCTGCTTTCCGGCGCACTCCTGTATGACGGTTCCTCCGCTCCTCCGTTCGAAGCCGACGTTCTGATCCGCGACCGGAAAATCCTCCGGGTTGCGAAACACGCGGAAACGGTCTTTCCCTCGGCGGAAGTCCATTCTGCCCGCGGTCTCTGCCTGGCCCCCGGCTTTATCGACGTTCACGGGCATTCCGACATCTCCATCCTTGCCGATCCCCGGGCGTTCGGTAAAATCTCCCAGGGGATCACGGCGGAAATCGCGGGCAACTGCGGACTCTCTGTTTTCCCGGTCGCGGGCGAAGTCCGGGAACATTTGCAGGAAGTCTATGCGGCGTATGGAGTTCCGATTGCCTGGGATTCCTTCCATTCCTATGCCGCTGCGGTGGAGGCCCGCGGTCCGGCGATTCATCTGGCCGTTCTCTGCGGACACAATACGCTTCGCGCGGCGGTGCTCGGATACTCGAAAAAAGAGGTGTCTCCGCCGGAAGTCGAACGGATGAAAAGTCTGCTGCGGGAAGCGCTCCGGCAGGGAGCCGCGGGGTTTTCCACCGGACTGATCTACAATCCGGGCCGCTTTTCCTCCCGAGAGGAACTTCTGTCCCTGATGGATATGCTTCGGGAGTTCGGGCGTCCCTATGCGACGCATCTGCGCAGCGAAGGCGACGCCCTGACGGAAGCGCTGGAGGAAGCGCTGGAACTGGCCGGGGCGGGCGGCGGAAATCTTCAGGTCAGCCACCTGAAGACCGCGCTTCCCCGCAACCATCACAAGCTCGACCGTGTGTTTGAACGGATCGAAAGTGCGCGGGCGCGGGGTCTTCGCGTGCATGCGGACCGGTATCCGTACACCTTTTCCCAGACCAGTCTCGCCATGGTCCTTCCCGAGCCGTTCGCCTTGATGGACGACGTCCGGATCCGCGACGTTCTGCGGGGGGATGATTCCGCCTTCCGGGATGCCCTTGCCGCGCTGGAAGGTTCTTCGCGGGATTGGAGCCGTGTCATTCTCACCCAGTCCCGTGTGAAAAGCATACGGGACTGTCTTGGAAAAACACTGGCGGACGCGGCCCGGGAACGGGGCGTCTCTCCCGCGGAATTCTGTCTGGCGCTGCTCCGGGAGGATGCGCCCGGGACCATGGCCGCTTTCGGCGGAATGTCCGAGGTCAACCTTGAAAGAATCCTGGCGAAAAACTGGGTGTGCTGCGGCACGGACGAATCGGCGCGTCCTCCGGACGATTCCCTCGGGCGTTCCCATCCGCGCGGTTTCGGTTCGTTCCCGCGCTTCATCGCGATGGCGGCGAAGTCCGTCCCGCTCGAAGAGGTCATCCGCCGGATCACCTCCATGCCCGCCGGATTTTTCGGGCTCCGCGGACGCGGAATGATCCGGGAGGGATATTTTGCCGACATGGTTCTGTTCGATGCGGAGAAGCTGGATTCCCGGGCGGATTTCCTTCATCCGCATCGGCCCGTGGAAGGAATCCGGACGGTTTTCGTCAACGGGGAGGTTGCCTATTCCGGGGAGTCCGGACGCGTGAGCGCGGGAAACGGGTGTATTCTCCACCCCTGAAAATCGGGAATCCGATTTGATGTTTGGCTCTTGCCGGGGTATATTGACGGGTTGAAACAGTGCGGTCGGGAGAAGAATATGACTTTGCGCGAAGTCGGTGAAAGGCTGGAACAGTTTTTTATTGAAGTGATCCGGGAGCGGCGGCACGATGTTGTCGGAACCTCTCTCAAGGGATTGCTTTTTCTCGCTTCCCGCTTCTACCGCCGGGCGGTCCAGTTCCGGATGTGGATGTATGACAACCGGGTGATCCGCAACCGCGCCATCGGCTGTCTGGTGGTCAGCATCGGCAACCTTTCCTGCGGCGGGACGGGGAAAACTCCGGTGGTGGAGGTCTTTGCCCGTTCGCTGAGCCAGAAGGGACGCAAGGTTGCCATTCTGAGCCGGGGATACCGGAGCCGGGACCGTTCGCTGTGGACCAAGCTCAAAAAGAAGTTCGCCTCCCGACGGATGGAGGTGCCTCCCCGCGTGGTCTCCGACGGCAGGAACCTTCTTCTCGATTCCATCCGCGCCGGCGACGAGCCGTTCATGCTGGCCTCCAACCTCAGGAACGTGGTGGTGCTGGTCGACAAGGATCGCGTCAAATCCGGGCTGTACGCCATCGAGGAGTTCGGCACGGACACCCTGATCCTGGACGACGGCTTCCAATACCTGAGCCTCAAGGCGCACATCAACATCCTGCTGGTCGACTCCACGACTCCCTTCGACAACCATCATGTGCTTCCGCGCGGCCTTCTGCGCGAACCCATCCGGAACATCCGGCGCGCCGACTACATCTTCCTGACGAAGTCCGACGGCTCCCCGAAGCTCCGTCACCTGAAGGCTTTCCTCCGCCGTCAGAACCATCTGGCGGAAATCATCGAATGCTGTCATAAGCCGCAATATCTGGAGGACGTCTTCGAGCGCGGCCGCCGGATGCCCCTTTCGTTCCTCCAGGGAAAACGGGTGGCTTCCATTTCCGCCATCGCCAACCCGGCCAGCTTCAACGCCTTCCTTTCGGAACTCGGGGGAAAGATCGTCGTGGAAAGACATTTCGCGGATCACCACCGCTACCGTCAGCAGGAAATGATCGACTTCGTCAACGACGCGAAAGCCGCGAAAGCGGAACTGATCGTCACCACGGAGAAGGACGCCGTGCGGATGCCGCGCCTGGACCGGCGGGATCTGCCGATCATGTTCCTCCGCGTTCAGATCGACATCCTCAGCGGACAGGAAAGCTTCGATCAGTGCATTTCCCGCATCTGCTTTATCTGAAGGAACATCCGTGTTCCGGCCCCGTCGGGCAGCTCGAAGGGGTCCGTTCCGTGAAAGGATCCTTTTTTCCAGTTTTTCAGGAACGGCAGCTCTTCTGAAAACTGGTCCGGCGTGCGGTAGACGATCAGCGAGCCGTTTTTCTTCACGAACGCCAGTCCCTCCCGGATCAGGGTCTCCGCCGACGATACGGCACGGGCCAGTACCGCGTCATAAGCGCCTTTGAACGGCTCCCGGCGTCCCAGTTCGTTTCCGCGTCCGTGGATTCCGGTAAGATTTTCGAGCGCCAGTTTCCGCGCGGCGGCGTTCACGAAATCGATCTTTTTGCGGGTCGAATCGACGGCAGTCATGCGGATTCCGGGAAATGCCGCCGCCAGAACCAGTGACGGAAAACCCGCCCCGCATCCCAGGTCGCACAGGACCGACGGACTCCGGAAGAGTTCGGGGAATACGGGAACAACCGACAGGGAATCGGCCACGTGACGGCACCAGAAGCCGTCTTCCCGGATCGCGGTGAGATTGAAACAGGCGTTCGTTTCGTAGAGGAATTCGCCCAGAAGAGCCATTCGGGCCGTGAACTCCCCGGCGCTTTCCGGAAGACATTTTTCCAGGAAGGAACGGACCGCGGGAGTCGGTTCCGGGAGGCTCATCGGAGGATTCTCCCCGTCTGCTGGACCAGCAGAATCAGCGCGGAGACCGACCATGCGGCGCACAGAAGGGACACGGCCAGACGCCAAGCGGAACTGCGCGCGAGAAGCCGGAAGAAGTCCCGGAGCCAGTGCGGCTTTGCCGCGATGAAGATTCCGAAAGTTCCGGCGGCCAGGCACATCAGCGCAAAGAAACCGCTGCCGGGCAGTCCGGCCGCGAACGATTCGATGAGCACGGCGTGTGACAGCAGGATCAGCGCCCCGGCGAAAGCCCGGGCGAAGAGATAATCCAGATAGGCATAACAGAGTCCCGCCAGGAGGATGGCCGCAAAGATCAGTCCGCCCAGATAGTCCTCCGGCGGGAACAGGGGCCGGACGTTGGGGATGAACGCCAGCAGCGCCAGCAGTCCCAGAATCCCCCCGGCGATCCGGTTCCGCGGAAGTTTTTCCCATGCGGACAGGGTGGTTTTGCGCACTCCGAAAAACAGGAGGAATGCCGCGGCCAGAAAAAACAAAAAGATAATCCCCAGAAAAATTGCAAACAGCATACGTTGGAAGTCCTGTCCTTGGTTATTCGGTGAGCTGCAGATGTTCCAGTTTGGAGACGGCTGTTTTCTTGACGGAGTAACGGACGCCCGGTTCCGGCTCGAAGAGATAGGAGTCGCTGAGCGTGCCGGCAAGCCGTCCGGTTTCCACATTGCCCTCTTTGAAGGTGATGCGGATGTTGGGAATCCAGATGGAAAGATTGCTCAGGCGGACGACCTCTCCTTTTTTGACCTCGAAGGAACGGGTGCGTTTTTCCGGTTTTCCCCGCTTGTGCGCCACCGTGAGCTGATGTGTGCCCATGCTCAAATTCCGCAGGGAGAATACCTTGGAGGAGCCGGGATTGGCATCGTCCGCCTCCGTGACGCCCACCAGTTTTCCGTCCAGATACACGGTCAGTCCGCCCGGCTGGGTGACGATGTCCACTCCGCCGGTATTGCTGTCCAGGGAAAGCGCCACCTCGAAACGGGTTCCCGCGGGAAGGTTCACCGTGCGGGTGGCCGGATCAAACCCGGCTTTTTCCAGGCGGATCGCATAGACGCCCGGGAGAAGTCCTTTGAGTTCGGAAGGCGTATCATCGTATTGTTTTTCATTGACATAGATTTTCGCCCCGGAGGGCACGGACGAAATGGCCAGGGAACTGGGTTTGATTTCCAGCGCCAGATTCCGGAGGGTGGTGGTCTGGCCGCTCCGGATCGTGATGCTCCGGGTGAACTCCTGGTAGCCGTCCTTCCGGAGAGAGAGCGAATGTTTGCCTTCCTCCACCGGTTCCTTCAAGGGCGTTTTTCCCAGGACCGTTTCATTGAGAAGAACTTCCGCACCGGACGGATTGGAGGTGATTTCCAGCGTGCCCTGGTTGGAAGTCATATCCACTTTGACAAGCTGTGGAGTCGCATCCTTGATTTCCCAGGCGGCGGTCCGTCGGCTGTACCCGTGACGCGAGA
Organism: Lentisphaerae bacterium ADurb.Bin242; assembly: GCA_002069785.1. GTDB lineage: Bacteria > Verrucomicrobiota > Lentisphaeria > Victivallales > UBA1829 > SIG94. The sequence goes on along the minus strand of MWCA01000017.1, from coordinate 30,545 downwards.
TTTCCGCCGTGTAGCTTCCGTAGGGAAGATTCGGAATGACGACCGGCGTGGCGCCCAGTTTTTTTCCCTGGAACTCCACGGCGGCGCCTTCCGGGTTGCTGATGATCATGACGGCGGCGCATTCGGGTTCGAGTTTGAAGGAGCAGACCTTGGATTCGCCTTCGGCGACCTCGATTCTCTCCCAGCGGGTTTTGTATTTCTCCATCGAGAACTTGATGATGTAGGTTGTCGGAAGGAGCGTGAATTTGAGAGGAGTTTTTCCGCGTTCAACTCCCAGCATCGTCACGGTGGCGCCTTCCGGGACCGTATTCAGTTGGAGACGGGTTTTCGGTTTTTCCTTCTTCTGGTCGCAGGAGACGCCCAGAATGCATGCGGCGGCCAGGAAGCCGAAAAGAAGAAAACGCGGAACGGAAGACGTTTTGTTTCTCATGGTTCAGCGCCTGCCTTTCTTTTTTTCAACGGAAAGTCTCTTTTCCAGCGTGATTTTCAGGTCCCGTATTTTCTGGTATGCGTTCTGTTCCGGGTCCAGAATGAGCATGAGTTTGTTGCACTCCTCGATGGCTTCTGCATATTGTTTCCGCTTGTAAAGGACGTTGAGGTTGAACTCCGCATCCTTGATCGTTTTCTGAAGGAGTCCTTCGGCTTCCGCGAGTTTGCGTTTGGCGGTGCTCCAGTTTTTCGGTTTCGGGTCGAACTGGTCCAGGAAGTCGATCGTGATCTGATACCGGAGAATGGCGTTGCGGAGATTCTCGGGGCGCGCCTGGTAGTTGGCCAGCAGCTCTTCGGCCTTGTTGAAGGAGCGGTCGGCCTCGTCGCGCATTTCCTCCTCCGAGAGGGAGATCGTCTTGAGCCCGTAATCGTCGGCGAAACGGTTCAAGGCGTGCTCGATGGTTTCGAAAGAGCTTTTCGGATAGGCGTTCCGGACGGTGACGGAATTCAGTTTGGAATCGTATCCGATCAGAAGGGTTCTGGATTCGTCCGCGCCTTCGACCGGACGCCCGGGCGCATCGCTGGAGATCTTCATGAAATCGGTTTCCTTGACCGTGTTTTCCAGCGATTTCAGGATTTCCGGTTCGATCCGTCCGATCCCCTTGGAGAAGTGCCTCTGATGTTTCAGGTCGTCCAGTTTGAAGAGGGCCGAATTGTTTTCGACCTTGATGTAGAAACGGAAGACGTTGTTTTTGGAGATGATCTGTTTTTCATACACCAGCAGGAACGGGTTCCGCTCCTGTTTCGGCATGGTGCCGTTCGGAGCGGGACGCTCTTTCGACGCATTGATGATGACGAACGTTATAACCGCCATTGCGGCCAGGCAGACCACCAGAAGGAGGAACAGCAGATTCCCCAGGCGGCGTTTGGCCGGATTGGCCTCTTTTCCGGCGGACTTCTCCTTGGCGGGAGCTTTCTTGCCGAAGATGTTTCCATCGATTTTCGGAGTGGAGTCGGTGACCTGAATCCGGTCGGTGGACTGTTTGGAGGGGGGAGGCGGCCCGAAAATGTCCTGGAGCTGGACCCGGACGGTTTTGGTTTCCACGGAAGAACTGCTTTTTCCCCCCGGAGCAAGGGAGGATTGCGGGACTTTCAGCGTCGAGGAACGGTTTCCGTCTCCGAAACGGATCAACTGTTCGCCGATCATGATCTCCGAGCCTCTTTTCAGGACCTGGGGGGCGTCGATCTTCCGGGAATTCACCTTGGTTCCATTGGTGCTGCCCAGATCGATGATGCGCCATTCTCCGGAAGGAGTGAATTCGATTTTCGCATGATAACGGGAAACGCCGGGCATCAGGAGCTGGATGTCGTTGTCCATCTCCCTTCCGATGCAGATTCCCGGGGGGACAAGTTCCCACTGCTCCCCTTTCCGGTTCCCGTTCAAAAAATATAAATTCATAATCCGTTCAGCCCTTCGTTTCCAATGGAACCGCGGTTTCCGGGGAGGACGGAGCCATCCCCGCGTTGGCGCGCGCGAGACTTTTTTCAAGTTCCGGTTTCAATACACAGGCGAGGTCGAGCCGGTCACCTTCCCCGGTTCCGGTGCATGAAATGATTCCAGGGGGTAACTCTATCACGTAAAATGCGTTTTTGCAATAGACAAAAGGCCGCCACGGTGATAAATTTTGAACTGTTTTCAATACCTTGACATCTTTTGAGACGAAAATCACATCGACGGGTTCGGTCATGAAGCAGGTGTGAATCGCATTGCAGTGGTCAAACACCATGGCATCGAAGTCGATGAATTTTCTGCCTATCATGCCGAATAAACGTTCGCTGAATCCCGCGGCGCGCCGCGGGGTGTTGGACAGAATGGTTTTTCGCGTCAGATTCAGTATCATGGAGAATCAGAAAGATAAAGTTTTCAAGGCTTGTGAAATAATCGGCGCAATCAGAATGATGAAGACCGACGGGAAGATGAACAGAACCACGGGGAACAGAATCTTGACCGGCGCCTCGTTGGCAAGGGTTTCCGCACGGGCGAAACGCTTGTTCCGGAGCTGGTCTCCCTGAATCCGGAGAAGCTGTCCGATTCCGATTCCCAGTTCGTCCGCCTGGATTACTGCGTTGACGATGGAGGTCAGTTCCGGGAGCCGGACCCGCCAGCCCAGTTCCTTGAGCGCCATCTGTCGCTGTTTTCCCAGCTGGATTTCATGCAGCGTCCGCTTGAGTTCGTCTCCGAGCGGATCGCTCTTGCGCTTCGCCAGGATGTCCCGTAGCGCCGTCAGGAAGTCCTTGCCGGCTTCCACGGAAAGAGTCAGGAGGTCCAGCACGTTCGGGAGGGCCTTCAGGATGGAAAGATGGCGCATGCGGATGGTCCGGTGAAGCCAGGAGACCGGATACAGAAGAAACAGGCCGAACAGCAGAAATCCGAACAGTGTCCTGTCCGCCGCGATCATCAGGAACAGGAGAATTGTTCCGGCCAGCCCCATCAGAATCCGGACTCCGATGAACTGGGCGGCGGTGAGCGCCTGGTCGAACCCGGCGCTCTGGATCAGCTCTTCCGTGTTTTTCCGGGAGTTCGTCAGGAATTCGTGCCGGGTGATGAAGCCCACGTTCGAGGCGAACGGGAGGAAAACGCGGAAGAGAAGCGGCAGTCTCCGCGCTTCGTATTCCTCCGCCTTTTTTTCGGCTTCGGGTTCGGTTCCGACCATTCTCAGGAACTCCGCCAGAAACAGAAACAGGCAGGTCGCACCGACTCCCGCGGAGAAAGCAGCCAGACTGGTGAACATTTTCAGACTCTCCCGTTATATATCGATGTTGGTGATTTTCCGGATGACCAGAAAGCCGGTCACGTCCAGGACGATCACGGCCAGCAGACAGAGAATTCCGACCACGGTCGAAAAGAACGCGTTCATCATGTCCGGGGCGATGTTCATCATCGCGATGAAGAGCGCGATCGGCATCAGTCCGATGATCAGCGCCTGCATCCGGCCCTGGGCGGTGAGCGCGTGGATGCGTCCGGTGATCCTCACCCGCTCGCGGATGACGCCGGCCAGGCGCTCCAGCGTGGCGGTCAGTTCGCCGCCGGTCTGCCGCGCAGTCAGGATCGAAACGGCCACCAGCTCGAAGTCCGGACAGTTCAGCCGCGCGGACATCTTGTCGAGGGCGTTGTCCAGGGTGACGCCGAGCCGCAGCTCCTGGATCAGCAAACTGAATTCAAAAGAGATCGGCTTGCGGTTTTCATGGGCGACCACTTCCAGCGCCTGGTTGATGCTGAAGCCCGCCTTCAGGGAACCGCTCATGGAAAGCAGGGCGTCCTCCAGCTGCACGTTGAATTTGGCAAGACGCTGTTTCTTGAGCCAGCGCAGGTAGATTCGCGGCATCGGAAAGGCGGCGACGGCTCCGATCAGGGCGACGATCACTGTTTTCGCGACGCTCATTTCCGTACTGTAGAACCCCACCCCCAGCACCGCGGCGAACCCCGTGAATGCGGCCACCGCGAGGCTCAGGTCCAGCACGCGCGCCGGAGGCATGCTCAGAAGCACGTCGTCCATTTCCACGGCGGTCTCCTGGAGATACTTTTCCCGGTAGCGCGTCGAAAGAAGCACAAAAAAGTCCACAATCACAAGCGTCGCCATGGCAACCGCAATTCCCGCGCAGAGCGCGGCAAGGATGGTGAAGTTCATCGCCGGATTCCTCCTACCGGAACTTCCGGCGGTTTGAACAAGGATATATCCAGATTGAGTCCCGCCCGTTTGATGTCGTCCATGAACATCGGAATGCTCCCGGTCGCGACATACTTCCCGACGATTTTCCCATCGCTGCTCCAGCCGTCCTGCCGGAAAGAGAAGAGGTCCTGCATGGTGATGATTTCCCCTTCCATCTTGGTGATTTCGCTGACGTGCGTCACCTTGCGCGTGCCGTCCTTTTCCCGGGTGATCTGGACGATGATCGAGATGGCCGACGCGATCTGCTCGCGGATGGCCCGCAGGGGAAGATCGAATCCGGCCATCAGGACTAGGGTTTCCAGCCGGGACAGGCAATCGCGCGGGGAGTTGGCGTGGATGGTGGTGAGGGAGCCGTCGTGTCCGGTGTTCATGGCCTGGAGCATGTCGAGGGCTTCTCCGCCGCGGCACTCGCCGATCACGATCCGGTCCGGACGCATGCGCAGGGCGTTGCGCACCAGGTCCCGGATGGAGATTTCCCCTTTTCCTTCGATGTTGGCGGGGCGGGCTTCCAGCCGGACCACATGTTCCTGGCGCAGTTGAAGTTCCGCGGCGTCTTCGATGGTGACGATCCGTTCCGTGTCCGGGAGGAATCCGCTGAGGATGTTCAGCAGGGTCGTTTTACCGGAACCCGTTCCGCCGGAGATGATGATGTTCTTGCGGAGCTTCACGCACACGTCCAGGAACGTGGCGATCTCGCGGGAGAGGGAGCCGAAGCGGATGAGGTCGTCGACCTGGAGAGGGGTCTTGGAAAATTTCCGGATCGTGATGGTCGGTCCCACGAGGGAGAGCGGAGGGATGATTGCGTTCACGCGGGAACCGTCCTTCAGGCGGGCGTCCACCATCGGGGAGCTTTCGTCGATGCGCCGTCCCAGGGGCGACACGATCCGCTCGATTGCGGCGACCACCTGGTTGTTGTCGGCGAACGCCATATCGGTCCGGTGGAGGCGTCCGTTGTATTCCACGAAGATCTTGTCGGGACCGTTCACCATGATTTCGCTGATCTCCGGCATGGCGAGCAGGTCTTCCAGCGGGCCCAGTCCGATCGCCTCGTTGACCAGTTCCTTCTCGATGAGCTTCTTGGTGATGCCGCGCGGCAGGGCGATGGAGATTTCATCCACGATCTCGGCGATCGTATTGCGGGCCTTCTGGTTCAGTTCGGCATCGGAGACCCCCGCTATGGCCAGACGTTTGAGGTTCAGGCGTTTGATCAGCTCCACATGAGCCCGTTTTTTGATCTCCTGAAGGAGAGGGCGGTTTTCGAAGGGCACTCCGGACACTCTCAGCACCGCGACGGCGGGGGAGGCGGCCTCTTCCTCTTTGAGGAGGCTTTCCATCGTTTCCGGACCCGGTGGCGGAGGCGGCGCGGCGGCCGGCGGGGGAGGCGGCTGAATGGATTCCTCCGTGATCGGTTCGGATTCGGGTCCCAGCAGGGAGATGGCGACATCCCCGATTTGAAGTTCGGACCCCGGATCGGCGGAGACGGCCTCCGTTCCCAGCGGCGACTTGTCCAGATAAACCGGGAAGGACGCGGGATCGAAAACCAGGATTTTGAGGTCGTCGTCCCCCACGATCAGCTGACAGTGACGCGGAGCGACTCCTTGTCCTTCGAGCTGAATATGGCATGCGGGGCTGCTCCCGACCCGATATACGCCCGGCACCAGTTTCGCCTGAAACGGCTCTTTTCCGGAATGGATGGCGATTTCATACATGTTCCGAACCCTGTTCCCTGTTTTATTTTCCCGACTTCATCATGGTTTCGCGTTCGCGGGTATAGTTCAGGATGTTTTTCTGGAGGTAGTCCCAGTTCACGCTCTGGAGCTCTTTGGTGATGGCGGATTCCTCATAGTTGCGCAGGCTCAGGGTGATCCGCCCCTTCTGCGTGGCGAAAATGATCATTTCCACTTCTTTCGGGGTCAGTTCGAGCGTCACGGTGCTGTAGCCGCGGGAACGCATCTCCTGATTGCCCGAGCCGACCAGGAGCCCCATGTCCGAACCGGTGGCGATGACGCGCACCCGCTGGAGGATTGTCAGGGTGATGGTGTCGAGCGCGGAATCCCCGCGGGCGTCCGGGAAGCGGAATGTGCCGATCAGGTCCACGTAGTTGTTCGGCTGGACCAGTCCCGTGACCGAACTGGTGGCGTCCACCGGAATGGAAATGGCGCGGTAGCCCGGACGGACCAGCGACGTCAGGCCGCTGCGGCCGGAAGAGAGGGAGGTTTTCAGGTCGGTCCACTGGAGGAGGGAACCCGCCTGGATCAGGGAGCGGACTTCCCGCCCGATCACCATGTTTTTCTTTTCATATTCGATTTCGCGCCCGCCGTCGTTCGCGTTGCGGAAACGCCGGATTTTGACTTCGCGGATGGAATCCTCGGTGATTTTGTCGTTTTCCGCCAAGTCGCGGGTTACCTGGATCAGATACATGTCGTGGGCGCCACCTTGGATCTTCGACTTCTCCAGGCTGATCTGATGAAAGGTGAACATAAACGCCAGCACGCCGAAAAAAACCGCTCCGAGGAGCAACAGTTTTTGTTTCATGTCATTTTCCCCGTTCTATTGATTGGCAATACGTACTTTCTCCGGGAATATACACGTCCCGAACCGCTTTCGCAAATCGGGAAAAGGGCCGTCCCGCAGAAAAGTTCCGTTTTTGTTTCAAGGATGTCCCGACAGAGAGGACGGCGGCTCATGCGCCTTCTTCGAGCTTGCGCACAAAATACAGCGGATTTTCTTTCAGCGCCGCCAGCGCCTTTTCCCACATGTCCTTGACGTCCATCAGCTGGCAGTCGGCCTCGAGGACTTTTCCCTGCCGCAGATGGGTTTCGTCCATGAGGCCGTCCAATCTTGCGTATGCCTGGGCCCATCCTTTGAAATTGTGGCGGCGGACCCGCATCCGCGTTTCGGAGCCGTCCGGAAGGAGAATGCGGTAGTCGACCGGCTGGTCCGTGAACAGATAAACCGGCTCCACCAGCTCTTCGACCGCGTGCATGGAGGTGTTCGGGTGAATCCCGCAGCCGATGAACAGAATCCAGCCGCCCAGTTCGCGGAGCTTGCGGAAGGGGGAATTCGGACCGCAGGGCGTCGTGTCCCTGCAATGATCTCCGAGCAGCCGTTCCGCATTCCGGCCGACACCGGATACCGAATGGGTCGGACAGACGCTCCGGACCGTGCCGGGCCGTTTCCGGAAATATTCCGGGAGCGCCCCCACGCAGCACGGCGTGTTCAGCACGTCGAACACCGGATGATCGGAATTGACGTCCCGGTAGGACAGCGTCGGAAACAGCAGCGTGCCTTCCGGTCCCAGTGCTTCCAGAAGCCCTCGGATGACGGTTTCGGCTCCGCCCGGGACTTCTCCCAGCGAACGCAGGGAGGCATGCACCAGAAGGTTGTCGTTTTCTTTCACGCCCAGTTTTTTCAAATCCGCCTGGATTCGTTCGATCGTGGAATTCATGATGTTTCTCCGCTCCCGGTATTTTTTCAGCGGCAAAACGGGACGGCGCGCCGACGGGATTCAGCGCAGTCCGACCGCTTTCCGGACCTCGTCCAGAGTTTGTTCCGCCAGCCGGTTGGCCCGTTCGGCCCCTTTCCGGAGAACTTCCTGGATGTAGCCGGGATTTTTCTCCAGTTCTTCGCGGCGTTTGCGCATGGAGGCGAAGTAGTCCATGTACGCTTCGAACAGCGCCTGTTTCGCGTGTCCGTAACCGAAATTTCCGGCACGGTAGCGGGACGCTAGCGCTCCGGTCTGTTCGGGTGTGGCGAAAAGCCTGTACAGCGCGAAGATGTTGCATTTGTCCGGGTCCTTGGGCGCTTCCATCGGGGTGGAGTCGGTGGGGATGGACATGATTTTCTTGCGGACGGCCTTTTCCTCGCCGAAAAGCTCGATGGTGTTGTTGTAGCTCTTGGACATCTTCTGTCCGTCCGTGCCGGGGACCACGGCGACCGCTTCGCTGATGATGGGTTCGGGGACGACGAAGACGTCGCCGTACATCTGGTTGAATTTGATTGCGAGGTCGCGGGTCATTTCCAGATGCTGTTTTTGGTCCTTGCCGACGGGCACCTGGTCGGACTTGTAGATCAGGATGTCGGCCGCCATCAGCACGGGATAGGAAAAGAGGCCGTTGTTGGGAATGAAGCCCTTGGCGATCTTGTCCTTGTAGCTGTGGGCGCGTTCGAGGAAGCCGAGGCCCGTGATGGTGTTGAGAATCCAGGTGAGCTCGCAGACGCCCGGAATGTCGGACTGCCGGAAAAAGGCGGTCTTCTCCGGGTCCAGACCGCAAGCCAGGTAATCGAGCGCGAGGCGTTGCGCGTGCATGCGCAAATCTTCCGGCTTCGGGTTCACCGTCAGGGAATGGAGGTCGGCGATGAAAAGATAGGTTTCCCCCGGATTCTGGTTCTGGAGCTCGATGGAGGATTTCATCGCGCCGAAGTAGTTTCCGATGTGAAGGATGCCGGACGGCTGGATTCCGGTCAGGATTCGTTTCGCCATGATGTCACGCCTTTCTGACAGAAAGTTTGCAGAGGTGTCCGTTGAGGTCGAATTCGGTTCCGGCGGCCGCGTCGGACACGATTTCCACGGCGAGCGTCTCGTTGGCGATGTAATCCCGGAACCCTTCGACGGCGCGGACGATTTCGGGCGTGCCGCTGAAAGAAATCACGATGCGGTCGGAAACATCCAGATTCATTTCCTTGCGGAGATTCTGGACTTTGCTGACGAATTCGCGGGCGTTGCCTTCGTCGAGGAGGGCGTCGTCCAGCGCGGTGTCGAGCGCGATGGTCACGCCGTCCTCGGAGGCGACCGGGAGGCCGGGCTTTTCCTCGCGGAGGATGCTCAGGTCCTCCTTGTCGAGAACCAGTTCGGTTCCGGACTGGAGGGTGAGCGTTACCTTTTCCCCGCGGAGGACCGCCGCAATCTGAGCGGACGGCAGTTCCTGGATGCGTGCGGCGGCTTCCTTCATCTGCGGGCCGAGGCGCTTGCCGAGGGTTTTGAAATTGGCCTTGGCGGAGAGCCTGACCAGTTCCTCTTCATCGGCGCGGACCGAAATGTTTTTGACGTTGAGCTCCTCGGCGACGATGTCGGCGGTTTCCCCGATCATCTTGCGGATGTCGCTGTCGCCGGAGACCAGGATCGCGCGGCGGAGCGGCTGGCGGACCTTGAGGTTGCGCTGGGTGCGGAGGAAACGCCCGAGCGAGACCGCCTTCATCGTGGCGTCCATCTGCTGTTCGAGATAAGCGTCGCGGCGCCGGACTTCCGGTTCGGGGAAATCGCAGAGGTGGACGGATTCCGGCATGGATTCCGTGCGGAGCGAGCGGTAGATTTCCTCGGTGATGAACGGGATGAACGGCGCGGCGCATTGGGTGAAGGTCAGCAGCACGTAATGGAGCGTGGCGTAAGCCTCGTTCTTATCAGCGTCGTTCTGGCTCTTCCAGAAACGGCGGCGGCTGCGGCGGATATACCAGTTGGTGAGGTCGTCCGCGAACTTTTCAAACCGGTTCGCCGCTTTCTGGAGATGGAAGGAATCCATCGCGGTGCGGATTTCGGCGACCATGTCGGCCAGCGAGGAGAGAATCCAGCGGTCGAGGGGATTCGAGGGATTCGCGGGTGCGGCGCCGTCGGGCGCGGGCTCCCACTTGTCGACATTCGCATAGGTGGTGAAGAAGCTGTAGGAGTTCCAGACCGGCAGGATGACCGCGCGCATGACTTCCTTGACGCCTTCCTCGGAGAACTTGAGGTCCTCCGCCCGCACGACGGGAGAGCCGAGAAGGAAGAGACGGAGCGCGTCGGCGCCGTAGGTCTCGATGATGTACAGGGGGTCCGGATAGTTCTTCAGGCGCTTGGACATCTTCTGTCCGTTCTCCGCCAGGATCATGCCGTTGACGATCACGTTCATGGCGGCGGGCTTGTCGAAGAGGGCGGCGGCGAGCACGGTCAGCGTGTAGAACCAGCCGCGGGTCTGGTCCTGCCCCTCGGCGATGAAGTCGGCGGGGAAGTTCTTCTCGAAACGCTCCTTGTTCTCGAAGGGATAGTGGTTCTGGGCGTAGGGCATGGAGCCGCTTTCGAACCAGCAGTCGAGGACTTCCGGCACGCGGGTGAGGACGGTTCCGTTTCTGCCCGGGAGCGTGATGTCGTCCACGAAATGCTTGTGGATGTCGGCGATCTTCTGTCCGGAGAGTTTTTCAAGCTCGGCGACGGAACCGATGCAGACCGTTTCCCCGGTGTCCGGGTTGCGCCAGACGGGCAGGGGGCAGCCCCAGTAGCGGTTGCGGCTGATCGCCCAGTCGCGGGCGTTTTCGAGCCACTTGCCGAAACGTCCTTCCTTGATGTGTTCGGGGACCCAGGACATCCGTGCGTTGGCGGAGAGCATTTTGTCCTTGATCTTGTCGATGCTGACGAACCAGGTGGAGACTGCCTTGTAGATCAGCGGGGAATCGTCCCGCCAGCAATGGGGATAATTGTGGCTGACGGTGCCGCGGTGGACAAGCTTTCCTTCCTCCTTGAGGCGGCGGATGATGTCCTTGTCGGCGTCTTTCACATAGATTCCGGCGTAGTCGGGAACGACGCCGGTGAAACGGCATTCTTCGTCGATCGGGCAAACGTCCGGGATGCCGTTCGCCTTGCCGGCCGCGGCGTCGTCTTCTCCGAAGCCGGGCGCGGTGTGAACGATGCCCGTGCCGTCCTCGGTGCTGACGAAATCGGCGGTGATGACACGGAACGCGCCTTTTGCGCGGAGGTCGGCGAAATACGGGAAGAGCGGCTCATATTCCATGCCCCGGAGGGCGGAGCCTTTCATTTCCGCGACGATTTCCGGCAGGGCGTCCTTCTTGTAGTAAGCGCCGAGGCGGGCTTTGGCAAGGATGTAGAACTCGCCGTTGTCGCTCACCTTTACGTAGTCGATGTCCGTTCCGACGGCCAGCGCCATGTTCGAGGGGAGGGTCCACGGGGTGGTCGTCCACGCGAGGAAATACGTGTTGTCCTGTCCGAGCACCTTGAAGCGGACGGTGATGGCCGGATCGGTGACTTCCTGATAGCCGAGGTTGGCTTCGAAGTTGGAAAGCGGGGTGGAACAGCGCGGACAGTAGGGGAGGATCTTGTAGCCTTCGTAGATCAGGCCCTCGTCCCAGAGGCGCTTGAAGACGTTCCAGATGGACTCCATATAGGGGGTGTCCATGGTGCGGTAGCCGTTTTGGAAGTCGACCCAGCGGCCCAGGCGGGTCACGATGACTTCCCACTCGGAGGTGTAGCGCAGCACGATGCCGCGGCAGGCTTCGTTGAAGTTGCCGATGCCGAATTCCTCGATCTGTTTCTTGCCGGAGAGCTTGAGTTCCTTCTCCATTTCGTATTCGACGGGGAGGCCGTGGCAGTCCCATCCGAAGGTTCGCTCGCAGTATTTTCCGCGCATGGTCTGGTAGCGGGGAACGACGTCCTTGATGGTGCTGGCGAGAAGGTGGCCGTAGTGGGGCAGGCCGGTGGCGAACGGCGGTCCGTCGTAGAAGACGAACTCATCGCGGCCCTTTCGATTTTCGACGGATTTTTGAAAAACCTTGTCTTTTTTCCAGAAATCGAGGACATCCCGCTCGACTTCCGGAAAGTTCACCTGTCCCGGTCTTGTCTTAAACATGAGCCCATTCCTATGTTGAAATATCAGTTGATGCACATTCAGAAGCTGTTTACTATACATCGGATTATGAAAAAATCGAATGTTTTGTTTCAGAAAAGCTCGGGTTTTTCGCGGAGCATACGCCGGTAGCGGTCGAATACGCCCGCTTTGGAAACGAATCCGAGGTATCTGCCGTTTTCGACCACCGGAAGGTTCCAGAGACCGAGATGGTCGAACAGCAGGGCGGCATCGTTGAGGGAGTCGTCGGCGTCCAGAACGGGGCCGGTTTCGGACATTACATCGAACACCAGGATCATGTCGTAGAGTTCGAAATCGAAAAGGAATTTGCGGATGCCGTTCACCCGGACGATTCCGGCCAGCGAACCGTCCTCGGAAAGAACGGGGAAGAGGTTGCGGTGCGAATCCATGACCGCTTTCAGCAGCATGCGGAGGGTGTCGGTCTGTTTGACCGGCGTGTAGTCTTGTTCAATCAGGTCGCGCACCTTCGCGTTCATCAGCATCACTTCCTCGTCCTTCTGCTCGGGAACGCCGCCCTTCATCACAATCATGGACTTGTAGACGTTGTGTTTGACCAGAAGTTTGCTGATGAAACTGGAAATCGCCACCACGATCATCAGCGGCACGAACAGACGGTAGCCGCCGGTGAGTTCGGCGATCAGGAACATCCCGGTCAGGGGCGCGTGCATCACCCCCGCCAGCACGCCGCCCATGCCCACCGCGATGCAGTTGACCGGGTCGATGACCGTGATTCCGGTCATGTTCAGGAATTTGGAGATGAAATAACCGAGGAAGGCCCCGATGAAGAGGGACGGTCCGAAAATGCCGCCGTCGCCTCCGCTTTCCAGGGAGACCGCCGAAACAAACGGTTTGGCGAATACCAGAAGGCCGATCAGGAAAATCAGGGCCCACGGATTCTGAAACAGAAACGCCAGCGGACCGTCGGCGGGAATAGCGCTTTCCCTGCCCTGGATCAGGGCGGAAATGTAGGTGTAGCCTTCCCCCTTCAGGGCGGGCATCAGCAGAAAGAAGACGTACAGGATGAGGCATCCGAGCAGGCCTTTCAGCCAGACGTTTTTCTGTTTTTCCGCCCGTTTCGCTGTCGAGACGGAAACCCGGATCACCATTGCGGAAACCAGTCCCGCCGCCACTCCGATGAACACGTAATACGGCACATTGACCACTGTCCAGCCGGTGTTCAGCTGGATGAACGGATTGTAGGAATTGCAGAGTTCGGAGACCACGGCCGCCGCTGCGGACGCCATCAGCAGCGGAACCAGCGCCGGAACCGAGAACGCCGGCAGCAGAATCTCGCATGCGAACAGCGCGCCCGCCACGGGACTGTTGAAGATTGCGGAAATTCCCGCTCCGCCGCCGCACGCCAGAAGGAGTGTCCGCGACTCCCGACCGAGACGGAAGAATTTCGCCGTGTTCGAGCCGATGGCCGAGCCTGTCAGCGCGATCGGGGCTTCCAGTCCGGCGGAGGCTCCCGTTCCGACCGCGAGCCCGCTGGTGATGATGTGCGAGAACATTTTATGTTTCGGAAGGTCGCTGGTCCCGTTGGTGGTGGCGGTGATGACCCCGGCGAGACTTTTGTCGTAGGGGCTTTTCTTGAAGAACAGCCGGACGATGAGAATGCATGCGAAGATGCCGAGGGCCGGAAGGGCCGGATAGATCCACGGCGCCCCGGGCAGGGTTCCCGCCGCCCCGAACACCAGCCGATGGCATTTGTGCGCCATGGTTTTGAGGAAGACGGCGCCCAGTCCGGACACGACGCCCACCAGGACGCACAGAAGCAAAATGGAACCTTTGTTTCCGAAAAAGCGGTTCAGCCGGGGAAGGAGGAGACGCGATTTCCGGACAAGGCGCTGAAAGTGAAAATAGTTCATGATCTGGAGGACGGTTTACGGGTTCCCATGGTTTTGATTTCGGCGACGAACTCATCGATGTCTTTGAAGTCCCGGTAGATGGAGGCGAAGCGCACGTAAGCCACTTTGTCCAGATGGCGCAGCGCGGTCATGACGCGGTTGCCGATTTCGACGCTGGAAACCTCCCGGTCGAATTCCGCCTCGATTCCGGAGACGACTTCCGAAAGCAGCGTGTCGATCTGTTCCGGACGGATATTCCGTTTCCAGCAGGCCTTCTCGATCCCGCGCCGGAGTTTTTCCCGGTCGAAATCCTCGTGGGTGTTGTCGCGTTTGAGCACCTTGAGTTCCGCCTGGATGATCTCTTCGTAGGTGGTGAAGCGATGCCCGCAATTCAGGCATTCACGGCGGCGCCGGACGCCCGCGCCTTCTTTGGTCGCCCGGGAATCCATTACCTTGTCGTCCTGGCACGCACACCTCGGACACCTCATCGGATAACCCTCCACAAAGTTTCACCTTGCATTGAAAACAGCAGAACTCCGGATCCGGACCCCGGTTTTTTCTGTGGAAACGTTCATCCGGGTTCCTTGTCCGCGGTCATTTTGAAAAAAAACAATCCCGCTGTTTTGCCGTCCTCTGAAAAATAAAGCGTCCCGGCCTCTTCCGCGGGATGAAACAAATGTAAATATATGCAGAAAAATCAAGAAATCAAGCTGAAAATGAAATATCGTACTGGCTTTTTTCGCAATCGACGTTACATTCCTTAGGTTTAAACTGAAATTCAGGAGGTTTGAGAAAGAGATATGAAAAGCTTCAGACGTGAACTCGTATTCAATATTCCGTCCCGCCGTGCGTTTGTCAACATCACTCCGCAGGTCCGGGAAACGCTGGAAGCGTCCGGCATCCGCGAGGGGCTTCTTCTCTGCAACGCAATGCACATCACCGCGTCCGTCTTCATCAACGACAACGAGTCCGGGCTTCATGCCGACTACGAGAAATGGCTGGAGAAACTCGCCCCCCACGAACCGGTGGACCAGTATCTTCATAATCTTTCCGGCGAGGACAACGCCGATGCCCACATGAAACGCCAGGTCATGGGCCGCGAGGTCGTCGTCGCCGTCACCGGCGGGCAGTTGGATTTCGGCCCCTGGGAACAGATTTTCTACGGCGAGTTCGACGGCGGCCGCCGCAAGCGCATCCTGATTAAAATCATCGGAGAGTGAGTCCCGTATGAACGTGTGGAATGTGGAGCAGCTCCTGGATTCCTTTGTCGAATGCGCCGCCCTTGCGCGGCGGATCAAGGAAGACCCCCATACGCTCCTGAAAGATGACCGAACCCCGGTCTCCGACGCCGACAAGGTCATCGAGGAGCATCTCACCGGCCGGTTCGGCAAAGAGCATGTGCTGGGCGAGGAGACGTTTCAGAATGTATCCCGGGAGCCTCTTCTGGATACGCTGTTCCACGGGAAAATCTGGATCGTCGACCCGATCGACGGCACCGCGAATTTCGTCAACCGGCGTTCCCTCTGGGGGATTTCCATTGCCTATGCCGAGAATGGAGTGATCCGCGAAGGCGGCGTCTTCACGCCCGAACTCGGGGAACTGATGTTCTCCGACAACGGGAGGACTTTTTTCGCCGCCACGGAAAAATATCCCTCGCCGGACACCCTGAAAAAAGCGATCCGCCCGCTCGAACATCCCCGCCGGAAATTCGACGGCTCCTCCTGTATCAACTTCTCCCAGCTGATGACCCGGAGCGGCGTTTTCAAAGGGACGCATCCGGTGATTTCCATCGGCTCGTGCGTCTGTTCCGGAATCGACCTGGCTCTCGGGCGCGACGCCGTCTACATGACCAACGCCAAGCTCTGGGACCTCGCCGGGGTGCTGCCGTGTCTGCGGAATCTTTCTTTCGTATCTGTAAATCGGAGCGGCTCCGATCTGTTTTCCTGTCGGATTTCTCCCGATTTTTACCGTCTGGAGCCGGATTCCCCGAAGCCGTTCGCCCTCCGCGAGTCCAACTGGATCGGCTCCTCCCGGGAAGCCGTTGAAACGATCATGCCCCTCTGTCTCTTATAGCGAGGTGAACTCATGCTCAAATGGATGCATCTGGAAAACCTGGCCCTGGTGGAGAAAGCCGACATGGAATTCGGGCGCGGCTTCAACGTCATCAGCGGGGAAACGGGCGCGGGAAAATCCGTCATCATGGGCGGCGTCGCCCTGCTGCTCGGGGACCGCGCCGACAAATCCATGATCCGGATCGGCGCCGCCCGTTGCGAGATATCCGGCGAGTTCCAGCTTTCCGGCCTTTCGCTGGAACGGGTCGCACGGGTTCTGGACGAAGCGGGGATTCCCCCCGGCGAAAACGGTTCGCTTCTGGTGCGGCGCGTGATTACGGCTTCCGCCGGGCGGAATTTCATCAACGAGTCGCCGGTCACGCTCCAGATTCTCCATCGCATCGGCGAACTGCTGGTGGACACTCATGCCGCCCATGAGGATCAGCATCTCCTCAAGACCCGGAACCAGCTGGAGATGCTCGACCGTTTCGCAAAATTGGGACCGTTCCTGGACAAAATCCGCGAAATCTGGGATGCCCTTTCCGCCCTCCGCCGGGAACGCGACTCCTTTGCCGCGACCATGCCCTCCGCCGAGGAGACCGCCCGTTTCCGGCGCGACGCTTCCGAAATCGAGAAGGCCGATCCCAAACCCGGTGAGGACGCCGAACTGGAATCCCGGCACGCGGTCGCCGCCCATGCGAAAAACATCATCGAACTGGCTTCCGGCGCGGCCAACGGCCTGACCGAATGCGAGGATTCGATTGCCGACCGTCTCGGGCGGATCCGCCGTTCCCTTTCCGACATGGAAAAATACGATCCCGAACATGCCGGGCGTTTCCTGGAAATGCTGGAAGAGATCTCCCATCTCGTTTCGGAGCTTTCCTCCGGCCTCAACAGCCATGCTTCGGACGTAGACGTTGACGAGGGCGCTTTCCATTCCATGGAGGAGCGTTTGCGCGTGCTCCAGACCCTCAAGCGGCGCTACGGCCCGACGCTGGAGGGTGTCTTTGCCCATCTGGAGACCATCCGCGCCCGGATCGACGCCTATGATAACGCCGAACAGCACCGGGTCGAATTTGCGAAAAAAGAGGCCGCCCTCCTCGAACAGCTTCGTTCAGAATGCGCCCGGCTGAGCGCGGTCCGCAAAAAAGCCGCCGACGCCGTCGCCTCCAAAACGGCCGCCGAACTCCGCAAGCTCGGCTTCAAAAAGGCCGAGTTCAGCGTTACCTTCTCGGAAACGGCGCCCGGACCCGACGGCGCCGACGGAATCGAATTCCGGTTCAGTGCCAATCCGGGCGTACCGGTCATGCCGCTCCGGGAGGTCGCCAGCTCGGGTGAACTTTCCCGCGTGATGCTGGCGATCAAAACCGTGCTGGCGGAGGCCGACGCCGTTCCCATCCTGATCTTCGATGAGATCGACGCCAACATCGGCGGCGAGACCGCTTCCAAAGTGGGCGACGAAATCGCTTCCCTTGCCCGCGCGAAACAGATCCTCTGTATCTCGCATCTGCCCCAGATTGCTTCCCGGGCGGCGGTCCATTTCAGCGTGTTCAAGGAATCGCGCGGCGACACCACCCATACTTATATGAAGAGACTGGACGCCTCCGGCCGCGCCGGAGAGATCGCCCGGATGCTCGGCGGAGGCCGGGACGCCCTGACCCTTGCCGAAAAAATGCTGAAACTTTCCTGGAACGAGGAGTCCTGATTTCCATGACAATTCAACACGGTTTTCCTTTCGACCCGACCCACGGATATTCGCAGGAACAGCTTCTGAAGATCGCTTCGCCCGAAGCGCCCGCCGACTTCGAGGCATTTTGGAGAAACAATTACGCGCTTGCGATGGAGCACAAACCGTATTATTTCATCGAACGGGAAATCTGGTCGCCCGAGGAGAAGGTGCGGATTTTCGCGGTCCGCGCCAAGACCTGGGACAATCTGGAAATTTCCCTGTGGATTCTGCATCCGGAGAACCCGAAAGGAGCGGTCCTGATCGGGCACGGCTACGGCAACCCCTCCCAGCCGCCCGAACCCGACGGGGATTTCACCCTCTGCCTGCCGTGCGTCCGCGGGCTGGGCCGCTCCCAGTGCAGGGAGATTCCCTGGCTTCCGCCGCGGCATGTCGTCCACGGGATCGCCTCCCGGGAAACCTACATTCTGCGCGGCGTGATCTCCGATCTCTGGCTGGCGGCAACCGTGATGATCGACCTGTTTCCGGATGCCGCCGCCAACCTCAATTACATGGGCAGCAGCATGGGCGGCGGCATGGGCGCGCTGATGCTTCCGTGGGACTCCCGTTTCAAGGCGGCTTACCTGGATGTGCCCACGTTCGGGGCGAAAATACGGTTCGACTATCCGTCCACGGGCAGCGGCGAGGCCTGCCGCCTGTATATTCAGGAACACCCGGAAGCGCTGGACGTCCTTGCCTATTTCGACGCCTCTGCTTCCGCGAAATATCTGAAGATTCCGACAATCGTCACGCCCGCGCTGTTCGATCCGTGCGTGGCTCCCGTCGGACAGTTTTCCGTGGCCAACTCCATTCCGGAAACCTGCCGGACGATGTTCATCCGGGAAGTCGGCCACTTCGCTCCGACGGAAAAGGACAAGGAACTGAACCTCAAAGTGGACGCCCTCCGCCGGGAGCTGTTCCTGAAAAAATGAACCGTTCCGGCGGATGCCGGGCTGAAATACGGCGGATTCCCGGAAGGAAGAAAACGCTTCCTCTCCGCACAACCGTCCGGATTTCCGGACCGTCCGGAATCCATGTTTTGAATTGTCAAGTCGGCAAATCGGAAAAACTTCTTTTTTTTATTCCTTATTTTCTTTTTTTCCGCTGTTGATTTCCCGGCTTGTTGTGGTATCTTGACCTATCCGACACGTAAAAATGACTGAATGTATTTTAAAAATAAGAGGAACGGAGAAAATGGGGTCCACCGAATCCGGGAAATATGATATTTCCTACGAAATATGGGCGAAAAAATATCGTTATCAGGGGTGCGCCGAAATCCAGAAGGACGAGACGCCGGAGGATACCTTCCGGCGGGTTGCGCGGGCGATCGCGTCCAACGAAAAGGACCGCGTGAAATGGGAGAAGGAATTTTACTCCATCATGTCCGGGTTCCAATTCCTTCCGGGCGGCCGCATTCTCGCCAACGCCGGGACCAGGCGCACCGAAGTGACCATGTTCAACTGTTTCGTGATGAACAAAATCAATGACTCCATCGAGGGAATCTTCGAGACGGTCAAGGAATCCGCGCTGACCCAGAAGCAGGGCGGGGGAGTCGGATTCGACTTTTCCACGATCCGCCCCGCCGGGTCCAACATCAAGGGCTGCGAGGCCAGCGCCTCCGGGCCCCTGAGTTTCATGCAGGTGCTGGATTCCACCTGCCGCACGATCATGAGCGCCGGACAGCGCCGCGGAGCCCAGATGGGCGTGATGCGCTGCGATCATCCGGACATCGAGGCGTTCATCACGGCCAAGCGCAACAACGCCGCGCTCCAGATGTTCAACCTTTCCGTGGCGGTCACCTCGAAATTCCTGGAGGCCGTCAAGGCCGACGCGCCGTGGGACCTGATTTTCGACGGCAAGGTCTACAAGACGGTCAAGGCTCGCGAACTGTGGGAGCTGATCATGCATTCCACCTACGACTTCGCCGAACCGGGCTTCATCCTGATCGACCGCATCAACCAGATGAACAACCTCTATTACTGCGAAGAAATCCGCGCCACCAATCCCTGCGGCGAACAGCCTCTGCCGCCCTACGGCGCGTGCCTTCTCGGATCGGTCAACCTTTCCCGCTTCGCCAAAAATCCGTTTACTTCCGAGGCGACTCTCGACAAAGAAGGGGTTGTGCGCGCGATTTCCATCGCGGTCCGGATGCTCGACAACGTGGTCGACCTGAGCAATTATCCCCTGCCGGAACAGAAGCTCGAAGCCGAGTCGAAACGCCGGATGGGGATCGGAATCACCGGCCTGGCCGATCTCTTCCTTTTCCTGGGCGTGAAATATGGCTCCGACGAATCCATCCGCCTCGCCTCCGACATCATGAAGACCATCACCCATGCCGCCTACCGCGCCAGTGTGGAGCTCGCGAAGGAGAAAGGGGCGTTCAAGCTCTTCGACGCGGACAAGTATCCGGCGGGCGCGTTCATTTCGACGCTGCCGGAGGACCTCCGGAAAGACATCCGGAAATACGGAATCCGCAACTCCCACCTGACTACGGTCGCGCCGACCGGAACGATCAGCCTGTTCGCGGGCAACGTGTCCAGCGGGTTGGAGCCGGTATTCGCTTTCCAGTATACGCGCAAAATCCGGAACGGTTCGGACGACACCACCACGGACGCGGAAGTCGTCGATTACGCCTACAAGTGCTATCGCGACTACAAAGGCGCCCTTTTCGATCCGAAGAAGCTGCCGGATTATTTCGTCAGTTCCTCCGATATTCCCCCTGTGCGGCACCTCGAAATCCAGGCCGCCCTTCAGGAGTATGTCGACAGTTCCATTTCCAAGACGATCAACATCCCGACCGAATATCCCTATGAGGACTTCAAGAACATTTATCTGAGCGCCTATGAAAAAGGACTGAAAGGCTGCACCACGTTCCGTCCGTCCGAACAGATTTCCGGCGTTCTGGTGGCAAAGAAGGACGAGAAAAAGAAAGAGCTCGAACATCCGATCATCGTCCGGCCGCAGCCGCCGAAGCGTCCGCAGGAACTGGAAGGCACCACCTACAAAATCCGCACGCCGCTGGCCGCCGACGCCCTCTATGTGACCATCAACGACCTCGTGGAGGAAGACGGCCGCCGCCGTCCGTACGAGATTTTCATCAATACCAAGAACCTCCAGTATTTCAGCTGGATCGTGGCTATGACGCGCCTGATCTCGTCGGTTTTCCGGCATGACCCGGCGCCGAGGTTCCTGGTGGAGGAACTCAAGAGCATTTACGACCCCAACGGCGGCTATTTCAGCGAGGGGACCTACATCCCCAGTCTGGCGGCCGACATCGGACGGGTCATCGAAAAGCATCTGGCCAAGATCGGCATCATGACGCCTCCGCCGAAACGCAAGACCGCTTCCGCAAAGCCGACCGACGACCAGGCGGTCCCGCAGGACATGTCCCAGTTCAACGGGATGATGATCTGCCCCGTTTGCAGCGAACGGAAGCTGATCATGGAAGAAAATTGCGTGAAATGTCTCTCCTGCGGACACAGCAAATGCGGATGAGAGGGCCGGACCGATGCTTCATTATCTGATCGTGAATTTCGTCCCGAACTTCAAGACGACTCCGCTGCGCCTGGTCGATTATGTGACCTTCCGCGCCGGCGCGGCCGCTTTCACCGCCATGCTGCTGGTCCTGATCTTCGGACCGATGACGGTTCGTCTCCTGAAGGATTTCGTTTCCCCGAACCGTTACAAGGAATATGTGGGGAACGTGGCCGCGATCAAGGACAAGACCCCCAGCATGGGCGGACTCCTCATCATCTCCTCGATCCTGGTTTCCATGCTCCTCTGGGGAAACCTGGGCAATGCGCTGGTCCTGATTTTTCTCGGGGCGATGCTTGCCTTCATGACCCTCGGGTTCGCGGACGATTATTGCAAAGTCCGGCTCAAGAGCAAGGACGGGATTTCCGCAAAGACCAAGTTTTTCTTTCAGATTGTGATCTCCCTGATCGCGCTGGGCTGCTTCTGCTTCCTGCCGGAAACCCGGGATCATTTGAGGGAATTCTGCGTCCCGTTCATCAAAGTGCCGGTCTGGATCATGCCGGTGGGGCTGGCGCTGTTTTTCGGGGTCCTGGTGGTGGTGGCCTCCTCGAACGCCGTGAACCTGACGGACGGCAAGGACGGCCTGGCGGTGGGCTGCACGATCTTCTGCACGCTGACCTATGCGGCGTTTGCGTATATGTCCGGGCACAAGGTCTTTGCCGACTACCTGAGCATCAACTACATCAGCGGCGCGGGCGAAGTGGGCGTGTTCGCCTCCTGTATCGCGGGCGCGTGCATCGGCTTCCTGTGGTACAACTGCAATCCGGCATCCATGTTCATGGGCGACACCGGCAGCCTTGCGCTCGGCGGCTGCATCGGACTGATCGCGGTGCTGGTGAAACAGGAGCTGCTCCTGATCCTGGTCGGCTGGGTCTTCGTGATGGAAGCAGGGTCGGTCGTGCTTCAGGTGGCCAGCGTGAAACTGACCGGGAAGCGGATTTTCCTCTGCACCCCGATCCACCACCATTTCGAGAAGAAAAACTGGCCTGAAACGCAGATCGTGGTCCGCTTCTGGATCATTGCCGGGATCTGCGCCCTGATCGGCCTGGCCTCCCTCAAATTACGCTGAACCAGTCTTTTGCGCGCACGGCGATCAGAAGAATCAGGATGGTCGTCAGGTTGAATACCGCGTGGGCCAGCATGGCGCTGACCAGCGAACCGGTTTTCCGGTAAAGGAACGTCAGCCACAGCCCCAGCAGAAACAGCGCCGGAAACGCCTGGAGGTTCATGTGGACCATGGCAAACAGAAGAGAGGCGGCGACGGCCGCGGTTGCCTGTCCGGCCAGCGGTTCCAGCTTTCGGGTGATGACGTGCCGGAAGACCAGTTCCTCCCCGACCGGCGCCAGAATGGCCGCCGCGAAGATCATGACGGCGATGGTCGCGGGCGTGCCGTTCCGGATGATCTCCACGGCTTCCTGAGGGCGGGTTTCCACGCCGAACTTTTTCAGAAGCAGAACGAATCCGGCGGAGATTCCTCCGAGCGCAAAATAAACCCCGAGCGTTCCGAAAATGATTTTCGGAGTGTGTGCCTTTGCGGGCGCCGCCAGATCGAGAACGGTCCGGAGCGGGGTGTCCGGACAATATTTCCAGGCCGGCAGGACGCAGGAGAGGATATACGCCGTCTGGACTGGAATGGTCATGAAGATCAGCGCCAGCCATGGCGGGAGTTCCTGGACGCACCGGATCGTGAAGACGGGCGGAAGCACCCCCAGGAAAAATGCAATGCTGATCATGCAGAGAAAAAAGGAAATGTCGATGCGGTTTTTCATGAAAACCTCCGGGAAGAAAAATCAGTGGGCGTCATAGATGTATTCCCCTTTCGGAAAAACCGCGGGCACGACCACCAGAAACATGGCGGCGAACACGATCGCGACGGAATAAATCAGGAAGAGACTCTGATACCGGCAAAGTTCCATGGAGCCGATGCTCCAATGGGAGGCAAGCATTCCCGAGCCGAGGACAAGGGATGAAATCATGCGCGACAGTCCGGATCCGGTGTAGTAGAAGGTGCCGCAGAAGGCCATGGCCATGGCTTTGTTTCCGGGCGTGGCCAGCGCCATCATTTCCGAGGTGGATGCAATGGAAGCCGATGCGAAAGTGAAGCTGTAGGCGATCAGCAGGAGCGTGATCAGCGCATAGGTGAACGCGTTTCCCTTCCCGATGAAGAACAGCGAAAAATTGATGACCGCATACGCGATGTGAATACCGAGAAACGTATTTTTGATTCCGAACCGCGTAATCAGTTTTCCCGCACACAGGGAGCCGACCAGCATTCCCGCCAGGGTCATCGCGGAAATCATCACGATCAGGTTGTCCGGCGCGTGGAGATGATTTTTCAGGTAAAGCGTGGACAGCGGAAGCGTTCCGTACGCCGCCAGGTTCAGGACGAAGAGGTAGACGGAATACCCGGCCAGCGGCTTGTTCGCCAGAGCCGTCCGGAGCCCGTCGGCAAAGCCGAAAGTATCTTTCTTTTCCGTTTTGAAGACCGGAATGCGCGAAATGAAAAAGATTCTTCCGAGGAGGCAGAGCGCTCCGATCAGCAGGATGATCTGAAGCTTTTCGATGGGAGGGTTCTTTCCGATGAAAAGACCGGCCGACAGCAGAAACAAGGTGGAGGAAAGCTGCCACGAAAAGCGCATCGAACCCAGAAAAACGGTGCGCCGTTCCTGGAGCAGGAAAGTGTCCAGCATGGGGAACCAGGCGGCGACATAGCCCGTGGACATGACGGCGAACAGCACCAGCATCCCGAGCATCATCGCGACCGCCCCTTTCCCGAAGAACGGCGAGGCGGCAATCATCAGATAGGCAAAGAGGGCGACCGATGTGACGCGGACAATCAGCGTCTGATAGCCGGTCCGTCCCGCCACCCACGCCATGGGGATGACGCACAGTCCGTTGAACAGGGGAAGAAGGGAGGTCGTGAGCATGGAAAACATGTCGCCGGCGCCGATCATCTGCGCAAAAAGAATGATGACCGCGCTGTCGACGAGCGTAATGTCCCCCATGGCCGCAATCGCGGAGGAAAGAATCGCCTTGCGTTCCGAAGAGCGCCTCAATTCCGGGGTGATTTCCATGGGGGGCTTTGCCATGGTCCTTTTCCTTGCTGCAAAAGATTATGCTCTGAAAAGCCAATAGCGAACCGCAATGTACGCGGACGCCAGAACCATCGAACCAAACGAAACCGGCACACCGAACTTGAGAAAGTCCACGAAAGAAAGCTTGTGTCCGTTCTGCTCCGCGATTCCGACCGACAGCAGATTGGCCGCCGCTCCCACCGCCGTGAAGTTTCCGGCCAGGCAGACCGCCAGCGCGATTCCCCACCAGAAAAGGTGCTGGAGCGGGAGGTTGCCGCCGAACGCCTCCATTCCGGAACCGGACTGGAGGTACACCATGACAAGCGAAACCACCACCGCGGTGAAGGAAACATTGTTCACCACCATGACGATCGCGGCGCAGCACCACATCACCGCAAGAATGATGAAAATCGGATCCCATCCGCGGGTAAATTCAAAAAGCATCCCGACTTTTCCTATCAGGCCCGAATAAGTCGCGCCTTCGACCACGATGAACAGGCCGATGAAGAAAAACAGGGTTCCCCATTCGAGCTTTTCAAAGATCTCCTCCACGTTGACCTTGCAAACCAGCAGGCAGAGCGCGGCGCCGCCCATGGCGATGACGCAGGGCTGGATTCCGGCGAAACCGTGCAGGATGAAGCCGACCAGCGTCAGGGACATCACCGTTCCGGCCCGCTTCAGGGTGGAAGCGTCCGTGATGGCGGAATTTTCGTTCATTTCCATGATGTGCGCCCGCTGCTCCACCGTCACGAACATCCGTTTGCGATAATAAAAATAAAGGCATGCGCAGAATACGCCCAGCAGGAACAGGATGAACGGCGCCAGATTGCAGAGGAACGCCATGAAGTCAAGGCCTACGGCGGAACCGATGATCAGGTTCGGCGGATCGCCGATCAGGGTGGACGTGCCGCCGATGTTCGACGCCATGGTCTCCGCCAGCAGGAAAGGAATCGGATTCATCTTCATGGAGGAGGCTACCACGAAAGATACCGGCGCCACCAGGAGAATGGTGGTCACGTTGTCCAGGAAGGCCGACAGCACGGCGGTCGCGATGACCAGCAGCACCATGGACGGGACCGGCCGGCCTCCCGCGAATTTCACCGATTTGATCGCCACATACTGGAACAGTCCGGTCTTGCTGAGGATATTGACGATCACCATCATTCCTGCCAGAGTGAAGATAACGTCGAAATTGACATAGCGCGCAAAGACATCGCTCTTTTCATATTTTTCGAGGATGGCCTGATCCATCGGGCTGAGGCGGGGCGTGTCCACCGCAGTAACGGCCGTTTTTTCCCCGGCCGGATGGTCCTTCCTGGAGGTTTTGTGACCGGGACCGGGCAGAAGCACGCACAGCATCAGCACCGCCCCGAGAAGGACCGCCGTCGTTTTATGGATCTTTTCCGTGGCGACAAGCACGAAAGTGAAGAAAAAGACCGCCGTCGAGAACCAGAACTGGAAACCGCTGACTGCCGGTAAAGGAGATGTCGCCACGGGAATGGCGTCATAGAGCAATGAAACGATGAAAGGATTCAAAATAAATCTCCTTATCCGCGAAGAACATTGCTGACAAGTTCGACGAAGCTGACCGTTCCCGACAGTTTGCCGTCCTGGACGACAAAAAGGATGTGTTCCTTTTCCTTGAGAAGCCGCAAGGTGAACTGAATCAGCGGAGTATTCGGATGAATCGTATTGCGGGTGGGCGCCATGACGTCCTTGACCAGAATGTTCTGTTCTTCGCAGAGAACCGTTTCAAACGGTTCAAAATGGGAGAGGAAGTTCAGGTTGTCCATATTCATGATGTAGTCCGGCACGGCTTTCCGGATGATCATTTCGGAGGAAATGATTCCCAGGAAGGAGCCATGTTCGTCCACCACGGGGATAGCTTCGACTTTTTCCTTCGCGAAAATGTCGAGCGCCTCGGAGATCGTGTCGTCCGGCTTGACCGTTTTGACTTCCCGGAGCATCACGTCTTCCGCGCAGAGGGTGTGTTTCACCTCGATGTTTTCGGCCTGAAGGAAATCGATCATCGCCTTCGGGGAACCGGTGTTCACCAGCTTGGCTATGGCGTCCGGAGCCAACAGAAAATACCGGGAGAACGCGGCCAGAACCTTCAGGTAGATGACCGACGTCTCCGGCGAGACCAGGCTGCACACGATGATCCGGGTCTCCTCCCGGTCGTTCTGTTTGAGAAGAACCGGTTTCTTCAAAACCCCGATTACGACATTCAGGTCCATGAGCTGCGGATATCTTATGTGAGGATAGGCGAATCCCTTTTCATAAACGATGTTGATCAAGTCTTCCCGCGCGATGATGTCGCTGACCACCCGGGCGGGCGGACAGGGCAGGCTTACGGTCTTCGCCATGAGGGAAATGAGATGATTGTAAATCGTCTCCCTGTCATTTCCTTCCACATTGAAGAAAATCAGGTTCTGATTCAACAAGGTCGCCAGATGCATGATGACCTGCTCCGTTTTTTCAGGGGTGCATGATTCGGAAGACTAGATTTTCAGCCATTTTTCATCGATTTTGGAGACTTTCCAGTAAGCCTCCGCCATGTAGATGGCATCCAGCAGAACGCAGCGGGTCATTGCTTCGATCACCGGATAAATGCGCGGAAGAAGGGACGGATCGCGCCGGGTGATCGGAGAGAGCACCACATTCTTCATCTCCTTGACGTTGACGGTTTCCTGGGGCACCGAGACGGTCGGCGTGGGCTTGACGGCGCAGCGGAAACGGATTTCCTCCCAGGTCGTGATCCCGCCGAGGATTCCGCCGGCGTGATTGGTCTTGAAGCGGACATGTCCCGTCCCGGGATCCACATAGGCCGGGTCGTTGCTTTGGCTTCCCACCATGTCGGCAACCTTGAATCCGGCGCCGAATTCGATCCCCTTGATGGCGCCGATGGAACAGATTCCATGGGCCAGCATCGCATTGATCTTGTCGAAAACCGGTTCGCCGAGGCCCGCGGGCACTCCGTGCGCGATGCACTCGATGATGCCGCCGACCGTTTCGCCGTCTTCCTTGATCTTCAACACATCGGCTTTCATCTTTTCGGCAAGGGCAAGGTCCGGACAGTTGATCTCGTTTTTGCGGTAATTCTTTTTCGCTTCTTCGTATGTGAATTCGCGGCCGGCCCTGATTCCGTGCGAGGCGATGGAATAGGCGATTACGTCGATGCCCATGGAGTCCAGGATTGCCTTGGCAACGGCGCCGCCGGCGACCCGGCTGGCGGTTTCACGTCCGCTGGCGCGGCCCGCGCCGACCCAGTCGCCGTATTCTCCGTATTTCTTGAAGAATCCGTATTCGGCGTGGCCGGGGCGGATCTCATCCTTATAGGAACGGTACTGGTCGATATGAATATCCTGGATGTCGTTGTTGGGGATGATCATGCCGACCGGAGCGCCGGTCGTGAGATCGTTTTCCATGACTCCGGAAAAGATGTATACGCGATCTTTTTCCTTGCGGGGGGAATCCAGGGGCGTCTGGCCCGGTTTCCGTTTATCCAGTTCGGCCTGAATCAGTTCGGCCGTGATTTTGATTCCCGGAGGGACCCCGT
The DNA here is from genome assembly GCA_002069785.1 of Lentisphaerae bacterium ADurb.Bin242. Taxonomy (GTDB): domain Bacteria; phylum Verrucomicrobiota; class Lentisphaeria; order Victivallales; family UBA1829; genus SIG94. The sequence continues at coordinate 2,963 of MWCA01000017.1, read as the reverse complement.
CCACAATGGTCATCAGCCCGCCGTAAAGTTGTTCCGGGAGGCCTTTGTCTTTCCGGAAACCACCGGAATAGGATTCTCCGCAGCAGGTAATCCTGAAGAGTCTGCCGAAAGTGTTGCCAAACATGGGGATGATTCCTTTCTTTGTGGGTTGAAAAGGTAATATAGCATCGAAAAAGAAAATAGGCAAGCGATTGGAGGAAGAACCGTTTGAAAAAGGTGTTTCCGCATGCTATAATAAAAATCCCGTTTTCCTGAATTTCGATGGCGGAAAGGATGTTTCGATGGCTGAAATACAAAAAAAACACATTTTTTTTTCGCGCCGGCACTGGAAAAGAACAGAGATGCGTGTTATAGTAATCGCTCTGTTTGCATTCTCGTGTTCATTTGCGATGGGCGCGGAAATGCGGCGGGCCGCTCCGAAAACCGTGCCGCAGCTTGAAAAAGAGCTTGCGGACCAGAAATCGGAAGCCGGAAAAAAACTTGCGGCGCTTACCAACGAGAAAAGTCGTCTGGAAGCGGAACTGGAGGCTCAGAAGCGTGAGAATTCAGTGATTCGCAAGGAGCTGCTTGAAACTCTTGGAAAGTATTCGATGCTGGCCGAAAAGCTGAAGCGCTATGAAATGAGTGCGGCGGCGGTCATTGAAACCCTGAAACCCGTTTATTCGGGAAGCGGGGACGAAGACACGGCGGAGTCTCTGAGAACTGTTATGCAAAGCTCAGTAGCATTGGCGTCGGCGACCATCGCACTCTGTGATGAAGTGTCTGCACTTATTCAACAACCGGGTGTGGACCCTGTGCGCGCCGCCAAGCTGAGAGTCATGATCGGCAGTCTCAAGAGTGAAGTCCGCAATGTTGTCCGGTTCAATGCCCTTCCCACTCCTCCCGGGGGATTCTCCTCGTGCCGGATTCTCAATGTCGATGAAAAGCTGAAAGCGGTGGTTTTTTCCGCGGGCTACCGGAACGGAGTCCGTGCGGGGATGATCCTGCGGACCGCCGACGGCAAAGCGCGTTTTCAGGTGGTTCTGTTGAAGAACTTCACCTCGGCGGCGCTGCTGATGAGCGGCGACATGAATTCGTTCAGCATCGGTACGGAAGTGTTTGCGACGAGTGAAACGTCTGTTCAATAGAAAAAATCGACAGTTCACATAACCAGAAACCAAACGAAGCGAGAAGAGCATTATGGAAGTTCGGGCGATTACAAAGTATGTCCGGATATCGCCGTCGAAAGCGGCCGAGATTTCCCGCCTGATTCAGGGGAAACCGGTGGTGGAGGCTTTGGCGATCGTGGAGATTAGTCCGAGAAAAGCCGCAAGGCTGTTTGCGAAGACGCTGCGAAGCGCGATCGCGAATGCGGAAAACGATGAAAAAAACAGTGTCAAAAAAGAACAGTTGAAGGTTCTGAAGGCGTCTGCGGACCCCGGTCCGATGCTGAAAAGGTATCGTCCGAAAGCCCGCGGCATGGCGGGAAGAATCCGGAAACGCATGAGCCACTTCACAGTGGTCCTCACGGACGATTAAAGGAAAGGGGCATGTCGTGGGTCAAAAGGTAAATCCGATCGGGTTAAGGTTAGCCCTGAACAAGAACTGGAGTTCCCGCTGGTTCGCCGCCAAGGCGTGCTACGGCGATTGGCTTCATGAAGATCTGAAGATGCGCACTTATATCAAGAAGAACTTCAATCAGGCCGGAATCTCCAAAATCGTGATCGAACGCTACAGCAGCAATGTGCGCACGACGATCCATGCGGCCCGCCCGGGTCTGCTGATCGGACGCAAGGGCACGGAGCTGGAAATGCTTCGCGATTCCGTTGCAAAATTGCTTCCCGGACGCGAAGTGATTCTGGATGTAGTGGAGGTCAAACGTCCCGAAACCAATGCGCAGCTTGTTTCCGAAAACATTGCGATCCAGCTGGAGAAGCGGATCGGTTTCCGCCGCGCCATGAAGAAAGCCATTCAGACGGCGATGGAAGCGGGCGCGGAAGGAATCAAAATCCAGTGCTCCGGCCGTCTGGGCCAGGCGGAACTCGCGCGCACGGAACATTATAAGGAAGGGCGCACTCCCCTTCACACCTTGAAGGCGAACATCGATTACGGGTTTGCCGAAGCGAATACCACGGCCGGAAAAATCGGCGTGAAAGTTTGGATTTGTCATAAAGAAGCCATGGAGGATATGCAAAATGCCACTAATGCCAAAAAGAGTAAAGCACAGAAAGGTGCAGCGCGGGACTAATACCGGGCTGTCCCAGCGGTGCAACGAATTAGACTTCGGCGACTTCGGGTTGCAGACCATGGAACGGGCCTACCTTACCGCCAATCAGATCGAGGCCGCCCGTATCGCGATCACGCGTCACATGAAGCGCCGCGGCAAAGTCTGGATTCGCATTTTCCCGTACAAGCCCTATACCAAGAAGCCCCTCGAAGTCCGTATGGGCAAAGGAAAGGGCGCGGTCGAATTCTGGGTTGCCCCGATCAAACCGGGCCGGATGCTTTTTGAGGTCAGCGGCTGTTCCGAGGCGGTTGCCAAGGAATCCATGAGCCTCGCCGCCTCCAAGCTGCCCGTCAAATGCAAATTCATCATTCGCCGCGGCGTAGTCGTCTGAGGCGGAAGGAATCTCCCATGAAGAATAAAAAGTCATTCAGAGAACTGACGGATGCGGAACTCGACAACCAGGTCGCCGAATTCAAGAAGGAAAAATTCAATTTCCGGGCGCAGTCGAAAGCCGGCCAGAACGAGAATCCCGCCAAGATGAAGGAGCTCCGCAGAAACATCGCGCGGGTCCTTACCGAAAAAAGACGCAGAACGCTTGCGGCGGCATCCGCGGCGCCCGCGGCCAACTGAAACCATTATAACAGGATACTGAGCTATGAACGAGACCGGCAGCACATCGGAAAGCGTGCGTGGAAATCGCAAGAGCAGAGTTGGACAGGTGGTCAGCGACGTACAGGCCAAGACGATCATCGTCGAA
>MWCA01000016.1 GCA_002069785.1 Lentisphaerae bacterium ADurb.Bin242 | reverse complement strand
TTCGGGAAGGTCGGCGTGTTCAATGTGAGGTCCTTCCGGGAGGGGCCCGCCAGCATGAAATTGCCGTTCTGGACAATCGGCACAACCGGCTTGAACGATTTCACATCATATTTCCCGATACTGTTTTTTTCAGCCAGAAGATTGAGCGGAGAGGTCGAAAAAATCTGGACGACCGGCGATCCGAGCCTCAGGAACAGCTTCGACGCGTTGAACCGGACGCCCCACACTTCGCAACGGGAAGGATCGCTGCGCTCCGTGGAAAGGATTTTGCTCCCCGCCAGGCGCTTGCCCTCCGCGACGACTTTTCCGGAGGGATCGATCAGGGCCGCGTCCGATTCCTCCCGGAGAGTGCCGCCCGCTTCGACCAGCACCGTTTTCGTCCCGGCCGGAACCGCGAAGTAAAGGGTTCCCGAGCATCCGAAGACATAGAGCTTTTCACTGGAACTGAAAGCCTGCCCGGGCGCGGAACACGATACCTTGACCGTCTGGCCGCGGGCCGCAATCGCGAATTTGTAAATCCCGTTTTCCTGCGCTTCCAGCGTATAATCGAGGCTTCCTTCAAACGGAACTTCGAGCCGTTTCACATTCGGAACGGTGGGAGTCGAAAGGACAATCTCGACCGGTTTCTTATCGAAGGCATGGACTACGGAATTCGTAAAGCGGATCGGGATTCTGCTTCCCGCTTTGGCGAACACATAATAATCCGTATTGCCGCGGAAACGGATGTTGTCGCCGGCATTCTCCCCCTTCCCCGAAACCGGAAGGAAGTCCGCACGGTTCATCACGGCGACCTGAAACGCCTTGGCCGCCGGATCGGGCGCACTTTCCCGGATGAATTTCGCACAATCGAACTTTCTGATTTCTCCCCTGGAATTCTTCACGACGACGTTCTCCACCACCGGACGGATCAGGGCGTTGCCATATTTCGAGTTGAACACGACGGGCGCCCGGTCCTGGTCGTCGATCACGGTCAGGTTCCGGATCTCGATGCCGTACAGATCCTTCGGGGAATCGCTGGAAAGGATCATCGCGTTGTATCGGGAGAGGCGGTTGTCGATAATGCAATCCTCGAAGACCAGCTTGAGGTTGGGGACGACATGGAGGCCGAGGCTGACGGAGGGTGTTTTATGTCCTTCGATCCGGCAGCGGATGAATTCGATCTTTCCGGGCTGATCCGGCTCTCCCATCGCGGTATGACCGAGCCCGATTCCGCCGTTGCGGTTGTCCTTGACGACGCAATCCCGGAACGTGATGGTGGCCGGCAGATGCGAATTGTTGGAAATATAGATTCCGGCCAGATTGTTGTTCTTGAACTCGCAGTTTTCGAACACGACGTTCTGAAGCCCGACGCCGTCCTTGTAGTTGGGTTCCAGGTCGAGCCCGCATTCCGGCGCGGAACCGCTCGTGTCGTTGAACTTGCAGTTTTTCACATACAGGTTCTTCACGCCGGTCACGCTGAATCCCTGCCGGTGGTGATCCTCGCAGACCAGGTTGGTCAGACGGACATTGCGGCAGTCCATGCTGCCCACATAGACGCCGTCGCCGCCGCTGGAACGGAGCGTCAGATTATCCACGGCGACCCCGTCGCTCTCCTGGATGCCGACCGTGTGCCGCCACTCGCCGGGCTTGTAGTTCGCCTTGTCCTGATAGTCCTTCTTGTTCATCACGAACAGGACTTTCCCGATTCCGCGCAGGGTGACGTTTTTCTGTTTCAATATCTTGAAAAGGGCGTCGGTGGGCTTTTTGAAATCTCCTTTTTTGGCCCGGATCACCACGCCGTCGTGGAAGACAATCTCGATATTCGAGGGAACGAGCAGCGGCCCGGTGATCCAGTCGCTGCCGACATTTTCCACAATGATCTTCTTTGCGCCGGAGTTCATGGCGTCTTGAAGACACTTCGTGGCGTCCTCCTTGTCATAGCCCCACCAGACCGCCTTCGCCTCGGTGATCTTCCCGGACAGAACATCGTTTCTTTCCTTCGAATAATCGGCGCCGGAAAGAAGCAGTCCGCACGCGGACAGTCCCGCGATGAACATTGTTTTCTTAAGCATGAGTTTCCCTTTCATATATTTCTATGTTTCAAACTCAATCGGCTTTCCCGTTGAATGGATAAACTTGCTGATTGTAGGAGAGATCTGACGGGAAGGAATAGATCGATTGTGCGGCAATGTCGGTGCCCATGACGTAGGCGGAATGCTGTCTTTCTTTGATCTTGCTCATATGGATGTTTTCCGCGTGTCCGTCCGTAAATACGTAGTTGATTCCGGTATTTTTGAGGTGACGCGGAATCCACCAGCGGACGTTGCCGTAGTCGTAGGAATCTCCGAACCAGGCAAGAAGCGAAGGCGTCCGGATGGAATCCACCCGGAAGAAACCGCATTTGCTTGTCTTGATGTTGTCCACATAATTCGGGTTGTAGTTCGGCATGTAGGTGCTGACGGAAACGGGAGTCCCGCTCGGGCACGCCAGCATGCTTTTCCATAAATTCGCTCCCCCGTAAGGCACATTGATATATCCCAAACACTGCGATCCGTTGGACGGAAAATACTTGCTCGGAGTGGAAAGGAACAACCCCCAGTTCAAGGTTGTTGAAAATGTCGGATTAGCGCTGCCGTCCTCATAGTACCGGTATATGAAATAATAGTGAGGCGCCCATTCCTTGAAGTCGCTGGAATAATTCAGCACGGAAAGGCCGAGCTGTTTCAGATTACTCATGCACTTGGTTCCCTGCGCCATGGCTTTTGCCTTGTTCAGCGACGGCAGCAGCATGGCGGCCAGGATGGCGATGATGGCGATCACCACCAGCAGTTCGATGAGGGTGAAGCGGGCCGGTCCCGGGGGCCGGGCCGGCTGGGCTGGCGTCGGAGTGGTGGTGCAGGTCATGGGGCTGCCTCCGCGCGGTCCTCCGACCGCACCGGCACGGCGGCAGTCCCGACACAACTCTTTTCTCATTTTTCATGGACATTTTCCTTTCCCTTTGACATTTTGCGCGACCGTTTCATTTTGCATCAGACTTCCTCCGGCGGACCGCAATGGAATCAAGCGCGGCTCGACCAGATAAAAATGATCTTCTTTCTTCACCGGTTCGTGAGATTTCTCCAGCAGAATGTCCACCGCCAGTTTGCCGCGTTCAAAAAACAATTCTTCGAACGTGGCAAGCGGCACAGGAGACAACCTGGTCATGCTCGTATTGCCGAACCCGACCACCGCCAGCTCTTCAGGAACCCGGATTCCGAACAACGCCACACGGTATAACAGACGGACGGCGATAGAGTCGCTGATGGCGAAAATTGCCGTGGGCCGTTTCGTTTTTTCCATCCGGAGAAAACGGTCGAGGCAGTCATGATTCTCCCCGTCCCCGATAATCCAGCCGGGGTCCGGAGTGATTCCAATATGCTTCATGCCTTCCCGGTATCCGCTGTTCCTCGCCTTGATATATTGATAAGAACGTTCCGGAACCGTGGCCAGTCCGATCCTTTCATGTCCATGTTCCGCAAAAAAGGAAACGGCGGAAAAACCGGCCGCAAAGTTGTCGATCCCCACTGCGGAATACCCCATGGATGGACCTTCGCAGAGGTAGACCAGCTTGATCTGGTTCGCCGAACAGAACTCCGCGGTTTTCCGGCGCTCCTCCTGATCCACCGACATGGAGAGAACATATTTCAGACAGTGTCCGCGAATCTCCGAAAATGTTTTTTCCAGATTCTGGTCCGGATACAGCCGGACGTTGTATCCGAACCGGGCGCATTCCTCCATGATCCCTGCCACCCCGGGCAACGGAAAGGCGTCTATTTCCAGGAAATTTCCGACGATGGCGACCGTATTGACGATGCCGGTCCGCATGGAAGCGGCCAGAAGGTTGCGCTCGTATCCGAGTTCATTGGCAATGCGGAGCACCCGCTGGCGGACTTCTTCCCGGAAGACCTTGGCGTCCGGATGATTCCGCAAAGTGAGGGAAACGACCCGGATGTCGATCCCCGCGGCTCTGGCAATATCTTTTATAGTGGCAGCCATCCGAAACCGTCCTGCATTTTTATGCATATCATACGTTTGACTTGCTTCTAAAACTAATTATAAGCTTTTTTTCTGAAAAGTCAAGACGGGAAACAGAAAAAATCCTCTTTTTCCCGGAAACCGGGATCGCGGGGGAATCTTTCCCGCCGTAACTGGAACGTAGCAGACGCACTCCCGGCAGGCTCTTTTCAAAGGAGGCATGGAAACAGAAAAAGCCGTGCGGAACGGCGGAACGGACAGTCCGCCGCAGGGAAAGTCCTGTTGCCGGAAAATGGATTTCACGGATTGTAAAATCACCGGGGGGATGTTATATTATAAATCCTGTCTTTTGAAAATGGATTTTTCAGAAGAAAAGAGACCATTGCTTAACCGGAGAGAACAGCAAACATGTTTGAAAAGAAAATTCAGATTCAGAATAAGGCAGGAATCCACTGTCGGCCCTCAAGCATGATCATGGGTACAGTTGAAACCTTTCCCGGGCATGAATTTTTACTGGAATCCTCGCGGGGGACGTCCAATCTGAAAAGCATTCTGGATCTGCTGGCACTCGGGCTCCAGTTCAAAGATACGGCAACACTCAGGGTCACCGGGCCGGAGGAACAGGCCGCGGGAGAAAAAATCGCAGAGCTGTTTGAACACGAGTACGATTTTCACTGATCGGGGGATCTTATGAACATCGTCATTGCGGGCGCCGGGGAACTCGGAAAGCTTCTCGCAGAAAAATTAACGGCCAATGCGCATGACGTGGTTCTCATCGATTCTTCCCCGGAACCCCTTGCACACATCAATGAAGCCCTCGACGTCAAACTCATCGAAGGCAGCTGCATCAATCTGAACACCCTTTTTTCCGCCAACATTCAGAATGCGGATGTCCTTCTGGCAGTCAGCGGCGACGAAGCCGCCAATATTCTTTCCTGTCAGCTTGCCTCCCGCCTCGGCACGCCCAAAACCATCTGCCGCCTGAACAGTCCTTCTTTCTTTTCCGAAGAAAACAAGATCATCCCCGACCACTTCGGAATCTGGAAGTACGTCTCCCCTCCGGACGAGTGCGTACGCAAGATTCTGGCGGTTCTCGAAGACCGTTTCCTGCTGGAGGAAATCCGTTTTTCCAATCCGGATGCGGTCATGAAGGTTTTCGAGATCACCCCTTCCTCCCTGCTTTCCGGCACCCGGATCAAGGATATTCCCATGGACCCCGCCATGCTCGATGCAATCCGTTTCGCCGCGATTGTCCGGGAGAAACGTTTCCTCGTTCCCCACGGGGACACCCTTTTCGTCCCCGGGGACAAGGTGTATATCGCCGGGACTTCGCAGCATGTTCACGATTTCATCCGGTGGATTTCATCCGATGTGTCGGCCCCGCAGAATTCCAGGGTCATCATTACGGGCGCCACCATCACCGGCAAAAGGCTGGCCCAGGCCCTCTGCAAGCTCGGGTATGACATCCGTTTCATCGAAAAAAATCAGTACGAGGGCGAAAAGCTGCTGGATGAACTCCCCTCCAGCGTCCTGGTGATTCATGGAAACCCGACGGATGAAGAAGTCCTCCAGGAAGCCGGGGTCGAGGATTGCGACAATTTCATCAGCGCCGCGCAGGACGATGAGGACAACATTCTGAGCTGCATCATCGCCAAGCGGCTGGGCGCGAAAAAAACCATCACCGTCACATTCAAGCCCGAATACATCCGGATTGTGCCGGTCATGGATATGATCGATTGCGGCGTCAGTTCCACCCTGGTCGCGGTCAATTCCATTCTGCGCCAGCTGGAAACGGGAACCATGCGCGTCGACGCCTATCTCCAGATGGTTCACGCACAGCTTACCGAGTTCCGCGTTTCCAACTCGTCCCCGCTTTGCGGACATAACCTCTCCTCGTGCAAACTTCCGGCTTCCACGCTTTTCGCCCTGCTGTTCCGGGAAAATGAAGTCATTACGCCCTCCGGCGGAACCATTCTGAATCCCGGGGACGTCGTGGTGGCCATCGTCACGCCGGAATCCGAGAAGGAACTCGAACCTCTTTTCCCGAAGAAATAACATGAATTCCCGACTCGTCTTTCATCTGATCTCCCGCCTCATTGTTCTGGAGGGAATCCTCATGGCGCTCACCTCGCTGGTCTCCACCGCCATGAATGATCCTTTGTCCGATATTCTGGGAATTCTCGCCTGCGGCGTCTTTACGCTTGTTTCCGGGACAATCGGTGCTGTTCTTATTCGAAAGCCCTCTTCCTCCATTAAAACAGGATCCCGCGAAGGGTTTGCCGTGGTTGCTTTCGGCTGGATCATGGTTTCCCTGTTCGGCACACTACCCTTCATCGCCGTGGCCAAAATGCACTGGATCGATGCCCTGTTTGAAACGGTGTCCGGCTTCTCGACCACGGGCGCAACCGTCATCGACAAAACCCTTGTCCTGATGGACGGTTCGGTTCTTCCCAACGGAATCGAAAGCCTTTCCTGCGGAATCCTTTTCTGGCGAAGCCTTACCCACTGGATCGGGGGCATGGGGATCGTGATGTTTTCCCTGGCGATCCTTCCCATGCTCGGGATGGGAGGACAATCCCTCTACAATGCGGAATTTCCCGGCGTGAAAACCAGGAGCGATCAGTTTACGCCCCGAATCGCCAGCACGGCGAAAATTCTTTGCCTTGTATACATCATCCTGACTTTTCTGGAGGTCTTCCTTCTTTATATGGGGGGAATGCCGCTCTTCGATGCGGTCTGCCATTCCTTCGGCACGATCGCCACCGGAGGCGCCTCAACCAAAAACATCAACATCGCATTTTATCAGGATTCCTACATTCAGGCGGTGATCATCCTGTTCATGTTTCTGGGCGGCTGCAACTTCCTTCTTCACTTCAGGATTCTCACCGGTCTTTCCCTCCGGGATTATTTGAATGAAGAATTCCGGACCTATGTGGTGATCCTGTTCTTTTCCACACTCATCGTCAGCGCCTGTCTGTTTTTCTCCCATATCGTCGATCCCGTCAGCGGAAACAAATACCACCACGAAGCCTGGTTGTCCTTCCGGGCAGCCCTTTTTCAGGTGGTGTCGCTCTCGACGACCACAGGCTTCACTACGGCCAATTTTGCGGTATGGCCCGCGGCCGCCTGCATCATTCTTATGGGACTGATGTTCATGGGCGGCTGCGGCGGATCGACCTCCGGAGGGATCAAATGCGTGCGGATCATTCTCCTGTGCAAGTTTTCGATTTCGGAACTGCGGAAAAACATTTTCCCCCGTTCCCTCCAGAATATCCGTCTGAACGGCAAGCGGTTCAATCTTTCGGGCACCAACCGGATTCTCGGTTTTTTCATGATCTACATTTTCACGATGTTTCTCTTCACGCTGCTGCTTTCTCTGACTTGCGACATGAGTCCGCTGACCGCGATCACCGCCTCGATTTCCTGTCTGAGCAATGTGGGACCCGCATTCGGCACGCTCTCTCCGGACAGCTCTTATGCCTGGATGACTTCGACGGCAAAACTCCTGCTGGCGGCGGAAATGCTGATCGGACGCCTGGAATTGTATACGATTCTGATCTTTATTCTCCCGTCCTTCTGGAAGAAATAATCTTGGATTTTTGCGTTTTTCTGCTTGCTTTTCGGAAAAAAGGTAGTAAATTAGAGCCTCATTGATTGAAACGGGGTATTAGCTCAGTTGGCTAGAGCACCACACTGGCAGTGTGGGGGTCAGGAGTTCAAGTCTCCTATACTCCACCATTCCTATCTTACTCATTCCCAGCAGCTTGCAAAAAGCGCCCTTTTTCTCTTTTGGTCATAAATCCATCAAGTGTCCCGGAAACTGTCCCAAAAACTCAAAAAAAAATTGATAACGTCCGGAATTTTTCGCACATTTTGAGAAAAAGGGCTTGAAAAAGAGCCTGTTTCCTGATTGGTTAAGGTTACCACACCAAAGAACCAGTCAAAAAAGGAAACAGGCTATGAAGAATGTAGTGCAGGAACGGGAAAAATCCATTGCCGGAGCGATCAACGTGGATGAAAAAGAAATCAAAGAACATCTGAACGGGATTGTTCGTCAGACTGTGGAAGAGACCTTGAACAGCCTGCTGAATGCGGAAGCGGACGCGATTTGCAATGCAGGACGTTATCAAAGGAGTCTAGACCGTCTGGACACCAGAGCGGGTGCGTATCCAAGCCGCTTCTCTGAAGCTCGTGCGTCAACCGCGGAACTCCATAGAACGGGCACTCTTTATAGATTTCTCTCATTTCGTCCTGTGAGAATCCGAGAAGTCCCTGTCAAAATTCACGACCGATTTGTAGTAATGACTTGAGCGCGGATCCCGTTAATAGCTTCAGTTGACGTGCCACGCTCAATTTCCCCTTCGGTTCTATCTGGGCTTTCCGGGATTCACCCCCAGTGCGGAGGACACATTTCGCAAAAAATCATTCTCCACTTCAAGACGTCCGATTTTCTTCATCAGATCGTCCTCGGTATACCCTTTGTTTTCCGCCTTGCGCTCGCTCTTCGTCTGGAAGACTCCTCCCGCTCCTTCCACCAGTTTCTTTTTCCACTGTAATACCTGGTTCGGATGCAGTTGAAACTCTCCGGCGATTTCCGCGATCGTCTTGTCGTCACGCAACGCCGCCAGCGCCACCCGACTTTTGAACTTGCTGTCGTAGCTCTTTTTCATTTCGACTGCCCCTTTCGTGTAAAACTTGAACTCTTTAATTTACGACCCGTTTTACACCAATGCAACCTGTCCAACTTTCGGGGCCAACCGCATTTTTATATTCTTATTCCTTGGTCTTTTGATTCTTCGGAGGATGGTTCGGAACAGAAGTTATGGGGCCCCAAACATAAGCCGGGGTAATCATGGAGGCGTATGAACCATCAATCGGGATCGGAAACATGAGGACTTCGAATCCCCCGTATACGGTTCGGGCAATTGTCATTATCAAACCGGTAAAGAAGCCGGAAGGAAGACCCGAAATCGAATTGTGCTCCCTGCATGAAATGATGAGCTGACGGGGAATCTCTCCCGTCCCGGTGGCCACATTGGTCAGCCCGCGGAGCAATTTATCGCCGGCACAGGCGGCGAGTGTCTCCACTTTAAAAGGATACTCTTCACCGAAACTCGTGGCTACAGCATTGCCGGTAGGCCCCTGTTCCGCGGAATACCCCGTCATTGAGAAAAGACAAAATAACGACATCAGCAAAAGTGTTTTGTTCATACATCCCCTTGCGTTAGTAAAGTGATTTTCTTTCGATACTAAATAATTTTCCGGTTGTTTTACCGTAATTTTAACTGTAATTGAATCTGTCGGAACTCTGATTCAATCAGCGGGTTTCTCTTATTTCCTATAAATATGAATTAACCAGGAACATTCCTCTGCCTCTTTTTCATTTTTCAAGGATTTTCACGGATTCATACCTGTATTGCAATGGTTTCCGTGAATCAACAGAATGACGGATTCTTTCTAATTGATTTCGCGGAGGCCCGTCCATACTCCGGGATTTTTATATATGAAATGATTCCGAAAAAAGATAACCCGGAATTCATCCGATTTCTCCCGTTTCAATGATCCGACTGTTCCTTAACTGGTTGCATCGCCATGCTGTCGCTGATGCCGCTCCTTCCTCAGGATACTAATATATGATGGCTTCTTTTGTTTTGCAAATTCCTTTCTGCATTCCATTCGGACTTGTTTTTGATTTTTCGTTTTCCGTACACTTAACCCTGGACATTCCACCATCTGACCAACGCATCTCTCGAAGGGTTCAACAACAAAATCCGATGGTTGATCCGACAGGCTTACGGCTTCCGCGACATGGAATACTTCAAACTGAAAATCTTCCAACTACCTGAAATTTCGTGCGTGAAAGAACTATGATTTACAGTTTATTCCGTCGAAGAGGCAAAAAAGATATGGCTGACCATTTCTACATAAACAGAAGAATTTTATTGAATTTTCCACAAGTCGCTTTCCTTCAAAGACTCCTGACTCGGAGAATCCTCGTGTCACCGACACAGGGAAAACAGAGAATTTTCCGGAAAAGAACCGAAATAGACCTTAGTATCCAGGAAAAAGAGAATTCTCTGTTGGGATGGTATTTGCACGGAAAATGCTGGGATTCAGCCACAAATAACATTAAAACGGAAAAGCTAAACGGCGTGTCGATTTGGAAGGAAGACAAAAAAATGGTGGCAAGGACCAGAATCGAACTGGTGACACGAGGATTTTCAGTCCTCTGCTCTACCAACTGAGCTACCCCGCCACTGAGGTCATCCGGTTTGCCGGAACAGGCTCCTACTATACACGGGAAAAGGCAAAAGTCAAACTCAAAAGATTTTTTTTTCGACTTTTTCTTCAAAACCTGTTGAAATCCATCCCTACGGGGTATATAATCATTTTATTCTTCCATTGAGTTTATTTTCATCACGAAAACAACAGGGGATATCCTCATGAAAAACATCAAAATCGGAACGCTGGTCGTCGCCAACTCAAAGTCCGCCTCTTATGTCGAACAGATCATCCCGCACGGGTTCGAGTCCTTTGTTTTCACCTATGGCGGCGGCAAATTCGACGGCACCGATCCGGAAAAGCTCGCCGAACAGGTCATGCCCATCCTCCGCAAGCACAATATCGAGGTCTCCGCCATCTCGGTTTTCGGCAACATGCTCGAGCATACGGAGGAGGCGGCGCACACCCGCGAATGTTTCAAACGCGCCATCGACTGTGCGGCCCTGTTCGGGACGGACATCGTCAGCGGATTCACCGGACGCGAGACCAACCGCAGCATTCCGGAGAACATTCCGCGTTTCAAGGAGGTCTGGACGCCCCTCATCGAATATGCGGCAGGCAAGAAAATCCGGGTGGCTTTCGAGAACTGCAACATGGGCGGAAACTGGAAAACGGGATCGTGGAACATCGCCATCAATCCGGACGCCTGGGAACTGATTTTTGAAGCGATTCCCCTCGGCAACCTCGGGCTTCAGTGGGAACCCTGCCATCAAATGGTCCAGTTGATCGACCCGATGCCCCAGATCCGCGAATGGGGCAAAAAATTCTTCCATATTCACGGAAAAGACGCCACGATCCGCAGAGACATCATCGCCAAACACGGCATCATGGGCGGCGAGACACCTTTCTGGCACCGCACTCCCGGGTTCGGCGAATGCAACTGGACGGACATCATCAGCGAGCTGCGGCTGATCGGATACCAGGGCAACATCGACATCGAGGGCTGGCATGATCCGGTTTACCGCGGCGAATGGGAAATGACCGGGCAGGTCGCCGGGCTTAACTATCTGAAGAAATGCCGCGGCGAAGCATTTGTTTCCAACCCCATTTGAGGAGATTTCCCATGTTTCAGGAAAGTACGGACGGCCTTGAACTCTTTAAAAAGCAGTATCGAACCGACGCCTCCATCGGGGATCTTGCCCCGACGGTCTGCCGGCTTTGCGGGCTTCCCGCTCCCGACCGGAACGGCGGCACCCCCATCGCCGAGGTGGTCGACCATGCCGGCAAGCTGATGGACGGCGAAGGTCTCACGGAAAAGGTTCTGCTTTTCTGCGCCGATGCGCTCGGCGAATCCCAGCGGAAACATTACACGGCCGACTTTGAAAAGATTCAGCGGACGGCGGGACTCCGGATTTTGTCGTCCGCAGTCATGCCGAGCGTGACGCCGGTCTGCTACGGGACGATCTTTACGGGAGCGTCGCCCGCCGTCCACGGAATTCAGCAGTATGAGAAGCCGGTCATTAAAATCGAAACTCTTTTCGACGTCTTTGCCAAAAACGGAAAAAATGTCGCCATTGCGGCGGTCAACGGGTGCAGCATTGACAAAATTTTCCGCGAACGCGCGATCGATTATTATTCTTTCCGCACGGATGAGAAATCCTTCCGGTGCGCCCGTGAACTGATGGCGCATTCCGATTACGACCTGATCGTCTGCTACATGACCGGCTATGATGCCGTCATGCACAAGACCGGGCCGTTTTCGGAGGCGGCCGCAGGACAGGCGCAGCTCGCGGCGGAACGGTTTGTGCAACTGGCCGAAGACATGGATATTCATTGGAGGAAGTTCCACCGGGTGCTGGCGTTCGTGCCCGACCACGGCGGCCATGCCGTCGACGAGACGCACGGGGCGCACGGCAGCAACATTCCCGAAGACATGCTGGTCAACCATTACTACCGGATCCGAAGCCGAGAGCCGAAGTGAGTCGAGAGCCTATGGGATTTCATCTGTATTCATCGAACAAGGCGGAAATCCTGGCAGAAAGACTGGCGGAGAGAATTTATCTCCGTCCGGAGGGCGATTTGTTCACCCCGGAGACGGTGGTCGTCCAGACCCAGGGAATGGCGGCGTGGCTGAAGCTGGTGCTCGGAGAAAAAGCGCCGGTCGCGGCCAACTTGAAATTCCCGTTCTTGAACACGTTCATCCTGTCCGTGCTGGAAAAGGCGTTCCCGGAGGAAGACTTTCACAACACGCTGGAAATGATGTCGCAGGAAGTCATGACATGGCGAATCTTCCAAACGCTTTCCGAATCGCCGGAGCGCTACCCCGAACTGCGCTCTTATCTTTCCGCCGAAAACACCGCGCTGCGAACCTTCCAGCTGTCCGAAAAAATCGCCGGCCTTTTCGACCAGTATCAGATCTATCACGGCGACATGCTGGAACAATGGAGGAGAGGGGCGGCTCACTCCGGCGGGTGGCAGGCGCGTCTTTACCTCGAGCTGGCGGAATCTTCGCCCGGCCCCGATGTGTTTTTCCGTTGGTTCGAGGACCTTCGGAACCCTCCCAGGGGTCTGTACCTGAAACGGGTCTCCGTCTTCGGGATCAGCGCGATGGCGCCGGTCTACTTCCGGTTTTTCGTACAACTGTCACGTTTTACCGAAGTCCATTTTTTTTATCTGAATCCGTGCGCCGAATACTGGAGCGACGCTTATACCCGGAAGGAGGCCCTCCGGATCAGCCGCCGGACCGGGGAAAATCCGGACGAGCTTTCCCAGGGAAACCCGCTTCTGGCATCGCTCGGAAAACAGGGGCGCGAATTTTTCCGGTTCATGATGGAACTGCCGGACATGGAGGGAATCGAACCCGTTTCGGCCTTTGAAGACTTCACGGTCCCCGACGCCCCCGCCGAACAGGGCATCCCCAAACCCGGTCCCGTTCTCCACACGATTCAGCAGGACATTCTGCTGAACCTTTCCCGGTCCGCGATTCCCTCCCCTTTCTCGGGGCCGCCGCTTCCGGTTCCGCCGCCGGAAGATGACAGTGTTTCGGTTCACTGCTGTCACAGCGAACTGCGCCAGGTGGAAGTGCTTCACGACCGGCTGCTCCGATTGCTGGAAGACGGTTCCCTCCAGCCGCGCGACATCCTCGTCATGGCGCCGGACATCACGCTGTTCGAACCCTACATCAACGCCGTGTTCGGCACGGGTCCGCTGAAAGGACTGTATGCCTTCTCGGACCGCAGCATCCGGAAGACCAACCGCTGCGCCGACGCCTTTCTGGAACTGCTGAAAACACCGCTGGGGAAGTTCGAAACATCCGCCGTATTCAATCTGCTGGAACATCCGGCCATCTCGGCGAAAGGACATTTCTCGGACAAGGATCTGGAAAAACTGCGCCACTGGGTATCCTCGCTCGGAATCCGGTGGGGAATCGACGCACAGAACCGGGAAGAGTTGTGCGGCATCGCCTTCGACGAATTTTCCTGGAAACAGGGGCTGGAACGTCTGGTGCTGGGGTATGCGGTCGCCCCCGACGAGTTCTCCCAGGCCGACGACGCGATCTTTCCGTTCGACGCGGCGGAAGGCGCGGACGGCGAACTCATCGGAAACTTCTGCCGCTTTCTGGAAGACCTTTTCCGCCTGAAGCAAACCCTTTCCGCGCCCCGTCCGCTGGAAAACTGGTGCAATGACCTCAAAACGGTTCTGGATACCTTTTTCGAGGCGGACGACGAAGCATATCAGGAAATCAGCGCCATCCGGAAAACGCTTCAGAATCTCGCGGAAATTGACCGGCGGGTCTCCCTGCCCTTCCCTTTGCCACCGGAGCTGATGCTGTATGTGCTGGAGAGCCGCATGGCGCCGATGCCTTCGGCGGAACCGTTCCTGCGGGGAAAAATCACCTTCTGTTCACTGGTCCCCATGCGGAGCATTCCGATGAAGACCGTCGCGGTGCTCGGGCTGGACGACGGAGCGTTCCCCCGGCGCGACTTCCCGGTCGGCTTCAACCTGATCCCGCCGGAGCAATGCCGTCTGGACCGCTCCCGGACGCTGGAGGACCGTTATCTCTTCCTGGAACTTCTTCTCGCCGCGCGGCGGCACCTCCTGCTGTTCTATCGCGGAGCCGACAACAAGAACAATGAGAAATACCCGCCCGCCGTGCCCCTGGCCGAGCTTCTGGACACGCTTCAAGCCACGTTTCCGGGCGCCTCCTTCGAGACCCGGCACAAGCTCCAGGCGTTCGATCCGGATTACTTCCGCGCGGACACGCCGCTTCTTTCCTTCTCGAAACCGGACTACGAAGCCTGCGCCGCGCTGGAGGAAACGCTCCGCAATCCGCCGCCCAAGCCGGAACTCCCCTGCCGGGAAAAATTGCTCCCGCGCAAGGAAGGCGAACCCGCGCCGTCTCTGCCGGAAACCGTATCGCCGGAAGAACTGGAGCGCTTCTTCCTGAACACGTCCGCCGCGTTTCTGCTCTCCGCCGCGGGAATCGGCCGGCGCTTCGACGAGGAGCCGCCGGTTTCGGACGAGGAGCCGTTCGAGCTGGGGTCGCTGGAAGCCTATCAGTTGAAAAGCGCCGTCGGCCGTTGGACAGTCCACGGGCTCGGGGAGGAACAGCAGTTCGGTCTTCTGCGGAAGACCAACCGCCTTCCGGTTTCCGGCACGGGAAAAAACCTTTTCCGGAATGCCGTGCTCAAGATGGAAAGACTGCCCGGAATCTGGCTTGAAAAACTGGCCTTGAACCGCCCGTTCATGATCCGTCTGCGCCTCGGCGGAATCGAGATCGCCGGACCGGTTGCGGCCCAGCCGGACGGCGCCGGGCAATATTACTGCCGCTTCGCCAAATTCAAGGCCAAAGACCGGATCCGGCTGTATGTCCGGCATCTGCTGCTGTGTGCGGCCGCGCCGGACCCGGAGGAAGCCGGTTCCTTCGCATGGGATCACGCCGAGGCTAAAACCATCCGGCTTTCGCCCATCGGCGGAGAGGAGGCCCGGAAACGCCTCGTCCTTCTGCTGGAGCTTTACCGGAAAGGGCTTGCGGTCCCCCTGCCCTTCTTCCCGGAGGCCTCATTCGCGTATGCCGACACTCCGGGCGAGGGAGAAAAGAAGTTCAAGGCGGCGGAAAGAGCCTTTGACTCGACCTACATGGAAGAGGGCCTTCTGAAGTGCGGGGGAGACTATGCGGAGGACCCGGTCGCAAAGCTGTTTTCGCCGGAAGATTTCCAATCGCAGGCGTTTCAGGAGGAATTCGCGGAGACGGCGGAGAGTTTCTTCTCCTTCCTCCGGAACGGAGAACTGACCTATGAATAAGAATCCGCCGAAACTGGAATCGTCCGACTGCCCCCTGTCCGGAGTCTGTATGATCGAGGCCGCCGCAGGCACGGGAAAAACCTATAACATCCAGAATCTGTTTCTGCGTTTCGTCATCGAGCGGGCCCTTCCGGTGCAGTCGATTCTGGTGATGACCTTCACCGAGGCCGCCACCGCCGAACTGAAAGACCGCATCCGCCGGATTCTTCATGACGCCGACGCGTTCCTCGAGAACCCGGAAGCGATTCCGGACGAGGAGCGCTCCCGTCTGGAAAGAATCGTCGGACGCGTCCGCAAAACGGTTCCGGAACCCGAGATCCGGAAGCGTCTCCGCGATGCGCTCCTGGATTTCGACGCGGCCATGATCGCCACCATCCACGGCTTCTGCCAGAGGATGCTTTCCGAATACGCCTTCGAAAGCGGCGTCCTTTTCAACACGGAAATCAAGACCGACCAGGACAGTCTTGTCCGGGCGGTTCTCACTGATTTCGTGCGGACGGAATTTTATCCGGAGGACCCCGACGGCCTTCGTTCCGAGCTCCGGAAGAGCATCCGGTTCACCGCGGAATCCGCGTTTCCGCTGGTTCGCGGGATCATCGCCCGGAGCGATCTCCACCTCAAAACCATTCTCCCGGAGAAATATTCGCTGGACGGATACCACGCCCGGATCGCGGAAAGCATCGGCAAACTCCGCGCGCTGTACCGTCCGGGCGTGCTCACGAAACTCTGCGCGGCGCTGAACAAGGAATACGCGCCGGAGGTCCGTGAAGAAATGGGAAAAGTCCTCGGAAACTGGACCCGGACAGGCATGCTTTACGGAGTGCTGGAAGTTCTGCTGGCCTGTTCGCCGGAAAAAATCTCCCGGTATGCGAACAAGAAGAAAAAAGAGAATGTCATGCTGCTGGCGGAGGAATTGCGGAATCCCTTCTTTCAAGAAGCCGGAAACCTGGAATCCCGGCTGGCTCTTTACAAAACAGCCCTGCCCCTGACCGCCGCGGAATTCGTGAAGCGCAAACTCGAAGAGCAGAAAGCGCGCGAAAACTTCCAGACCTTCGATGATCTGCTCACCCGCGTCCGGGACTCCGTGCTCCGCCCGGACAGCCGTCTGGCGCCCGCCATCCGCAAAAAATTCGCGGTCGCGGTCATCGATGAATTCCAGGACACCGACCCGGTCCAGTATGAAACCTTCCATGCGCTTTTCGCGGAGCGGGAAGAGCCCGCGCTGTTCCTTGTCGGGGATCCCCGGCAGGCCATTTATGCGTTCCGGGGCGGCGACATCGCCACCTACCGCCGGGCCGTCCGCGAATGCGAAGCCGCCGGAGGCGTTCCATACCAGTTGACCGACAACTACCGTTCCTCCGCCCCCATGATCGAGGCGGTCAACGAGATTTTCCGGAAGCATCCCTTCCCGTTCGCCGACCCGGAGATCGAATATCCGGAAGTCTTCGCCCCCATCCTTGAAGACGGACAGAAACGCCGGGGACTGCTCGAAAACGGAGTTGAAATTTCCCGTCCGCTGAAATTCTCCTTCCTCGAATCCGACGCCCCGCTCAGTGTCTCCGCGCTCAGGGAACGCGCCCTGCGCACTTGCGCCGCCGATATTCTGCGCCTTCTCCAGTCCCCTCAAATCCAGCGTCCCGACGGCGATTCCGTGCGTCCGTTGCGGCCGAACGACTTCGCCGTGCTGGTCTTTAACGGATATGAAGGAGAGATGATGAAGGCCGAACTGTCCCGTCTGCGGATTCCTTCGGTCATTCCGCGCACGGGAAATGTCTTCGACTCCGTTGCCGCGGCCGAACTTGAACGCGTCCTGCCGGCCGTCGCCGCGCCGTCGGACGGACGGGCCGCCGCCGACGCCATGCAGAGCATCCTTCTCGGCTATTCCACGGAAGACCTGATCCGGATCCACGCCGACACCTCTGCGCCGCTCCCGCTGGACGGGGTCCAGGAAAAACTGTCGCTTCTTTCCAACCAATGGCGGCATGGCTCCTTCATCGAAATGTTTCACGAAATGCTGCTGGTGTTCCGGGTCCGGGAACGCCTGCTCCGGCTTCCGGACGGCGAACGCATCCTGACCGATCTGCTTCATCTGCGCGAACTCCTCCACAAGGAAAGCTCCGCCAACTCCCTTTCCGTGACAGGCCTTCTCCATTATCTGGCGAAACAGCGCTGTCCGGACACCCGTTCCGAACAGTCGGAGGAGATGGAAACCCTGCTCGAAACCGACCGTGCCGCCGTCACCATCCTGACCATCCACAAAAGCAAGGGGCTGGAATTCCCCGTGGTCATGCTCCCCGCCCTTTATTCCATGAACATGGAGAAGCATGCGGAAAACTACCACCGCGAAGACGGCGTGATCGAACGCGACCTTACCGGCGATCCGCGCTCCACGGCGCTCGCCCAGGCGGAACGGCTTCAGGAACTGCTCCGGCTCGCGTATGTGGCGTTCACCCGCGCCAAATACGCCTGTTACGTCTACTGGGGCGACTGCAAGACGAAGAACACCGCGCTGGACTGGCTCTTTTCCCTCCGCCACCTGAACGAACTCCCTTCCATGGATGGAATCCGGAGCGCCTTCGGGACCGTCACCGGCACACCGCTGGCCGCGATCCCCCCGTCCCAGCGCATTCCGGAAACGGCCGCGGACGGCGTTTACGTTCCTTCCCGGGAGAGCATCCCCCTGCTTCCGTTCCGCGGGTGGTCCGGCAGACCGGATTCCGACTGGCGCTTCACCAGCTATTCCGGCATGACTCCGCAGGGGCATTCGCAGGAACTCCCTTACGACTTCGATGCGGAGGACGAAGAGGGGGAACCGGAAAGCGCGGAAGGAATTTTCGAAATTCCCGGAGGCCGCAACACCGGCAACGCCTGGCACGAACTGCTGGAAGCCGTCGACTTTCACAACCTCGAAAACCCGGACCTTCGATCGACCGCCCAGAAAAAACTCGAATCCTTCGGTCTGCCGAAAGACGATCCGACGCTCGACCTCACCTGCGGGATGGTCCGGAACCTGCTGTCCGCCCCCTTGCACCCGCCGCGGGAGACTGTCCCCTTCACGCTTTCGTCCGTTTCGCGGGAAAACCGTCTTTCCGAACTGGAATTCTGCTACCGGTTCAAGGCTCCCTTCCGGACCTCCTCCGTGCGGAACATTCTCCGGGAGCATCTGGAACAGACCTTCGGAGAAAGCGGAGGGAACGGCGAATGGGACCTTCATTTCTCCGGCGGCTATCTCACGGGTTTCATCGATCTCCTGTTCCGGCACAACGGGAAAATCTATCTTGCCGACTGGAAATCCAACAAGCTCAAGGGGCGGCTCTCCCATTTCCAGCCGGAGGGACTGAAACGCGAAATGATGAAACACTTCTATCCGCTTCAGTATATGATCTATTCCGTCGCGGTCTTCAAATACCTCCGGCTCCGCAACGGCTCCTTCACGAAAGAAGATTACGAGCGTCTCTTCGGTGGCGTCTTCTACTTCTTCCTGCGGGGAATTTCGCCCGAAGCGCCCGGACGCGGCATCTTTTTCGACCGTCCGCCGTACGAACTGGTCCTGGAACTGGAAAAAATCCTCGGGTGAACGCATGAAAACGGAACAACTCAAACAGATGAAATCCCCGGGCGCGTTTGAAAACATCGACCTCGTCTTCGCGGAATTCCTCCTGAAAACCGTCGGACAGAAAGACAACCCGCTTCTTTTCGCGGCGGCCGCCCTCGCCTCGCGCGCGGTCCGCTCCGGACACTCCTGCTGCGACCTCCGGCTCCTTGCGGAGACGTCCTTCCCGGAAGAACTTCCGCCGGGAGCGGCCGGGACGGTCCGACTGCCGCCTCTCGGCGAGTGGCTGGACGCGCTCCGTGCGCCGGAACTCCGCCGGCAGGTGGCCGTTCCGCCGGAGACGCCGCCCGGGTCCGCCCCCCTCGTGCTGGACCCGGACGGACGCCTTTACCTGAACCGCTACTATGTCTACGAAAGCCGGATCATCGGGGAGCTCCGGAAACGGCGCGGACAGACGCGGAAACTCCCGGAGCTCGCGCCCGGCAAACTGGCTTCCCTGAGCCCGTATTTCCGGCAGGGCGAACCGGGCGGCACGACCGATTTCCAGCAGCTGGCCGTCTATCTTGCCCACGGCTCCGCATTCTCGGTCATCACGGGCGGTCCCGGCACCGGAAAAACCACGGTGGTGACCGCCCTTCTCGCGCTCGAACTGGAACAGAATCCGACCCTCGAAATCTTCCTCTGCGCCCCGACCGGCAAGGCGCAGGCGCGTATGAAGGATTCCATCGTGTCGGGCGTGCGGAACCTCGAATGCGCGCCCGCCCTCCGGGAACGTCTGCTCTCGATTCCATGCAGGACCATCCATTCGTTGCTGAAGCCGAAACGCTTTACGACCCGTTATTTCTACAACGAAGAGAATCCGCTTCCGGCGGACCTGGTGGTGGTGGACGAGGCGTCCATGATCTCCCTGCCGCTGATGGCCAATTTGTTCGCGGCGCTCCGTCCGGACGCCCGGATTCTCCTGCTGGGCGACAAAAATCAACTGGCGTCCGTCGAGGCGGGGTCCGTGCTCTCCGACCTCTGCGCGTCGGGCGCCGCCAACACTCTGCCGCCGGAGCTTGCGGAGGCGTTTCGCCGCCAGACCTCGTGGCAGGTCCCGACGGTCTCCGACGACCGCCCGCTCTCCGGGCACATCGCCGAACTCAAAGTCAATTACCGCTCCAAGGACGCCCCGGTCATTTCGTCCGTTGCGGAGGACATCCGCGCTCTGGAGGACGGGAAGCCGGTCGAAGAACTTTCCCGCCGGATTGCGGCGCTCGCCGTCCCGGAATTCACGACCCTGCCTTTGCCTCCTCCGGCAAAGCTGGACGAAATGCTCGTCCGAATATTCTTCGCCCGGACTCTCGAAGTCCGGAACCGTCCAGGGGAGAAATTTGCCCCGGCGGACATGGTCTCCGCCGCCTCGGAGGGAACGATGGAGTCGCTGGCGTTCGCCTTTGAACTGCTGGATTCCTTCCGCATCCTCTGCGCGGTCCGGAACGGGTCTTACGGCGTGGAAAACATCAATTCGATCCTCTGCGGACGGCTGGGCATGCATGCCCGGTTCACCCCCGGAATGCCGGTCATGATTCTGAGGAACACGCCCGAACTGGACCTTTACAACGGGGACGTGGGGCTGATCTGGCGCAATCCCCTGAACGAACGTCTCTGCGCGGCCTTCCGGGACAGCCGGGAGAACGCTCCCCTCCCCTTCCGTTTCCTCTCCGCGGCGGAACTGCCCGAGAACGAAACGGTGTTCGCCATGACGATCCACAAGTCCCAGGGCTCCGGCTTCCGCAACGTCCTGACGATTCTCCCGGACCGCGCAAGTCCCGTGCTCACGCGGGAGCTGGTCTACACGGCCATCACCCGCGCGGAACGGGTGGTGACGCTCTGGTCCGACCCCGGCATTCTGGAACAGGCGCTCCGGACTCCCACCGTCCGGCACTCCGGCCTGGCTTCGCATCTTGCGGAAGAGCCGCGCTGAACGGCGGCATGTTTCCTCCCTGAAACACAAGTTTTTTTCCATGTTTGTCCGCCGGGGAGTTGAAAACCGGAGGAATCCCGGTTATAATACCAGACATGTCCCGGAAATCCGTTCCGGGACGAACAGAAAAATCCATTTTACAAAAAGGAGAAAAAATGGACGAGAAAAAAGAAATTTTCGCAGACGGAATCGGACAGATTCACTTCGCAGGCGGCATGGTTCGTTATGATTTCGTGACCCTTCAGCCCACGGAAGACGGCAAGGCTCCGGAACCCCGTCCCTCCATCCGCATCATCATGCCGCCGCAGGGTTTCCTTTCCGCCTTCAATTCCATGCAGCAGCTCATCGACAAGCTTCTGGACGCCGGAATTCTCCAGAAAAACGAACAGGTCGCCGCCGCTTCCAAGAAGAAATAACGGCTCCGGACGGAAGACGATCCATGAAAAACAGCCGGACATCCCCCATTCAAGAGTACCGCATTCCGGAATACGCCGGAATGCACGGCGCGGTGCTGTCGGTGTATTGTCCGAAACCGTGGTTTGAACAGGAAATTTCCTTTTTCAACCTGTTTTCATCTCCGTCTCTGTTTTTCACGCTCGACATCTTCGAGACGCCGCCGGAATTCCGGATTGCGATGCCCGAATTCCTGTTGAGCCGGATCAGCATCACCGTCTCCGCCTTTGTTCGGGCGGTCCGGAAGAGGACGGCCCCCCTGCGGAGATTCTTCCGCCAAGCCGTCCGTCCGCGGGCGGTCTACCTGTTTCACTGCATCCTGAGGCTATGAGACCGGTTTTTCCCGCAAAGAAACAGGAAAAATGCTTGGGCGCGGGAATCCGCCGAAGTGCGATTCGCCCCGATCTCCCGAAGAAACTGAAAGTTTCATAATTTAATTGCATCATGTTGATTGATATATAGTTGCCATGAATGGCACGAAGGCGTACTTATAGTTGCCATGAATGGCACGAAGGCGTACTACGATGGTGACACTCTTTTGGGGTACAAAATTTACGAATGCAATCCGAAAGATATACAGGAAAAACGCAAGCTTAGAGTATTGATCTACTATGAACAATCACCAGGCTCCTGTGACTCGTGTCCTGCAAATTCAATCGTTGATCGTATTCAAAATCGTTTATATCGTGATGATGATTGTCAACTTATAGGTTACATGCCTGGGATTCCGGCCTAATAAGGGAAATAGTAAATGAAAAAATTATGTTTTATTGCTCTGTTCATAATTATCTTTGGAATACTTTTTGCGAAAGACGATGAGCAGCAGATTTCTTTTTCGGATTACCTGCGGAAATATCCACCTCCGCGAAGGGAACCTGTTACTCAATATGATCCCTCCTTTTTATACGATCAATTTCTCAAAGATGCGTCTCGGGAAGATTTTTCGAACATACAACTCACCAGTTATATTATTCAGCGTCAAGGGGATGCTGAATTAAAAAAGAAATACATCGCATTGCTCGAGAAGTATAAAGAAAAAGGGACTCGTAAAGAGTGTTCTTTTGAGTTGGGGAAAATTTTGGTGAATGAAAGTTTGGAATCTTCCCAAAAAGGGCTTGATTTTATCAAAACATCTGCCGGAGCAGGATATTCTCGCGCATTTGAGTTTTTAGTTTCATACTATCATAAGAAGAAAAATTTTGACAAGTGTAATCAATGGATGGATGAATGGAGTAAGAAATGTGACACTCCAATGGAATTGATCATTTTTTGTCTTGAAAATAACGACAAAGAAAAAGCAGAAAAGTATTTCAAATGCCGCATGAATCAACATAGGCAATTTCTTAAGAAAGTGAACGATGATAGAATAAAGCTGTCTCATGAAGATAAAGAAGAAGTGATTGATTCATTGAAAAAGAAAATTCAAAATGAAACGTCCATATATGAAGCCAAGCTCTCCTCAGTTACCATGACGAAGA
Source organism: Lentisphaerae bacterium ADurb.Bin242 (assembly GCA_002069785.1). Lineage (GTDB taxonomy): Bacteria > Verrucomicrobiota > Lentisphaeria > Victivallales > UBA1829 > SIG94. Next base: position 47,480 of record MWCA01000016.1, on the reverse strand, counting down.
TTCTTGTCGACAAAGATTTTGATTCGATGTGGGGACAATTACCAATAAATATTAAAAAAGGAAAAAGGCACAACGACTCCAGTCACCAGAAATCAGACCGTAAAGTGGACTGAATTTTGATTTTGGAAAACCTGAAAAAGTTGAGTAGGAAAAAGAGGAATACAAGAGAACGGTTCCATGAAATTGAGAGTGGCACTAATTCTTGGGCGTTGTATTGGGGATGTTTGTAATTACTTATGGGTTTGTTCCTGAAATTTCAAAGGGTACAATCTACTTTCTCCAATCCAAATAACTGAGAGTTGCGGATTTGAATAGAGGAATAGGAATTTTTATGTCAAGAAGATTGACCAAATACGAATACGATGAACTGGATCGCCGGGTGAAAGGCCAATACTTCGACGTGAAATGGGACTATTCATACGATCAGTATAACCGAAAAACCGTGCCATTCATGGGAAGGGACTAAAGATTAACATATCAGGAGAAACGCTCATGCATGTATTGGATTTAAGAGGCATCGCGATATCAACTGGTGCGGCTTGTCACTCGCAATCCGTAGAAATTTCGCACGTTTTAAAAACTATAGGCATGGATGAATTCTTCGCAAATGGAAGTGTCAGAATTTCCTTTGGGATAAACGATGAGGATGACGCCTCTGTCATAACAGCAAAAGAAATTGTCACCCATTGCCGGAAAACTCAACAAAATACTGGAGCCTGATATGCGGAAAAAGAAAACAGATATTACAATCCGCAGTTCAGCCGCAGAATATTTGACCTATGTCGCTTCCGTCGGAGATGAGCCGGAAAGCGTGGAAATCCGTTACGAGGATGAAAACATTTGGCTGACGCAAAAAATCCTTGCAACGCTCTATGATGTGGATGTCCGCACGATCAACTACCACATCAAAAAGATTTTCAAAGACAGCGAATTGCAGGAGGAATCAGTTATCCGAAATTTTCGGATAACTGCCGCAGACGGCAAAACCTACAACACCAATCACTACTCTTTGCAAATGATTATAGCGGTCGGATTCAAGGTCAATTCCGAACGGGCAGTACAGTTCCGCAAATGGGTGAATCAGATCGCCACCAGCTACACCATCAAAGGCTGGGTGATGGATGATGAACGGCTCAAACGCGGAACTGTTCTCACCGACAAATATTTTGATGAACAACTGGAACGTATCCGTGAAATCCGGGCAAGCGAACGTAAATTTTATCAAAAGATTACTGATCTTTATGCTACGGCAGTAGATTACGATAAAACAGCGCTGGCAACGAGACGCTTTTATGCAACGGTCCAAAACAAAATACATTATGCTGTTCACGGACATACGGCGGCGGAATTGATTGTTGACAGAGCCGATAGCACAAAGGACCACATGGGGCTGACAACCTGGCAGGATGCTCCTGACGGGAAAATCAAATGCTCGGATGTCGTTGTCGCCAAGAATTATCTGAAAGAAGACGAGATGAAGCAATTGAATCGCATGGTCAGCACCTATCTGGATTTTGCCGAAAATATGGCCTTGCGCAAAATTCCTCTGACAATGCAAGACTGGGAGACAAGACTGAATTCCTTCATCGAAATGTTTCAATACGGAATTTTAAAAGATGCGGGTAAGATTACGGCAGAAATCGCCAAACTCCACGCAGAAACAGAATTTGAAAAGTACCGCATTATTCAGGACAGTCTTTTCCTGTCGGACTATGATAAATACCTCTTGGAATTGGAAGTTCAGACCAAACGGCATAGTCCGCAATCAGAGAAGAATGGTGGCAATAATACGAAGTAGAAGCTGTACGCGGAAACAGCTTTGAGCATCGAAAATAGAATCATCTACATAGATAGGATTAATAATGGTGAAAATTATGAAATTTTTATGGAGAATCATTGTTGGCCTTGCCGTCCTCTTAACGGTTTGTTGCGGCCTTACAAAAAGCAAGTGAGTAAATTCATGACCGATCTTGATTTTCTCAAAGGATGCGGCATTGCTCCCGACTCGCCAGATGCGGAACCGGCGCTGAAATTGCGTTCCGTTCTGGCGCAGTTATCGAAGTTCAAACCGGAAGAACTGACTCCGGATATGACCTGTGGAGAACTTTATAATTCATTCCAACCGAAGCCATGGTGGGAGGATGGCCCGGATGCTTTGGAAGTAATTTTGGCGGTGGAGGAAGCTTTGGAACGCGATATTCCGAATAAAGTTACTGAAAATATGATGGCGCCATGGCTTTACCCCGAAGCGACAATCCGGGAACTGATCTCCAACTGGATGGATATTCTTGCAAAACATGATGCAGGAGAATCTTTCCCGCCGCGTTATCTGACTTTCTGGACGGATAAACGCTGGTATCGTTGGGCAGCGTGGGGCTTGCCGATTCTCAGTATGGCGGCATTAGCCGCATCGCTTATCGGATTGCGCCTCGTTTATGATGAAGAACTGATATATCGACTTGTTCTGATTGTCATAGCCCCCATGACCTTCTGGTTGGGAGTCCGGTTGTGGAAATGCCATCGGGTTACGCTGGATCGTCTGCGATTCGAGCACAAATATCGCGTGGTGCTTCATACTCTCGGTCAAAATAGCGTCCTATTGGAACATCACGACTTCTCGAGTTATGATGGCTGGAGCTTTGCCGATGCTGCGACTGCGGCGAAACGGACGAATGAAATCGCGGTATTTTTGAACTTGCCCTTGGAAACGCCGCAGGGACCGTTGCTGAAAATGAACATCTCCTTTTTTCGCGGCTGGAATCCGGTGGATTGGGACGTGATCGATACCATGCCGTTTTTCCTTGAGCTGTCTTCATTTTGTGAAAAATGCAAGAAAGCCGGATTTTCCGCCGATGTCAATGCGTTGCTGAACACAATTAGAGGGTTATCTTCGTTCAGCTCCCTTGCCGCCGCTGTTGTAAAATTTGAAGCCAGGCTTCCGCAGGACGTTCTCCCAGTCGAACGGAAGACATTGCTTGAAGCAATGGAACGAACATCCGTCCGCGTGATTGCATACTTCAAATTCCTTCAAGATTGTGAGGTTCAATCCGGCACGATAGGCGCATACTTGGCCAGTAAGCTCCGCAAATTGTGGGCGTTGGGCAATCACCGTTTGACCGAAAACGAAGTCTCTGCCGACATGACTCTCGGTGAACTTGCCCCGCAATGGTTTCCTCCAGGCGACAATGATTGGGATTTACATGAGGAAAAAGTATTGGCTTGGGGAATCGCTCTTGGCAAATATTACGATATTTTGAGTGATTTGAATCCGCAACCGGAATGGACGCTTGGAGAACTTGTCCGAAAGTGTAAAAACCGTGCCAGTCATGAGAAGTGACTGGAGAAACCATGCCATTCATGGCAACTGACAAAACGAAACCGTGCCAGTCATCGAAACCGTGCCAGTCATGGGAAGTCACTAATGCGAAACCATGCCAGTCATGGGAAGTCACTGCGAAACTGTGCCATTCATTGCGAAACCGTGCCAGTCATGGGAAGAGACGAAACCGTGCCAGTCAGACGAAACCGTGCCAGTCATGAATGGCACCGTTTTCCACCACCGTTTTCCTCTATGCTCACGGCGGGGAACGCATCCGCTCCAAGAGCCGGGACAAGCCCGGCAGAAAATACAAAAAACAGAAGAAAAATATATCAACTTGAAAAACTGTAAAAATAAAATGTGCACAATTTGACAAACACTATCCATTTCGGCGTTACTTGTCTCTGTTCAGCCAGTTCCCTTCGGAGTATAGAAATTGTGAAAACATTGTTATTCCTTTTTTTGTTCCTTCCTCTTCGGGGCCGGCTATTATGAATGTCTTGTTGCCGGAGTTCTCAAATTCCCTGATGTAATAGCTGCCTGCGCCGGGATAATTATTGTCCGCATCGCGCGATTGGTTTTGATCAAGAATTTTTTTGCTCAGCGGATTTTGCGAAGCGTTTCCGATAATGATGGCCGTCTTATATTTATCATTCAAATCTCCTCCCGCATTAAATGACGGCAGTTCAATTCCTGAAAGTTTTTTAATTGCCTTGACAATAACATCCGGCTTGATTTTATCATAATAGATTGCAGCGACGGCTTTGCCTTCATGAATCAGTTCCGTGTCGTTCCAGTAAAGAGACGGCCGGATGTATTTTTGTGCGTCGTCTTTCAGGGAAAGCAACAATTCCAGAATTTCTTTTTTTGCTTTTTTGTAATCTGCAGAAGACGCTTTTATTTCTTTAACGGGATATTTGTAACGGACAGCCTCTTTCCATTTTATTATGGAGTTCTCAGAAGGGCCGATTATCTGTGCAAGTTTTTCCCTGGCTTTTTTGGCTTTTGACGCGGGTTCGGCTTCCAATTTTTCCAGATGTTCAATATACCACGATAAGACAGCGCAGAGATTTCCTTCCTCCATGCCTTCCCTGACGCCTTCCCAGAAAGGGCAAGCGGCAAGCGGAACCGACACGTCGTCCTTGTCGATGTAGGAGACAAATCTTTCTCCGCCAATACCGCCCGCTTCTCCCTTATTACCGTAATCCAAGTAATAAAGCCATCCTTTGAAATATGGGTTTACTGAACAATTCTGAACCCCATTCAGCCATGAAATCCAACCTAGATAACGACTTTTGCCCAATGGTTTTCTGAATTCAGAACCTCGGCCTTCGCCGGCTCCGTAACTTCCTATGATCGCGTCTCTTCTTAGTTTGAGCTCTCCGGTTTTTACTTTTTCAATAAAAAACAGGGTATATCTTTGATTCAATGTCCAAAGTTTAACGAATGGAGATATTTCATTAAAATAGTCCACATAGACACCTCCAGCGCTAAATGAGGAAGTGCAATCCCAACCATATTTTGTAAGTTTTCTTGCCCATGGTTCCCATACCGTTTTAAGTTCTTGTAAATTTAATTCGTCACCATAATTAGCGATAAAAATCCGGAGTCCCTTTTCTTTCATGTAACGTGATGCTTGGGAAATATACCATTGTTCAATTTTATCGATGTTCTCTTTTTTAAAACCTAACTTTTCCAACTCATAAAAAGACGGAGGTACCTTGAAATAGATTAACCCATGCCCGATAGCTTGTTCCATCCATGGATCAAGAGCCGTCATATCCAATTCCGGATATTTTCCGGCTTCGAAATCTTTTTTATGTGATTCCATATATTGAGTGGTTAAAAATTCTGTTGTCCCCTGTATTTTGAAGGTAGCTGGCCTGAGTACATTTATGCGAGACCATTCGACGCCGTGTGCTTCAAGGTCTTTTGTAAAGCGCAATGCGGGGGCGGCGCGGTTGACATCTCCGTAAACTTGTCCGGAAGCCTCTAATTTGATAAGGCGCTTTCTGGGAAGCGTCACCGGATAGACTTTCAAATCGACAGGCAACTGAATGGTTTTTTCACCGGGGATCTGGAAATTCATACCTATTTTGTAGTCGCCGGGTTTTATTCCGTGGGAGTTTATTCTCAGCCAGACTATTTTTGTCTCACCCGCTTTCGGGAGGGCGAAGCTGTTTTTCATTTTTCCTTCAAGATGTTCCGGTGGTATCAGCCAGAAAGGAAATTCTTTTGCTATTCCCGGTTTCTTGGGCCACGGTATCGGATTCGGCTTTTCCTGCACCAGGAATTCCAGGTTTTCCTTGGGGACATCCTTACTTTCGAGTGAAAACGAAATCTCCTTGAAATCTTTCAAAGGCGTCAGGTTCAACTGGAGTGTTTCATATTCGTCAATCGCCATATCTGCCGACAAACTGCCGATGATCTCATTTTGTTCCGGCATCGGGGGAGTAAAACGGGGACCGTATTCCTCTCCGCGGTTCCATTCCCTGTTCCATAGCAGGAGCGGAGTATCGCCCCAGGCGCTTTTTTCAAGCATTGCCGTTTTCATCGTGTTTTGGCTGAGCGGTCTGGCAATACGTACGGCGTTCCGCATTATTTCCATATATTTGACCGATAATTCCGGCTTTCTTCTGTACATGCGGAAAAGTTCTCCCCCGAAATATGAGACGGTGCCTTTTCCGACTTGGGCAATGCCGACGAAGCATGATGAAGCGTCGCCGATAATTGTCCTCATGGGTGGAATAACATCTGCAATGCGGTTTACATTTTCCGGCCATATTCTGATGCCGTCATTGTTCTTTTCAAATTCCACGCCCTTCAGGAACGGAGCATCCGCCTCTATGACTTTGCATGAAATTCCGGCTTTGACACTTCTGACGCTTTGAATTCCTGCCCATGATAAAAGTTTTTTCTTCTGAAGTTCGTCTCTTCCGCCACAGAGCGAGCTGGGAGCAAAGTCTATGAGCATCAGGTTTCCGCCGTTCGTCACCCATGATTTCAGTTTTTCCATCTCATCATCGGTTAATGCTTTGCTTACAGATGTGGCGACAATCAGGAGGCTGTATTTATCCAGTTCCGAAATTGGAATATTGCCACCACAGTTCTGGTAAACATAAGTTTCTTCTTCTGAAACGACGATAACTTTGTTTATCAGTATTTTCACCTCGTGGATGCCATAGGAATGGCCGACCAGCGCGACAGGTTTGCCCGCTTCATCCGCAGAAGAAGGCGGAGAAAAACACGCGGACAAGAGAGTCGCGAATATTACAGACCCAATTTTTTTAAAAGCTGTTTTCATTCTTTGATACCTTCCTTTGCCAATTCTTCCTTAATTGTCTTGTGCCATGGCCTGATACCCGTTTTTATTGTGCGTTCGTACATTCCCTTTGATATTATCGGCAGGTTTTCATGTCCGTAGATAATTTTCTCCCTGGCATTGCCCAGTTCCAATGCTCTTTTCAGAAGTTTGAGTTTTTCGGTTTTATCCAATGGCACATCTGGATGTTTTTCCCAAAATGATTTCCACGCTTCTGGAATTTCCGGCAATTTTCGATAATTAAATTCAGCCAGGGCGCCTTGATAGCCAAAACACCAGAGCGGCACTCCGGCGCGTCCCAGTTTCCTGTAAATTCCAAGAAGTTCGACCATGATTTTTGTATATTCATAACCGATGGCAATACATTTTACGCGTTCTTCGTAAACGGCATTGCCCTTTACGGCGTCCTGCGCTTTCTTCAGGTGTTCTCCTGCTGACGCAATAGTTTTTTCAGGAAAAATTTCCGGCCATGAATTAACCAGGTCGAGATAACTGAAACTCTCAATCTCATCCTGGTTTTCAATAATCGCGTTTTCCCAAGTGTCATAATAATTTTTTATATTTTCGGACGCGGGCCCGAATGCTTTATAATAACGCGCCATGATTTTTTCGGCATCTGCGTCAGGATTCCACATCATGTGCGCGACAAGATAATAATTAGGTCCTTGTGTCGCAAAATTTTTGGATGCTTCGCCATACATTCCAAATAAACCTTGTTTATAAAGATAAGGCATTGAAGCTTTTATTTGTTTAACGAATATATACGGCAAATCCATCCAATAGTGCATACCCCAATATTCGCGGCCAACGATTTTCACGCCCTTGCTTTTCCACCCGTCAATCCTCTTATAAGTATCCTCTTTCATTTCAGGCTTTACAAAATAGCCCGTGCTGAAAGTGAATGATATATAGATATTGTCTTCAAACTTTTCTATGTTTGTCGGCGGGTTTTTATATGCTGTATATGCCGCCATCCCTATGTTCAATTCCGGATTTTTCTTTTTAACTTCCCTTGCTATATAATTAGCATAATCCCAATGCCTATTTGATAAATTGGGAATACTTTCTTTGTAATCTGTTTTTTCTGGATCAAGTGCACGGCATTCCTCACATTCGCAAAAACCATATCCGTCAGATGGTGTAACTGAAACAATGGAGAACCCCTTGTTTTTAGGATGGTTAATACACTGGTCAACTATATAATCACGAAATTCTTTATTCGAAGTACAGCAATGCGGCAATGTTCTTTTCCCTCCCCACATAGCTAACCATTCTGGATGCTTTTTATCCATGCCGGTTTTCATAACATAGTAGTACCAACTGTGTCCAAACCATGCCTTTGGAATCCAGCTTAACTTTAGACGTTTTGTCCAGTAAGGTAATTCTTTTTTGTATGCATCAACTTCATATTTATTGTCCATAAAAGTCATAGACCGAATTATGCACTTGGGACTGTCTAATCTAAAAAAAGGTTTAATGGTTAAATTTTTATGAAAAGGAATATCTTCTCCACTTTTTCCGGGCCAAATCCATGTGATGCCAAGCTCGTTCCCCAAAAAATCATAAACCCCGAAAAGTGTTCCCGTTCTGGTATTTCGGGAGAAGGGGTCTCCTTTCTCATCATCGCCGTATATAAAAAGCTTGCCGTTTTTTACAGCAATATTGAATTCTTCCTGCTTGAATTTTTTGATGTAAAAGTCCTGTCCTTTCGTGTAATTGCAGTGTCCTATATAGGCATCGGCAGCATCTTTTTTCTCAAGCTTGGCTTCCTGGATTATTTCTGCTTCAGCACCTGCGGAGAGACTGATATATTTCGCGAGTTCTTCCGCCGCGGTTTTTTCCACTGGCAATGGAGTATCCGGGTACGTAATTAGAAATTTTTTATCAGATCTAACTATCAAATCCGAATCAGCATGAATTTCTTGTATCATTATTAAGTTTCCCAACGTAAATAACGCTACAGAAGATAAAAATCCCTTCTTCATTTCCTTGCCTTTCTTTTAAATTAATGATGATAAAGCGACTTGATTTTAAATCTTAAAAAACTTAAGATTACTCCAATATCTTTAGTTTTTAATTTCGTTTGCCGCATTTACTCTCCACGATTTGTTCCTTTCATTTTGACCAGTTATCAGTCCGGAACGGTGAAGCAGGGAAACCGTCTTTGTTGTAAAGATTAGCCCCATTAGGGTTCATGGTGAACGCATATCTTACCGCAATAGGCTCTTGGACTTTAATGCTTGAGACAAGCACTGTTTCACCATCTATAATCGCATCAGCCCAATACCACTTTTTATCGATACCGGCTACAGCAAACCACTTGAGTTTTTCACCCGGAGTTGCTTTAAATGACAAAATATTATCTTTTCTCCCGGCTGTAAGGCCACTGCCTATATGGTCAAAGGATATCCTGATTTTATTACCTTCGATTTTTGCGTTTTTAAAAAGCGGACCACTATACACATTCTATATGTTGTTTCAATAAAATTCTCGAGACATTGCCTGTAATATTTCGGTTATTTTTCTGGCTTCATTTTCCTCTCCAAAAAATATTCGCCTCTCTTTCAGATGGAAACGATGACCGGGGAAAATTACTCGCAATAAAATTACTTGCATGTCCGTCTATAAACAGGGAATTAATCGTATTTCTATGCCGGGCATTATAACGAGACCCGCTATCTGTTGCGTCTATTGAAATATCACGTGTTCCAATGGCATATGCCATCCCCAACGCAAAATGTCTTGAGCCGTCACTCAAAAACATTGTTTTAGAAGGAAAACCGAAGTAAGTGATTTTTCTATAATAGGTAACATCAGGATATGATGCCAAGTCTTGATTAGCCAAATAAGATAATCCTTCCGGCAATCCACCTGGAATGCGCACCGGAAAACTTCCGGAGCCTCCAATAGATGTCATTTTATATGATTTGATAATATCAGAAGGGCAGTTATACAACCAAGCACTCCGATGCATTTCCCAAAGTAAAACAAACCAGTATATATTTGATCCCTGGGGTTGATAAGCCAAATAATCATTGTAACCACCTGCATACGCATTAAGTGCAATGCCTAACTGTTTCTGGTTTCCAATACATTTAATCCGTTTAGCGGTGTTTTTTGCCGTTGAAAGCGCCGGGAGGAGAAGTCCGGCTAATATGCATATGATCGCTATCACAATGAGGAGTTCTACAAGAGTAAATCCATTTTTCCTTTTCATATTTTGCTCCTTTTCGCTTGTTCCTGAAACATTATTTGATCTTCCGGCAGGAATCCCGCACCACAAGAACGGGGTCGATTACAATCTGTCTTTTCTCATCTATTGAATTTTCGATATTGCCTATCAGGAGTTCCGCCGCCGCCTTGCCTATTTCATACGCGGAAGAGGACACGGTCGTAAGCGGCGGGTCTATCACTTCGGAAAATGGCTCGTTGTCGTATCCGGCCAGCGATATGTCTTCGGGAATTTTCAGCCCGCTGTCTTTTATTGCTCTTGCCGTCCCGACGGCAATCCTGTCGCAGAGAGCGAAAATGGCGGTCGGCGGATTCTCCAGCCGGAGCAGTTCCCTCGTGGCTTCGTAACCGTTGTTGAAACCGTAATGTTTCGACCTGCTGATGATGAGTTTTTCATCGAACTCTATGCCGTTTTTCACGAGGGCCCGTTTATAACCTTCGGCTTTCCGGTAAATTCCCAGGTCTGAAGGCTGGTCTATTGTAACATGTCCTATCCGCCGGTGCCCGAGGCTTATGAGGTATTCTGTCATCTTGAACGCCCCGATTTCCGCCCCGCTGTGAACGAAACTGATGTCGCTGATATCGGTCTGGTGAAAACCTACATACGGTATCCCTGTGTTTTTCAATGCCCGGACCAGTTCAATCCCGCCTTCCATTGAACTTATCAGCAGGCCTTCCACTCCGTAATTCTGGAGCTTATGGACAATGCGTTCTTCTCGTTTCCAGCTCAGGTGGGACGTGAACATTAGAACATGGTATCCTTTGTCTTCTGCGATTTCATCTATGCCTTTCAGAGCTTTTGAGTAAAACGGATTTCCGACATCCGGGATGAGAATCCCCAATATTTTCGTTTTAGCTCCGCAGAGGCATCGCGCCTGCAAATTGGGTTCGTATTTATATTTGTCTGCGATTCGCAGGACTTCCCTGCGTTTTTTTTCATCGATGCGTGAAGAGGAAGTCAGGGCGCGATGTACTGTGGACTTGGAATATCCGGTTTTTTTAGCTATTTCGAGTATTGTAATTCCCATTGCCGGCCTCCTCTTTCTGCCATTTCATCAAACCATGGGATCGTTCCCATAGACTTATTATAATCTTTTTTTCGGGGATGTCAAGGGCGGCGCAAGAAAAAAAATGAAATTTTTTCCGGAAATGGTATTGCGGTGCAACCGCCAAAAGTCGGCAACATGGAAAAACCAAAGGTGGAAAGTCAGTCTTTTGAACTCAACAACCTTCCTTGAAAAAGAATAATTTTCCGTAATTCGGACTTTTGGCGGTTGCACCTGTTGCGTCAGTGAAACTGCTGGGGAATTCAAGAGAAGAGGAGGGAAGCGTTTTAGGATTGGCGATTCGCCCCGGCCGCCCGAAGAAACTGGAAGTTTCATAATTTAACTGCATCGTGTTGATTGATATATCGTTGCCATGAATGGCAACGTTTCCCCGTTCAAGGAATATCCGTCCATGCAGAGGGCAGGATACCCGCGGTGTGTGAAAAGATTTTTGAATTGCCGTCTGTTCCTGTTACTTCAGCGTAAGTGTTCCATAGCGTTCCACTTTATCAAAACCGCCGCCAGTAGAAAGCCAGAGAGACTGTTCCCATTTGAATCCGCCTGCATTGGGATCTGTTTTGTAGTAATGATTGCGGGCAAAATTGGCGTGAATCTGCTGTTTGCCGTTCAGCGTGCAAAAATTCAGGACATCCAAAGGAATAGCAATCTCCATTTCCCAGTTATTCCCATTCCGGGAGGTGGCGAATTTTACGCCGTCCGGATTCCATTTTGCGGCATCGTTGATGTCCGGCTGTCCCTTTTGCAGCAGCCAGCGCGCATCGAAAATTTTATTGTCAGGTGCAACGATGAACTGGCGGCGTTCTCCATCTTTTCCAGCAAAAAGAAGTTCCACGCTTTCAACGTTCCAAAGCAGTGCGTCCCGCGCTCCCCATGCCGGATTGGCGAAATTGAGTATCTTGTGCGCGGCAGGAGAAGGGGATATTGCGGCAATATAAAGCATTATGCCGTTCTGTTTGAGAAAGAATTCCGTCTTCGATTCGATCTTTGCAACTCCGAGGCTGTCTACAAAATCTGACAGCCGTACAGCATCAATCCATTCATCGCGAGCAATTTTTCCGTCGATTATTGCAGGGGTGGAACTTTTTGGCAGTTCGATTTCGGTGTTCCGCTGGGGCTTCTTTCCCGCACCGCGATAAAGAAGGCTGTTGCGTTCGACATGCGAATAATATTCCAGCATCTTTTTTGTGCGCCATGCATAGGGTTCCCGACCTTCGGTCTTACGGACGGCATCGCGGAGCAACTTTATAAGGCGGTCGATCATTTCCGGCGGATAAGTCTTTTTCCAGATCGTTTCATGATCCCACACAAGGACTTTGTCCTCACCCTGCCAGAACGAGTGAAGCCATGCCTCTTCCAGAATGTCATGAAACTCGCGCATCTGATTTTCGGCAGGACCAAAAAAGTCGTGGTAATAGCGCTGAAGTTCATCTTCCACGTCAAGCGAAGGATTCCACATCAGTTTACCCGCAATGTAGAGGGCCGGCATATCAAGAATCCAATCGCTCCAGCTCCTCAAATCGTTTCCATCAAAGTCGATGTCGGCAAGTTCGATTGCCCGTCCCCGCACCAGACCGCGGTCAAGCATGTAGAGCTCCTTGAGTTGACGGGCAAAGAGTGCCGGTGCGCCCCATGTCCCCCTCTTGTACCGTGAACTACACCAGTATTCCCATATGTAAAGCGTTGCTCCGGTGACACGCCATTCGTCGATGACCTTGTGCCATTCCGTCTTGCAAAGGAGACTTCCCTGTGGAACCGGACCGATGCAAAGCGTGACGGCAATATTCGGCATCAGCGGGAAATCGGGTGGTCTCCGATAATCGGCATAGGCGCAGCACTTGATGAATTTACCCGGACACGCCTGAGCAACTTTGGCGGCTACCGCGTTGACGTAAGCCCATACCGCATTGGAGTGAAGTCCGTCGCGCCCCCTTTCCGGAGTTACAGTCTTGCGGCAATTTTCGCAGCAACAGAAATAGAGTTCGTTGCTGTCGCCTGGCATAACCGGTTGGAATTTGGTGTTCGGAAACTTTTTGAAGTAGTCGATTACATCTTGTGCGGAACGTTCGACTACTTCCGGATTCGTCAGGCAGAGATGCACGCCGCTTTCGTTGTTGACCTTGCGTTTTCCGTCGCCCTGAAGTGCAAAAAGATAAGGTTTATCGGCATATTTCAAATGCCAGTCACGGAAGCTGTGCATGCCGATCGGAGAATCGTCGGAGCCGCCGGAACGGATTCGTCGATGCCACTTGTAAAGCTCGTCCCTCGGGATGTCCTTGTCAAGAGTAAGTTCATAAAAGTGGGAACGGCAGGTATAGGCTGGGGTTCCGGTCTCAAAGAGTCGACCGATGGAAATATTTTCCGCCTTCGGAACGACGGTCCCGAAAGAACCCGGCCAGAACCAGCGGATATCGAAGATACATTCAAGAAATTCGTAGGTTGCGAACAAGGTCCCGAGCGGAACATTGCTGCGGGATAATATTGCTTTTTCACTCACATGCGGAGCGTCACCACCCGAAATGATAATGTCGTTTCCAACCCGGACAACGCACCAACTGTCCGGCCCCATCAGAGCGGGATTGACGCCGTATTTACGGCTCAGCACGGTATCACCAATCCAAATGGCGGGACTTTTGACCTCGCCGCCGCGCCGGATTTCGATCATTTTTCCGGTTGCCAGCCGGATATGTTCCTGCAACTCCTTTGCCGCATAGAACGCAATTGGGTCCGGTTTCTCTGCAACGACAATGGAAAAGAGAGGCTGTCCGCCGGAAACAAGCGCAAGCTTCTCCCGGTTCTTTGCCTGAGCCCAGCCGAGACTGTCGGCGGGAATGGCTTTCAGTCCAGAATCCGTGCCGCCTGTAACAAATTTTAGATTGTCAATGACAAAAACGTTCGGAACGGTTCCGGAATGGAAAAAACCGATTGAAATATTGATATTGGAAATGCCGTCCTGATCTGGAATCAGACATGAAATTATGGCATCATACCACTTGCCATCCGCTGCAGGCGAAACTTCGAGGTTGCGATTGCCGATTACCTTTCCGTTTTGATCGAAGACCCGGATGCCAGCCTTGAAAGGAACCGTACCGGAAAGCCGGCGTACTTTCATCATCGCGGTGATTACTTTGCCGCGCTGGGTTTGAGCCTGCTTATTGAAAAGATAGAAACTCCGTCCAACATGATTCGCCCATGGTCCTTTGCCTGGAACATTTGCACTATCGAGGCGGAATGCGGGTGCCTTCTCGACAAAGACCTCCTTAGATTGTTCTTTGTCCGGTAATTTGGCAAAATCCGGCTTGAAGTCGTAGATCACGTTTTCCGCCGCGAAGACGGTGAAGACAGCCCAAGCGGCCATAAAAGAAACGAACATTTTTTTCATAATACCCTCTTTCTATAGTAAAAATCCCCGCCCAGAGGACGGGGCTTTGCCTTGAGCTCCCCATAGGGGAGCGATAATGGTTCAATCGCCAATGCCATTCTACGGCAGGATATGATGAGTTGAAAAACATGCTTGAAATTCAATGGTTATTGAGTAAGAAAAGTGAGTTCAAGGCCTCTCGTAATTTCAAATGGTTCTCAAGAACCTTCAGGCAAACCCTGATGGTCTCTGACCACGCCCAGAGGACGTGGATTTCTAAGACGCATTAAAACTTACCAGTCTTTGTCGCCGTTCAGCGGAAACCAGAAATAAGAATAAATCAGACTTCCTGTGTTCTGATATCCGTCGATGGGAATCCGTTTGGAATTGACTGAGGAAACATGAAAATCAAGGAATGCAACATTCATTGATCCGTTACCCGGAATGAAAATATCCTGCCCATAGAAAGGCATTCCACCACTGCCGTGCGAAAACACCGGATAAGCGCACGCCAGACCGCTACTATAAGTGTATAGGGCCCTCATATTGCTGCCCTCCATCACATAGGAACTGCGCGACGGATGTTTTACATTATTCATTTTCACTACCGGGATCGAAGAATTTCCCGGAACCGCAGAGGCACGGTAACTGAACGCAAAGCCAAACAGATACCCAGAAATTTTCTTGAGGCGAACGGCTCTCTCCTGCGGATTTACGGAAGGACACGCAAACGGGCTGGCTGTCCATTTTCCCTCATCGTCGAGTAACCAACCTCCGATGACGCTTTTTCCGTTAGTCCTCAGGTAAGGTGCCAGCATGCCCTTCTCGGCCCGCTCGTAATAACACGTTAATGAACATTCGCTCAATGTTGGGGCATTGTAAAGCGGAGTAATAAACCCCATGTTGTCATCGGAGTACATTGCTCCTGCTTTACCAACACTGCCGAAGTTATTGAGACATGAAATCCCCTTGGCAACGCTCTGTGCTTTGTTCAGAGCGGGCAGAAGCATACCAGCAAGAATAGCGATGATCGATATAACAACAAGAAGCTCTACAAGTGTAAATTGTAAGTAAATTATTTTCATTTTTCTTAATTCAATAGTGTGAGCAGAGTCTAAAGTTCTCTCTCGTCCGTTATTCCGTTTTGGATTCTTTCTCATTTTTTTCCTCTCGTGTTTTATTCGGTTTTTTATCCAAATCTGGCGTGTTTCCATCGGTTCTGGATTCCGGATAACGAACCACCTCGTTCAGACTCAGAAAATACCCGCGAATCTGACCGCGATCCAGCAGGTCGTCCACAATATAGTTGACAATGCAGACTTTTCCGTCCTCCAGTTCGGCCCAGCCCGAATAGCCTGTATCCTGACGCTTCGCTCTGTCGTAGTCAATCGGGATCACCCGGATTTTCACATCTTCCCGGTGCTCCGCAAGCACCGACTCCCGGTCGGCCAATGCTCCGAAAAAGCTCTGGGTGTCCGTCCCCGGACAGAACCGATAGGTGAAGAAAATCCGTCCGTCCCGCAGGAATCCGGCAGTCGGACGGTGACAGCACGACAGGGGAAACGCTTCCGGTCTGCTCCATGTCTCCCCGTTGTCGCGGGAAATGCATTTGAAACAATCCAGTCCGCGCAGACTGTTTTCCCGTAGAAACGCGACTACCTCGCCGCCGCCCAACGGCAGCAGCGAGGCTTCACAAAGATTCAGTTCCGGGTCCGCGGCAAGAATCCGCTCATCACTCCAGTGCATGCCGCCGTCATCAGAATGCCGCAAAAATACCGTGAGTTTATCACCATACGTGCGGTGTGCTGCAAGAAGAAGACGTCCGGACGGCAATTCTGTCAGCCTTTCCGGCACAATGCCGTGAAGCGGAGTTGCGCTTGGTTTGCTCCACGTCTCCCCATTGTCGTAGGAATAGAAAATCAGAACTTCAGCTTTGTCAAGATCGGTTTCCCATGTTGCAAGCGGAATCTGATCCACAGTGATGGCGAGCATTCCTGAGCGCAACCGTGAAATTCTCGCACAATTGTAAAAGTAATCCTTGCCGGCAGTGCTTTCTGTCAGCGGAGTTCTGGGGCTCCACGAACGCCCTCCATCGAAGGACGATGTCATCATGATCCGCGTATAAGACCGGTCGTCGTGATGGAGACATTCACTGAAGACGCAGATCAGACGTCCATCGGCTGCCTGCGTCAAATCGGGCCAGGCCTCATACCATTCCGGATCGCGAACGATTGGGAATTTTTCTACTATCATTTTCAGTTCCCTGTTCAAAATTATAACATTTCTGGTTCTGGAAATAATATAGTAGAAACGTTCCTGTTTGCAATGATAACGGAATAGCATTCATTGCACTTTTTTAACAAATTGAGAGACTTGAATTTTCTTTTCATGGAGAGTATAGTAAAAATATGAAAATCAAACGGGAAAAAGTTCTTTTTGCCATACACCGTGCTCTCCATTTGAAGTGGCGGAATTTCCGTATTGGCGAAAAATCACCTGCTCCACCGCGGGAAGTCCGGAATCTTGCGCTCGGATTTCCTAGAATTATAATCCCGCTGGAAGGCATGAAGCGAATCCGGTTTGCAAGCAAAGGGCATGTAATCGAAGGCGAATTCAATCCAGGCGAAGCTCTGGTCTGCAATGCCGATGTATGGTGCGAAGAACTATGGGATACTCCCCATTCCATGCTCTCCATTGTCCTTCGGAACGGTTATTTGCGGGTATTGACCATTTCCTATCACAACGGGGGGCTCCAGCCGAATGAAGAACCTGATTCTTTTTTCTTTCATACTTCCGCTGCTCCTATTCCCGCGCTTTTTCACACAATGTCAGCCCTGCTTGTGGAAAATGCATCCCTCCCCGCAACAATTCTGCTTTTCAAGGCTTTTCTCATTTTGACTGAACAAATGCTTGAAAACGATTCGAACTGTTCGTCCGACCTCAAAAATTACACATGGGAGTGTGTTCAAGAATTCATGGATGCCAATTTTACATCATCTCTCGACCGCAACAAGATTGCCGCCGCCATAAAAATTCATCCGGCGCATCTTTCACGGTTGATGCGGACAAAAACCGGCAGAGGGGTCGTTGAATATTTGACCGAATTACGATTGGATTATGCAATACGCCTTCTAACGAACCAGCGCATGTCAATTAAAGAGATCGCAATTTCCTGTGGGTTCACAAGCGAAAGTTATTTCATTCGGGTTTTTCGAAAACGCTTTCTTGTTTCTCCCGGATATTACCGCAGTTATCTGACCCATTTTACACACGAAACGATGAAATAATATTGTTTTTTTTATTTCCCCGTTTGACAAACCGGAGACGAGGAGATATTTTTAATTATTCATATATGAAAAAGGAATGTTCAAATATGAACAATAAAATCCCGGCCGTTGAAAAGACACTGCTTCTGCTTCAGGCGCTGTCCCGAAAAAAATACTCCCAGGCGGAACTCAGCCGGGAACTGAAAATCACCATGAGCACCACCTACCGGATTCTCAGCACCCTGCGCGGACACGACTGGGTCCGCAAGGACGAGGACGGCAATTACGCCCTCTCCAACGGACTGCTTCCGCTTCTGACCCGTTTCCGCTCGGAAATGGAACGGCTCGAACACGCGAAGAAAATCGTATCGCGCATTTCCCGGGAGCATCGGATGGCCTGCAAACTTTCGATCCGGCGCGACCATGAACAGCTGACCCTTTTCCGCGCCGAACCGCCCGGACCGGTCGCCCTGACCGGCCAGACGGGTTCCACTTTCCCGCTGATCGAAGGTTCCGTCGGGGCGGCCCTGCTTTGCACGGAAACCGATGAAACTCTCCGCAACCTGGTGAAGGAATGCGACGCGGACATTCCGGAGAAGAAGGATCCGAAACTTCTTTTCAAAGGAGTTGCGGAAATCCGGGAAAAAGGATATGCGCTGAATCTGCGGAAAAACCGCTGGAACATCGCGGCGATGTCCGTACCCCTTTACGGAGAAGACGGCCGTACGGCCGACGCGGCCCTGACCGTCATCGGAAGCGCGGAGGATTTCGCCGGTCCGAAAGCGGAAAAACTCGCGAACATCCTCCGGAACGCCATCGAGGAATGCCAATCCGGCGAATCATCCAACCAGGAGACAACCCTATGAAAATCGATCCGTCCACGCTGAAAATCACCGACATGCGTTTCGCCGACATCGACGGAGCACCCAAACGCTGCACCCTTCTCAAAATTTATACCAATCAGGGAATCGTGGGCTACGGCGAGGTCCGCGACGCCTCCAGCCGGACGTACGCGGCCATGCTCAAGAGCCGCATCCTGGGCGAAAATCCCTGTAACGTCGAAAAGCTCTTCCGCCGCATCAAACAGTTCGGCGGAAATTCCCGGCAGGCCGGAGGCGTCTGCGGGATCGAAGTCGCCCTGTGGGACATCGCCGGAAAGGCGTGGGGCGTCCCGGTGTGGCAGATGCTCGGAGGCAAGTTCCGCGACCGCGTCCGCATCTATTGCGACACCGATTCCGAGGGCGGCGGGCGCGACATGGGCAAGGCGCTCAAGGAACGCATGGCCCAGGGCTACACCTACCTCAAAATGGACCTCGGCATCGAACTGCTGATGAATGTCCCCGGCGCGTTGAGCGCCCCGCTCGGATTCCTCGAAAAAATGCGCGAATACAAAAAAATGGTCTTCTCCACGCCGCACGGCTCCATCGATCCGCGCGCCATGCGCGGCGAAGCCTACGACCTCTTCAACACGGCCCATCCCTTCACCGGAATCCACATCACGGAAAAGGGGCTGGACTATCTGGAAAAATACATGGCCGACTGCCGCGCCGTCACCGGATATGAGATTCCGATTGCGATCGACCATCTCGGGCACATCCCCGTGGAAGACTGCATCAAGCTGGCGAAACGCCTCGAGAAATTCAACCTCGCGTGGATGGAAGACCCGGTTCCCTGGCAGATGACGGACCAGTATGTGCGCCTGACGAACTCCACGACCGTCCCGGTTGGCACCGGCGAGGACATGTATTTAAAGGAATCTTTCCTGCCGCTCTTCCGGTCCGGCGCGCTCGCCGTGGTCCACCCGGACGTCCTGACCGCGGGCGGCATTCTGGAAACCAAAAAGATCGGCGACCTGGCCGAGGAATACGGAGTCCAGATGTCCATCCACATGGCGGAAAGCCCGGTCGCGTGCATGGCGGCGGTCCACGCGGCGGCGGCCACGCGGAACTTCATGGCGCTGGAGGTCCATTCCGTGGACGTCCCGTGGTGGGCGGACCTGGTCAAGCCCGCGCTGAAAATCGAAAACGGTTACATCCGGGTTCCGGACAGGCCGGGCCTCGGCATCGACGAACTCAATGAAGAACTGATCGCAAAGAAACTCCACAAGGATTTCCCGGTTGCCTGGGAATCCACGGAACAATGGGACAAGGAATGGGCGAACGACCGCCAGTGGTCGTAAGCCGGGAGAAGAATTTTCATGAGAGTCAAGGAAACTTCGGACGCGGTCCGCAAAGCGGTGATCTATCAGATCAATCTCCGCGTCTTCACGAAAGAGGGGACGATTGCCGCCGCCGAAAAATATCTTCCGGATGTCACGGAGACCGGCGCGGACATCGTGTATCTGTGTCCGTTCGTGGAAGCGGACGACGACCCGACGTATGAATACTGGAGCGATCGGCAGCGGCGTTCCGGCTGCGTGAATCCGCGCAATCCGTACCGTCCGATGGACTATTTCAAGGTCGATCCGGAATACGGGACGCTGGACGACTTCAAGGCGTTCGTGAATAAGGCGCACGAGCTGGACCTGAAAGTGATGATGGATCTGGTCTACATGCACGCGGGTCCGACCTTCGGCAAACGGTTCCCGCAGTTCGTCAAGCACGGTGCGGACGGCAAACCGCTGCTAAACGGGTATCATTTCTGCACCATCGACTTCGATGTGCCGGAACTCCGGGAATATCTCTGGAAAAACATGCTCTATTTCGTCACGGAATGCGGAATCGACGCCTACCGCTGCGACGTCGGCGGGGCCGTCCCTCTGGACTTCTGGCTCGAGGGCGTCCGGAGAATCAGGAAATTCCGTCCCGACTTCCTGATGCTCAACGAACACGAACTCAAATATCGTCCCGAAGACCAGCTGGAAGCCTTCGACGTCAATTATTCCCAATGGTGGGTCATGTATACCCTCCGCGACCTCTTCGCCTTCGGACTGCCCGCGCATGTGCTGGAAATGGTCTGGAAGGACGAGCACGCCGCCGCCGAAAACGGAATGAGTCTCCGCTGCATCGAACACCACGACACCGCCAACGATATGTATTACAACCGGGTCGAAAAGATCAGCTCCGCCAAATACGAAGCCGCCCTTGTGCTGTGCTATTGCATCGACGGCGTGCCTTTCCTTTACAACGGGTGCGAATACAAGGACACTTCCCGGCACAGCATTTTCGGGTTGAAAGGCCAATTCACGATCGACCGAAGCCGTGACCCGTCCGAGCGGAGGGCGTTCCTCCATCGGCTGGCGGAAATCCACCGCACGGAAAAGGCGGTTCTTTACGGGACAACCCGCTGGGCCGCTCACGACCGGCGCGAAAGCGTCGCCGCCATTGTCCGTTCCGCCGGAGAAGAGGCGGTTTTCTGCGCCGTCAACCT
The DNA here is from genome assembly GCA_002069785.1 of Lentisphaerae bacterium ADurb.Bin242. GTDB lineage: Bacteria > Verrucomicrobiota > Lentisphaeria > Victivallales > UBA1829 > SIG94. Next base: position 26,548 of record MWCA01000016.1, on the reverse strand, counting down.
CGGCAATGAAAAGCAGGTTGTACATTGCGACGACTTTGCCGGATTCAACGATGGCAAAGTGCTTCTGGAACGCGGATTCGAGAAAAAGGAAAATGGCTTTGTTCTGGAAACGAACGGTTTCATCGTGATTCGAAAAGGGGGAATTCAGGTTTTCAGGGATAAAGAACACAAGAGGTAAAAAATGGACCGAAGGAAAGTATTGGAGCCTTTCGAGAAAAAACGGACCTATATGGAGGACCGGATTCAGCACGGGATCGAAATGAACCGCAAGGGATTCGCCACGCTGCGTTTCACGGCTCCGGACGGCAATCCGGTAAAAAACATCCATGTGGAAGTGAAGCAGAAGACGCACGACTTCAAGTATGGCGCAAACCTTTTCATGCTCGATGAGTTCAATCATCCGGAGCAGAACGAAGCTTACAAGAAACTCTTCGCGGAAGCATTCAATATGGCGACACTCCCGTTTTACTGGAGCGATCTGGAGCCGGAACCGGGCAAGCCCCGCTTCGCGAAGGACAGCCCGAAAGTCTACCGCCGCCCCGCGCCCGATCTCTGCCTCGAATACTGCGAGGCGAACGGAATTCAGCCCAAGGCGCACTGTCTCAACTACGCTTCCTTCGCGCCGAAATGGGTTCCCCCGGAAATCGCCGGGGAAAAACGCCTTCTCGACAAGCGTTTCCGTGAGCTCGCCGAACGCTATGCGCACCGGATTCCCGACTGGGAAGTCACCAATGAAACCTGGTGGGGATACAACCACCGGTTTCCGTTCTACAACGAACCCGATTTCGTGGAATGGAGCTTCGAAACCGCCCGGCGCTATTTCCATACCAACCGGCTGATCATCAATGAAGCGCACAGCCGCATCTGGAACAATGAACACTTCTACCGGAACCGCAGTCCGTATTTCATGCAGATCGAACGCGCCCTCGCCGGAGGCGCACGCATCGATTCCATCGGCATGCAGTATCACATGTTCTACCGGGCGGAGGACGAGATCGCCGAGACCGCGCAGTATTACGATCCGGAACGCATTTTCGACGTGCTCGACTGCTATGCGAAGCTCGGGCGTCCCATCCAGATCACCGAACTGACCATTCCCGCCTACCGATGCACGCCGGAAGACGAGGAAATCCAGGCGGAAATCCTCCGGAACATCTACCGCATGTGGTTCAGCCATCCGGCCATGGAGGCGATCCTCTACTGGAACCTGGTGGACGGCTTCGCGTACGGCACGGTCCCGGGCGACATGACCGCGGGGGAGAATTATTATCACGGCGGACTGGTCCGCTACGACTTCACGCCCAAACCGTCCTACTTCGCAATCAAGGAGCTTTTCGGGAAGACCTGGCGGACCAACCTCTCCCTCGACAGCGGAGACTCCGGCGAACTCATGTTCAAAGGGTTCTACGGAGAATATGAACTTGCCGTCAGTGCCGGAAACAAAACCGTCACGAAAACGTTCCACCTCGACCAGCAGCACAAAAACGAACTTGACATCGTCATTCCGCAAAAGACATAAAAGAAAGGATTCCGCCATGCCCTCTCTCCAAGACATGAAAACCCGCGCGAAGGAAGCCGGCCTCATGAAGCTGGACCGTCTCATCGCCACCCGTCAGCACATTCCGGCCAACGAAATTCCCATTCCGGTCCGGGAACTGTGCGAACGTTATGAAAAACTCTATACCGGGTGCATCAACGACGTTCTGCGCGAACTGTGCCTCCTGAACCAGAACCTTCCCTCCTCCATCATGCCGCTCCGCGACGAAATGGTGGTCTGCGGCGAAGCGTTCACGGTCAAAAGCGCACCCAATGTAATGATCGAGGGCGAAATGACCTTCCGCGCCCAGATGCTCGACGAAATGAAGCCCGAGGGCGTCGTGGTCTGGGATACCTCCGAGGACACCGAAGCCTCCCTCTGGGGCGGCGTCATGACCGCCACCGCCATCTCCAAGAAAATCCGCGGCGCCGTGATCGCGGGCGGCATCCGCGACACCAAGCAGATTCTGGAACAGAAATTCCCGGTCTTCTACAAATACCGCACCAGCAACGGTTCGCTCGGACGCTGCATGATCACCCATTATCAGGTGCCCGTCAAGATCGGCAAGGTCACGGTCCGCCCCGGCGACATCATTTTCGGCGACATCGACGGCGTGCTGTGCATCCCCCGCGAAATCGCTTATGACGTCCTGCTCCGCGCCGAAGGAATCGAGCGCAACGAGGTGGACATCTTTTCGTGGGTGCGCCAGGGCGACACCATTTCGCAGATCATCGAAAAAGGCGGCTATTTTTAACAGGAGAGTCCGAAAATGAACCCGAAAGAACGGATGGATTCGGTCACGCGCGACATGGATCATCCCCGTGGCGGAATCGAGGAGCGCATCGAGCTCGACATCCGGCGCCACCGCAAAGGCTGGGGACGCTTCGTCCTCTCCGACGCCGAGGGCAAACCGGTCCGGAACGCCAGGCTCAAATTCAAGCAGACGAAGCATGAGTTCCTGTTCGGAAGCAATCTTTTCAAGCTCCGCGACTTTCCGGCGAAAGAACAGAACGACGCGTATGAAGCCCTGTTCAAAAAAGTCTTCAACATCGCCACCGTTCCGTTCTACTGGGACACGCTTGAACCGCAGCCCGGAAAGTTCCGCTACAGCCGGAACGTTCCCCCGATCGCGCGCCGTCCGCCGACCGACCTTGCCGTGGACTGGTGCCTCGAAAACGGCATCCGCCCGAAGGGACACTGGCTCTTCTGCGACAACTTTGTCCCGGCCTGGCTCCCGAAAAACTCGAAGGAGCTGATGATCCTCCTGGAAAAACGCATCGAACAGCTGGCGGAACGCTACGGCGGAAAAGTCACGCTCTGGGACGCCGTGAACGAGGCGTTCTCCTATCCGCGCTGGTTCCACAAAACCATCCCGTGGTCCGTCGTCCCGCAGGACTATGTGTATCAGGTGTTCAAGCTCGCGGAAAAATATTTTCCGAACTATACCGAACTCTGCTACAACGACGGCAACCACATCGCCTTCCAGCCGTTCCACTACGACAATTCGCCGATGTATCTGCTCTGCAGAAGTCTGCTCGACCGCGGCGCGCGTCTCGGCGGAATCGGCATCCAGTTCCACATGTACGGAAAGCTCGAAGACATGGGCGTTGGAAAAGGGGGGCATTTCTACTTCGACCCCGTTCATCAGTTCAATGTGCTCGACCAGTATGCCCGGCTCGGGATTCCGATCCACATCACGGAAATCTCCCTGCCGACCTATCCGGAGCTCCCGCGCAAAGCCGCCGAGGAATTCCAGGCGAAACTGCTCTGGCATTTCTTCCGGATCTGGTTCAGCCAGGAAAAAATGGAATCGATCGTCTGGTGGAACCTCTGCGACAAAACGGCCTACGGATCGGAAAGCGACTACGACGCCGGACTTGTCGGCAAGGACATGGAAGAAAAGCCCGCCTACCGGATGCTCGACCGTCTCGTCAATCACGAATGGCATACGGAATGCACCGTCGCCACCGATGAAAACGGAGTGGCCGACTGGAACGGTTTCTACGGCGATTACGATCTGGAAATCACCGCCGGACGCACGAAACTCAAACGGAAGACGTCCCTCTCCAAACACAGTTACAACGAGGAACGCATCTCCCTATAAGAAAGGAAGGGGAACATGCTGCAGAAACTTTTCAATCTTCAGGGAAAACGTGCGCTGGTGACCGGCTCCAGCCGGGGAATCGGCTATGCGGCCGCCATGACGCTGGCCGAGGCCGGGGTGCATGTGATCTTTCATGCCAGCAAGCCGTCTCCGAAGCTGGACGCCGCCCTCGCGGAAGCCCGTGAAAAAGGTTTTTCGTGTGAAGCAACCGACGCCGATATTTCCCTTGCGGAAGGGTTGAAAAAACTGACCGCCGCCGTCGGGCATGTTGACATTCTGGTCCTGAACGCTTCCATACAGACCTACATGACCGTGGAAGAGTTCGACACGGAGGAGTTCGAACGGGAATACCGGACGAACCTCCTCTCTTCCTTTGAACTCATCAAAGCGTTCCTGCCGGGGATGCGGGAACGGCGCTTCGGACGGATCATCGCGCTGGGGAGTGTCAACCAGCACCGGCCCTCCCCGCGGCTCTGTATTTACGCCGGGACCAAGGCCGCGCAGGCAAACCTCATTCTCGGGCTTGCCCGCGCCAACGCGAAGTTCGGAATTACGGCCAACAACATCGCTCCGGGCGTGATCGCCACGGACCGCAATAAAGCCGTCCTTTCGGATGCGGAGACCGCCGGAGAGATCCGGAAACTCGTTCCGGCCGGACGCTTCGGCACGGCGGAGGACTGCGCCGGACTCATTCTGCTGCTCGCTTCGGACGCCGGAAGCTACATCACCGGCGAAGACATCACCGTCGACGGCGGAATGCACCTGTGACCGTGCGTTCCTGTGAATTTTCCTATAGGTCAACCCGGATGTCCGGATTCTCCAGATAACGCTCCATCTCCGCCTTGACAATGTCGCTATGAGTGGCGAAAAATTCTGTTTCATCCGACAGTTCGTTGTCGCGCCAGAACTGCCTGGCTTCTTCTTCCCACCGGACCGCTGCGTGCATGCGAGAACGAGACGGCTCAATGCAATGCCGTCGGTACATCGCCTCGTCATGCCCGGTAAAAGCCATCACCTTGCGCCGGGAACGTCGGGTATCGCAACGCAGGGTAAAATCTTTCCGGATCGAATGATACCGCAGCGCCAGATGCCACCACAAGCGGCTTTGCGCCTCTATTTCATCCGCCGTTTCCATCTCCAGCACCGCCGTCGCCGCGGCCTCCAGTTCCTGGGGTATACCGCGTTCCATGACACGGGTAATCCTTTTCATAAAACGGTTCCACGGATGCGTCTCCCAGCGTTCCGGCCTGCCGCCGGCTATGAATGCGGGAACCGCCCCATGCCAGGGGCCATAAATATTCATCAGACTGTTGCCGCGTCCCCAGGTCGTGTGAATGATTCCCATGCCGTTGGCGTCGCCCCGGCGTTTCCAGCCGGTGACATTCCGGATGCGGTCGCCCGGGGGACCTTGCATTTGCCCCGCATGTTCCCACCAGCTGCACATCGCCGCCGATGCCCCCATCACCGTGTGTCCGCTGCGTTGCAATTCCAGGGTGGTGTCATACGGAGGCTCCCCGCCGTACTGCCAATCGACCAGAACCGTGCCCGGCGGCAGCTCCCGAGCCAGCGACAATCGCTGTTCCCTCCAGAACATGTCTCCCCAGAGCATGGGCCGCAAATTCAGGGACAATACATATTCGCACAGCTCTTTTGCGTGATTCAGGTACAATTGCATTTTATCATGCCGGCGGCATTTTTCGCAACTGCCGAGAAACCATGTTTCATCCAGTCCCAGATGGATAAACCGACTCTCCGGATGAAGCTCCGCCACCTCGTTCAGCCATCTTTTCAAATGTCCCATCCCTTCCGGATGCAGCGGACAGAGTTCACTGATCAAACCGTTTTCCCTCAGTCCGCTGTATTCATCGTGCTTCAGAAGCCATTCGAGATGTCCCAGCGTTTGTATCAGCGGAATCACTTCGAGGTCCAGTGTACGGCAATCCTCCCATATCCGCATGTCGAATCCTCCCCGCCAGTTTCCTTTCCAGCTGCGCCACGGCAAGCGGTCTTCATACTCCCACACGATCCCGTCATATCCGCACTTCTTGAAGAAACGCAGGAATTCAAGCATCCGGGCGTAACCGGGAATCGTTCCCTTCAAATCCAGGTGCAAATAGTTTCCGGGGACTGCCGTCCCGTCCTTCTTTAAAGCAGGCATTTTACCTCCATCTCCGAGCATGGCTTGTTTTATTCATCCATACGATCGTTTTTTAAGTTAAAGCGCAAATCATATTCTTTCAAGCGCCAATGAAATGTTTTCCCGGAGATTCTCCATGCCGTTCCTGTGTATTTCACCGGAAAACGAAGTCGTCATAAACCTTACACAATATACCTGCTGTTGTTTTCATAAATATACCTGAATAAAATTAAGACCAATTAAAATTGAAAAATCATTGATTATTTTCTTTTCATGTTTATAATTAAAGGAAAGCAAGGAGATGCTTTTCATGAGACAGGCGGTCAAAAGCCAGATGCTTGCCAAAAAACTGCGGGACGCCATTCACTCCGGCGAACTGCTGCCGGAGATGATTCTTCCGCACGAAGTGGAGCTTGCCGCAACCAATCAGCTTTCCCGCGGCACCGTCCGTACTGCCCTGGATGAACTGGAGAAACAAAAGCTCATCCGGCGGATCCGCGGAAAAGGTACGATCATCTGTTCCCCCAAGCCCGAGTGTACCTCCATCAAAGTCATCCTGCCGGGGCCCGGCACTCTCAGCTGGTCGCTCCGCCGGATCATGCACGGGATTATTTCCGAAGCCGATCAGCATGGAATCCGGGTGGAAACCATCATGAGCACATGCGACCACAAACCGGAACACATGAATTTCAAGATTTTTCAATCTTTATCCAGAAAAGACTGCGTGATTCTTCCCGGCCTGGAGTGGTGGCGTCCGATTCTTCCGATCCTGGCCGACATACGCTGCAACTTAGCCTATCTCGACAACTGCAACAGCGACAATCTGGGGAAGATTCTTCCTTACGTTCAAAACTGGAAACGGTTTGTGGTCGATTTTCCGGAAATAACGCGTCTCGCCCACCGCTATCTCCGGAAGCTTGGACGAAAACGAACCCTCATTTTCCAGCAGAGCCGCCTGGAAGCCATAGCTTATTTCGATGAACTCAAGCAGGACAAAACGGAGTTTGACCCCCGGCTCTTTGTCCCGTATGAATACGGATATGGAATCTGCGACGATCCGAAACAACAAAGAAGAAATCTCCGGAATTACCTGATTCCATACCTGGAACGCGCCTTTTTTGAGGCTCATGCCGACAGCATTATTCTCAACAACGGCGATATTGCGATGACGCTGATGGAGCTTCTGGAGGAACTGGACCTCCGGGTTCCGGAAGATGTTTCGATTGTCGCGGTGGAGGACTACTCGCGGATGACGGGGCAGAATTTTCCGGTTTCCGCGTTTCAATTCTCCCGGATTGAGCTGGGCCGGTGTTTCGTCCGCTGTTTCCTGAATGAATATTTCACTCCGGAAATACTGGTTCAGCAACCTTTCTTTGTGGAACGGGAGTCCAGCCGCAAGGGAGCCGGCAATCCGGAGGGGTTGGCAGAAGACATTTCTCCCCACAAGACTGAAAATTACTATTGAATCTTACTCACGTGGAGTTGAAGTCAACCTAAAAAAAGGAGGTTCGAGATGAATCCGAATCAAAATGCCTTATTCAAAGGAAATGCAACAGTCCTGCTGTTTACACTGATAGAACTGTTGGTCGTGATTGCGATCATCGCTGTTCTGGCGGGAATGCTTCTCCCGGCGTTGAACAAGGCCCGAAATATGGCGCAGGCAGCCGCTTGCACCAACAATCTCCGGCAAATCACACAGTCATTCATGCAATATGCCGGAGATTACGGCGGGTATCCGCCCGCGGATGGTTATCCAACTCCAGGGGGCCAAACAGCCTACTGGTTTGATTATTATGCGCGGGACTACAAGCTTCCAAAGGAATCCTATTTCGGATATGCCAATCTCCCCCTGAAAAGGAGCAATTCCCTGTTCCGCTGTCCGTCCGATGCGTCGTTTTACGATACGAACCGTTATGCAAGAACCAGTTACGGATACAACTATGTGGGGATTCAGAACATGCCGACCGGCTGGACTCCGGGACAACGCTGGAAACTGGACAATTTCAGGCGCCCGTCCAAAACCTTCTGGATGGGGGAGAGCAGCAGCAGGGAATTGGGGGCTGCGGATGAAGCCCCGCCGGGCGCAACGGCGCCGATGTTCCGCCATCAGGCCCGAGGCGGGTACACTTTCCTGGACGGGCATTTTGAATCCAGGAAAGGAACGGAAATTCCATGCAAAGAATTTTACAGCGGGGCCTCCTCGACCACCCTGCGCGCCACCTGGTTCATTCTGGGGCGTCCGACCAGTGCCGACGGGAGCACATTCCGAGGATTCTGAACAATTTCGTTATCAAACTTTCCATAGGGAGAACACATGAAAAGGAAAATGATCTTTTCGGCAATGCTGGCGGCGTTGGCATTCATCGCAAGCGCCTACGACGTCAAAAATCCGGCTCTGGTGCCGGTCCGGTTCAAAGAAGCGCCCCGGCACGAAGCGCTCGGCCTGGTCGAGAAAGGCGAATTGCGTTTTGCCATCATCACGGACAAAAACGCGGAAAAACAGAGACGCTGGCGCGAAGAGAAATCCATTGCGCCGGCAGTGGAACTTCTGCAGGAAGCCTTTGAGAAATGCACCGGGAAAAAACCGGAAGTTTTCGATGTCGCCGAACTCGAAAAAACCAAAAGTTACCCCCTCCGGATTTGGGTCGGGGAAAGCGCCCTGACGAAAAAACTCGGGCTGGACGCCCTCTCGATGCCGAATCAGGGGTATGAGATCAAAACATTTCCGGACGGGCTCGCCATTGTTGGAAACGATTCCTCTTTGATCGAAAACTATCCCAAGGACAGCGGCGCTCTCCGCGGAACCCTCTGGGGCGCCTACGACTTCGCGGAACGTTTCCTCGGATGCCGCTTTTTCTACCCCGGAGAACTCGGGTCGCTTTGGCCCAAGACCGACTCTTTATCCATACAGCCGGTCGACTATACGGACTCCCCGCGTTTCCTGACCCGCGATCCGTGCTGGATTACCTGGTCCATGGGCGACCTCCGGAAGACATGGGAACCCATCTTCGGCCCTTACCGGAAGGGCACGGTTTACCCGGACGCCGTTCCTTTTTTCGAACGCTGGCGCATGGTAAAGGCCACTCCATTCTGGGCCGGACACAATCCGCGCCCGGAACGGTTCCTTAAGTCCTATCCGGACAAAAAAGAGCTGATCTTCTACAAGGCTCCGAATGGGAATCTATACTACAATTCCCAACAGCACATCGGCAACTATTACGATGTAACCAACCTCCGGTTTGCCGATCTCCTGGTGGAGTCCCTCAAAAAATATTATGCCTCCGGCGGCAGGGAAAACGACGGATGGGAACAGCTGAACCGTTTCTACATTCCTTTCGGGCAATGCGATTCGGACGTTCCGCTTCCCGACATGATCAACAACCCGACCGTTGTCCGGGAAAAACTCATTACAGAAGAAAATATCAAACGGGGGGATGTCTACAGTGATATTTACGGACGTTTTTACCAGTATCTCGGAGAACGGGTAAAAAAAGAATTTCCGGACAAAAAACTGATCCTGCTGCCGTATTCCAACTATACGCAGGCCCCGCTGAATCCGAAATGGAAACTGCCGGACAACATCGAACTCCGCGTGTGCTTCTATGGCATGGATAAGATCCGCAACCCGGAAATCGCCGCAAAATGGCTGAAGCTGGTGAAAGAATGGTCCGAGGCGCAGCAGGGACGTCCGGTTGCTTCCCTCTGGCTCTACAACGTTCCCCGGTTCCAGTTTGCGCGCGCCATTGCGCCGTCCATGGCGGGCGACGTCGCCAAACTGCTGGGGAAATATCTCGGCGACAATGATCTGTTTCTGGATCAGTACGGCACGCTGGAATGGTGGTACTATTATTCCAACTATGCCGCGGTCCGCAGCATGTGGAATCCCGCTTTCAATATTCAGGCGGCAATGGATGAACACTGGACGCCTTTTTACGGGAAAGCGGGACCGTACCTGAAAGAATTCTACGATCTTCTGCTGGAAAGCTATCTTACATATTATGTCCCCGGCAAGGAACGCAATGCGCTCTATCCCGCACCCGTCCTGAATCGGTTGGAGGCACTTTTGAAGCAGGCGGAAAAATCGCTTCCGCCGGATTCCGTCGAAATGAAACGTTTCCGGCTGTTTGCGACTCCCTGGCCGAAGGCGATCGAAGCCATGCGCAACCGCATGGCATACGAACGTCCTGTTTACGGCGTGCACCAGCTTCTGGCCTCGGAAAAAATCACCGTGGACGGCCATGCGGACGAGGCCGTCTGGGCAAAGATCAGAGCCCTGCCGCTCCGCGATCCGGGCGGAACGAACGACAAGCCGAAGTTTCCCGCAATCCTGAAACTGGCATGGGACAAACAGGGAATCTACGGCCTGGCGGAGATGAAACATGTTCCGCTGGCGGATCCGAAAAAATCCGTCTGGGACAACGACAGCCTGGAGATTCTCCTTTCGCCGTCGCTCAAAGGGGCCAATCTGTATCACTATGCACTCGATCCGGTTGGAAATCTCCATTTCGGAACCAAGGAATATGTTCCGGTCGAAAAGCCCTACAACAGCCACTGGAAATCTCCCGGTTTCAAATCCGTGGTGAAAAAAGACGGTGATTCCTGGAGAGTTGAATTCTTCATTCCCTACGAGGACCTGAAGGTAAAAACGCCAGCCGCCTATGACTCCTGGCTTCTCAATCTGGTCCGCAATAAAAAATCCATTCCGAAGGAGTACAGCGGGACCTCCATGACGCTCGGAAACAATCATAACATAGGAATGTTCGGCATCATGAAGTTTCTAGGGAAAGGAGAGTAAACTCATGAAAAAACTGTTTTTATGGACGCTTGTCATCGTTTGTTCGGGAACGCTTCCGGCGGCGCCGCCTTCCGTCAAACAATCCATGTACCGCGGTTGGGGGGAGGACCAGCTTGCGTTCCGGGAGCAGATCACTCTTTCCAATGACCACAACTATTATGCCATCACCATAGCCCAGTGGAAACCGAAAGAAAAACAGGAGCCGCAAACCCAGTTCTGGCTTTTCGAACCGCGCATGTCCGGCGGTTTTTCCCGTCCGGTCATGGACTTTGTCCGGCTGGAGGTCAATGGAATCTCTGAAATCAAACTCCAGCCGAAAAAAGAAGATATCAGGACATGGCAGAAAGAGGACCTTGCCGGAGCCGACCTCACCTTGAACTACGATGGGGCCAAGATCGTGATGAGCTGGTACCTGCGCTCCGATTCCCCGGTCCTGTGGTGCACCCTCAAACCGGCTCCCGACACCCTCGAACCGGTCAAGAGCATCCGGCTGAAAATTTCCATGGTCCCTTCCAAGCTCGCAAAGGATGCAAAAGGGGGAGTCGTCTGGAGCGGCGGATACAAGAGACAGGCTCTCACTCCGGCGCGCCTGATCGAACAGAGCGCAGAAGGAATCCTACTCACAAAGTCGGACTCCTGGCTGATCCTTCAGGATGAAATCTTCGATGGCTCCGATAAGGACAAGGGCGACGGTCCCTGCATCATCATTCCCGGATATGAAAACGCCGTCAGTTCCGTCCTTGACCTCCGGAACAGCTGGATCAATGCGCTGAACATTCAGATTCAACCGGATTTCAAAGAATTCAAGTTCGGTCTCTGGCAGCAGAAGAATCCGATCACCAATGCCGATGCGGAAAAACTCGTAAAAAACGCTCCCGACCGGTTCAAACTCAAATAAATTTTTCTAAAACGGGAAGGAAGAATTTCTTACCCCGATAGAACTCTTCCTTCTCCATTTTCCTCCCGATCCAACGATAACAGAGAAAGGGCTTTTTCATGCAATTCCGATGTGTTCAACTGGATCTTCAGAGGCAGTTGGAAAAGATGGATTTCATTTGCAAATTCATTGATTTTGCCGCGTTGCACCACTACAATCACCTGATGCTCAGCCTGGGAGACCGAATCCGGACCCGGTCGTATCCGTTCCGGGCTCCGGCCGAATCCTATTCTCCCGAGGAAATAAGGAAGATTGTTGCTTACGGAAAGCAAAAAGACATTGAAGTTTTTCCATCCGTTCCAACCCTGGGCCACGCGGAGGATTTTCTTTCCCATCCGGAGATGGAGGAACTCGCAGAACTCCGGCATGGAGTCCGCGGACGCTGGAATGACCGGAACAAGGTGGATTTCTGTGCATCCAGCGATAAAGTGTATGAATTTTTCGAGTCTTATTTCCGGGAAATCGCACCGCTTTTTCCGTCCCCTTATTTTCACATCGGGTTCGATGAGGCATGGAATATCGGATATTGTGAACAGTGCGCCCCGCTGGCCAAGACCCACGGGGAAGCGGAACTCTGTCTCGGCAGTCTGCTGCGCACCCACGGAATTCTGCGAAAACTCGGCAAACGGGTCATCATGTGGGATGATATGTTCGAGTATTATCCGGAGATTCTTCCCCGGGTTCCACGCAATATCCTCATGGCCGACTGGCAATATCAGCGGGATGTCCGCCGGTATGAAGCCCATTTCGTGGATCTTTCCATTGAAAGACGGCTGGAGCAATATGAACGGCTTGGATTCGAATACCTGATCGCTCCGGCGGACTTTAATTTTTCCAACATCCGCACCTTCTGCGAATATGCCGGTGATTTCCATCCTTTCGGGGCAATCCTGACTCTCTGGGGAAAAAGCGTTTTCTTCAACACAAAATCCTATCCGGCGGTTGCCTACGCCGGACATCTTTTCGCCGGAGAAAGCCCTTCCGATGCGTGGAGGACCATGTGCGATTCCCTTTTCCCGGAAGTTTTTCCATCCGGTTCGGCGGAGGAGGCCGCCCTTCGCACTCTCCTTGAAACCAGTTGGATTCATGGGGAAATGATTTTGAACGAGCATAAATTGCGGTGTCTTCCTTTCTTCGGCAGAGACTCCGTGCTGCCCGCCGAACTTGAACTGGTACACCGGGTGCTGGACAACTGTTCCGTTGCCGGCGAACCCGGCAAAACCGTTTTGAAAGACCTCCTCCTGGCCGTCGATGGCGTTCTGCTGAGGGAAAAAATAAAGACCCTTTTCCAAACCTTCCTCGAAAAAAATGGAGATATGGCATCCTTCCAGGAACAGTTGAACAAACGGTTGGAAGAGATCAAAAAACTGCAACAGGAACGGGTGGAATTCTGGAACAGCCAGCGTACGGGACTTATTCCCTGCCGTGTCGGAGATTTTTATGACTTCGTTCAGAAAAACTGTCTGGAACTGGGCGAAAAACTCCTGCAACGGAATTGGGTCCGGATCCGCTTCATGCTTCCCGTTCAGTATGGAGCTCCGCGGACCGCTCTTTCATTGCGGAGCAAAGGCAAATGGATCGGGACGGAAGGACAGGTTTACAAGATGACACGTTTTGCGGAAGACGACTGGGACCGGGCATTGTTTGAATATGTCATTCCCGTGGAAGCCGATTCTCCGGATGCCCTGGAAATTTCGGTGGACGCCTATGGCGGAACCGGAGTTTGTTTCGCCGAATATTTCCAGTGCGGACGACACTGGGTGCCGGATCGGCTCCTGGAATGGGAAGGCACGGTGATTCATCCGGAACATCTGTTGAAAAACGATGCGAAGTTCACCTGGTTCGGAAGCGGCGATATCCGCCTGGATTTTGCGGACCGTCAACAAGCCGCCGCAACAAACCGTATCGTTATTTCCCTGAAAGAGGAAAGACGGAAAAGAAATTGAATTAGGAATGGAAGTCGGAAAAAATAAGAATGAACATTTATTTTGCATTCCCGACAGCAGTCGCATTCCATTCATGCTTCATGTCCGGCCTGTTCCGGGATGCGGACTTTCATGGTTCCTGTACTGAACGGGAGTCAATCCTGTCGCGACGCGGATGACCCGGCAGAAGTGGCTGAAATCGGCAAAGCCGGAGAGGCGCGCGATTTCCGAAACTTGCTTCTCCGTATTCTGCAGCAGGGAAAGCGCATGCTGAATCCGCAGCTGCATCAGGTATTTCCCCGGCGGCATCAGCATCTTTTCCCGGAACAAGCGGGTGAGCGCGAAACGGCTGATTCCCATGCTGTCGGCGAGGAGGTTGACATTGATTTTCCAGTCGCTGAAATGCTCCTGGCAGAGAGCAATGAATTGATTCACGAGACGGCCTTCTCTGGTGGAATCGTCACTGCGGCCGCCGGCCCGGGCAAGAATCCCGGCGATGACCCCGACCGCTTCGCGCCAGGCGAAAGGACTCCTCCGGCGAAGCAATATCTCGAGCGACAGGAAAAGGTCGTGCGGACAGGCTTCCGCGCGGAATGTGCTGCGCGGGAAGCCGTACATCCGTACAAAATCATCCGCAAGGGGCCCGTCGAACGCGACCCACCGGTAGGTCCAGTCCTCCCGGAGGTTCCGCAGATCGTGTTCCTCCATCGGCATGCGGAGGAATACATCTCCGGGGCCGAGTTCATATTCCAGTCCGTCGGAAACAACGCATCCTCTTCCGGCAACCCCCCAGAACAATTGTACAAAATTCTTTTTTCCGGCCGGCACATATTCCCGGTGCGGCGCACGAAAGAAAAACAATCCGAGTCCCCGCAGACAGATCGGGAGCCCGATCGAGGGAAGCTCCTCCGGAACCGGACGCGCCAGACCGTGACAGCCGTCTCTGTCATGAAGAATGGAAGCATCTTTCATATTCGCACAAATTTCATATCTACCACACAAAAATGAGATTGATTTTCCTATAAAATAACAGTATTTTTCCGGAAGTCAAATCACGAATCTCATATAGAAGGAGAATTTCAAAATGGTGAAAGTGGCTCTGATCGGCGCCGGAAGCGTCGGATTCGCCCAGACTCTGGTGAAGGATATTCTGCTGGAACCGTCGCTGGCGGGATGCGAAGTGGCTCTGATGGACATCAGCCGCGAACGCCTGGAACGCGCCGCGGCGGTGATGAAACTTCTGACGGAAAAGCTCGGTTCATCCCCTGAATTCCTGGTGACGACCGATCTGCGGGAAGCGGTCCGGAATGCGGATTATGTGATCACGACGTTCCGCTGCGGCACCCTGGAACATCAGCGGCTGGAGTACGAAATTCCGATGAAATACAAGGTGGATCAGGTGGTTTCGGACACCCTCGGACCCGGAGGCGTATTCCGCGGACTCCGGACGCTGAAACCGCTTTTCGAAGTGCTGCACGCCATGGAGGAACTGTGTCCCGGCGCCACGCTTTTAAACTATGTCAATCCGATGTCCATCAACACGATCGCCCTGAACAAAGCCGCGAAAACGGTCCGGGTGATCGGACTCTGCCACAGCGTTCCTTTTACGGCGGTGCAGATCGCCGGATATATCGGAATCCCGCCGGAGAAGCTCCATTACACCGCGGCGGGGGTGAACCACCAGGCGTTCATGCTGAAGCTGGAAGCCGATGGCGTGGATATGTATCCGGAACTCCGCAAAGCCATGGAAAATCCGGAAATTTATAAACGGGACCGTGTCCGTTTCGAGATGCTCCGGTACTTCGGCTGCTTCCCGACGGAATCCAGCGGGCACGGCAGCGAATACACGCCCTATTTCCGCAAACGCAAGGATATTCTCGATCAATTTTGCATCGACGACTGGGTCATGCCCGGATTTGAAAAGGACGGATACAGCCGTGTCGCCAATGGTATTTCGGGCGCGTCGCTGCAATGCTGCCGGAACATGCAGCGGATCAATGAGGAAAACACCGCGGATCTTCTGAACGGAAGGAAGGAGGTCTCCCTTGAAAGCCGCCGGAATGAATATGCGGTCAGAATCATAGCCGCGATCGAAGGCAATCAGGTTTATTCCGCCAATCTGAACGTGATGAACCGCGGCCTGATTCCGGGTCTGCCGCCGGAATGTGCCGTCGAAGTTCCCTGTCTGGTCGACGGTTCCGGCATCATGCCGTGCCGTGTTGAAAACTATCCGGAGGAACTGGCCGCGCTCAACCGGGATATGATCAATGTCCAGATTCTTGCCGCGGAAGGCGCACTGAACTGCGACCGGAGGAAAATCTTCCTTGCCATTGCGCACGATCCGAATACTTCGGCCGTTTGTTCCCTTGCGGAGATCAAAAGCATGACCGGGGAATTGTTCGACGCGCTGGCCGACCAGATCGATCCGCGTTTCGCCCGCTGTTCCGGGTGATTGCGGGTTCAGGCGCGGAGCCGGAGCACGACTTTGCCGATGTTTTCGCTGCGTTCGAGAACCGCATGCGCTTCCGCGGCTTCTGTTATCGGAAAAGTCTTGTAGATGACCGGACGGATTTTTCCCGCTTCGATTTCCGGCCAGAGCCTGGTTTCAAGTTCGCGCAGAATCCGTCCTTTCACTTCGCTGCTGCGGCTGCGCAAAGTGCTTCCGATCAATCTCAATCCGCGCTTGAGAATCGGACGCAGCGGGATTTCGGCGTGTTCTCCGCCGAGGGTGGCAATCAGAATCCAGCGTCCGCCGGGGGCGAGTTTCTCCATATGCCGTCCCAGCTCCGGACCGCCCACACAGTCCAGCACGATATCGGGAGGGGTGTCGTCGAGCACCCGGCCGAGATCGTCCGTTTTCCGGTTGACGACGATGTCCGCGCCGAGTTTCCGGACCGCCCCGGCTTTTTCCTCCGATCCGACCGTGGTGATGACCTTGGCGCCGAAAGACCCGGCAAGCTGGATCGCGGCGATGCCCAGGCCGCTCGCTCCCGCCTGGATCCATACGGTGTCGCCGGCTTTCATTCCGGCCTCGATGCAGAGATTCAGCCAGGCTGTGGCAAAGGCTTCCGGCAAGGATGCGGCTTCGCTCATGGACAGCCCTTCGGGAATCCTCATCACCATTTCTTCCGGCGCCGCCGCCTGCTCCGCATAACCGCCGCCCCCCAGCAGCGCACAGACCCTGTCACCGGGTTTCCAGCGGCTTCTTTCAGAACTCTCCAGAATCACTCCGGCGCATTCCAGTCCCATCCATTCCGGCCATCCCGGGGGCGGCGGATATTTTCCCGCGCGTTGAAGCAAGTCCGCCCGATTCAGCGCAGCCGCATGCACTTCAATCAGAACCTCTCCGTCCTTCCGGACCGGATCGGGAACCCGGCTCCAGTTCAGATTCCTGTTTTCATCGACAAGCATTGCATACATGGGCGAAATTCCTTTTTTGGTTCCGGAAGCCGTCCGACCGATCCGGAAAAGGTTCAATCATTATTCCGGACCGAATCCGGCTCCCGGGCAGACCGCGAGAGCGGGTTTTCCCTGTCCTTCAAGGGGAAGTCTATCCTTTTTCCATCCAGATGGGACTGGTAGATTCCAGTCATCATTTCCATTCCCGTGCGGGCGTCTTTTGCATTGGCCGCCGGTTCGCGGTTTTCCTGAATGGCCTGCATCAGGTCCCACGCGGCAAAACGATTGTTATTCATGAAATAAGATGCCGCATCGCCGGGCCACAGCGAACCGTCCGGCGGTTCCGCTCCCGGAATTTCCCGGTCCTCCCGCAGAGGAACGATTTCATACGCGGCCTCGTCCTCCGGAGGATACGGCGAGCGGCTCCGCCTCAAATTCCGTTCGGAATCATAACGGACGCTCAGGCATCCTTCGGTTCCGGCCACCGTCACGCCCATGCGGACCTGATTCCGGAACAGGCCGCGCCGGCTTTCAAAAATTCCCCGCACCTCGCCCGGAAAACGGAAGGAAGCGAAAAGGTCGGTTCCGGCCACGGGCTCCAGCGGTTCGCTTGTCGGCATCCGGTCGGAGCAAACGATCGGACGTCCGTTCTGGAACACTTCGGCGGAAACATTTTCCGGCGGTCCGAAAAGAAACACTCCAAGGTCGAGAATGTGGGTGCCGAGCACAAGCATGTCTTCGCCGCCTCCGCGGTGATCCTCCTTGCCCCGTCCGTAAAAGGTCAGGGGACGTCCGATCGCCCCCTCATGGATCAATCGTTTCATGGTTCGGAAAACAAGCGCATGACGGGCCAGGTGCGCTACGGCAATCCGGACATGGTTTTCTTCCGCAAGACGGCAGATTTCATCGGCTTCCCGCAGGGTCGAGCAAAGCGGTTTTTCGCAGAAAACATGACATCCCTTTTCCGCCGCCGCCCGGATCACAGCAAAGTGTTCTTCCGGCAGGCGCGAGCAGACCGCCACGATGTCCGGGGATTCCTTGTCGAACATTTTGCGCCAAGACGGGTAAAAACGTTCCGCCCGGACCGTTTTCATGCGGGCTTCCGGATTTTCCGTGTTGGAATCCGCGAGCGCTGCGACTTCCACCCCGGGAAGACCGCGGAACGCCAGGTGGGTGCCGTGTCCGCCGAGTCCTTTTTTCAGGGTGTCGTAAACGATTCCGACTTTCATTTTACTCTTTTTCCCTCCAGTCGAAGATCACGCCGAGAACGCCGGGGTCCTTGTCGATGAACCGCCGATACATCGCCGGAGCCCGTTCGGGCGGCGCAATCTCCGTAATCAGCTTCCGCGTATTGATCCGTCCCGCCCGGATCAGCTTCATCAAGGCGGACATGTCGTCTCTCATCGTCCAGTATCCGGGCCGGGACCGGTCCGTCGGACGCACGAAGTTGTGCGCGCCGATGATTTGAATCCCCGGACGGTGAACGTCCTGGTAGAAATCGATTCGTTCCGTGGGAGTGCGGGAACACCCGACCAGCGCAATCCGTCCCAGCGGCGACATCATTTTCAGCCCCAGGTTGATCGCGTCCGGAGCCCCCGTCGCTTCGACGACCGCCGGAACGCCTCCTTCCGAAAGGGCTTTCACCTTTTCCGCCAGATCCGCCGTATCCGGAGAAAAGGAATGATCCGCGCCAAGCTGAAGCGACAGGTCTCTGCGGAAAGGATTGAAGTCGAGCGTAATCAAAGGAAAGGCTCCGCTCCGCGCGGCGCATTGCGAGGCAATCATCCCCAGGAGCCCCAGGCCCATGACCATGACGGATTCGCCCAGTTCGGGCCGGATTTTTCGAAGTCCCTGCAATCCCATGGAACCGACCACGGCAAACACGGCTTCCTCCGGAGCCAGGCCTTCCGGAACTTTGACAAGGTCCGACTTGTTTTTCACAAGGAACGAGGCATGCCGGCTGTGATAGACCAGAACCCTGTCCCCCGCCTGGAACTCCGAAACTTCCTCTCCGCACTTCAACACACGGGCCGTCGCGCTATAGCCGAGACACTTCGGATAGTTCCCGCCGGTCCGTCCGAAAAGACAGTCCATTTCCGTTCCGGGCGAAACCAGCGTGTATTCCGTCTGAAGGAGAACATCGTCCCGGAAAAGTTCTCCGGGTTCTTCGAAGTCCAGCGGCAGGGTTTCCACTTTCCCGACGTCGGTAAAAAGGATTTGTTTCCCGCGCATTCAATGATCCCCCTTCAAGCCGAGCGAACGTCCCCCGTCGATGATATAATTCTGCCCGGTGATGTAGTCCGCCTTCTCCGACAGGAGAAACAGCACAAGGCCGGCGATGTCGTCCGCAAAACAGATCCGGTTCAAAAAGGAATGCCTGTGCGCAAAAGCCTCCGGATCGGCGGGCATCTCTCCGGGGCGCTGCACTTTGCCCGGACACACGCAGTTGATTTGAATGTTGTACGGTCCGAATTCCATCGCAAGCGTACGGGTGGCGGCAATGACTCCCGCCTTGGCCGCGGCATAGTCGGCGCATCCTTCGACCCCTCCCACAGCCACGAGGGACGAGAGGTTCACGATTTTCCCCCATTTCCGCCGGATCATCTGCGGTGCGACCGCATGAATTGCATTCAAAACGCCGAAGAGGTTTATCTCGATGACTTCGCGGACTACATTCATGCTCTGTTCGGCAAACAGCCTGCTCCGGCTCCGCGCACTGCCTCCCGCCGCCGTCACCAGGAAATCGATCTTTCCAAAATGGGCGCTCGCTTCGCCGACGGCTTTTTCCACGGCGGACGGATCGGTCAGGTCGACGGCATAGGCCTTCGCGTTTTTGAGGCCGGCGGCGACCGCATGGACTTTCTCCGCATCGAGGTCGAAGAGCGCGACCGAGGCGCCTTCCCCGGACAGTTTCGAGCCGATGGCTCCCCCGATGTAGCCTCCGCCTCCGGTGACAATCGCCGTTTTTCCCTGAAAACACATTTTTCCTGTTTCCTCCTGTTACAAAGAATATCCGCATGCCGACAGCAGCGCTTCGTGCACCCGGTATTCGTGCTGATATGAATACGGATTGGGGATTTCTCCCCGGATGATCCTTGCAAATTCGATCAACTGTCCCTCATAACGGCCGCCCAGCACGCCGCAGTCGACACGATGAGTGCCGGATGCATATTTTTCATTTCCTGTTTTGAGCGTGAGCCGCACGGCAAGAGGCTGTGTATAATAGTCGGCTCCCGGCGGTTCGATCGGACAAAGCTCGACCGTTCCATTCGTTCCGCACACGATCAGGCGGCGGTGCTTCATGCCGTCGATTTCTTCGACCGAAACCCGGACCGTCGCCGTCGCGCGTTCATATTCCAGCACGGCAAGGCCGTTGTCGATCAGGCCGTCGTCACGGGTCTGCTTCAGGAAGGGCGTGGTTTTTTGCGGTCTGCCCAGCATGAGAAGAATCAGGTCGATCAGGTATCCGGCGAAAATATACATGGCGCCTCCCTTGAATTGCGCCAGCCACCTGCGGTATTCAAGATTGTCGCCGTCGTAGCGGCTCATGACCGCATGAATCTCGAAAATATCTCCGAGCCAGCCGTTCCGGACCGCGTCCAGGCAGAAGCGGACAGCCGGATTGTAACGGTATACGTAGGCCTGTTGAATCGCCAGCGAACGCGACTCGCAAAGCCCGAGCAGTTTCTTGAATTCGGAAATGGACTCCCCGCCCGGTTTGTCCAGATGGATATGCAGACCGTGTTCCGCACAGCGCAGCGCCGTCGGCACCAGCTCAAAGCCGTCGGTTTCGACCGCGACGGCCTGGAGGCCGGGCGTATGGAGCAGCTCTTCCTCCGTCATCCGGGAAAGCCCTTCATAGCACGTAAGCCCGCCGCGTTTCCTGATCCATTCCGGGTCGGATTCCGCCACTCCGACAACCTCGAAAAGGCCATCGAGCCCGCGCAGCGATTCCATCTTGCCCTGCGCGTGGTTGTGCCCGATCCCGATTTGTCCGATCCTGATGCGTTTTCCGTTCATCGTTCTCCTGCCTCGCCGAATACCCGTTGAAGGCCACGCCCGGCGGTGAATTGCTTTCCGATAAAAACTTGTGCGCGGCGCGGTTTATCCGGAATTGTATATTATAGGTGGGACAAAGGCGTTTGGCAATATGCCGAAACAGCAAAATAATGCAAAAATCAATGCAAATATACTTTATTTGCGTTGATTTATGATTTATATTGCAAATACATTATAAATCGGGAAAACAATCGATGAAAATACAGGATATCGCCCAAATCGCCGGGGTGTCAAGCGCTACCGTGTCAAGGGTTTTCAGCAACCACAGCGGCATCAGCGTGAGAACCCGGGACCGGGTGCTGGAAATCGCCCGGAAATATTCCTATCATCCGCGCCTGTCGTCAAAACGCCGCAACGTGGTGGTCATTACGCCTTCCCAGGCGGAATTTCCCGCACAGAATTATACGGAAATGGTGCTGTCGGAACTGTCGCGGGTACTGTCGGTCGGCAATTACCGGGTGGAGATTCTGCCGCTCGATAATTTCGGGCGGCTGAACAGCATTCAATTCTGCGCGGCCATCGCCATCGGCGTGGATCACCGGATTGCGGAGGGCTGGGATGACCTTTTCGACGCTCCGCTGATTCTGGTCGACCGCGAAGCGCCGGAAAATTGGCGCGGAGTATTCGCCGTCCACTCCGACGAACAGCAGGGAATGGCGCTGGCGATCGATTATCTTTACGAACAGGGACACCGCCGCATCGGAAGCCTGATCGGTTCGGGCGGCACCGGGAATCCGGAAATCAGAAAAGAGGCGATATTTCAGGCCCTGGCAAAACACGGTCTTCCCTGCGACGAGTCGCTGGTGCGCACGGCCGCTCCGGAACAGTTCATTGAAGAAACCGGAAAGCTGCTGCGGGCCGGTGTGGACAGTCTTTTCTATCCGGGCGGACACGGCGGAATCATTGGAGCCTACGCCCTTTCGCTCTACGGCAAAACGATTCCCGGTGATATTTCCCTGGTTGCTTCCGAGCGCAGCATGGTTTCCCGTTATTGCATCCCGGCGCAAACCACGATTTCCCAGGATTATCCGGCATTGGCGGCGGCGGTGCTGGAACTGATCGACGCCAGGATCAGCGGCAGCCGTTCCCCGGTAAAAACGGTTTTTCCGTACAAACTGATCCGGCGCGACAGCGTAAAATCAAGACCGGTTTGAAGTCAAGTTCAGGCTTCCGCCGGAGCGGTCCGCGATACGGAGAGTTTCGGAATGCGGAAATGGAGCGGGTGAAGGGAATCGAACCCTCATACTCAGCTTGGGAAGCTGGTGCACTGCCACTGTGCTACACCCGCGCGACAGGGGGATAAGATACTTGAAAAACGAAAGCTTTCAAGCCGGAAATAAAAGATTTTCAAAAAAAAACCGGAACGCGGGGTTCCGGTTTTTTACGCTGAAAGCCGATTACAGGGTAATCGCTTCCGTGGGGCATTCCGCAACGCAGGCGCCGCAATCGATGCAGGTGCCTTCGTCCACGGAGGCTTTGCCTTCCTTCATCGAGATCGCCTCGACAGGACATGCTCCAACGCAGGCTTCGCAGCCGACGCATTTCGAGCTATCTACTTTTGCCGCCATAATAAATTCCTCCTGGTTACTTTTATTTCCCGGAAGGGAAAACCCCTTCCCATAATTCGATAGGGTAATATAGCCTCCAAATGGCCTAGCGTCAAATCTTTTCCCCTTTTTTTTGCGATTTATTTTTTGAAATCGCTTCCCCGGGCTTGAATATCCGTCCGAACGAATGTATTATAGCCTGCCGCAACAAGGAAGGAGCCTCCCTATGAAACAACAAATCGCATGCGCATTGTCCGTTTCTCTGTTCGCGCTGACCGGCTGTGTTTCCGTCTCGGAATTCACCCGGCAGGCGGAATTCTATCGCAACGAACTCTCCGCCAAGGATAAGCAGCTGGCCGAATGCGCGGCGAAACTGACGGTGAAGCAGGCCGAATGCGAAGCCGCAAATACGGAGAAGATAAAACTCTCCGCCCGGCTGGAAGAGGCCGAAAAGAAATCTCTTGTCCTGACAAAGGAACAGGCCGAATTCCGGGCCAAGGTCGAACAGGAATACATTCCGGTGGCGGAAATCATCGAGAATACCGAATACAATCTTCCGGCCGCCGTTCTGAACCGCTACCTCAAACAGATCACACCGTCCGCCGACGCATCTCCGGCGGAAAAGCGGAAATACATCCATGCGCTCGGACAACTGCACGACAGCATCAATCCCAACTTTCTGAGGCAGAAGATTTCCGCTTCCCTGATTGCGCTCGGACACGATTTCTTCAACGACATGCTTCCCTATATGGACAAGTCCTTTTTCCAGCAGGCGGGCGCCGTCCTCGCCACACCCGCCGACAAACCGGCGCTGAAGGCTCTTCTGATGAATCCGAACCGGAGCGGCCGGTACGGCCTCATCAACCTGTATGCCTCCCTGGCGGATGAATCCGACAAGGCGGATGTGCTGAAGATGCTTCCGCAGAATCCGAACCTTCTGCCCTGCGTTACGAAACTGGGACTCGAAAAAGAGGCTCTGCCCATCGTGAAACAATGGGTTCTGGAAAAAGGGAACCACTCCACGTCGTATTTCGCAATCATCCTCAAAAACAGTTCGGATACGGAAGCCGGAGAATTTCTCGACACCTTCTGGCAGGCTTACCTCAAAAACCCGGAAGGCTCCCGTTTCGGATACAATATGGAATTGCTCCTGTATCTCGCACAGAAGGGGTTCATTCCGGCTTTCGTGCGTCTTGCGGAGACCGCTCCCTTCTTCGGCAACGATCCCTACCGGACCGGCCGGATTCTTGCCCTCGGACCGGCCGGTTCCATCGGCGACCTGGCCGAATGGGTCCGGAAGAACAAGGACTCGCTGGTCTTCGACAAGGAAAAAACGCAATACACCGTGAAGAAAGCCGCCGCGAAATAAAGGAAACCGCCTTCCGCAGCGGACGGCAATGCAAGGATCATGGAATATGGAATTGTTAGCTCCGGCCGGGAACCTGTCCTGCGCCCTGGCCGCTTTTGACTCCGGCGCGGATGCCGTCTACGCCGGATTGAAACGCTTCAACGCAAGGGAGCGGACCGAGAATTTCACGATGGACGAGATGTCCCGCCTGCTCGCTTACGCGCACCGCATGAAGAAGAAGGTCTATGTCGCCTTCAACACGCTGATCAAGGAAAACGAGGTCGGGGAGGCCTCTGGCGAACTGGCCGCGCTGGAGGCTCTGCGTCCGGATGCCCTCATTGTGCAGGACCTCGGCGTGGTGCGGATCGCACGGGAATATTTCCCGAAGCTCACGCTCCACGGTTCCACCCAGATGGGCTTGCACAATTCCGCCGGGCTTGCCTTCGCCCGTGAGCTCGGACTTTCCCGCGTGATTCTGGAACGCCAGACCACGCTCTCCGAACTGGAAGCAATGATGCGCGCCAACCCGCCGGTCGAGGTGGAAATCTTCATTCACGGCGCCCTGTGCTGCTGCATTTCGGGAACTTGCCTCCTGTCCTCCTGGCTGGGCGGCTGGAGTGGAAACCGGGGCAAGTGCAAGCAGCCGTGCCGACGGCGTTACCGGGGGATCGACGGTAATGGCTTCTTCCTGTCGGCGCAGGACCTCGGAACGCTGGAAATTCTTCCGCGCCTGATGAAGACGGGGGTCGCGTCGTTCAAGATCGAAGGCCGGCTCCGCCGTCCGGACTATGTATCGAACGTGGTCGCCGCCTACCGCATGGTGCTGGATGCCCGGAGCGACGAAGAATTCCGCGAAGTGCTCCCGGCGGCCAAGGCGCGCCTGGCGAGGACCTGCGGACGGAAGTGGTCGCTCGGCTACTTCACGAAGGAGTCCGCCGCGCAGCTGGTCAAGCACGACGCCATGGGTGTTTCCGGCCTGCTCTGCGGCAAAGTGATCTCCACCTCCCCGAACGGCTTCACCGTGCTTCCCGGACGCCCTTTTTACACCGGGGACATGATCCGGGTCCAGCCCGTCAGCGGCGATGAAGGCCCTTCCTTCTGTATCACGAAAATGAGCGTAAAAGGACAGAGTGTCTTCCGGGCGGACAGCGGCGTGGAGACATTCATCCATTCCGACAAGGAAATCCCGAAAAACGGAATCGTCTATAAAATCGGGGAACGGGTCGAAGATTATTCGAAGCGGATCGAAGCCCTGCCCCCGCAAAAGCCTCTGCTGGACCTCGAGGTAGAAATTTCCCGGGGGAAATGCCGGGTCGTCTGCGGAAAAGCGCAATGGGAAAAGACGCTGACGCTGGACGAGGCCGGGAACCAGCCGCTCCGCCCCGGGCGCGTCGAACAGGAGTTCGGCGAAATCCATGACGACCGCTGGGAAATCGGGTCCGTGCGGGTCACCGTCGAGGGCAACCCGTTCCTCCCCGCCAGTGTGCTCAAGGCCCTCCGCAAGGAATGCGTCGAAACGATGTTCCCCGCCCTGTCCCCGCCGGAGAATTCCGTCTCCGGCGCACTGGAGCGGTTCCGGGCGGACTATGCGGCATTGAAACACGTTCCCGCGATGCCGAAGCCGCCGGACACAGCGCTGGTGCCGCGCGGAAAACATCCGCACATTGCCGAACGCTGCGTCATTGCGCGGGAGATCGGGTCCAATCCGGCGCCGTCGGAGGAACTGGTCCTGCCCTTCTACATCGACGAAGCCTCCCTGAAGAGCGTCCGGGAGGCCATCGCCGCCTACGTGAAAAAAGGCGGACGCGTCGTTCGCATCACCTCGCTCTGCCACTTCCCGCTGTTGAAAGAGTATCCGGGGCTCGTCCTCAAGACCTGTATGCCGCTGCCGGTGTGCAATTCCCTGGCGGTCAAGGAGCTTGCGGAACGCGGCGCGGCACTGGTTCAGGGCTCCCTCGAACTGGGGGGCAGCGAGCTGGAGGCGCTGGCGAAGAAATCGGTCCTGCCCTTTGAAATTTACCGGTTCGGACGTCCGGCGCTGCTCTCCACCCGGGCGGAACTGCCGGTCCGCGGGAAGATGCGGGACTCCAAGGGCGACGAATTTTTCGTGGAGAAACACGGCATTCTCACGCAGGTATTTGCGGAAAAGGTCATGGAGATTCCGGCTGTCCGGGGCGCGGACGTCTCGTTTTACGATTTCCGTTTTGCCGACGGACGAAAAACCGAATCGGCTCGGTTCAATTTCGACATCTCACTGGCCTGAATTCCTTCCGAACCGGGTTTCCGTCTCACGCCCAGCTCCGGAGCTCGTTGAAACGGCTGAACTCCGTTTCGGCTTCGCTTGCATGACGCAAATCCGCGAAACGGGAGAAGCCGGGCGGGACCTCCTCGACTTTCAGAACGCCGGACGGATACAGATGGGTCAGGCCGCCTTCCTTCTCCAGATAGAACGCGTGATCCCGCAGATCGGAAATTCCGCGCCAGGGCAGAAGCTCCGCGCGGGTCGTGAACACGCAGGGGCGTCCGTACGCATAGAGTTCCAGAGGCAGGACCGATTTTTCCCGGAGCGCGGTCCAGTCTCCGCGTCCCATTTCGATCCATGCCTGGACTCCGGCAAGGCCGAGTTCCCGGCAGATCCGCACCGACAGTGAATTGCAGACGGGCAGCGGGAAGGATGTTTTAAGGGTCAACCCCCGGCGGTCTTTGAACAGCGCAAGCTGGAACAGGGACGTGATCCGGAATACCCGTGATCCCGCCGCA
>MWCA01000015.1 GCA_002069785.1 Lentisphaerae bacterium ADurb.Bin242 | reverse complement strand
GCTCGGTGACACAGGGCTGGTTGCACGCAGAACCGGGGGTGCTCGTCACCGTTCGGCGTGGCCGCCGAACTCCGCGCGCATCGCGGACAACACCTTGCCCGTGAACGACCCGAGATCGCGGGACTCGAACCGGGGACGACCATTCTGGCGGAGACCGACACCTGTCCGCAGAACCGATACAGTGCAGGCGCCAACCTGATGCACGCGCACTACACCGGCTCGATCCTCGAAGGGTGCCATGGCGCCAAGCACTGGATCACCCGCACGCGCACCTATCAGCCGGCCAGCGGCGCGGCCTACCGCGCGGTGCTCGCGAAATACCACGGCTTCCACGAGGCCCTGTTCCAGGCCGTCCAGGCCAGCGCGCCGGCCGGGTACGCCGCGGCGGTCTTGCCCTCCGAGGCGCCTTTTAACCCGCCCCCGGAACGTTTCGGCGCATGCGGTTCGGTAACGAGGGCGCCAGACTTTGAAGCTTTGTTCAAATCCAGCAGATCGCCGATGATGTCGGTGAGCCGCTGACTGTCGTCGCGCATGGCCATCACCAGATCGAGCTGTTCGGGCGTCAAGGCGCCGCATCTTTCTTCCAGCAGCAGATAGATCGACATCTGCAAACTGGTGAGCGGCGTTTTCAACTGGTGGGAGACTTATCGCTGGGAAAATTACGTTTATGAGGTCGGACAGAAGGAGAACGGCGAGGATTTCGTTGTTTCACGGGAGGTCGGCTGTTTTGTTCAGCTTCCCCTGGCTCCGGCGTACGCTATGACGATTCATAAGGCGCAGGGACAAACTCTCTTCCGTATGCACCTTGTTCTGGGCGACTATCCTCTCTCCTACGGGCAACTCTATACGGCGCTCTCACGGGTAAGGTCTATCGAAGACTTTACATTGAACCGTCCGCTCCGTCTTTCGGATGTGCAAGTCGATCCGCAGGTCGTCGATTTTTACCGGTGCACATTTCCTTTCCTTCCATAATCCTTCCCGTATCTCTTCCGGTGATCGGGAGGGATACGGGGATTGCTTTTTTTCGTTTTTTCTTCTTTTGGCGATAAAACTTCAAAGTCTTGAAACCTTCCAAAAAGCTCATGTATCACAGGGACTTTTCCTTTCTGAAATGCTATTTTTTCAAAGGTCCTGATGGACCGTTTAGACAAGGGAAAATCAATGGTAAAATGAGGAATGAGCTTGCCTTCTTGTAAGGGAGAACAGAACCTCCGGATTCCTTTTGAAATATCAGTGCGTCTTGATCCGGGAAGACCTCTTTCAAGGGCTCGGCGCTCCCTGTCCCTTTCAAAAAAAGGTCGGCAAAAGGACGAGATTCAAAAGCTGTTTTTCAAAGCCTCCGGAACATCTGAAAAGGTGTAAAGGAAAAGAGCGGGAAGAGGATTGGAATGGCTTTTCAAAAATTCATCAGGAGGGGCTGGACGCCCGCGTTCCGGGAGAGTATTACAGCCTTTTTCCATGGTCTTCCAAGTTCCCCTTTCTACGAAAATCTCAAGCCCTTTTTGCATTCTACCCCTCCCTTTTTCGGGACTGTCGGGAGGACAGGAAAGGCCGGAAAAATGTGTCAAGATTTATTCGGAGGGGAAAAATTAAACGTAAAAATTTTCCGAGATAATAAAAATGGAGTTTTTGAAGATCGGAGTCGGAGTTTTGAGGCGGAACTTCGATCTTTCTCCCTCCGAAAAAGGGGGTAAAAACTCCGGTTTTCCCCTCCGAAAATCCGGAAAAAGAGAGCATTTCTCCAATTTTCTCCTCCCATCCTCCGGTTTCCGGAATCAACGGTTTTTCAACAGCTGCTGCAACCGTTCGATCCGCTTTTCCGGAGTTTCTGTGCCGTTCAGGATTTCGAGCAGCTCCGCGTTCTTCTGTTTCTCCGTTTTGGCGTCGGGCCGCATGGTCTCATCCAACACCGCGATCGCTTCGTTCTGGGCTGTCTCTCCGACATGCGTATAGAACTTGTCCACGATTTCACTCTCCGCGCCGAGGATTGAAAGCAGCACGGCTTTCGGAATTCCCGCTTCCGCCGCGAAAGAAGCGAAACTGTGACGGAGCGAATGGAAGCCATACTGGACGGCCTTCTTTTTGCGCCCCTTCATCTTCACGGACGTTGCAAGACCGATCCAACGAACGATCCGCAGGACATCGACGTTGACCAGCTGATTCCCGATGTTCTTCCCTTTGGCATCCGTCCGTTTGTATCGTTCGGCGGTTAGCGGACAGACCTGCTCCTGATCGGCTTTCCATAGCAGCGCGTTTTGGAGGACTTCATAAAGCTGGTTCGCAATCGGAATGCTGACTTCCTTGCCGGTCTTGAACTGTTTGACCTGGATGATCCGGCGGTCCATGTTGACCTTCTCCCAGCGCAGCATGACGCAGTCCTTGAGACGCTGGCCGGTGAACATGCCGAGATAGAAAATAACTCTGATCTCATGCTTGTTCAAGACCCGGTATTTCGGATCGTCCAGAACGCGCCGGATCTCCTGTTCCTGTTCGCGGGTGAAGGCTTTGCGTCCGACATAGTTCTCCTGTTCCTCCCGGGCTTTGCGGCGGAGGGTTGAGGCTTCGAACGGATTCGTATTATCGTGGTATTCCTTCAACACCTCGAAGATTTTCCGCAGACGCTTGAGCTTCCGGTTGTGGGTAGAAACGGAAATCCCGGATTTTTTCAAATGCGTTGCATAATCCTCGGCCAGCGCTTGGGTGACTTCGGAAAAGTCGATCATTCCGGCAAAGCGGCAGAACTCGTCGTAAATGCGGCGGATGGCAAGCTGTTCATGGACGGTGGACGGATTGTTGCGTTCCGGATGCTTGCAGTAGAGCTCCCACGCCTTCTCCAGGGAAAGAGGAGCCTGTTTCTTCTCGATTTTCCGGAAAACCTTGACATGGGCCGCGATGACTTCGGCATTGTCGGACTGGGTGATCGGCACAAGCTTTTTCGCCGCTTCAAGGGCCTTGTCCTTGTCTTTGAGTTTCAGGGAGACGGCTTTCCTTCTGCCGTTGATCTGGAAGCGGTAATACCACGTTCCGCCGCTGGTTTTCCGATACAGGGTTCCGGAATCAAGGGATACCGTTTCCTGTTGCGTTGACTTCTTCTTCATGAGCCCATTCCTTCCACGAATGACGTTTACGACTTCATACGAAGCAATATAACGGAATCGTGGAAGAATTCAACCTGTGCTGCCACCTCCTGCCACCTTTTTGGGGGTATTTTGAGGCTGGAAATGGTGCACCCGGTAGGACTTGAACCTGCAACCTTCTGGTCCGTAGCCAGACGCTCTATCCAATTGAGCTACGGGTGCGCTGAAACGATTACTATACTTCCTGTTTCAAAATTTGCAAACGTAATTCCAATGAAAAACCTCTTTTTTCAGGAAACGCCGACTGTCAAAATCTTGTCCGGCAACTGCCTCTGCAACATGTTCAAGCGTCCGTATGGAATTTCTCCGGGAAGATTCATGAAATCGGGCGAGTAGAAGGAGATTCCTTACGGGACGCCAAACCGCATCGGCCTTACTCAGGGAGCGGGAACTGTGGTTGTCGCCTCGCCCACGGTGGTTTTTCCGGTATACTGGTTGATGGTGACCGGATGATAAAGAACATTTCCGCTTCCGCTTTCTTTTTCCGTATTGATAATGCCTGTTCCCGAAACAAAACGACCATATACGAGTCCGAGCTTTGAGGAGGCCGTCATCTGTCCGTCCGGTTTGAAAACCAGACAACGGGCAAAAGAAACTGTGGTTCCTCCGATGTCATTAATCTTACAGGCTGTCACATTGACTCCATTGGTAACGATTTGAATCAAGACTCCGGTGGGAAGCCGTTTCCACTCCTCTCCGTCGATCCAGGACTCAAACTTCCAGCCTGAATCTTCGGTGACAACGCATGTCCGGTAGGTGGAGTAGGAAAAGCTGGATTTGACGGAGGCAAGTTCCTCGGCCGGAAAAACAATCGCAACTTTGCACCGGTTGGTGACGGCGTAAGAGCGTGCGGCCTGAATCTTGGCGGTCAGCTGACGGATGGAAATCGTCATGGCGTTCCCGCGGATCATGGTGGAAAACGCGGGAATGCCGATTCCGAAAAGAATCGCGGCAATCACGATCACCATCAGGATTTCGACCATGGTATACCCGTAAACGTGTTTTCTCATGGCGCGCACCTCCTTTTTTGCAATCTCCTCCCTGCAGAAGAACTATTTTTCCGTGGGTACGACAATTCCTTTGATGATAATGTTCTGGCAGAAGATGAAAACCAGCAAAGTCGGAATGGCGGCAATGATCAGCGCGGCAAAGCCGACCGCCTGACTGGTCCTCTGCTGAAGCTGATACAAATACACCATCATGGTCCACATGGACTGGTCCTGACACAACAGGAACGCCATCATGAAGTTTCCATAGGCGGCGGTGAAGGTGTTCAGCGCAAGAACGGACAGGATCGGGGTGGACAATCCCATGGCGATATGCCAGAAGACGGTCCATTCGCTGGCTCCGTCAATGGCCGCGGACTCGAAAAGCTCCTTGGGAAGGCTGTCGAAGAAGCCCTTGAGAAGGAAGATCATGTATCCGTTGGCCATGGCCGGGAGGATCAGGGCGGCGAAGGTGTTCAGGAGTCCCAGCTTTTTGATGAGGAGGAACTGCGGGATTCCGAGAACCATGGCGGGGAATGCCATCGGGAGCATCAGGAACAGCAGAATCTTGTACGCCGGAGCCATCTTGAAACGGGAAAGTCCGTAGGCGCACAGGGGATTGACGATCAGGGCGGCAAGAACCGCCAGGCAACAGTAAATCACGGTGTTTTTGGCGGCGAATCCGTTGGTCTGAATGGTGTCGAACACCATCAGATAGTTGCGCTTGAGATATTCCTTGATCAGCAGCGCCTTGTTGGCAAGGACCTGGAACCATTCATATTCCGCGGTCGGCGGACTGATTTTCTCCCAGTCGGTGTAAACCATGCCCCAGGCTTTGTTCAGGGTGCCGATGTCCGGATAAAGCGTCTTCAGGAACTTGTGCCATTGCGGTTTCAGTTTGTCGGGACAGGGGATAAGCCGGAGGGACACATTTTCCGGCTGCGTGATAAATTCGGTGTAAAGATCTTTGACGCGGCTGCCGATCTGGGGCGAAACCGGGAAGGTTGAATAAAACGGAATCTCATGCTTGTTTCTGACATTGTGCTTGAAGTCGAGAGAAAGACGCTTGAAATCCACGACTCCGTCCGTCTGGTATTTCCGGATGATGAAATCCCGGTAGCTGTTGATGGCGTTCCTGGAAAGCCCCGTTTCCTCGGGATTGAGCGAGGTAATGAACTTTTCCCAATCGGCGTTCTTGGCAAGGTTGTCGCTGACGGATTCGGAAGGAAGATCGATCTTGTCGAAGGAATTGTATCCCAGCTCATAAGCGGAGTTCACTTTGCCCAGGGTGCCGAATTTGTCCTGGAGCCAATGGCGGTATGCTCCGGCGATGGAATTGATTTGCAGATACTTCGGAGGAAGGCTGTCCAGAATGAAGCTGCTCCAGTCCGTCTTGAGCTGTCCTTCGCCCGGCATCGTTTCCGGCATGGGAAGCTCGCTGAAAGAGGTGAGACGGGTTCCGTAGAGCGTGTTGAAAGAAGGAAGGTTGTTATTGTATTTTTTCTTGAGAAACTCTGTCCAGGACGGAGCCGCCGCCTTATCGATGCTGACAAAACAGGGATTGATGCTGTCTTTGACATATCGGCTCCAGTATTTTGCCAGGGCCGGATTCTTTTCCGGATACGTTACCGGGAAAGAAATATCCATCCAGGAGTTGTATTTCGTTCCGAAAGCCTTATTGACGGCCTTCAGGTTATTGCCGTATTCCTGACGCAAAGACATCGTGAAGTATCCATCCAGATCGATCCAATAGGTGTGAAGTCCGGATATCTGGCTGTTTTTGTATTCGAGGCTGTCCGGCAGAATGCCGCTGTCATAGGTGGTGAAAGCACGGCGGGCATGGAAATTCTCCACGGGCAGGAATACGCTTTCCCATGTGGAGAAATCGGTTCCGCGGGCTTTGTTGAGGGCATCGATGCCTTTTTCCCCCTTTCCGTACTTCTGCATCATCCAGT
This sequence comes from Lentisphaerae bacterium ADurb.Bin242, assembly GCA_002069785.1. Lineage (GTDB taxonomy): Bacteria > Verrucomicrobiota > Lentisphaeria > Victivallales > UBA1829 > SIG94. The sequence continues at coordinate 65,924 of MWCA01000015.1, read as the reverse complement.
TCCGGAATTCCCGGAGGGAGAGCGGAGTCACGCCGGTTTCAAAAGCCATGCCGATTCCACGCCAGTAGTGGGGTTTCTTTTCCCGCATTTCGGAGAGGAAAACCTTGTAGTCCTGATACCGCTGAAAGGAAGGGCTTTCCGGAATGGGAATATTGATGATCGATCCGGCCGGGAGGCGGAAGTCATTGAAAAGCATGACGTTGATATTGTTGTATTTTGTCAGCAGATACTTTTTGTACAACAGTCCGGTATCATAAACATATTCCGGGAGAAGAGAAAACTTGAAGAAGTCCACATCGCTCTTGATGGAACCCGAAATCATGATGAGAAGCGGATAGACCATTGTGACGGCTCCCAGGAGGAGAATCACATGAATGGAGACGTTCAGAAGTTTGACCTTCCAGTTTTTTCTTTCAACTTTTCCTATGATGGCCATGATTATTTATTCCCCGTTGTCTTGAATTCCATTTTGGAAAGTCTCTTGAGGTTATAGATGGTGAACATCAGAGTCATGACGCCCAGCACCCAGGCCATGGATATGGCGCTTCCGAAACGCAGATTGGTGTAGGCCTCCTTGAAGATATGGAGTTCGGCCACTTCCGTGTTGGCCTGTCCGAAGGTCATCACCAGGATCATTCCTCCGGACTGCGACGCGGCGATGAACGCCCCGACGAAGTTGATGATGATCAGCGATTTGATGGTCGGGAAGGTGACATGCCACAGTTTCTGGAAGAAGTTCGCGCCGTCGATCTCGGCGGCTTCATACGTCTCTTCCGGAACTCCTTTGAGAGCCGCCAGGTAAATCAGGCAGCCCGGGCCGGCGCCGGCCCAGATGGTGGGAATGACGCATGCCAGCATCGCCCAATTCGAATCCTCGATCCATGCGATCGGCGAATAGTCCATTCCGAAGAGGTGTACAATGCTTCCCACGAACTGGTTCAGAATGCCGGTGGGGCCGCTCTGATAGAAGAGTTTCCACATGAATATGACGACCAGTCCGCTCATCACGGCCGGAAGATAGTAGAGGGTCCGGTAAATGATTTTTCCATGGGAGACTTCCTGAAGGAGAACCGCCAGGATGATCGGGGCAAGGAACCCCAGCGAAAGCATCAGGGTCATATACCGGAACGTGTTCCAGATGGCGGCCCACCACTCATCCGAGAACAGCACTCCGGCCAGGTTGTTGAATCCGACCCATTGGCTTTCCCCCACGACCCGGTAATCCTGGAAGAAAAGCGCCGAACCGTTGACCATCGGATAATAAATCCAGATCAGCACGCTGATCAGGGCGGGAAGCATAATCAGGTAGCCGAGCCAGTTTCTCTGGAATTCAAACCCGCGCTTTCGTCCGGAATAACTGTCCTTGGGTGAAAAAGTCTTCCAGATGTTGTAGATCACGAAACAGAACAAGGCCGCGATCAGGATGAAGGCGATGACCGCCACCGTGGTGCGCTTCTGCATTTCTTCCGGAGAAATGTGCCCGATCATCCGAGCGTTGGTGCGGTCTTCCGCCGCCTTGAGGAGCCTGTGGAAGATTTTGATCCGGGCTTCCTTGGCCTCCGGAGAGTCCCCCTCGGGGAGTTTGCCGTCCCGGGCCAGCTGCTTGGCTTCGTCGATCGGCTTTGTCAGATAAATATAAACCATCTGGCAGTTCCGTCCGTAGGGCTCCGGCTTGCCGTTCTTGAGGGCGTAGTTATAGGTTTCTTCCAGTCCGGGCGGAAAGTATTTGAGGTATTCCGTATAGCCGAATTCCCGCAGGAAAGCAGGACTCAGGTTCCGTCCGAGCCCCATGGAGACCATTGTCTTGACATACGTTTCGCGGGCGTATTTTGAATTTTTGAAGGCGATGTATTTCCACGCGGCGTCCCGGATCTTTTCCGCCGGAACATAGTGTCCATCCGAGTTCTGGCGTCCTTCGATTCCGGCGAAAATCCCGTACATGGTGGTGTTGATTTCCGTGGCGCTGATGCCCGCCGGACCGACCGGGAACGGAGCCGTTCCGACCAGGGACGGGTCGGTGGTTCCCATGGTTTTGTTGCGCATGTAGTTCGAATACATCCCCAACTTTCCGGCCTGCTGGGCCTGTCTCACGGCACGGTCGTCTCCGTTGACGGTGGTATAGCCGTATTGCGTGACGCCGTCGGAATCCTGCCAGCGCTCCATGGCGAGGCGGATGTAAAACTCCAAAGCGACCGCAGCTTCCCGGGAACCGAAAGCAGCGCGCCATTTTCCGTCCTTGTCCTGCACCACGGCTTCCCCGCCCGCTCCCCAGAGATAGGGCAGGAAATCCCAGGCGGCCTGGGGACCGGAGGACATGCTCAACCCGAACTTGTCGCGAGCCGGATCGGAAAGGCGTCTTGCATAGTCCAGGAGCTCGTCCCAGTTTTTCGGAGGCTTTTCCGGATCGAGACCGGCCTCCTGAAACACGTCCTTGCGCCAGTTCAGGATCCGGATGAGCGGCTGGTCGCCCATCATCCAGATGTGTTTTCCGGCAGGCAGTCCGCCGATCGCCGGACCTTCCCGGTAGATCAGGGGACGGAATGCGGGCGGAGCCATTTTCAGAAAGTTTGGAATGGTTTTGTATACCGGATCCTTTTCGATGTAGGGGTCCAGAGGATAAAGAAAGTTCTGCTGGATGTACGTGTCCGACATGCGGAAATTGACCATCAGGACATCCGGCGCGGACCCGCCCGCAATCGCGAGCATCAGACGGGATTCCGCTCCGATATTTTGAATCTGGATGCCGCTGAAGGAAAGCAGCTCGATTTCCGGATTCTTCTTTTTGAACTCTTTCATGAGTTCGATTTCAACGCGAACGTCCGGTTCGGTGGACTTCGGGTCCGGCAGATCCATCACCCGCAGGGGGATTTTCAACAGGGGTTCCGCCTTCTGCGGATTTTCCCGGGCATAAAGATTCATGTTTATTCCCGAACACAGCGGCAATAAGAATACTGCCGCTGCTGCCGACAGAACGGTCTGGTGTGCTCTTTTCAATGTCATCTTTGCATCGTTTCCCCTGCCATGGATCCGGAAGGGATGTTGCTTCGTACTGCCGCCCGCTGCGACTTTTCCGAAACAAGGGTTCATTCATTTTCAGCGGAGTCTTATTCCATTTTTCAATCTGTATTCCGAAAATATAATCTGTCCGGGAATATTTGCAAGTCTCTACCCCGCCGGACGCCGGAAAAGTTCTGTTTTTTTTTGAGGTTTCCACTTCATGCCGTCCCCTTCACATCCCTGATTTCCGGGGTAAAAACAAAGCAAGACCGATTCCGTTTGCATTCTTGCAGCAAACACCGTTGCCGCATGCGGGGCACTTTTTTCAAGGATTTTGCAGCGATGCCTGTTGATTCTTCCGAACCCGGTGCTATACTATAGGGTGTCACGCGTTACTTATGCAGAAAGGAATCGGGAAAATGAAGTGGACTTCGGTCAAAGATTACAGCGCCATGAGCCTTTACGGAGCGAAGATCATCTATCACGCCGTCGCAGCCGCGGCCAAGGGCGGAAAACGGTTCAACCTCGGGCTTGCCACCGGAAACACCATGCTGGAACTGTATCCGGCCCTCGCGAAAATGTTCAACGACAGCAAGACGGATCTTTCCAGGCTTCACACCTACAACCTGGACGAATATGTGATCGACGGCAAGCCGGTCCCGCCCAGTCATCCGCTGAGTTATTCCGCGTACATGCGCGAAAACCTGTTCCGGCATATCGATCCGGCCCGCGGCCTGACGGAAAACCATATCCATTTTCCGAACCCGGTCGATCCGGCCGGATTCGATGCGGAACTCGCCCGGGACGGAGGGCTGGACCTCCAGCTGCTCGGGATCGGGTTCAACGGGCACATCGCCTTCAACGAGCCTCAAAGCGAAAAAGAGATCAGCGCGGCCGATTTTGCGGCCCTCCCGACCCGGATCGTCGCGCTCAAGCCCATGACCATCGCCACCAATTCGCGCCTGACCGCGGGCAATGACGACAGCCTCGTACCCCGTCATGCGGTCTCCGTCGGGATGAAGCCGATCATTGCGGCGAAAAAACTGCTCCTCCTCGCCTGTTTCCCGGAGCAGGCCGAACCTCTCACCGCCATGAAGCACGGGCGCCCGACGCCCGAACTGCCGGCTTCCTATCTGTTGACCCACCGCGATTCGGAAGTGGTCTACACCGCCGATCAGATCACCCTGGGCTGAGGAGGAAACATGCGCACACTGCTTCGCAACGGCCGTCTGGTGTCACCCGACCGGGATCACTCCGGCTCAATCCTGCTCGACGGTGATAAAATCGAACGGATTTTCCTGTCCGCCGAAGAACTCCCGCCGGCAGACCGGGAGATCGACCTTGCCGGAAAGACCGTCCTGCCCGGATTCATCGACATTCATTCCCACGGGCGCGGCGGGGCGGATTTCTGCGACGGCACGCCCGAAGCCTTCGAAACCATCGGGAACGGAAAACTTTCCGAAGGAGTCACCTCGTTTCTTGCAACCACCCTCACCGTAAGTGTCGAGGACATCACGAAGACCTGCCGATGCGCGGAAACCTACCGCCGGAACAACCGGACCGGCGCCCGGCTGCTGGGAATGCATCTGGAGGGCCCTTTCATCGCCCCCGAAGGAGCCGGCGCCCAGAATCCCGATTTTCTGCTCCATCCGGACATTGCGCTGGTCAGGAAATGGGACGCCGTCTGTCCGGTGAAGAAGGTGTCGTTTTCGCCGGAGCTTCCGGGCAGCATGGAATTCATCCGCGCGCTCCGGGAAATCGGGATCATGCCCTCCGGCGCCCATTCGCTGGCGGAATATGAAACCTTCGAACTGGCCCGGGCGGCCGGGATGAAGCACCTGACGCACTTCTGCAACGTCCTGACGCCGCTCCATCACCTGAAATTCGGCTTCGTGGGCGGCGGACTCCGTTCCGGCGACGTGTTCGTGGAGATCATCTGCGACGGGGTCCACCTCTGCGACGAAATGATCGACCTCATTCTCAAGGTCAAAGGCTCCGAACGGGTGATGATCATCACCGACGCCATGCGCGCGGCCGGAATGCCGGACGGCATCTACGATCTCGGCGGGCTGCCGGTCCAGGTCCGGAACGGGAAAGCGACCCTTTCCAGCGGCCGTGTCGCCGGCAGCACGGGGCTGTTCGACGGCGGATTCCGAAAAGTATTGGAAGTCAGCGGGCTGCCTCCGCGCGAGGCGGTCAAATGCACGTCATGGAATCAGGCGCAGTCCCTGAATCTGGGCAGACGCGGACGCCTGGAACCCGGATACGAGGCGGACCTGGCCGTCATGGATTCCGGCTGGCATGTGCTGGAAACCTGGGTGGGCGGAGTCCCCCGCTGGAAGAAGGCCTGAAACCGGCGCCGGGAAAATCTCCGGCGGCTCAGTTCGGCTCGTAGTAGTCCTCATGCCTGGGCACGACCGCCGGCACCAGGAACAGGAGCAGAAGGCACAGGGCGGCGGAAAACGAGTAGATCAGAAACATACTCTGGAAGTAGCATATCTTCGTGCCGCGGAACATCCATTCGGAGGCCAGCATCCCGCTGCCGAGGAGCAGGCTGGTGACGATTCGCCCCATCGCCGCGCCCCCGCTGGAAAAAGTGTTGCAGAAGGCCATGGCCATGGTTTTGTTGCCCGGCCGGGCCAGCGCCAGCATTTCCGAGGCGAAAAGCACGTTGAAGCACGCGAAGTTGTAGTTGTAGACGAACTGAAGGGCCGCAATGGCAATGACGGTTCCGGTCTGGTTGTTGTTGCAGAAGAAGAGGCCGAACGGAACCAGCATGTAGGTGACGTGAATCAGAACCACCATCCGTTTCGTGCCCAGTTTCCGCAGCAGAGTCCCCGAAAAGTAATATCCGACGATCAAAGCCGCCATCGAAACGGCGGTAATGATCATGATGATGTCGGCCGTGACCTTGAGGTGATTTTTCAGGTAAATGATGCTCAGGGGAAGGGTCGAGCAGACGGCCGCGCTCAGGAAACAGGAGTAGATTGAAAATCCCACCAGCGGCGCGTTTTTCACGGAAATGTCGAAGGCCTTTTTCAGGTCGTAGGAGGCGCTTGTCCCGAGTTTCGGGTCGACGGGCAGTTTGTTCATGAAGTAGAGCCTTCCCAGCACCAGGAGTCCCCCGATGGCGATCGAAACCTGAAGAATCCACACGGGCGGGTTCTTTCCCATGACAAGGCCCAGCCCGAAAAAGAGCAGCGTATTGAGGATCATATAGGAAAAACGCATCCGGCTGAAAAAACGTCCCCGGTCGGCGGGGCGCAGAAAATTGTCCAGCAGGGGGAACCAGACGGAAACATACAGGGGCCGCGAGAGACAGTAGAGAAAGATGAAGCCGATCGCCAGATACCGGGCCGCCGGACCCGCCAGCGGAACCAGTGCCAGTCCGACAAAGGAGGCCGCTCCCACATAACAGGCGATCGTGTTGGAACGTTTGAGTCCGATCCGGTCCGAAAGCCCGGCGGACGGAATCAGAAGAAGCACATACGCGATGCCGGTGATGCTGGTGGAGAACATGGAAAAGGTGTCGTCTCCTCCCAGCATTGTTATATAAAGAATGATGATGGCATTTCCATCCAGCATCAGTTCGGAAACGCATCCGCACCACGCGGATGCGATGGCATTGAAACGAGCTTTTCTCCGTTCTTTTCCGGTCAGTTGTGCCGCATAACCCATTTTATGATCTGTTCCGCCTCCGCAACGATCCTTTCGGGGTTACATGGTGAAACGGGGGCCGAGATAGACTTCCCGCGCCTTCTCGTCGTTGACGAGGAAATTGCTGTCGCCTTCGCAGACGATGGTTCCCTGGCTCATCAGGTATGCCCGGTCTACGCACGAAAGCGTTTCGCGGACATTGTGGTCGGTAATCAGGATGCCCATGTTCCGGCTCTTGAGCTGTTCGATGATCTGCTGCACTTCGTAGACCGCCTTCGGGTCGACGCCGCTGAACGGTTCATCCAGGAGAATGAAGGCGGGGTTCGTCACGAGCGCACGGGTAATCTCGAGACGGCGGCGCTCTCCGCCGCTCAAGGTCATGGCCTTCTGCTTGGCCAGGTGCGTGAGGGCGAGCTCCTCCAGAAGCTGGTGGAGACGCTCCTTGCGTTCCTTGCGGGAAATGGCCAGCGTCTCCAGGATCGCGTAAATGTTCTGTTCCACCGTCAGTTTGCGGAAAATGGACGCGTCCTGCGCCAGGTATCCCATTCCCATGCGGGACCGCACATACATCGGCTGCTGGGAGACATCGACTCCCTTGAAAAAGATTTGCCCGGCATCCGGTTTGATCAGCCCGGTGATCATATAGAAACTGGTCGTTTTCCCGGCGCCGTTGGGGCCCAGGATTCCAACTACTTCGCCCCGGCGCACATAGATGTTGGCGTCATTGACGACACGCCTTCCATGGTACGACTTCATCAGCCCGCGGGCGTCCAGCAAATGTTCTTCTTCCGGCATAGTCGGCATCTCCCGTCCTTATTGGGGGCTCTGCAATACGGCGCCCTTGGTGTTGATGACTCCCTTCACAACAATAACCCGTTCGGTTTTCGTGTTCAGAACGAGGGTTTCGCCCACCATACGGGTCGGACCGTTCACCACCACCGGATCCTCGGTCAGGGTAATCGTGTCATCCTTGAGCATGTAAACCGCTTTTCCGGCGAATGCCTGCTGGAGGTCTTTCACCCCCGCGGCGGCGGCACGGGTGATGACGACATCCCCGATGCAGTCGATCTGGATCACTTCCTTCCCGGCCTGTTCGCTCTGCGGATCGGAGGCGCCGGATTTTTTTTCTCCGGTCTCCGAGGGATTATTCTTGTTTTCCGGCTTGGCGTTTTCCGCGGCCGGCGCTTTTTCCGTTTTGCCGAGGTAAATGATCATCTTGCGGCATTTGATGGTCATCTCGGGGTCCCGGACATCCACGTTTCCGAGAAGGATTGCCTTGTCGTTGGCAATGTCCAGGTCCATGGAATCCGCGCTGATCGTGGTGGGGGAATCCCCCTTCTCTTTCCGGCTCCGCCGGGAGGTGTCGAACATCGGGCCCAGCTGTGCGAACGAATCGACGCAGAACAGCAGGGCGCAGAGCAGGAATGCCGCCGTAACGATTTTTCTGGTAAAAAAGAATCTCATTTTATGTTTCCTCCTGGTTTGGGGAGTTCCGGTTTGGATTCACCGGCGTTTCTGGAAGGAATGCCGGATCTTTTTCTCATATCGGGATAGATCACCATCCGGACTTTGTTCCGGATATGAATGAATTTACGGTTGTAGTCCGCATCGAAACCCACGCCGTTGACGGCAATCTCGCGCGAACGGAAATAAACCGGCGAATCGCTCTTGAGCAGACGCGTGTTCTTGTCATATTCGGCGTCCTGGGAAAAGAAAAGCGCCCGGCAGTGGGACTTCCCGACCCAGTATTCCGCCACCTTGTCGGCCGGAAGAGTCAGCGGATAGGGCGTTTCGTCCGCCAGCGAGATCACCTCGTTGATGTCCTTCACGTTGTCGTTGACCAGGTCGATCTTCGGATTGGTCAGATAAACCTGTGTCCCGAGGTTCGAGGCCTTTTCTCCGTAGAGGATGAATTGAAGGCGGTTGTCCTTGCCGCTGTATTCCGGAAGTGCGAAATTGGTCAGGGAGGCGGAGGAGCCGGTTCCGTCGTCGGCACGCAGACCCGTTCCCGCCGACAGCACAGCCGACAGCAGGATCAGGAAAAATATCTTTGCATGAGCTGTTCCCATTTGCCTTGTTCCTTCAATAAAAATTCAATGGCCTCGCGCACCGCTCCGCGTCCGCCGCCCGCCCGGGTGCGGAAATCGCAGACCTTGTCCAGCTCCGCAACGGCGTCCCCGACCGCCACGGCCACGCCGCAGCGGCTCATCGGGCGCGCATCCACCACGTCGTCGCCGATATACATGCACTGTTCCGCCTTCAAGTGCTGCTCTTCCAGAAAACGGGTGAATCCGGCGTCTTTGTCCTTGATGTTTTCATACAGAAAATCCAGTTTGAGCTCTTCCGCGCGGATGCGGTTGGCCTCGGACTGCCGGCCGGACAGGATTCCGACCCGCAGCCCGGCCCGCTGCGCCAGCTTGATGCCGTGTCCGTCGCGCACATGGAAGAACTTGATCTCCCCGGAGGAGTTCCCTCCGTATCCGATCATTCCGTCCGTCAGCACGCCGTCCACATCCAGGACGATGGCGGTGATTTCAGCACATTTTTCCGATAAGCTCATGAACAGCCAACACCTCGTCGATCACTTTCCGCGCATCCTTGAAACGCAGGGAGTTCGGCCCGTCCGAGAGAGCCTTTTCGGGATTCGGATGAACCTCCATGAAGATGGCGTCGATTCCGGCCGCCGCGGCGGAACGGGCCAGAATCGGAATGAATTCACGCTGTCCGCCGGAAGCATTTCCCAGCCCGCCCGGAAGCTGGACCGAATGGGTCGCGTCGAATACCACGGGATACCCGAACGAACGCAGCGTCTGGAGAGAACGCATGTCCACCACCAGATTGTGGTACCCGAAAGAAGTCCCCCGTTCCGTCAGCATCAGGCTCTTGCAGCAGGCGCCCTCCAGCTTGTCGACCACCCCGTTCATGTCCTCCGGCGCCATGAACTGCCCTTTTTTCACATTGACGGGCAGCCCCGTTTTCGCGGCGGCGACCAGGAGATCGGTCTGGCGGCACAGAAACGCCGGAATCTGAAGCACATCCACCACTTCCGCGGCACGGCCCGCCTGGTCCGACTCATGAATGTCCGTCAGCACCGGAATCTTGAAATGATCCCGGACGGCATGCAGGATTTCCAGTCCGTATTCCATCCCCTTCCCCCGGAACGATCCCCCGGAGGAACGGTTCGCCTTGTCGAACGATGCCTTGAAAATATAGAAAACCCCTTTCGATTCGCAGAGTTCCTTCAGGAATTCGGCGATCTTGAAACAGATATCCCGGCTTTCCACCACGCACGGGCCTCCGATCAGCGTAAACTGGGAGCCTCCGACGACATGATCCCCGATTTTTACCGTTTTCATGATGGATTTCCTTTCCTGTTCAGATTTGCCAGAAATTCTTCCGCCTTGACAAGCTCTTCCGGGGTGTCGATCCCGATGCTGGCATAACTCGTGACGATCACTTTAATGCGCATTCCGTTCTCCAGAGCCCGCAGCTGCTCCAGACGCTCGCACTGCTCCAGACGCCCTTCCGGCAGGGAGACGAAGCGCTCAAGCGCGCCCCGCCGGTGCGCAGGAACGGAATCATCGAGCGGCTGAAGTAAAGCGCATCGAAGTCCGCGGAAAAAACCGCCTTCACGATGTTGGGATTGTTCTCGAATTCAGCCCGGGGACAGGGCACCGCCACGGTCGCCATCTCCGGCGCGTCTTTCGCGCTGATCGCATCGATCAGGGAATCGATGACTTCCGGCTTGACAAACGGTTCGTCTCCCTGGATGTTGATGATTGCTTCGGCGTCGCTTTTGGCCGCGACTTCCCAGATCCGGTCCGACCCGGTCGGATGGTTTTTCGCCGTCATGACGGCATTCCCGCCGAAGGCCCTGACCGCGTCGAACACCTTCGGATCGTCCACGGCCACCACCACCTCGTCCGCCCTGGACCGGACCGCGCGCTCCCAGACATGCCGGATGATGGGTTTTCCGCCCAGCGGGGCAAGCACTTTCCCGGGGAACCGCGTACTGGCGAATCTCGCGGGAATCACGGCCAGACTCTTTACAGACATTTCCGTTTTCTCCGCTTAAAAATGATGGGTCACCAGACCGTCGCGCAGTTTCGGCTCGAACCAGGTGGACTTCGGAGGCATGATTTTCCCGGCGTCCGCAATGTCCATCAGCTGCTCCACCGTGGTCGGATACATGGAAAACGCCGCGGCGGCCTTTCCCTGGGAAACCACTTTTTCGAGTTCCTTCGTCCCGCGGATTCCTCCGATGAAATCGATCCGCTTGCTGGTGCGCGGATCGCCGATCCCCAGCAGCGGCGCCAGCACATTGTCCTGAAGGATGCTCACATCCAGACGCTCGATCACGCCCAATTTGGAAATGTCGAACTTCGGCGTCAGCAAGCTCCATTTGCCGTCCAGATACATGCAGAACTGTCCGCCTTTCGCCGGTTCGGGAGCAGCGGCAGGGACAATGGTGAATTTTTCCCCGAGCTTTTTCAGGAACTCGGCGGAGGTCATGCCGTTCAGGTCCTTGACAGCGCGATTATAAGGGAGAATCCGGAGCTCGTCGGCGGGAAATGCCACCGCGAGAAAAAAGTTGTAATCCTCTTGGCCGGTGTGGAACGGATTCGCCTGACGGCAGGCGGCTGCGGCACGGGAAGCGGAGGCGGCGCGGTGATGCCCGTCCGCGATATATAAGAAGGGAACCTTGTCATTGAACAGCTTCGAAAGGCGTTGGCTTCGGGCCGCACCGGCCTTCCAGAGCTTGTGGGTGATGCCGTCGGCGGCGGTGAAGGAGAAATATGGAGCCTCCTTCTTGATCTCATCGACGATCGCGCCGATTTCCGCGTTGGAACGGTAGGTCAGGAACACGGGGCCGGTATGGTTGCGGAGCTCCATCACGTGACGGGCGCGGTCATCTTCCTTGTCGCGACGGGTTTTCTCGTGCTTCTTGATGATGTCGGCGTCATAATCGGCGACGGAAGCGGCTCCGGCCACGCCGGTCTGCGTCCGGTCCCCCATCTTGAGGGAATAGACATACAGATTGGCTTCGGGGTCTTCCTCCAGCGGAGCGGCTTTGCACAGACGTTTGAAATTGGCCACCGCCTTTGCATAGACTTCGTCCGAATAGAGATCGGTTCCGGCGGGGAGTTCGATTTCGGGCCGCGAAACCCGGAGGAAACTCAGGTCATTGCCCTCGGCGAGGGCCGCGGCCTCCTCGGTATTGACCACGTCGTATGGAACCGCCGCAACCTGTGCCGCCTTCTCCGGACGCGGCATCAGTGCGTGAAATGCGTTAAAAACAGCCATGATTTCAACTCCTGAACTGAAGATTTTCATTCAGCGGAAAAGATACACGTTCAAACGTCATTCTTCAAGTACGGAACCGAAGAATAATCGCCTTTTGTCCGCAGCTGAACTCTTCCATATTTATCAGAAGTCAAAATTCCCGGGGAAGACGAACGTGTTTCTGCAACCGTTTTGTCTTTTCCGTTCCGGCAGGAGCAAAAACCCCGGAAATATTCCATCTCCGGGGAGATTTTCCGGCTCATCACTCTTTTGCAATCAAACTTTCCGCATCCTCTTTCACCAGAACAACGGTATCCAGCCAGACCGCATTTTCTTTTTTGGAGCCCTTTACATAAGCCGGACCTGTAAATTTTGCGGAAAACCAGCAGTCCCATACATTTTCATCGGAGGTTCCGTCATCAATCCGATAAGCGGAACCGAGCGGCAGATGAATATACCAGACATGCCCATAGAAAGAACCATTTTCATCGATTTTTATTTTGGGCATTTTATACCAATGGTATTTTTCATCCTGCGGGATGTTTTTGACGACCACATAATTTGTCCCGTACCCGAATTCCGTGGCGCGAAACGCCCATTTCCCCTTGGGATCCCGGACAACCGTTTCCGCACCATGACTGGCCGGATTGGGATTTGCGCTTTTCAAGGCTTCTCCCGTTGGAGAATCGGGATCTTTCACTACAAGCGCGTAATAATCGGGCTTCTGAATGTAATGATATTTCCCGAAAACCCGTATTTTCTCTTCCGGAACTTTTGCGAATTTCAGAGGGATGGGAAGAGGAACGTTTGTAATTTTTGCAAATTCCTCTTGAAAATCCTTCCGTGTTTTCGCATAAGGAGAATGCGCATCCAGCTTTGTCCCGTTATACCGGGCAAGATGGGCCATGCTGTAGTCATAGCATTCCTTTTTGAGGGTATCCATACGGATTCCCGCATCCCGGAATACTTTTTCATAACGCAGGCGTTTTTCCACAACCAGCCACAAAAGAGGAAGAAGCTCATCATTCACATGACGTCTCTGGAGAGAGGATTCGGGCGTCTTTTCCGCCGCTTTCTTAAGCCGCTTGTAAGACTCCACCAGAAATTCCGGCGTCATGTAGTCCCATTGGGCAACACTCATTCCTTTTTGAAGTTTCGGAAACTTTTTGATTCCTTCCCGCAACTGATTCATGAAGATTTTCAGTTCCGGGGCGGCGTCGCCATAATATCCGTTCATGAAAACATCCATCAGTCTATCCACATTTTCCTCGGGATTCACCATCAGTTTTGCGGCAATGAAATAATTCAGATCGATGAAATTCTGCGGTTTGTACGTGTGTCTTTCCGCCTCGAGAAATAACGCTTCAACGCCGATTCCGGCAAAGTAACGCATATCCGGCTGCAATGTGTCAAGAATGGTTTCCAGCCGCGGCGGTTCAAAATACATGGACATATTCCAATAATCCCAGACAGCGAGGCGGGCTCCCGTTTTCCTGCAATCTTCAAAGGTCTCCCGGGCCGGATCATTGAACTTGTGAGAAAGAGGACGGAAATAGTCGCAATAGACAAATTTATCGGCAACTTGCAGAATCACATTCTTTGCCGGTTTTGTCTTTGCCTCTTTCACTTTCGCCAGTCCGTATCCAAGGGTCCGGATCAGAATGTCGGGATATTCCTTTGCGATTTCCCCGGCAACAAAATTGATATATCGCATCATCAGTCCGAATTCGCCTCCGCCTTCTTCTTTGACAATGGCCCGGCACTCCGGACATAAGCAGATGTAAGGGAAAAGATCAAGCACGCTTATATCATAGAGGATGGGCCATTCCTCCTTCGGAAATTTTTTCCGGTCTTGTTTTATGAATGTCCGGAGCTTTTCCAGGCTGATGCGCTTGACATCCGCATTGGACATACAGAGAGAACCTCCTGCTGTGGAACTGTGCGGACGGACGCGCTGTCCTTTTTCATTCATGCTGAAGTATTCCGGATGCGTTTTGAAATAGATGCCGGGATCGACATACAGACAAAGAGTATGCCATGCCGGCTCCGTGGAAACATTCGTCAGATCGCCAAGATACAGCGGCATCAACAGGCGATGCTGTTTCCCGTTGATATGATTCCGCAGCAGATACATCTGGTATGCCTTCTTTTCCTTTTCCGGAATTCCCATGATCGTCGAACTGACGGCAAACCCGTCATAGATTACCCGCCCGCCGAATCGCGGGCTTTTCTGTTCATTCAGGCCTTTCATGCTCAGCTTCGAATATTTCGGAACTGCATCCTGTTCCATGGAAAGGGACCAGCACCCCGACTTGTTCAGGAGAGCCCATACCCCGTAAAAAGTTCCAATGGGGCGTCCTCCGGCTATGATCAGGTTGTTGCCGCTTTCCTTCAGAACCCATTCTTCTTTTCCGAGTTTCGAAAAATCAACTCCGTGTTTCTTCGCATATTCGGTCTGTCCCAGATAAACGGCGGCCCCTTTGACTTTATTTTCAGGGACAACCGAAAAAGGGGCTCCTGTCATTTTTTCAAGGTAAGACTGTAGATCCTTCAATGCCAGATTTTCAAATTGATTCATCTGTTCCGGAATTGCGATCACGCACAGGGGTTTTCCCTGATCGGCAAAGTCAAATCCCGACGCAAACAACGATAAGAACGTGAGAATTCCAAACGCCATTCTTTGTAACATGTTTTTTCCCCTTTCTTTGAAGGTTGGTCATATTTGAACTAAAGGATGAAGGTCTTTTTCCGTTATCCCGACAATTTCCGAGAAGCGTTCCGCTTCCGCATAATGAGTGAAATGTTCCGCGTTGTGTGAGTCGCTGCCGAAGGTGAATTTACATCCCGCATTTTTCGCCAGCGAGAAGATTCGTGTCATTGTATCCAGGTTGAATTCGCCTTTCCCGGCACTGTTCAGACAGTCGATATTGATTTCAAGCCCGATTCCTTTCTCGGCCGCTTTTCCGAACGAGTCCAGAAATTCCGAATCGGAAATCAGTTCAACCGTCCGGTCGTAAATTTCAAAATAACTGAACGGGCACATCGGATGCGCCAGGATTTGAGCCTTTCCCCAGCTCACCGCCGAACGGAAGAAATGCATCATCAACGGGGCAAGCGCTTCCGGAACCGGCGGAACCGGCTGTTCAACAAAATCCCTCAACTGAAAATGATCCGGCGCCAGCATGACAAAATCCAGTTGTTCGCTCAGTTCATCGGTGATTCCAAACTGGCCGGGAGCTTGCATATCGGCTTCGCATGAAGCCATTACCTTGAGCGGAAACTTCCGGGAACGGATTATTTTTACGGTTTCCAGAAGAGCGCTGCCGTCATGCTGCGCATACCAGTGGTTCGGAGGAATCTCCGGATTCCGCCAGACATGATCCGTAAATGCAATAACCTTGAATCCGCGTTCATACAGCTCCTGCGCTGTTTTTTCCACTGTTTGCTCCGGATTCGTGCAGCATTTCGAAGCCGGCGTGTGGATAT
Source organism: Lentisphaerae bacterium ADurb.Bin242 (assembly GCA_002069785.1). Lineage (GTDB taxonomy): Bacteria > Verrucomicrobiota > Lentisphaeria > Victivallales > UBA1829 > SIG94. Next base: position 50,501 of record MWCA01000015.1, on the reverse strand, counting down.
GGGTATCCATCGTTATTTTCATAAAACACTTCCTTGAAAATTTTTACTCGGTATAGGAAGTATCGGGAACACGGTGACTCTCCCCTTTCCAGAGATAAAATTTCTCAGCATTCCATGACTGATATTCCGCATTCAGCAAAGCGGTCGGACGCGGTTCGACATGCCCGTCCATCCACAGCATATTGGCAAGATTCTGATGCCAGGCATAGATCGTGTTCCAACGGTTGACGGCAGAGTCTGCCAGTCCGGCGGCCTGCCAGTATTGGCAGACCCCACCCAGATCGATGGAATCCGCAACAATGCTTTGCCTGGAAAATGATTTTTTCAAACTGGAGAGTTTGCGGCCGCAGCTTTGAAGATTCATTACATAACTGAACGCGGGAAGCCCATATCCGGAATACCCGGCTTTGTTGCTGTGGGTCGGACAAAGAAAAAATTTTGCTTTCTGCAACGAGGCGTCATTGTTCGAAAGACATCTTGTCCAATGGACAGCGGGAAGGCTATGGTTTGCCCGGAACATGGTATATTCTTTCTGGTCATTCATATATGCCCCTACGGTAAGTCCGATTTGTTTCAGATTGTTTGTACATGAAATCGCCTGAGCTTTCAATTTTGCCTTGTTCAATGCGGGCAGCAGCATACCGGCCAGAATCGCGATGATCGCAACAACAACCAGAAGTTCTATTAATGTAAACTGCCGCAGGAGGGATCGAACTGGAATACATTGTTTTGAATTCATGACGGTTCTCCTCTTTTATGTGTTTCCGGGTTATTCTTTCTTACTGCTAAAAAAACAATTCTTCGAAATAAACATACGAGGCGTCCTCGCCGCGTTTTTCGATCCGACGGATGTCGTTGTCGCCGCAGAACAGCTTCATTTCGTTGTACTCGACCATGCCCGCGGTCTGGAACGGCACGTGCACGACGATCGGATTGTTGCGTCCCTGAAGACGGAGCTCCAGCGGTACATACGTGTAGGCGTCCTTCAAATCGCCCGGAATGAAAACCTGCTCCGTGACCGTGCTCGGAGTGAAATTCTTCTTGGCGAAGACCGTTCCTCCGTTCACTGGCAGCACCTGCCATTTTTCGGGAAGACGCCACTGGAAGAACACCAGCGAATCATTCATCTGCGGACGTTTCAGCGTCAGGGTCACCTTCTTCTCTTTTCCGGGTTCGATGACCGGTCCGTCCGCATAATTCACGCACAGACAGCCGTACGGCAGGTCGAATACCAGTTCGTAGGGAGAGCGCTTCCAGATGAGTTTGGGAACCTTGTCGTCTTTGAAGGTTTCCAGATAGGCTTTTTCCACTTGCGTGGGTTCATCGGAAATCCGGATCAGACGCGGATTTTCCGCCTTCGCGATCTGCGCCAGGCGGATCACGCGTTCCGTGAGTTCATGAAGCGTTCCCGGCACCGCCAATGTCAGCTCGTTGATGGAAATGGTCTGGATCGTTTCCCCGATCGGCGCGGCCCATTTCTCCGGGATGCCGCTGCGCCCGTGAAGGATGCCCATGATCGAACCGGCGGTGGCAGCGGTGCAGTCGGTGTCGTCGCCGCAATTGACCGCGCGGCAGAGCGTTTTGCCGAAGTCGCCCTCCCCGTACAGCAGCCCGATCACCATGAACCCGAGATTGCCGGGCGCCTGGAACCAGCCGAGGTCCTCGTTTTCTTTGAGAACCGCTTCCCGTGCGGCTTTGAAGTCTTTGCCTGAATCGCGGATTTCACAAACTTTGCGGATGGTGCGCGCCACACGGGAATCCGCGGGGATTTTGGAAAGCCCGATTCCGATCAGCGTCCGGATGTCGGAAACCACGAACGCGGCGGATTCCAGCGCGGCGGTGAACACCTCCGCATAGATGCCTTCCCCGCAATGATCGGCACAGGCGTCCATGTAGGCGAACTTGATCGTTTCATCCGGATTGCCGGGAAACAGGCACGCCCAGATTTCGGAACGGATCCACGCGCCGTTGCTGAATTTCCATTTGTCGTTGTTGACGGACCCCGAAAGCGGCGGATAAAACCCGTTGGCGATATTCAGGCGGCAGACCGAATACTCGTTCCACGGCGCGGTGATGTGATTCATCCAGTATTCGCCGAGCAGGCGCGGAGTCAGTTGATACAGCCCCTTGTCCTCGGCGGCATGGAGCCATACGAATTGCAAGTCCAGATCATCGTTGGGGGCGGGGGTTCCGTTGAGTTTCCGGACATAGAATTCGGCGTCGTTCATTTCCTGCTTCCCCTCGAAGGGAAGCCCGAGGGTGCCGCCGATGTTTTTTCCGGTCCAGCATCCCAGGACTTTGTCGCGATATTCATTCAAATTGAGGTTCGGCACGTTCCATCTCCCTGGTTTCCGGCTGCAATATACAGGCGGAAAAGAACTTCCGCTATAACAAAACAAGGAATTATCAGGATTTTTCAAGGATTATTTTCTGGATTCTGGGCGGATATAATCCTGTACCGGGTCGGAGAAAAACCGGTCGTCAGGCGAAAAACGCGGGTGAAATAGCTGGAATCCTGAAACCCGCAGGCGTCGGAGATTTCCGAAATATTCTTGTCCGGCTCGGAAGTCAGCATCGTGCGCGCCTTTTCCATGCGGAGCGTATTGATGTATTTGACCAGCGTCACGCCGGTTCTTTCACGGAAAAATTCTCCGACGTATGTTTTGCTCAGATGCGCAACCGAGGCGATTTCGTCGACGGAAAGTTCTTTCTGGAAGTTCCGGTTGATGTAGTCGAGCATTCTTGTGAGGGAGTCATGCGAACCGCTCAGGGACGGAATTTGCATTTTCCGGTCCTTCAGCTCGCGCCGGCAGGAGCAGATCTCGTTGAGAAGCAGGATCAGGTGGGCTTTTCCGTTCAGGGTCGACGCCGGATAAGAGGTGCTCGTTTCGCGGCAGATGGAGTCGAAAAGCTCTTTGAGATGGCCTGAAAACGGCGGAGGAAGGAAAAGTTTGCTGATGGAATTCTCCGGAGAAGCCCTGTTGCCTCCCGGATGGAAAAGGGAATCGAAGCCGTCCACCTTCCGGAAAAGCTGCAATTCGCGTCCGGAAAAGAGTCCGAAGGAAAAAATCAAATTGTAGAATACCAGATTTTCCGCGGCAAAGAAGGAATGGCTCAATGACTGGTTGATGATGTAAAGGTCTCCGGCGATGATCGGATAGGAAACGCTGTTGACGAAGTTGATGCCGTTGCCGGAAAGGACATACATGACTTCCATACAGTCGTGGAGGTGCTCCACGGACGCGTCGCCTTTCTTCCAGTGCTGGAGATTGACGAACATCCTGCTGCCGGTATGATCGAACTGTTTCAGGTGATATACTTTCACGGAGCTGCCCTTTGTAAGCATGAGCAATCTTCAGTTGGCGAACGCGATGCTGTATATAGCGGAAAAAATACTCGTTCAAGAGCAATTCTTCAAGTACGGAACCAAAGAATAATCGCCTTTGATCCGGAATTGCCGGTGGGGGCGCCGTTTCCGCCGGACACCCGGAAAAAGCTATCTGGTCTTGTCTCCGGGATGAAAAAATCTGCGGGGAATTAAAAAAAATCTTGATTTCAGACATTCCATGCTTGACTTTCCTTTTTTTCCAAATATATTATTCGACGAAGTTGATTTACACGCATATATCAAATTATGGTTGCAACCCTGAGGACAGATACATCATGAATCATATCAGCAGCGCGGAAATTGCCCGAAAGGTCAATGTCTCAAGACAGGTGGTATCCGCTGTTCTCAACGACAGGAAATCTGTCCGGGTTTCCGAGTCGAAATGCAGAGAAATACTCGAAATCGTCCGCAAATTCAATTACAAGCCCAATCCGAATGCCCGGGCCCTGGCCGGAAAGACCGCCCATACGGTCGGGATCATTCAGCCGAACTTTTTTTCGCCGCTCTCCTCCGCGATAATGGCTCAGCTCACGCGCCGGTTTCGCAATGGCGGGTATGACTGCTACGTTCTTCCGGCCCGGGACAGCGAGGAAGAAAAGAGCGTCCTGGCGGAATTCACTGTACGGCGTCTGGAAGGAATCCTTGTTGCGCAACTTTCCGATGAAGCGAACTATGCCGGCCTTCCGGTGCCGTCCGTCATCATCAGCAATTCCAAAAGCTGTTCGGATCTGTGTGTGGACCTTCACGGCGGAATGAGGCTTGCGCTGGAGCATCTTCATTGTCACGGACGTAAAAACATTATTTTCCTGACGGACTGGATTGTCGGCAATCCCCAGAAATATGAGGCTTATAAGGAGTTTGCGCGCGACCACGGCATGCGGGAACTGGTCGTTGAGACAAAATACGGCAGGAATCCCTTCGCGAGGGCAATGGACTTTATCCGGAAGAAGAATGCGGATGCGGCGGCAGGCACCAGTGATATTCTGGCCGGAATTTTCATCAACCGTCTTCTCCGCAGTGGAATTTCAGTGCCGGAAGATGTAGCCGTATCCGGGTTCGACGGCGGATACCTGTGTCTTGCCGGGACGACACAGCTTTCCAGCGTGGTTCATCCCATCATGGCGATTACGGAACAGGCTGTCGCCCTTCTGATGGAAAAGATACGGAACAAGTTGCTGGAACGTTCCCGGAAACCGATCGTGGTCAAGCCGAAATTCTTCTGCGGACAAACCTGCGGATGTCAGGGTTTTTCCGGAATGCTGAACGATTTCCCGATTCACCTGGAAGAGGCCAGCGAAGATCAGAAAAACAGTTTCAGGAAAAACCTTATCGAGGGATAAGGAAACATGATAGGCAACAAATCCGATAGGAAAACACCCATGAAAAACATTACAACAAGGAGAAAAAAATGAAGGAAAAACCGTTCACATTGATAGAGCTTCTGGTGGTTATAGCCATCATCGCCATTCTCGCCGGCATGCTTTTCCCGGCATTGAGCAGCGCACGCGAAAAGAGCCGTTCCATTTCATGCGTCAACAAGCTCCGGCAGCAGGCCCTGTGGCATCAGGGATATCAGGACTACTACAATGAATATCTGCTGCCCGCCAGAATCTGGTACGGCATGAATCGCTTTTGGTACGAAACACTTCTCTGGGCAGGGGTAAGCACGGATGTTCCCGGTGTCAGCGGAACCTCCGATGCCGCTCATCCGTTTCCCCATCTCATGACATCGAATTACTCGGCATGGCTTCATGCGAGAAAACCGGAAATGTCGCCGGTTACATTTTTCAATTGCCCGACCCATGTCGGCACATATACGAACTCCTCGTGGTATACGGTTTTTTCAAACCTTCCGCTTCTGCTTTCTTACGGATACAATTTCTACCTCGATTCGTACATGAATGATCAATCCATGATTTTGCGCAAATGGTCGCAGCTCCGCAGGGCGGGAGGCCCGTCCTCCGTCATTGTCATGGCGGACAGCTGGAAACGTTCAAACAGCCTGAAGGAAAGCTACGGTCCGTTTCTCAATAAGGAACACAACTCTCCGACGGACGATAACTATTATCTCTCCGTCGGAACTCTGGGCGCTCACAACGGCGGAGCGAACGCCCTGTTCGGCGATGGTCATGTCACCCGGGTCGCGGAGAAGGTCAGGAATGCTCCATGGATTCATTAAAGCCCCCTGGGTATAAAAGGAAAAAAATGAAATTCAGATCTGTTATCTCCCTGTTTTTCCTGCTGGCGGCCGTTCCGGCTTTCCCTGCCCCGAATCTCTTTGACACGGGCGGTGTTTCCGTCGATTTAACCGAGACAGGTTATCTGGCGGCCGTCGGAGAGTCGGAATATTCCGCCAACAGCCGGAACGGCGAAACGCTTCTCTGGCTCTCCGCACGTGTCTATCCGATGGCGTTTCTCGACAATGTCTTCTGCGTTCCCAGGGGACAGGCTCCCACCATTTTTTTTCTGCTGCGGAATTACCGGGATGCGGCTCCGGAGAAAATCTTTCTCCATGTATCTGTACCTCCCGGATTCAATCTTTCAATGGATGCTCCGAATTTGAAACGGATGTCTTCGAAAATGCGGGATGACGGTTTTACCGATCAGGTTTTCCATGTGAAAATCGCGCAGAAACTTGGAAAAAAAATTACCAAATGGCAGTGTGCGGTAGCGGCTCTCGGCACCTCGTTATCTCCGGACGGGAAGGTATATCCCATGACCTATCATCTGGAGTATGACGGCTGGAAATCCAAACCGTTCACCACCGGCCTGAAAGCCATGGACGGCATACGATCCGTCCAGCCGAAAATATTCCTTACCGGAACAGCTCCGCTCGTCCTCGTCCTTCGCGACTACAACGAACAACAGGCACGGGCATACACGGAGTTCCAGAAGGCGTGCGGGTTCAATGCGGTCCGGGTTGAATGCCTCTCCGAATATCCGCTGGTGTCGGAGTGGAAAAAGGCAGGATTCACGAAATTTTACGGCCTGTACCAGATCATGAGCGATGGATATACTCTCGGACGCACTCCGAAACCCGGGGAAATCTGTTTCATCGGACCCGACGGCACCCCCGTCAATCCGCCCGGGGGGATTTGTCCGCAGGCGGTTCTCGAAAACAGCAACTACTACCGCAAAGAGGTAATCGGCGAATTGGAAAAGCTGATGTATCAAAAAGGATTCGGGGATCACTATATGCACAACTGGGAACCGTACATCTACAACGGGAAGGGATGTTTCTGCGACCGGTGCCGCTCTGCATTCAATCAATTTTTGAAACAGCCCGGTGAACTGGAAAATTGGCCGGACCCAGTTACAAAAGGGCGCTTCCGGGAGGAATGGAGAAAATTCCGCGCACAGACGCATGCAAAAATCGTCCTGGCGATTCAGGGCGAATTGGCACGTCTCGACCGGAAATACGGACGGAAGACTCCAACCTATTTTCTGCCAGAAATCAATGTGATGAATCTCTTCGACAAGCATGAACGCTATATTCCGGATGGATTTTTCGCGGAATACAATGCCCGTTGTTATGCCGGTCAGTTGCCGGGCCTCGTCCCCTGGGGGCCTTACATTTTCCAGAATTTCGCCGGGAGCCATCTGGAAAAACCGGGCGTGCATGCTTGTATGTATGTCGTTCTGAAAAAGGTTCGCGAGGTCATGTTGAAACGCACAGGAGGGAAAAAAAACTATCTGGCGGCTTTCCCCCAGGGAATCCAGAGTGGTTCCTGGGTTACGGAGCCGGAGGCGCTTGCATTTGAAACGCTATGCGCCTTCATCCAGGGATGGGATGCCTCCATTCCATACTCTTTCCCTCATGGGTACGACGGGCGTTACTGGAAGGCTCTGGCCGATGCAAACCGGCAGATCGCCGCCTATGAAGACTTTGTTTTCAAGGGGGAGGAAGACAGCACGCCTTCCATAAAACTTGACACGCCGGCCCCGACACCGGTGCTGGAGCCGGCCAGTCCCAGTCTCCGCCTCTTCCGCAATGAAATACGCAAAACAATTCTTGCCGCACGGTTTTTCCGGCTCGGGGAAAAACGTCTTGCCGCTCTCGCCAACTGCTGGCAGGAGGGGAGAATGTTCGCAACGCTTCGGATGCCCGGGCTTGCACCCGGAAGGTATGCCGTGATTTTCGACAACGGCGGAAACACGCTTTCCTCCGTTTATTCGGAAAAAGAACTGGCGGACGGCATTCCGGTTCATATCGGGGCTTTACGATGTGAATTTGTCACGGTCGAACCTTATGTAAAAGATGCACAACTTCCCGGAAAACAGGTAACCGCTGCCTCCTTTCTGGACGAAAAACAGCGTATTCTTCCGGAATTGAGGAGAGCCTGCGACGAAATTGCAAGGCAGAGCGCCTCAGAACAAAAAATAGTCTATAATTTTGCCGATACCCCTTCTCTGTCAGCCGGCAAGATCCTTGCGAAACCGGAAGGCGAGGATACATCGAAAATCCTTGTGAACGCTCCGGCATACAGGGTCAGCCTTGACATGCGTGACGGAGGATGTCTCAAAGACCTTGCCGCCGGCGCCCTCCGCACCGGAACGGGACACCTTGCCGCCGACGGATTCTGGGGAATCTCAGAGGGGTCCATGGTAACGACTCCATATAAAATGGAAAAATGGGATGTAAAAGGAGACCGGATTGAGGTCACGCTCTCCACCCCCGTTCCCAACGGCGCATTCCTGACAAAAACATTCTCTTTCGGGGACATGGATTTCCGGGTCGATTACGTGTTCACAAACCGCGGGAAACGCAATATCATGCTGTATTTCCGGCAGAGGAACCTGGTTCAGGACGGCGCCGCCGCCCTATTCTCGGGGAATACGCCTTTCATCCGAACGGGAAGTCCTCTTTTCCATACATTTGAAGAATCGAAAAGCACCGTCCGCCCATTCGGCGCCGCGGCCGGCGGCACGTTCCAGGAAAAAAGAGCACTGCTGACCCTTTCCGGTAAACGCGGCTCGCTCTCGCTGGAAATATCCGGACCTCTCGCCGGACTGTATTACTGGGACGGCAGCGGGATGACACACCCCACGCAGGAACTCATTTTTGAAGAAATTCCTCTCCCCCCGGGAACCTCCGCAAAATATTCCGTCCTTTATGAATTTACAGACAAATGAAAGGATTTTTATGAAGAAGGCATTTTACACATTTATTTCCGTCGCATTCGGGCTTGTGCTCTTTGCCGCGGAATCTTCCGCGGTCTTTCCCGCCGGAGAACAGGAAAAGGATTCAAAAATCTATTTCCACCTCGGAACCCAGGACTCCGGCAGGATTTCATTCCTGAACGACGGCGGACGCAATGCCGTCAAAGTCGAAGTCATGAAGACCAAACGCGATAAAACAGGGAAAGATGTTCTTTATCTGCTTCTTATGGCCGGTGGAACCGAAAAGGCCCCCAAATGCGGGTTCGACGTGACATCGGATTCGGATTACGTAATCTCTTTTGACATCAAAGGACAAGGCGCCAGGGTTTTCATTGCCGCCCAGGAAATGCGTGAGCAGAAAATATGGGGCAGGTCGGAGCCGTTGAAACTGAATGGCGTGTTTCCTATCCCGCTGACAGGGGAATGGACGCCTCGGAAATATCGCTTTTCCACTACCGCGGAAGGCTCTCGGGTCCGAATTCATTTCAGTTTTTACGGCGAAGGATCGAAAATGAGTGAAAAACCGGGCGATTATTTTATGATTTCAAATCTTCGCCTTGCGAAAGAGGAAGAATGACCGCATAAAACAGCGGTCTGCTCTGTCAATCCATCAGCAATCCTCCGGAACAATTCAGCGCGATTCCGGTCGTGTATGTGTTTTCCGCGAGAAAAAAGGCCGCGTGACAGATTTCCTCCATCCGGGCCGCCCGCCCGAGCGGAATGTTTCGCATCACTTCCGCAAGCCGTTCCGGCGGAACACGGGCATTCAGGTTTTCCGTTTCGATGACTCCGGGCAGAAGCGCATTCACACGAATGTTATAGGGAGCGCCTTCGGCGGCAAAAGAGACGGTCAGGTTCAGTTGTCCCGCCTTCGCCGCCCCGTATGGAATCCGGGCCGCGTCATTGGCGACCCGCGCGCGGATCGAGGAGATGTTGATGATTGCACCCTGTCTCCGGGTTTTCATGAGTTTCATGGCGGCAAGGGAACACAGATAGGTTCCCTTGAGCGAAACGACAAGGTTTTTATCCCACCATTCGCTTTCGGAACATTCCGGGTCGCGGGGCGACGGACAAAAGCGGGCGTTGTTGATCAGCAGGTCCAGCGTTTCGATCCCGCTGAAAACCGATGCCACGCATTGTTCGTCGGAAAGGTCTCCCCGCAGGACTTTGCCCGGACCGAACAATTCCGCATCTTTGCTGAAGCATCCGGCGTAAACAAAATATCCGCGTTCGGAAAAGTACTGCGAAAGCGCTAGGCCGAGCCCCTGGCTTGCCCCTGTAATAAAGACATGTTTCATCGGGTCACCACTGGAATTTTTTCGGACACCAGCCGGAAGGACGGCTGACATCTTTTTCATATCCGTCGGCAAGCCCGTTTTTACGGTAGGCCTCGGCATAGCGGCCGAACCGGTCCATATCCAGTTCGACGCCCAGGCCGGGTTTGTCCGGCGCGGACATCGTGCCGTCGTCATATTGCATTTTTCCGCCGGCCAGGATATCATCGGCCAGATGCGGATAATGCGTATCGATGGCAAAGGTCAGATTGGGCGTACAGGTAGCCATGTGCAGTTTTGCGGTTTCGGAAATGCCCAGTTCCGCACCGGAATGAATGCACATTCCCCACATCAGGGTATCGCAGACGGCCGCCAGCTTTCTGGTTGTGAGCAAACCGCCCCACTTGTGAACGTCGCCGAGAATCACGTCGACGGCGTTCATGCGGAAAGCCACGGGAATCTGATCGAAGTCAACCACGCACATGTTGGTGGCAAACGGAATGTCGATATCACGCCGCAGCCGGGCCATGGCTTCGAGGCCCCATGTCGGATCCTCGACATATTCCAGATCGCAGGGTTCCAGCCGCTTGCAAATACGCAAGGCGGTTTGCGGCGACCAGGTGCCGTTGGGATCAATGCGCAATCCCATTTCCGGCCCGAATTCCTCCCGGAACATCCGGATCGTCGCAATATCCACATCCGGATGCGACGCACCGACTTTCAATTTCAGATTTCTGAACCCGTGCCGTCTTACCAGCTCCCGGCTGAATTCGAGCAGCTGTTCCGGTGTGGTTTCGCCTCCTTCACCCGTTTTTTCATTTCTCGCACGGGTGAATACATACCCCGAAATCGGGATTTTTTTGCGGAAACGGCCGCCCATCAGCGCCCAGACCGGCTTTTTCAGGGCTTTGCCGACGGCGTCCCAGCACGCCATTTCGATTCCCGCGATCAATCCGTACCCGGCGTAGCCGAAGAAATATGGAACCGGACGCAGGATCGCCAGAATCCGTTCGATGTCAAAGATATCCTCTCCGATCAGTTTTTGCGCCTCATACTGGATTCGTTCGGGACCGACGCGGCCCATCGTTTCCCCGATTCCGGCAATGCCTTCGTCCGTTTCAACCTGAAGAATGAGCCGGGTGCTCTCCCGCCGCATTCCCCAGGACCAGCGTATCGGCGCAACCAGCGGCACATTGACTCCGGCAGCGGTGATTTTCGTGATTTTCATTCCATGCATCCGTTGTTATACAAGTGTAAAAATAATATTTTTGGAATCCCTGCCGAGTTCGCGGAAAACAGTGCGCTTCATGCCGAAGCCTTCCACCGTGATTTCATATTTTCCGCGGAAGCCGGTGAACTTGAAACGGCCGTTTCCGTCCGCCGGATGCGCCAGCATGGTTTTCCATTCGCGGTTGAGCAGGTGTTCGAGTGCCAGATAGGCCGGTTTTTTGCGCATGAACTCATCGATAAGCGCGCCGTGTGCGTCTCCTTCATTTTGCCATGCCGTTCCGTCACAGAGATTCCATTGGAGAACTCCGCGCATTTCCGGGACGCTGAAAAAGATCCGGTAAAACCGTTCGATAACTTCTGCTTGCAAAGCCTCGTCCCGGATCTCTCCGAACACGGAGGGAACCGTGATTTCCGTGATATACATCGGAAGTCCCAATTTTGCGTGCAGCCGGAGAAACGCAAGAACACTTTGATAGGAGAAAGCCCCTTCCCCGGCAACAGCCTCCCACACTTTGTTGTCAAACAGATGGAACTGAAATCCCACCGTATCGATTTTTGCGCCGCTGTCCAGGAGTCGCCGGGCGAGTTCGTAATAGTTGTTTTTACCTTCCCAGCTGTTGTAAAATACCCATGCGGTTTCGTTCAGGCTGAGTTTCACATGCTCGGGAAACATCGGCCGCGCCGTTTTGAAAGCCCATTCCACATATTCGAGTTTTTCCGTGTAAAGCGGAAACCGGGTATGGCAGAATGCCTCGTTTACCAGATCGAACAGGTCGAAAACATCTCCGTACCGCTCCGCGACCCGTTTGAAATAATCCGTATACAGCGCCTTGATCCGGTCATTGGAAAGGTTCTGGTCTTTCGCCCACGGCGGATACCACGAACCGGCAAGAAGAGGCTGTCCTTTGAGTCGAATTCCATGCTTCTTTGCAAATTTGACCACCCGTTCCACCGGAGGGCGGCGGAAAATCTCCTTTCCGCCCTCTTCGAAACGCCAGACGCCCGGTTCCGGCTCCACATCGCAGAGGCAGAAAGTTGTTGTGACCAGGTTGAAGAGCTCCGCCAGACGGTTTTCATAGGCTTCGTTCAGAGGACCGAGCTGCCCGAGCCAGAGGCAGTTGCAGCCGAAGTCGAAGTCATGGGTCTGCTGCATGACTCGAACCGCTGCCCCCGGAACCGGTTTCCCGTCGATGTCACGGATTTCCAGGCAGAAGTTTTCCATCCGGTGTTCCCGGATGCCGTTTTCCACTTCGGGAGCCAGCGCTTCCCAGAGTTTTTCATTTTTTTCCAACCGATTGATTTGCTGCATTGCTTCACCGCCTTTTGTTTCTGGATGATTCCATTGCCGTTATCATATCCCGTTTCGGTGCTTTTGGAATGGAGGGGATGTATCTTTTTTTGTAAGATAGTGTCATTTCCGCTGGAATTCGGACGATTCCGCATGTATCTTGCTTTGGGAAATGGAGAAAAAGCGGAATGATGGAATTTGAAGAAATTCATGCGGACTTCAGGCTGTTCAAGCATGGCCGTGTTCCGCAGGGATGTTCCATGGGATGGATCCTTCAGCCGTTCCCGATTCTGGTCATGAATCTGAGCGGCTCCGGCGAGACCTTTTACCGGAACGCAAAGCTGGGTTCCATTCTCCGTCCGCCGGGGTCGGTTGCCTATGTGATTCCAAATGAAACCCGCCGTTCCGTCACCCGAAGCCCCGAAGGAATTGAATTCCTTGTCGCCGGATTTGCCTATGAGTACAGGGGAACCCATTTCCTGAACGCCTTCCGGATTCCGAATGTTCTGCCGGAAACCGTCCAGGAAAGGATTCGCCATGCCTTGCTGGAACTTGATGAATCTGAAATGTGTGTTCCCTGGTACCGCACGCGGATCATCCGCAAAAAGGCGGGTTATGATATTCTCGCCGCGCTGATGGAATGCGCGGAACCGTGTTCCGAGCGGACGGACGAATGGACACGGCTTTCCCCGGCTGTTTTGTATCTCAACCGGCACTACACGCAGAAATTCAATCTTCCGGAATTGTTGAAACAGACTCCGTTCTCCCGGGAACATTTTTACCGGATTTTCCGGAAACGTTTTCATCTTGCGCCTCAGGAATATGTGACCCGGCTCCGGATACAGGAAGCCGTCCGGCTGCTGCTGGACTCCGATCTGAGCGTTGCGGAAATCGGTGCGCGCGTCGGCTGGAACGATCCTTTCTATTTCAGCAAAATTTTTCGTGCCGTGATCGGTGTTTCCCCTCTGAATTACCGGAAAAATCCCAGCGGCGGATTCTGAGGGCACGTTTTTCCGGATGATTTCCGGCATCTTTCATGATGCAGCATCGGAACGGAAACGTTTTTCCCAACGGGGCATCCCTTTCTCTTTTGAAACAAGTGTTGAATAGAAACAGGACAAGTTCGGGCCGGTCTCTTTTGAGGTACACGCTCAAATTCAAGACAACTTTTTAAAATGCGAAAAGAGTACAACAGGATAAGTTTTTTGCGCCTTTTCAGGCTCCCGCTTTCGTTTTGAGGCTCCGGGAATTTGATTTTTCCCCTCATTGTGATACTGTAATGCAATGACTTGTGAACAATCCACATTTTGAATCTATAGAAAGGGGAATCGGAACAATGAAAGAAAAAGCGGACATCGGTCTGGTCGGCCTCGCGGTCATGGGGGAAAACCTCGTCCTGAACATGGAAAGCCACGGTTTCAGCGCGGCGGTCTACAACCGGCACACGGAGAAGGTCGACGCCTTCATCGACGGGCGCGGCAAAGGCAAAAATTTCATCGGATGCCATTCGATCGAAGAACTTTGCGCCAGCCTCAAATCCCCCCGGAAGATCATGCTGATGGTCAAGGCCGGAAAACCGGTCGATGAACTCATCGCCCAGCTCGAACCCCATCTGGACAAGGGCGACATCATCATCGACGGCGGAAACAGCTATTTCCCCGACACCATCCGCCGCACGAAAGAACTGGGCGAAAAAGGGCTGCATTTCATCGGCACCGGCGTTTCCGGCGGCGAGGAAGGAGCCCTCAAAGGCCCCTCGATCATGCCCGGCGGATCCCCCGAAGCCTGGCCTTTCGTCAAGCCGATCTTCCAGGCGATTTCCGCCAAGGTCGCCGGCGGCCTTCCCTGCTGCGAATGGGTCGGCGACAACGGCGCCGGACACTATGTCAAGATGGTCCACAACGGCATTGAATACGGCGATATGCAGATGATCTGCGAAGCCTACTGGATCATGAAGGAAATCCTCGGCCTCTCCGCGAAGGAGCTCCACGAAGTCTTCGCCGAATGGAACAAGGGCGAACTCAACAGCTACCTCATCGAGATCACCAGCGAGATTTTCACCAAGACCGATCCCGAAACCGGCAAACCCGTCGTGGACATCATTCTCGACACCGCCGGACAGAAGGGCACCGGCAAATGGACCAGCCAGAGCGCGCTGGACCTGGGCGCCGCCGCTCCGACCGTCGCCGAAGCCGTCTTCGCCCGCTGTCTCTCCGCCATCAAGGAAGAGCGCGTGGAAGCCGCCAAAATCATACAAGCAGATAAGCCGGCGTTCCAGGGCGATAAAAAGGCCTTCATCGAGTCGGTCCGCCAGGCCCTGTACGCCTCCAAAATCTGCTCCTATGCGCAGGGTTTCCAGCTCATGAAGCTGGCCGCGCAGGAATACGGCTGGAACCTCCAGTACGGCGAAATCGCCCTTCTCTGGCGCGGCGGATGCATCATCCGCGCCACCTTCCTCGAGAAGATCAAGGCCGCCTTCGACAAGAATCCGAACCTGGCCAACCTTCTGCTCGATGAATTCTTCCTCGGCGCGATCGCGAAATGCCGGAAAGCCTGGCGCGAAGTCATTGCACAGGCGGTCCTTTCCGGCGTGCCGGTCCCGGCGTTTTCGAGCGCCCTCGCCTATTACGACGGCTACCGTTCGGCCAACCTCCCCGCGAACCTTCTCCAGGCGCAGCGCGACTATTTTGGCGCACATACCTATGAGCGCGTCGACGCCGAACGCGGCAAGTTCTTCCACACCGAATGGACCGAGACCAGCGGCAAGACCGTTTCCGGTTCCTATACGGTTTAATCCATCCAGAACGGAGTTATCTCAATATGAACCCTGTTGAACAGTTGAAAGCGCTTCCCAAAAACCACGACTTCTTCATCGGAATCGACAGCGACGGCTGTGTTTTCGACACCATGGAAGTCAAGCAGAAAGAGTGCTTCTGTCCGAATTTCATCCGTCATTTCGGCTTCCAGGCCGCCAGCAAATACGCCCGCGAAGTCTGGGAATTCGTCAACCTTTACAGCAAGAAACGCGGCTGCAACCGCTTCCTCGCGGTCGAGGCCGCGCTGGACCTCATCGCCCAGCGGCATGAATTCGCGGACCGTCATATCGCCATTCCGCCAATGACCGAGATGCGCGCCTGGATCACGGTCGAAAACAAGCTCGGAAATCCCACTCTGTCCGAAAAAGTCAGGGAAACGAACAGCGCCGAACTCAAAATGCTCCTCGCGTGGAGCAAGGAAGTCAATGAATGGATCGAGAAGACCGTCCATGACGTGCCCCCGTTCCCCGGATTCGAGGACGCCGTGAAAAAGGCGCGGCAGAAAGCCGACATCATCGTGGTTTCCCAGACCCCGTTCGAGGCGCTCGACCGCGAATGGAAGGAAAACAAGCTCGACGGCTACGTCAATTTCATCGCCGGACAGGAATGCGGCACCAAGACGGAACATCTCCAATACGCCGCCGGGGGCAAGTATCCTCCGGAAAAAATCCTGATGCTCGGAGACGCCCCCGGAGACCAGAAGGCGGCACAGGCCAACGGCGTGCTCTTCTTCCCGATCATTCCCGGACATGAGGAAGATTCCTGGGCCCGTCTGGGACAGGAAGGGCTGGACCGCTTCTTCGCCGGAACTTTCGCGGGCGAATACCAGAAAAGCCTTCTGGAGGAGTTCGACAAGGCGCTGCCGTCCACTCCCCCGTGGCAGAAAAAGGCGTAAAAAATGAGCGTCTTTGTGGAAAAAGGGTCCGCCTCGGCCTCCATTTCCGATGAACAGCTCCGGGAGCTGGTCCGTTCGACCGTCACAAAAACGGGGAAAAAGATCAACCGGCTTCTGCTGCTGCCGCCCGATCATACGCGGCTGAACTCGCGGGCCGGGCGCATCACCGAGATCATCTACGAGGAATACTCCGGCTCCTGTCAGATCGATATCATGCCGGCGCTCGGCACGCACAATCCCATGGGCAACGCCGAACTCGAGCTCATGTTCGGCAAAAAAATCCCGAAGGACCGTTTCAAGGTCCACGACTGGCGGCATGACGTGATCCGTCTCGGAACCGCTTCCTCCGGCTTCCTCCGCGAACTTTCCGGCGGAAAACTGGACTACGAGGTGGCGATCGAGGCCAACCGGATTCTGTTCGATCCGTACGACCTCATCCTCTCCATCGGGCAGGTCGTCCCGCACGAAGTGGTCGGAATGGCCAACTACACAAAAAACCTGATGGTCGGCGTGGGCGGCTCGGACATCATCAACAAGTCGCACTTCCTCGGCGCGGTCTCCAACATGGAACGCATCATGGGACGCGCCGACTCGCCCGTGCGCCGTCTCTTCAACTACGGTGCGGACACCTTTCTGGCCGACCGTCCGATCGTATACATGCTGACGGTCATGGCCAAGGACGCCGCCACCGGAAAAATGGCCATGCGCGGCTTTTTCTCCGGCAACAGCGCGGAGGTCTTTCAAAAGGCCGCCGCATTGAGCGTGGAAACCAACCTGGAATTGCTCGATGCTCCGCTGAAAAAGGTGATCGTCTACCTCGATCCGGAGGAGTTCAAAAGCACCTGGCTGGGCAACAAGGCCGTCTACCGCACCCGCATGGCGATCGCCGACAACGGCGAACTCATCATTCTGGCGCCCGGCCTCAAGGAGTTCGGCGAGGACAAGGAGATCGACCGACTGATCCGCAAATACGGATACAAGGGCACCCCCGCGACTCTCAAGGCGGTGGCCGAAAACCAGGAGCTGCGCAACAATCTGAGCGCGGCCGCACACCTGATTCACGGCTCCAGCGAAGGCCGCTTTTCCATTACCTACTGTCCGGGCCCGCTGGTTTCCGAGGCGGAAATCCGCTCCGTCGGCTTCCAATACGGAAACCTCGCGGAGATTCAGAAAAAATACAGGACCGATTCCCTGAAAGACGGTTTCAACACGGTCGACGGGGAAGAAATCTTTTTCATCAGCAATCCCGCACTGGGGTTGTGGGCTCTCAAAAAAGCATTCATGGAGTAAGAAATCATGGCAAAGAAAAATCTTCTGATCGCACAATCGGGCGGCCCTTCGCCGGTGATCAACAGTTCGCTCCGCGGCGTGGTGGAAACCGCCCGCGCGTTCCCGGACAAAATCGGCTCGATTTATGCCGGATACCACGGAATCGAAGGGGTCCTCAAGGAAGAACTCCTCGACCTCTCCGCCCAGACCGAGGAAGAAATCGCCCTGCTGCGCAACACGCCCGCCGCCGGAGCCATCGGCACCTGCCGCTACAAGGTTAAAAGCAAGCAGTTGCAGGATTTCGACCGGATCGTCGAGGTCCTGAAAGCCCATGACATCGGCTACTTCCTTTACAACGGCGGCAACGACTCCATGGACACCGCCAACAAGGTGGCCACGCTGGCGCGTCAGCGCGGTCTGGACGTGATCGGAATCGGCGTGCCGAAGACCATCGACAACGATGTGGGCGACAGCGAGTTCAAGCTCATCGACCATACCCCCGGCTACGGCTCCGTCGCCCGCTACTGGCAGATGATCGTCCAGAATACCGAAGAGGAAAACCGCGGCTCCAGCCCGGCGGACCCCGTGCTCGTGCTCCAGGCGATGGGCCGCAAGATCGGCTACATCCCCGCCGCGGCGCGTCTGGCGGACCCGAAACGGGAAACTCCGCTCCTGATCTTCCTTGCGGAAGGCGGCCTCACGATGGAAGCCATGGCCGACCGCATCGATGAAGAGGTCCGGAAACGCGGCCGCGCCGTGGTGGTGGTCAGCGAAGGGTGCGACGTCGGAGACCTCGGTTTCGCCAAGGACAGCTTCGGACACGCCCAGTTCGGCGCCAGCCAGACCACCGTCCAGCAGGCGCTCGTCAACTACCTGAACAAGCGCGGGCTCCCCGCCATCGGTTCCGCCCGGGGCCAGACCTTCGGCACCGACCAGCGGGCCACCGCGATCTATGCCTCCACGGTCGATCTGGACGAAGCCTACCGCGTCGGACAGAAAGCGGTCCTGCTGGGAGTCGACGGCGAAAACGGATTCATGTCCACGATCCTGCGTGAACCCGGCTGCATCTATCAGGTCCGCTATGACAAAGTTCCGCTGGAACGGGTGGCCAATTCCGAACGCACGTTCCCGTCCGAGTGGATTTCCGCCGACAAAGCGGATGTCACGGATGACTTCCTGAACTATGTGCGCCCTCTTGTCGGAGAGGACTTCCCAAGCGTGCCGACGGTCAACGGACGTCAGCGCTTCGCGTGCCTGAAACCGGTTTTCGCGCAGAAAAAACTTCCCGACTACATTCCGGAAGCCAGCCGCCCATCCAAATAATCGGATAATATTCCCGCCTTGAATTGGCTGAATCCCCTGCACCGTGAGAGAATGCGTGCGCATTTTCTCACGGTGCAGGGGACTCTTTTCTGTTGCGGAGGAATATTCCGTCCCTGAACGGCAGAAACAGGGAAAATATGCCGTCCCTTGAAAGACGGCTTTCTCGATCCGGCCAAACCGCAAAGTCCTTGCATTCCCGTTTGCATCCGCCTTTTCGGATGTAAACGAACCATTTCGAGACACGAAAAATACTACAAAATCTAATTTGACATCCGCCCTTTCGGATGTAGATTACTTTTTGTATGTGAACACTATTGAAATGGTTCAGATTTTTCGGTCGGATTCCCGGTAAAGAGTTTTTACGAAAATGAAAACAATGAAAAAAACAACTGTTTTCCCGCAGAGGAAGTCCGCAATGCGGAAGCCGGTCTTCCGACAGGAGTTTTTGTCCTGTCCGGGCGGATGTATCCCGGAAAAAATGTTTCCCTTCCGTGAAAACGGTCAACCGTGAGGGGTGACATGAAAGCAGTCTTACTGGCGGCCGGGCTTGGAACACGATTGAAACCCCTCACCGATACAACCCCGAAATGTCTGATTCCGATCCACGGAAAACCGTTATTGGAACACTGGCTGGACATCCTGTCGGTTCCCGAGGTAAGCGAAGTGTTCGTCAACGGCTTTTATTTTGCCGGAAAGGTGAGGGCTTTTCTGGAGGATCGGGCTCCGAACTATAAATTCAAAATCCATTTCATCGAGGAGCATTCTCTGACGGGAACGGGCGGGTTTCTGAAAAAAATAAAAAACAAGCTGCTGGACGAAGAATATTTCTTTTTCGCGCATGCCGATAATTTCTGCGACTTGAATCTTCCGGAGTTCATCGACTTTCACCGCAAACGGAAAACAAGGCTGTCCATGGCGCTTTTCCATACGTCCAGGCCGGAAAGCTGCGGCATTGCCGAAGAAATCGAACCGGACGGCCGCATTGTGAAATTCCTGGAGAAATCCCCCCATGCGAAGGGGAATCTGGCCAGTGCGGCCATCTTCCTGATGTCGCCCGCGGTTTTTGAGGATTTTCCCGAGGGTGAGGTCATCGATTTCAGCCGGGACGTGCTGCCGCTGCAGCAGGGCAGGATGTACGGCTATGAAATGCCCGGGTTCAATATCGACATCGGCACTCCGGAGCAATATGAGGCCGTGCGGAAAATGGTTGGAGTTTCAAAATGAGCTGGAGCAAACATCTGGAAACCTTGAACCGCCTGACTTCCAAACTGGAAACCGTCTACCAGGGCAGGCCGGTGACGCCGGATGAGGCGTTCGATCTGCTTTTTGCCAGAACCTTGCGGCTTCGCGCCGACAACGGCACGTTGTTCTGCATCGGAAACGGAGCCAGCGCGGCCATCTCCAGCCATTTTTCGGCGGACATGGCCAAGAACGGGGCGCTGCATACGGAGGTTTTCACGGACCTGGCCTTGCTCAGCGCAATCAGCAACGACATGGGCTTTGAAAACGTCTATGCAGAACCGTTTTCGCGCCGGGCAAAAGCCGGCGACATGCTGGTGGCCATTTCCAGTTCCGGGCGGTCTCCCAACATATTGAAATGCGTCCGGCGGGCCGCCGATTTTCATACGGACGTGATCACGTTTTCCGCAATGGATTCCGACAATCCGCTGCGCGAATGCGGTTTCCTGAACTTTTACGTCCCGGCCCGTTTGTACGGAAACGCCGAATCATTGCATGCGATGCTGCTTCATTATTGGACGGATTTGTTTTTAAACGAGGAAAAACAGGAGAACTGAATTCGTGAAAACGATTGTGACGGGCGGCGCCGGTTTTATCGGAAGTCACCTGGCGGATTTGTTGTTGAAAACAGGACACGAAGTTACCGTGCTTGACAATTATTCGACCGGGCGGCCCGGGAATCTGTCGCATCATTCCGGGAATCCGCACCTTCATCTTGTGGAAGCGGATATCGCGGATTTTGAGAAGGTGGAAACGTATTTTCATGGCGCGGAGTGGGTTTTCCACCTGGCGGCGCTGGCGGACATCGTCCCGTCCATCCGGCACCCGATGGAGTATCATCATTCCAATGTCGACGGGACGCTCAGCGTGCTGGAAGCCTCCCGCAGGCACGGCGTGAAGCGTTTCATTTATGCGGCCTCCTCCTCGTGTTACGGACTGCCGGACACCTTCCCGACTCCCGAAACCGCCGCGATCAAGCCGGAATATCCGTATGCCGTGACCAAAAACATCGGCGAACAGTATGTTTTGTACTGGAACCGGATTTACGGTCTGCCGGCGGTGTCCCTGCGCATGTTCAACGTGTACGGCCCCCGCTCGAGAACATCCGGCACATACGGAGCGGTCTTCGGCGTGTTCCTGGCCCAGAAACTGGCCGGAAAGCCTTTCACCATCGTGGGTGACGGCATCCAGACCCGCGACTTCACCTTCGTAACGGATGTGGCGCGCGCTTACCTGACGGCGGCTCAATCCGACGTCAGCGGAGAAGTGTTCAATATCGGCAGCGGAAACACGTATTCGATCAACCGGCTGACGGAACTGCTCGGCGGGGAAAAAGTCTATATTCCGAAGCGCCCCGGCGAACCGGACTGCACGTTCGCGGATATCCGGAAAATCCGCAAGAGGCTCGGCTGGAAGCCGGAAGTCTCCTTTGAAACAGGCGTCGGCATCATGCTGGAAAACATTGAATACTGGCGTGCCGCGCCGGTCTGGGAGGCAAACTCCATCGCCGACGCGACGAAAGACTGGTTCAAGTATCTGGGGAAAAAATAGCCATGGACAAATTCAAGATCGATTCCCACAAACTGAATTATCATCCGCGCCGGCTGGCGGACTGGATGGACGGCAAAAACATATATCCGCTCTATATGGAACTGAGCCCGATCGGCAGCTGCAACCACCGCTGCACCTTCTGCGGATTGGATTTCATGGGCTATAAGCCGGTCCGGCTGGAAACGGAGCGCATGCGGACCCTGCTGCCCGAACTGGGCAGGCTTGGCGTAAAAAGCATCATGTATGCCGGAGAGGGCGAGCCGTTTCTCCATAAAGACATGGCGGAAATCGCCGAGATGACCAAAGCCGCCGGAATCGATGCGGCGTTCACCACCAACGGCGTTCTCCTGAAGCCCAGGACGGCGGAGAGAGTTCTGCGGAGCGCCTCCTGGATCAAGATCAGCTGCAACGGCGGTGACGCCGAAAGCCATTCGCGCATCCACCGCTGCCCGGAAGGCGACTTCGATAAAATTTTCAGTAATCTGCGTTATGCGGTCGATTACAAGCGGAAGAATGCACTGTCGTGCGCCATCGGAGTGCAGCTGGTTCTGCTGCCGGAAAACATTCATACGGTCGTTTCGCTGGCCCAGCTCTGCGCCGAAATTGGAGTCGATTACCTGGTCGTCAAACCATTCTCGCAGCATACGCAAAGCCTGAACCGGCAGTATCACGATCTGCATTACAGCGCACTGGACGACGTCATCGCCGGGGCGACCGCCTGTGCGCGGGACGACTTCCAGGTGATTTTCCGCCTGGACACCATCCGCAAGTGGAACGAAGGAGAGAAGCCCTATCCGAAATGTCTCGCGCTGCCGTTCTGGTCCTATATCGACAGCCATGGCAATGTCTGGGGATGCAGCATGTTCCTGGGCCATGACGAATTCCTTTACGGCAATATCAACGAGAACAGTTTTGAAGAGATATGGAACAGCGAGAAACGGAAAAAATCCCTGCGGTATGTCGCCGAAAAACTCAATATTGGCGAATGCCGCATCAACTGCCGCATGGATGCGGCAAACCGTTATCTGACCGACCTGATCCACCCTCCGGAGCATGTGAACTTCATATGACGAATCCAACCGACACATTATCGGCCAAAGCGGACTTCATCCGCCGCGACCTGTTCGAGACCGCGATGCGCGGAAAAGCCGGACACATCGCGCCGTCGCTTTCCTGCGTCGATATTCTGGTGGCGCTCTATTATCAGGTCATGAACGGGGACGATCATTTCATTCTCTCCAAGGCGCACGGCTGTTACGCGTATTACTCCATTCTGGCGGACCTGGGAAAACTGCCGGAGAACGAATGGCGGAACTTTTACGGAACCAGCCGCCTGCCCGGCTGCGCGGAAAGAATCCCGGAGTGGGGAATCGAGGCGGGATGCGGCGCCCTCGGGCACGGATTGCCGCTTGCCGCGGGCTGGGCGTGGGCGAAGAAACTCTCCGGCGAACCGGGCCGTATCTTCTGTCTGGCCGGCGACGGCGAGATGCAGGAGGGCAGCAACTATGAGGCGTTACAGCTCGCCTCGTTTCAAAAACTGGACAATCTTTTTCTGATCATCGACGGCAACCGCCTTCAGGCGATGGACCTCCTGGAAAAGGTGCTCGGCCCCGAAGACCAGGAACAGGACTTCCACGGCAAAATGACCGCGTTCGGCTGCGAGTTTCATGTCTGCAACGGGCATGACATCCGGCAGATCGCGGAAGTCATCTCCGGGGCGGGCAGCCGCGGCAGACCGGTCGCCATTTATGCGAAAACGATCAAAGGGTATGGACTGAAAGCGATCGAGAACAAGGCTCAATTTCACTTCCGGTTGCCCGACGACGACGAAATCAACGGGGGCTGGCGGTGACGAATTACCGGAAAATCATTATTGATGAACTGATTCCTTTCGCGGAAGCGGACAGGAAGCTCATTCTGTTGATCGGCGACATGGGATTCGGGGCCATTGACCGCTTCCAGACAAAATTCCCGGACCGCATATTCAATATGGGAATCATGGAACAGGGAATGCTCGGCGTGGCGGCCGGGCTGGCACTGGGCGGAATGCGGCCGGTTGTCTACACCATGGTCAACTTTCTGGCCTTCCGCGCCATCGAACAGGCGCGCAACGACATAGTCGTTCAGCATCTGCCCGTCAAACTGATCGGAACGGGCGCGAACGATTATTTTCATTTTCTCGGCAAGTCGCACTGTTGCGGCGATCAGGATTCCGCGATCATGAAAATGATCGGGGTGAAGGTCTTCGATCCGTATCTGGACAAACGGGACTTCAAAGAAGTGGTGAACGACTGGATGACCTGCGGCGAAACGGCCTATATAAGGGTATGAAAAATGGGGAAAATACTTTTAGACCATCAGAAACTGTTGTGGCATAAGGAACGTCTGAAAAGCTGGCTCGCCGGCGAACGGATCGCGCCCGGACCGGAACCCATGCATGTCAATTGTATTTAGAATATACGGGAACACGCATCATGAATGAAGTCAAACACATTCGACAACTCGCCGGAAAGAAGCGGATCGTTTTCGTCTCCGGGAATTTCAATATTGTGCATCCCGGACACCTGCGGCTGCTGCGGTTTGCCAAGGAATGCGGCGACTTTCTGGTGATCGGCGTCAACTGCGACGGAACGGAACACCCGGGCGCGATTTTGCCGGAAAAAGAGCGTCTGGAAGGTGTTAAGGCCAATATCTGGGTCGATTACGCATTCATTCTGCGGCAGCCGGTCGACCGGTTCATCCGGGAACTGAAACCGGTGTTCGTCGTCAAGGGGAAGGAACACCAGAAGCGCGACAATATCGAGAAGAACGCGGTCGAAAGCTACGGAGGTTCCCTGGTGTTTTCTTCGGGCGAAGCCTCTTTTTCCTCGCTGGAACTGTTAAAACTGGACAGCAGGACCGCGATTCATGAACAGCAATTTGAAATACACGAATATATCAAGCGTCACAAGATCGATGTCAACAAACTGATTTCTTTCTTTGAAAAGCCTTCCGGAAAACATATCGCGGTCATCGGGGAAAGCATCATTGACGAATATATCAACTGCGAGCCGCTGGGGCTCTCCCGCGAAGAACCGTGCATGGTTGTTTCGCCGCTGAATCATATCCGGTTCATCGGCGGAGCCGCTATCGTCGCCGCTCACATCGCAACCCTGGGAATGCCGGTTCATTTCCTTACACTCGCCGGAAATGACGATGCCGGCCGTTTCCTGTGCTCCGAAATTCAGAAAACGAAAATTTCCCTGTCCCGCTTTGAAGACGTGACCCGCCCGACCATCGTCAAACAACGTTTCCGGATTGACAACCGTTCCCTGTTCCGTGTCAGTTATCTGCGGCAGCATGAGATTTCCCAGTCGCTTCAGGATGCCATCATCGACAAATTGGCGGAGATCATGCCTAGTCTCAATCTTCTGGTATTTTCCGATTTCAACTACGGGCTTCTAACGCCCGGTCTGATCCAGAACATCACGGCCATGGCGAAAAAGCACAAGGTAATGCTGCTGGCGGACAGTCAGGTTTCCTCACAGCATGGCGATATTTCAAGGTATCACCATACGAAATTGCTCACTCCTACCGAGCATGAGGCCCGCACTTCGCTACGCGATACGCAGTCCGGACTTGTTGTTCTCTGTGAAAAACTCCGTTCCGCCACCAACGGCGAAAACATCTTCCTGAAACTGGGCGCGGAAGGTATGATGATTCATGCTTACGACCGGAAATGCAAGATGTGGGAGACCGACCGGCTGCCGTCCACAAATCCCGCGCCGATCGACGTCGCCGGGGCCGGGGATTCGATATTGGCATGCGCAGCCGTTCTGCTGGTCAACGGGGCCAATATCTGGGAAGCCGCGCTTTGCGGAACGGTCGGAGCGGGTGGCCAGATCAGCCGCATCGGGAATATCCCCCTGCGTCAGGATGAGATCATTCAGTTGCTCAGAAGTTATACGGATTGAGGCCGGAGCAAATGGAATTTCACTGAATAGTCAAAGAAAGGTCGTGAATCATGACAATACAACCGGACGCACCGCCGCTTACCGTGTCCGCCGTGACGTCTGTTTTCAATCAGGAAAAAACGATCGGGAAAGCCATCGAAAGCGTGCTGGCTCTCGGGGATTCCATCGAAGAATACATCATTCTGGATGACGCCTCCACCGATAACACAGCCTCGATCGTCGCGGAGTATGCGCAAAAACATCCGATCATCAAATTTTTGAGAAACGAGACAAACGGCGGCTGTATTGCTGGTTTTCGACGCCTCTTTTTTGAAGCTCATGCTTCTTACATTCTCGTTATTCCCGGCGACGATTTTCTGCTGTCTACCAATATGAAGGCATTAATTGAATTTGCCAAAGCAAATCCCGGAATGGGACTGTATTTCGGCGACATCATCATCCATTCTCCGGAAGAGCGGAGGGCCATTAACACGAAGTTCGACCTGTCGAAAAAACCCCGGACATATTCGCCGGATGAAATCGGCCCGGCCATCGTCGGATTGTCGATCCCTTCTGCTGGAATGCTGGTTGACAAGCGTCTCATCTCTGATCCAAAAATCTACCGGAATGAATTGCAGTGGTTCGCCGACTGGATCGGCAATATGATCATCGCCTTGCGTCACGGCGCCGGATATGCGCCTGGCCCTACGGCGGTCTGGAATGTCTACAGCACCAATTTCTCGGCGCAGGGCGCCCAATGGAAAAAACAGAAGGAAGTTCTGGAAAAAACACTGGCATGTCTCCGGTCCGATGAATACCGGGATATCTACCGGATCATGATAAAATACAAGCTCTTTAATTGCAACGCCCAGGGGTTTTACAGGCTGTTTACAACGGATTTCCGGTGCTGGGACAGATACACGCCCCGCATTCTGAAGGATTGCATTTTCCGGATGACGAGGAATTATTTTGCCGCGCGGCTGCCGCCTCCCATGAAAGACTTTTTCAGAACCATTTGCCCGTTCATCAGCAAAATGTAGGGATTTTTCGAACGAGAACTCTTTTGCCTTCCCGGAATACATGCGATTTCCGGCTTCGGAACGGGAGGGCCTTTCTATATTTTAATCGAGGCGGATGATCTGATTGCATCCCGCGGTCGTGCTGAGACGGTGCGCCACCAGCAGGATCGTCAGCTTTCCATGGAGGGTTGCAATGGCTTCAATGAAAGCCCGTTCCGTCTCGTTGTCGAGCGCACTGGTCGCCTCATCCAGAATCAGGATTTTCGGATTGTGATACAGTGCGCGCGCAATGCCCAGACGCTGACGCTGTCCGCCGGACAGCTTGACCCCGTTCTCACCGACAATTGTAGTAAGACCTTCCGGAAAGCGGTTAATGACTTCATTGAGTTGCGCGATTTCAAGACACGTTTCCACACGCTTGCGGTCGATCTTTTCGGGGGGTACGGCAAATGCAATATTGGCGAGGATTGTATCGTCGAGAATGTGGATGAACTGAGGGACATACCCGATCTGTCTGCGCCAGGAGACCAGATTTTCATGGATGTCGCGTCCGTCCGCAAGAATACGGCCCGACGTCGGGTCCAGCAGCCCCGCGATAATATCCACCAGCGTGGTTTTCCCGCATCCCGTGCGGCCGACAAACGCCATGGATGTGTTGACCGGAATCTCCAGCGAAACATCCTTCAGAACCGGCTCCCGGCTTGGTTCATACGAAAAGGAAAGGTTCTCGACGGTGATTGCCCGGGTCAGTGCGATCGGGGCGGCATTGGTCTCGGGAAGCGCCTCCTTCGGCGTGTTTCGGATGTCGTTCAAAATCTTGTCCAGGGAAAAATTCAGCTGCCGGATGGTTGCAAGATGATACTGTATTCTGGATAACGACGGCATCAGCCGGACGGTCGCCGCGCCGATCAATGACAATTTCAGAATAATGGATGTGTTTGCCACATCCGACAGGATGAACGCGGCCAGGATCAGCATTATTCCGATGACCAGCAGCGTCTCGATCATGAAACGGGGAAGCTGTCCCATGAGGTTGATCATTCCAAGATAGCGGATATTCTTCCAGAGGTTGGCCTTATGCGTTTCCGCAAAATAGTTTTCCGTGCAGAGGATTTTCAGTTCCTTGACGCCCTGAAACGCCTGCGTCAGGTTCTTCAGGAGAGAGGCGGAACTTTTATAGTAGTCCGCGCCCAGTTTCAAGTTCTTGCCGCGCAGAGGGAAATACATGAGCCAGGAAATAAACAAGGCGCTGAGCAGCATGAAAAGCGTGATCAGCGGAGTAAAGAAAAAAAGCATTCCGAAGATCAGCAGGATATTGATCGTTTCGGAAAAAAACATCAACAGTGAAAGCAGAATCCCGCTGACCCCGTTATTGATGCAGCCGAAATTTGTCAGAAGCTCGGAAGAATTGCGGTTCAGGTAGAACGAATACGGAGCATGGATATACGCACGAAACAGCTGATTCGAGAAGTCTTCCACTTTGGAGTAAATGACCCGCATCTGAAAAAACGTCAGGAACACCAGAAACCCGTTCTTCAGCAGATAGACCAATGAAACCAGAGCACACAGCATCAGAAGGAACGACTTGTTGGATGACGGCTGGAGAAAATCATAGACCAGATTCAGAAAATAGTTCTGGTGAATTAAATCCGGATTGGTCAACAGCGCAATGATCGGCAGAATCAGACCGATTCCAAGAAGTTCCAGATTTCCGGCAACGATCATCAGCAGAAGAAGCAGATAAATGAACCCGTGCTCCTTGCGGGAGCTGTTCTTCCACAGCAGGGCAAGCATGTGTCTCATGATTCACCCTCCGGGCGGCATCGGCTTTCAGGGTGGAAACGGGACATTTCCATCGGAGGTTCCGGGATACGCCGTCCGCCGGAAAAAAAGCCGGTCCCGGAAACACATCCGCACTGTATTCCATCGTTTTTTGAGTATTTTCCGGGACGCATGGATTCTCCGTGAGTTTTTTCATGCAATATACAGACCTTTCCGGTTCTTGTCAAGCGTATTGAGCTCCCGGTCCATATAAAAAACCTCCGCGCTGAAAAGCGAAGACAGACAGCCGGTTCCGAAGTTGCACCGGATATTCATCAGCTCACCGCTGCTCAGCTTCGCCGACTCGCCGGCCAGTTCGCGCAGATTCAGGAACACAGTTCTTTTTCCGGACGCGGAGAAGGGGGTTCCGCTTCGGATGGACAGAATCGCTTTTCTGCTTGAAGCATCATGCGGAGCTTGCAAAAATGCGGGGGGAATGTATATTTCCGTTTTCATCGGATTCAGATTCCGAAAAGACAGAGGAAATATGCTTGATCAGTTTTCCAGGACCCGGCTGATTTACGGCGAAGAAGGCATGAAGAAACTGGCGGCCAGCCGCGTGGCAGTGTTCGGGATCGGGGGCGTCGGCGGACATACCGTGGAAGCGCTGGTCCGCAGCGGGCTCGGAGCCATCGACATCATCGACGACGACAAGGTCTGCGTGACCAACCTGAACCGTCAGATTTTCGCCACCCACAAGACGGTCGGACGCTATAAGGTGGACGTGGCGGAGGAGCGGATCCTCGACATCGCCCCGAAGGTCGTCGTCCGGAAATACAAGTGCTTCTTTCTGCCGGAAACCGCGGACCGTTTCAACTTTGCGGATTACGATTATGTGGTCGATGCCATCGACACGGTCGCCGGGAAGATGGAACTGATCCGTCAGGCCGACAAGGCGGGCGTTCCCATCATTTCCGCCATGGGCGCGGGAAACAAAGTCGATCCGACCGCTTTCAAGGTCGCGGATATCCGCAAGACGAAAATGTGTCCGCTGGCGAAAGTCATCCGGAAGGAGATGCGCCGCTGCGGACTCAAGAAGCTGAAGGTGGTCTATTCGGAGGAAATTCCGCTGAAGCCGCTGGAAAACATGTCCGTCAGTTGCCGCAGTCATTGCGTGTGCCCGCCCGATACGAGAAAATGCACGGTCCGCCGGGAGATTCCCGGTTCCAACGCCTTTGTTCCCGCCGTCGCCGGACTGATTATCGCCGCCGAAGTAATCAGGGACCTTCTGCAATTCGACCCCAAACGGAGAACGGGGCAGACTCTCGAAAAATCCCCGGCGGAAGAATCCGCGAAGGATTAATTCCGGGAACGGACCGCCGATTCGAGCTGTTCCAGGGCCTGCCGCAGAATCGCGCGCGGACAGGCGATATTGAAGCGCTGGAAGCCGCAGCCGCTTTTGCCGAAAATATGCCCGCCGTCCAGCCAGAGGCTGGCTTTGCGGACCACGAAGTTTTCCAGCTCCGGAACGCTCATTCCGAGCGCGGAGAAATCGACCCAGACCAGATAGGTTCCTTCGGGTTCGACCAACTTGAGTTCCGGAAGCCGCATCTCGAGGAAATCCCGGAAATAATTCAGGTTGCCGGTCAGGTAATCTTTCAGCTGGCCGAGCCAGGAGGCGCCATGGCGGTAGGCCGCCTGACAGGCGATCAGTCCCATGATGTTGGACTGGCTGTATCCGGCCCGGTCGAGTTCATCCTTGAATTCCTGTCTGATTTTCGGATCGGCGATGAACGTGTTGGAGATGTGGAGCCCGGCCAGATTGAAGGTCTTCGAGGGCGCGGTGCAGAGGGCCGAAATCTCCCGGAAGGAACTGTCGATCTCCGAAAAGACCGTGTGGCGGTATCCCGGATAAATGAAATCCTGGTGAATCTCGTCGGCGGCCACGAAAACCCCGTGCCGGACGCAAATCCTGCCGATTTCCGCCAGTTCCTCCTTTGTCCAGACGCGCCCGACCGGATTGTGGGGGCTGCAAAGAAGAAAGAGCTTCACCTGACTGTCGATGATTTTCCGTTCGAAATCCGCGAAATCCATGCGGTATTTCCCCTTTTCGAAAACCAGCTCGCTGACGACCAGTTTGCGCTGATTGTCCCGTATGCTCCGGCGGAACGGATAATACACCGGTTCCTGAATCAGGACAGCCTCGCCGGGACGTGTCACGGTGCGGATCAGGGTGCAGAGGGAGAAGACCACGCCGGGCGTCCTGACGATGTGGCGCGGATCGATGTTCCAGCCGTGCTGCGTGCGGAACCAGTCGGAGATCGCCGAAAAATATTCCTTGTCGGGTTCGGAATAGCCGAAGATGCCGTGGCGCGACTTTTCGACCAATGCGTCGATGACTTCCCGCGGAGCCTGGAAATCCATGTCGGCGACCCACAGCGGGAGGATGTCCGCCGGACGCCCCCGCTCGGCGGCGAAGTCGAACTTGAGGCTGTTGGTGTGCTTTCTCGGGATCACTTTGTCGAAGTCGTAGATCATATTCATTTTCCCTCCAGCGCCTGTTCGAGGTCTTCGAGAAGATCGTCCGCGTTTTCGATGCCCGCGGAAATGCGGAGGAAACGGTCATTGATTCCCCGGGCCCGGCGTTCGGCTTCCGGGATATCCGCGTGAGTCTGGAGCATCGGATAGGTGATGAGGCTTTCGACTCCGCCGAGGCTTTCCGCATATTGAAGGACCTTGACGCGGCGCAGGATTTTCTTTGCTGTTTCGGGGCTGTCGAGTTCGAGCGAAATCATGGCGCCGTATCCGGTGCACTGTTTCGAGGTGACGGCAAAACCGGGATGGTCCGGGAAGCCGATGTAATAGACCTTGCGGACTTGCGGGCGCGAACGGAGCCAGCAGGCGATTTTCTGCGCGTTGGCGGCCTGGCGTTCCAAGCGGACAGCCAGCGTTTTGACGCCGCGTTCCACCAGAAAACAGTCGAACGGAGAGAGGCACGCGCCCACGGTCTTGGCGAAGAAACGCAGTCTTTCCCCCAGCTCCTTCGTATTGACGACCAGGAATCCGGCGAGGGTGTCGTTGTGTCCGCCGAGATATTTTGTTCCGCTGTGGATGACGATGTCCGCGCCCAATTCCAGCGGACGCTGAAAAAGCGGAGTCAGGAACGTGTTGTCGACGATCAGCAGTGCGCCCGCCGCATGGGCGATTTCCGCGACCGCGCGGATGTCGGTGACTTGCATCACGGGATTGCTGGGCGTCTCGACATAGATGGCTTTGGTGTCGGGACGGATCAGGGATTTCACCTTCTCCGCATCCGAAGTGTCGACGAAGTCGAAGCGGATCCCGGACGGCGCGGAAACATGCCGGAAAAGACGGATGCTGCCGCCGTAGAGGTCGTCCCCGGAGATGATGTGTCCGGAGGATTCGAACAGAGTCATCATGACGGTTTCCGCGGCCATCCCCGAGGCGAATGCAATGGCGTCGGCGCCGCCTTCGAGGGCGGCGATCCGGGCTTCCAGCGCCGCGCGGGTGGGATTCTGGACCCGGGAATAGCTGTAGGGGGATTCCTCTTCCACGCCCTTGTGGACGAACGTGGCGGACTGATAGATGGGAGTGGCGATCGCTCCGTGTTCGTCCTTGCCCCGGGCGGCGTGAATGCATGCGGTATCTTTTCTCATGAAGCGTAGTCTCCTGATTCGTCGGATGATTTCACAAAAAGGGAACCGGGGGCTTCATGCGATCTCAAGTGTTTGAAATCCGCATGCGCCTTTGCGTGCTTATAAAATAACACCGGAAAATAATGAATGCAAGTATAAAAGTAGTGTTTTATTTTTTACAGGATTATTTCATACCAAATGAAAATAGACTATTCTTTCGGTTTTCAATTTGATTTTATGGATTCCGGGAATATATTTTCGAGGAATACCGGGGTTCGTCAAGCATGGCAAGATCAATTACAGTCAATGAAAAAGAAGAGACGGCATTGGCGGAAAATATGGCCGCTCTTCTCGAAGAACTGGGGATCGAAACCCGGGGAAAAGTCGTTGCGCGGAACGGAGAGATCCTCCATCGCGGCACGGATTTGTCAACGATTCCAGTTGAAAACGGCGATTCGATCGATGTATTTCTCATCACCCAGGGGGGATAATCTCAATTTCACTTCAATTCGTCAAGACAATAAATCCGGACATTGTCAAGATATACGTTTTCTCCCTTGTCGAATTTCTGAAAATAGATGTCGAGAAACAACTGGTCCGGGTATTTCGCCCATTTATTCGGCCGAAAAGTCTTGCACACCCCGCAATACGTCTCCCACTTTCCGCTGGAAAGCACGATATTCCGGTAATTCACGTGATTGGCGAATACGTTATCCAGGGCGTTGGAAAGACGGTATCTCAAACGCCCCTCGACGCTGGGTTTCGGGAGGTATGTATCGAACATGACCAGATAGGTTTTTTCCGGTTTGGCCGGGATGATCCACCGGAAGCCGGAATTGTAAAGGCGCAGAGAATTCGTACCGTCCGACGCTTTGACGGAAGTGGTTTCCACCGGCGCGCCGGAGAATAATATTTTCGGATACGGCGATTTTTCTTCAAAGGAACCGTTTTCGATCCGATTTACCGGCTTATTTCCGAGCCAGACTCGGAAGACGGAACGATACAGGATCGGTATGTTTTGATCTCCGATCTGTTTTTCGAGTTCATTTTTCACCCCGTCATCCACAAGATATGGAAGGACGGCGCCGATGTTCCCCAGCTGCCAGCCTTCCAGCTGATTCAGGGATGTAAAATATTTTGCATACGGATGTGTTTTCATTCGCTTTGCAGCCTCCAGCGCCGCCGGAATGGAGCATAAAAGCGCAAGCGCGTCTTCTTTGGAGGCGAGCGTCCCATCCGGTTGGATCAATTCCGAAAACAGCGCTTTCGAGGCATCTTCGCTGAACTCGAAAAACTTCAGTATCTCGCCGGCCCTTTTTTTCGACTTGGGAGTATCGGCGAGGGCCGCTACCGTTTCAAGGAGTTTTCTTTGTGCCGACATGTCTCCCTTTTTAAGAGCGAATGTGTATGTCCCTTTTTCTCCCAGATTCATATATACATTGCGGACGCTGAGATACCATTGCGTCTTTTTGAGTTCGGCACTGTCCCAATATTTCTCCCAGAATGCGTAATATTGCCTCAGATAGGGGGCGGCTTTCGGGCCGACGGCGGAAACACACCAGTCGTTGACCGTTTTCTCCACATCGGTATGATCATTCCAGAGGATTTTATGGATGAGATAAAGATTGGGCCCCGAATCCGGGAAAGTTCCGAAACTGGCCGCATAATAGGCATGGAGCTTGTATTTCCGGATGAGTTCCTTCAAATATCCGGAATGCTTCGTATAATACACGCGGGGAAGCAAATAAAACTCGAAAGAGTAGACATAATCATAGAAGTCAAGCCGGGCCGCTTTCAACGCCCATTCTTCCAGAAGTTTTCTTCTTTCCGGACCAGCTTCCGGGTCGCTCAAGGAGACCAGTTCAAAGCAAAGCCGGGGGAGGATGTTCTTGTGAAGAACGAAATCCGGCGGGTTGGTCACCTCGCAATACGCGATCGCGTGGAAAATCACATCCGGATATTTTTCCGTGACTTTTCCTGCA
Organism: Lentisphaerae bacterium ADurb.Bin242; assembly: GCA_002069785.1. GTDB lineage: Bacteria > Verrucomicrobiota > Lentisphaeria > Victivallales > UBA1829 > SIG94. The sequence goes on along the minus strand of MWCA01000015.1, from coordinate 16,718 downwards.
ATGGCATCCACCCATTTCCAATAAAGCCCGGAGTAATCCGAAAAATTGAGACGGTTGAGTTTATTTCCGACTTGCTTACGGCACTCCGCGCATTCACAATAGCCCCCCATGTCGTTTACATCCAGGTTGATGTGTTTCTTGTCCGGTTCCCTGGCCAGTATTTCGAGAATGTTGGCAACCGCGATTTCAACCGTCCTGGGATTCGACCAGCAGGGCTGCCAGAACGCATTGTAGCCGCGGCGGGCAAGCCATTTGTTTTCCGGAAGCGGGGCTTTTGCCTTGGGCGGAAAGAATTTTTTGCCGTTGATGACCGGCATGATCTCCGAAGGCCAGCTGCCATCCGCCGCATATTTATAAACGGGGAATACATCGATCATCATGAAATGGATGCCCGGCAGCGATTCTTTTGCATTCCAGCGTTTATCCCAGCCGCGAATCCCCGACGCCGTCATCCGGGCGATATTGACAACGGGACGTTCCACGATCTTTTTCGCGGGAATCGAAATGTCTGTTTTCCGCGGATAATAATTCAGGTCGTTCCCGCCATACAAATCCCGTTGATTATACGGGAAAATGAATCTTGCTCCGAAAAAATTTTCAAGCAGGTGATTGAACGCCCAGTACAAAGAACGCTCGGTAGCCGTAATAAGCATTGTTCCGGTATCCGGGAACCCGATTGAAAATCCGTCATCATCAAGCAAGGTCCGTTTCTCGATTTTGAGAAGGATTTTCCCCTTTCCCTTGATTTCCGCGGGAGATATGTCCGCCGGTTTCCCGATGCACTTTTCCGCAATGGAATTGAAATATTCCACAGCCGCCCGGACTTCCGCCGCCGTATTTTCCGGACACACGAAAGAAGCATTCCAGACACCCTTTTTCACCAGTGAAAATTCACCGTCGTCCGCAACCGCAAACAGATGAACCAAAAGGAAAATGAAAAGACAATACTTACTTTGCTGCATACTTCCTCCTGAAGTTTTTTATTTGATGTCCCATATGTATTCTGTTCCCCTTGACAGTTTGCTGTAAATCACCGGAGAAACATTGTTGCCGAGGAAAAGCACATTGACATTCTGGTTGTGCGCCACCCGCGGCGTGTAATAGACGGATGACAGCAGGTAATCGGCCGGAGAAGAAGAATTGGTAACTTCAAAGTGGTTTGTTATGGCCGTATCCATATTTTTCTTCACATCCGTGAGCACCACCACATGAGAAGGATTTTTCACAGCTTTTGAATTGTTGATTTTGGTTCCCTGGAGAGTGGTCGCATTCAGTTTCACCAGCACACTCATGACGCAGCCGTAGTGCACACAGGATGAATATTCCCTTCGTGTCAATGGTTCCTCCGGAAAGGTCGGGCATTCGAACAGTTTCGGAAAACGGGGCGAAATCCGGTAATGGCTGGTTCCGAACCTGGTCTTGCCCGGTTCAAGATAATCGAACAGCGCAGCCGCATAACTCTGCGCATAATTGTTTCCGTTCACCGTCCATTGGAATTCACGCAACGGCAGATAGTCCTTGTTGTCGTTTACATACATGTGCATGGCTGTTCCGATTTGTTTCAGGTTGGAAACACAGGAAATTCCGCGGGCTGTTTCCCGGGCCTTGTTCAGCGCGGGCAGCAGCATGCCCGCGAGAATCGCGATGATCGAAATTACAACGAGGAGTTCGATTAATGTGAAATTCTTTTGGTTACAATCCATTTTTCTACTCCTTCTTTCTAAAGTTTCCTGTCTTTCCGATTGGTTTTTTGAATGGTTTCCATGAATCGGGGAGTGTCTGAAAATCCATTTTTTCTTTCTTTATCATTAATTATAGTGGTTTCCCTTATAAATCAAATAGACAAAACAAATATTTCCATATACAATTTTAAGATTTTTGAGAGCCGGAAGCCCGCTGCGCCCGGCCGGGAGGGAGAACCGGACCGCAAAATCATAAAATCGTGCATGGTTTTGTAAAGAATGTTCATTCCAAAAAAATGCGGATGAAGTATAATGAAAGATAGATCACTCCAAAGAACCGGCATAGAGAGGGCAATAAAATCATGTCTCAGGAAGGTTTCGACAAACTGAAAAAGGAATGCATCGACTCGGGGCTGTGCTTTGAGTGCGGACTCTGCGCGGCGGTCTGCCCGCCGAAGGCAATCGAAATGAAGCATTATGAATGGGGAAACAATCCGGAACTTGCGGGAAAATGTGCAGACGGCGAATGCACGAAATGCTTCCGTGTTTGTGCGGCGAAAGACGTCCTGTTCGGCAAAACCGAAGAAACGTTCTTCGGCAGGAAACGCGATATGAACACGTTCGAAAAATTCGGCGGGGTCATCCGCTTTTCGGCAACGGGATGCGCCACGGACCCGGAAGTCCGCCATACGGGTGTTTCGGGAGGTGTTGCCTCGGCGGTCCTGATCCACGCATTGGAAAAGGGAATCATCGACGGCTGTGTCCTGGCGGGCTGGGACGAAAAGGAACCCTGGCGGGCCAGGGCTTTTGTCGCCCGGAACCGCAAGGAGGTACTGGCCTGTTCCGGCTCGAAATATCAGCCCCATCCGCAGCTTCTCGGCATACGCGAGGCCTATGAAACGGGGCTGAAAAAAATCGCCGTGACCACGACTCCGTGCCATGCCGGATCTCTCCGGAGAATGATGCTGGAAGGGGACTTTGCCGAATATACGGGAATCATCCGTCTTGTCATCAGCAGCTTCTGCGCCGCACACTGGGCGCTGGCCGGGACCCGCTGGCTGCTGAAAACATGGCTGGGGGTCGAAATGGAGGATGTGAAGGAGCTGCGTTACCGGACGGGCACGTTTCCCGGGACGTTTCGCGCGGTTACAAAGGACGGCACGGTTCACGAAAAGGCTTTTGTCCGGAGCGGCGGCGTGGCGGCGCTGGGCCGCTTCACCCCGGAAGAATGCCGGGTCTGCCTTGAAAAAATCGGTTATTCCGCGGACCTTGTTTTCGGGGACACCTGGGGACATCCCGGTAATTTCATGTCGTTTGACATGACTCCGCCCGCAAAAGAACTTCTCGAATCGGATGAACGGATTCGCGAAGCCGCCGCCAAGGGATTGAGCGCGATTCTCTGCCGCAGTGGATTCGCCACGAAGCTGATCGACGAATGCCGGCGGGACGGATGCATCAAGGTTTTTGAAAATACGGCGGAAGAAACGGAGAAGTTCCTGAAACATGTGACCAGTGAAAAGACGGACTGGTATACTCCGTGGATCGAAGCGCGCAAACGGCGCGGAATGCCGGTGCGGAATTACCATCTTTGAGGCGGATCAGTCATATGTTTCCCGGTATGACTTCGGAGAAATCCCGTATTTTTTCTTGAAAATCCGGGAAAAGTAAAATTCATTTTTCCAACCGGTCAGCACGGCGATTTCGCTGATCGGCCGGCCGGTCGCCAGGAGAAGGCTCGAGGCCTTGTTCAGCCGGCTGTGAATGAGGTATTGCTGGGGCGCCATTCCGGAAAATATTTTGAAAAGCTGTCTGAAATAGATATGGGACAAGGAAAGCTCCCTGGCGATCAGTTCGAAACGATACTCTTTTTCCGGATGGGCATCGATCTGTTTTGCCAGATTTTCAAATTTCTCCCTGTAGAAAACCGGAAAATCGCTTGGAATGATGGATTGCTCCGCCAGTTTCAGCAAGAGCCCTTCCAGCATCCACGTCAATTTGTCGTTCGAAGATTTTCCGGATTTGAACGCAAGAATGAACTCGTTCATCCGGTGCAGAAATTTTTCCGGCTCGTTGACTTTGATCAGCGGAGACCCGTAATCCGCCGGCAGAAGGCCCTTCTTTCGATATTCGGCGACACGCGGCCCCGTGAAACAGATATACATCTGGTGCCGTTTCCGTCCTTCATCGGTTCCATATTCAAAATAATGTTCCGGCGAGGTGATGAAGGCATAGCTGCCTTCCACATGGAACTCCCTGCCGTTGTCGACACGAAGATGGAGCGGTCCCGAATGAGTGTATTGTATCCCGTAGTACAGCGGTTTTCTTTTGCGGAGGACGAGGGTGGAATCGTCCGCGTTGGCCATTTTGATTTCAAGTCCCTGAAAAAACTCCATAATTCCCCTTTTCAAACTTGACCGGACGCCCGGGAACTCTTCAAAGTTCCCTTCTTCTCATAACACTATACCATGCAAAAAGAACAGAAGCAACGGGAATGACAGAAGTTTCCCGTTATTTCATCAATCCGGAAGTGTCGAAAATATATAAAAATAGTAGTTTTTTTGATTCTTATCCTTGAAATATAAACCGATCCATACTAAATTAAAGACTATTAAAATAGTAGACTATTAACATTCCAGGTGCGATGCGGAGGATGGACGATATGGGATTGGAAGCGATATGACAGTGCTTGACACTATCGGGAATACACCGCTTTTCCGTCTGGCGAAGATCGACAGGAACACGGAAGGAGTGGAGATTTACGCGAAAGCGGAATACTTCAATCCGAGCGGCTCCGTGAAAGACCGGGCCGCCAAGGCGATGATCCTGGACGGAATCGCCACCGGACGCCTGACCCGGGACAAGACCATCATCGACGCCACCAGCGGCAACACCGGAATCGCATACGCCGCGATCGGCGCGATCCTGGGGTACAAAGTGACCCTGTGCCTGCCCGCGAACGCCACGGAGGAACGGAAAAAGCTGATGCGCCTCTATGGCGCGGAAATCATCGAAACCAGTCCGCTCGAAAGCTCCGACGGCGCTTACAACGAATGCCGCCGTCTCGTGGCGGAAAATCCGGAAAGATATTTCTATCCTGACCAGTACAACAACGAGGCGAACTGGAAAGCGCATTTCAACGGGACAGGCGTCGAAATCTGGGAACAGACCCGCCACAAGGTGACGCATTTCGTCGCAGGGACGGGAACCTCCGGCACGTTCATGGGGACCAGCCGCTGCCTGAAACACCTGAATCCCGGGGTCAAGGCCGTGCTGATGCAGCCGGACTCCCCGCTGCACGGACTCGAGGGCATGAAGCACATGGCCTCGACCATCCTGCCGGGAATCTTCGATGCCTCCATCGCAGACCTCCGGCTCGAGGTCGGCACGGAGGAGGCGTTCGCCATGACGCGCCGGCTGGTGCGCGAAGAAGGCCTCCTGGTCGGAATCAGCTCCGGAGGCAATGTCGCCGCGGCCCTGAAACTTGCGGAAAAAGTACCCCCGGGGTCCGTGGTCGTCACGGTCCTCTGCGACAACGGGAACCGCTATCTGTCTGAACATTTCGGGGAGGATTGAACCATGTTGAAGCTGGCGCGAAACCTGGAAGCGGAAATCCGTTCTGCCGGGGAGTCGGCGTATCCGAACGAATGCTGCGGCATCCTGCTCGGGACGGTCGACGGACAGGGCGGTAAAACGGTCCGCGCCCTGCGTCCCATCGTCAATTCGCGGGAACAGGAGGAGCAGCATCACCGTTTCCTCATCACGGAGGATGAGATGGTCCTTGCCGAAATGGAAGCGGGAAAGAGGCATCTGGACATTGTCGGGTTCTACCATTCGCATCCGGACCATCCGGCCGAGCCTTCCGGATATGACCGCGACCATGCGCTCCCGTTCTACTCCTATGTCATCCTCTCCGTGAAAAACCGCAAGGCGGAGCTGCTGGCAAGCTGGCTGCTGGAAAACAGCCGCGCGAAGTTCAACCGGGAACCCGTTGAAATCATTTGAATTCAAAATCGGAAAGGAATGTGGAATATGAACGTTACGATACTGATTCCGACGGCCCTGCGGGGATTCGTCGACCGCCGGAGCGAAGTGAAAGTGTCCGGGAACACCGTCGGGGAAGCCGTCCGCGCGCTCGCCGCCGCCTATCCCGACCTGAAACATCAGATCTACGCGGATGAGAACAACCTCCGCGGCTTCATCAATGTCTTTCTGGACGGAGTCAATATCAAAAAGCTGAACGGGGCGGAAACTCCCGTCCGGGACGGCGGAACGATCATGCTGGTTCCCGCGATCGCCGGGGGAGGGTGAGTCCATGCCGGGAACTCCCTTGAAAAGCATTGTTCCGGAGGACCGCACGGCAGGGCTCAGCCACGATGAACTGCTCCGCTACAGCCGCCAGATGCTGCTGTCGGAGATCAGCATCGAAGGACAGAAGAAGCTGAAGGCCTCCAAGGTTCTGCTGATCGGGACGGGCGGGCTCGGCGCGCCGCTGGGACTGTACCTTGCCGCCGCGGGCGTCGGAACCCTTGGCCTGGTCGATTTCGACAGCGTGGACGCCTCGAACCTTCACCGGCAGATCATTCACGGAACGCGGGATGTGGGACGCCCCAAGGTCGCTTCGGCGCGCGACCGCATCCGCGCCCTCAATCCGCTGGTCGATGTCGTCACTTACAACGAGCCCTTCACCGCCGCGAACGCGCTCGACATCCTCCGGGAATACGATATTGCGGCGGACGGAACGGACAACTATCCGACCCGTTACCTGGTCAACGACGCCTGCGTCCTGCTCGGCAAACCGAACGTTTACGGCTCGGTCTTCCAGTTCGAAGGACAGGCCAGCGTGTTCTATGCCCGAGAAGGGCCCTGCTACCGGTGTCTTTACCCGGAGCCTCCTCCTCCGGGGCTGGTTCCCTCCTGCGCCGAGGGCGGCGTGCTCGGGATTCTCCCCGGAATCATCGGCCTCCTTCAGGCGAACGAGGCGATCAAGCTGATCGTCGGAGGCGGGGAGACCCTGATCGGACGCCTGCTGCTCTTTGACGCATGGAAAATGAAATTCCGTGAACTGAGCCTGGACAAAGACCCGGATTGTCCGGTTTGCGGAACCCATCCGACCGTCACGGAACTGATCGATTACGAGCAGTTCTGCAACGTGAAGCCCGTCCGGGAAGAGACTCCGGTGGAATCCATTTCCGCAACCGGCCTGAAAGCCCGTTTCGACCGCAACGAACCGGTTCAGGTGATCGACCTGCGGGAACCCCATGAGCGCGCCTACCTGAAGTTCCCGAATTCGAAAGCGATCCCGCCGGGACAGGTCGTCCGGAGAATGGATGAACTCGATCCGTCCCTCGACGCCGTGTTCATTTGCAAGATCGGACAGCGCAGCATTTTCACGATCCGTTCCCTTCGGGAGGCCGGGTATCGGGGACGCCTGATGAATCTCTCCGACGGGGTTCAGGGCTGGATCAACGAGATCGATCCGAGCTTGAAACAACTCTGATTTCTCCCAATTTCGATTCATCATAAAAAAAACAAAAAAGGAAAGAACGCCATGTCTGAAGAAACCAAAATCAACGCCCTCGGCAAAGCCGCCGCCTATCAGCTCGCAAACGTAACCAAGACGCGTCCCCAGTTCGGCTCCCTGACTCCGAAATGGCTCCCGCGCTTTCTGGAATTCAAGGGACTGGAAGCGGGCGTCTACCGCGTCAACAAGGTCGTGGAAGGCAATACCCCGCTGGATGTCCTTTGCAGCTCAAAAGCGAAAAGCGACGTCATTCCGCAGGGCTTCGTGGATTACGAAACCAAACCGCGCGAATATATCCTGAACTCGATTTCGACGATCCTCAACATCGATACCAAAATCTCCGACGTCTACAGCGCCCCTTACGACCAGATCAAGGAACAGCTCCACCTGGCCGTAGAAAGCCTGAAGGAACGCCAGGAAAGCCAACTGGTCAACAACGATGACTACGGGCTGCTCAAGAACGCGGCGGATTCCCAGCGCATCCAGTCCCGCAATGGAGCTCCCACGCCGGACGATCTCGACGAGCTGATCTCCAAGGTCTGGAAAGAGCCGTCTTTCTTCCTGGCGCATCCGCGCGCCATCGCGGCGTTCGAGCGCGAATGCACCCGGCGCGGCGTTCCCCCGGTCACGGCGAACATCGGCGGCGGAACCTTCATCCTCTGGCGCGGCATTCCTCTGATCCCCTCCGACAAACTGTTCGTGGACGGACTCCGCAATCCGAAGTCGCAGAGCGGCAAGACGAATATCCTGCTGATCCGCACGGGCGAGGCCAAACGCGGCGTCATCGGCCTCTATCAGGCCGGACTCCCCGGTGAACAGTCCAGAGGTCTTTCGGTCCGCTTCCGGGGCATCGATGACAAAGGGGTCGCCTCGTATCTCCTCTCCCTCTATTGCTCCGCCGCGATTTTAGCGGACGATGCGCTCGCGGTTCTCGAAGATGTGGAGGTCGGCGAATATTATGACTACAACCAGAAATAATGCTCCTTCCGTGCCGGCGGGGCTTCCCGGCGAGCGGCAGATGCGGACCTGGGCGGCGGAATTCTGCAAGGAATTCGACGCTCCGGTCCAGCCCGGAATTTCTCCGGGCGGCGCGCTTCCGCCGAATGCCGTGACGAACGCCGGACATTTTCTTCCCGGCGGACAGGATTTTGTACAGATGATCGAAGAAGTCCTCCGCGAAACCGGAACGCCGGGACGGAGTCCGTTCGTCGTGCCCGAAGCGGAAGAGTCTTTTCAACCCGTGGAAAAGACGCAGCCGGAGAGTGTTCCGGAGCCGGTTTATTCTCCGGTCGTCGTCTCCTCGCAGGAGGCGGAGAAGGGAGTGTCCGGTGCAAAGACGGTTGCGCAAACCGCGCCGCTCGCTTCGACGGCCCTGATCGGAGGCATCCCGGTCGACCGCATCCGCGCGGATTTCCCGATCCTTCAGGAACGCCTGAGTTCAGGCAGACAGCTGATCTGGTTCGACAACGGAGCCACAACGCAGCGTCCGCGGCAGGTGATCGACCGCCTGAGCTATTATTACGAGCACGAGAACTCCAATATTCACCGTGCGGCGCACGAACTGGCGGCGCGTTCGACGGATGCCTACGAAGGCGCCCGCGCCACCGTGGCGAAGTTCCTCGGAGCGCCGGGCAAGGACAACATCGTTTTCGTGCGCGGCACGACCGAAGGGATTAACCTGGTCGCCCGGAGTTATGTCCGGCCGCGGCTGAAGCCGGGCGACGAAATCATCCTCTCCCTGCTGGAACACCACGCGAACATCGTCCCGTGGCAGATGATCGCGGCGGAAACCGGCGCGAAAATCCGGGTGATTCCGGTGGACAAGGACGGACAGCTCCTTCTTTCCGAGTACGGGAAGCTGTTCAATTCCCGGACAAAATTCGTTTCGGTGACGCATGTGTCGAATGTTCTCGGCACGATCACGCCCGTCGCGGAACTGGTCCGGATTGCGCACGGCTTCGGCGTCCGGATTCTGATCGACGGCGCGCAGTCCGTCGCACACCTCCCGGTCGACGTCACGGCTCTCGACCCCGATTTCTATGTGTTTTCAGGACACAAAATCTTTGCTCCGACCGGAATCGGCGCACTCTACGGAAAACAGGACGCGCTGGAAGAGGCGGAACCTTATCAGGGCGGCGGAAACATGATTGCCGACGTCACGTTCGAACGGACGGTTTACCAGCCGGCTCCCGGCAAATTCGAGGCGGGAACCGGCAGCATCGCCGACGCCGTCGGGCTGGGCGCCGCGCTGGAATATCTCCTCCGGATCGGGATGCCCGCGATTGCGGCTTACGAGCACGAACTCACGCAATACGGCATGAACCGGCTTGCAACCGTTCCCGGACTCTGCCTGATCGGCACGGCCAAAGAGAAATCCGGGGTGCTTTCCTTCGTCCTGGACGGACACGACGTATCGTCCGTGGGCCGCTACCTGAGCGACCACGGGATCGCGGTCCGCGCCGGACACCACTGCGCCCAGCCGATCCTGCGTCATTACGGGCTGGAAGGTTCGGTGCGTCCTTCCCTGGCCCTCTACAACACGCCGGAAGAAATCGATGTCCTGACGGATCTGCTGAAGCATCTGGCAGGATAAGACGGAGAGGTTTTCATGAGCAATCATTTGAACGACGCGGTGGATGCGATCCTGGAAAGTTACGAACGCCATCCGCATATCAGAAAAATCGATGAAAAACAGCTTCTGAACCGGACCCTGATCCTCGGGGTCCTGAGGAGGCTTCAGTTCATCATTTTTCCCGGATTCTTCGACCGGAAGGAGCTGAAGGCCGACAATATCCGCTTCTACGTGGGGCAGGTTCTGGGGGAAATCAGGGAAATCCTGCTGGAACAGATCGAAAAGGCCCTGCGCACAAAAGAGGAATACCGGGATGTGACGGAGTCCGCCGTCCGGGCGCATACCGCCGGAATCGTGGATGCGTTTCTGACGGCGATCCCCAAAATACGGGAATATCTTGCGACGGACCTCGAGGCGGCGTACGAGGGAGACCCCGCCGCATTCAGCCGGGAGGAGGTGATTTTCTCCTACCCGGGAATCTATGCCACGATGGTCAGCCGGATTGCGCATGAACTCTATCGGCTCGGCGTTCCGCTGATTCCGCGCATCATGACGGAGCACGCGCACAGCGTTACGGGGATCGATATCCATCCCGGGGCATCGCTCGGCAAATACTTCTTCATCGACCACGGAACCGGCATCGTCATCGGCGAGACTTCCCGGATCGGGGATCACGTGAAGATTTATCAGGGAGTCACGCTCGGAGCCCTCTCCACGCGCGGCGGACAGATTCTCAAGGGACGGAAGCGCCATCCGACCATCGAGGACAACGTCACGATCTATTCCGGAGCGTCCATCCTCGGCGGCGAGACGGTCATCCGCGAGGGAGTCGTCATCGGAGGCAACTCCTTTGTCACACGATCCGTTCCGGAGCAGACCCGCGTCAGTGCGAAAATGCCGGAACTCCAGTTCAAAAGAAACAACAATGTCGAATTTCAGGGCGGCGAGTTCTGGAATTACGAAATCTGAGGCATCTCCGCCGGATAAAGGAAAGAAAGGTTCGCAAATATGGAAGAACTTGACGGAAAGTATGACGGTCTGCGCAATCATCTGAAAAGTCTCGGGAGCGTGGCGATCGCGTTTTCCGGCGGGGTCGATTCGACCTTCCTTCTGAAAACCGCGCACGATGTCCTCGGAGACAACGTCCTGGCCGTCACCGCCCGGTCCTGCTCCTTCCCGGAAAGGGAGCTCCGGGAGGCGGAAGCCTTCTGCCGTGAACACAAAATCCGGCATCTCGTATGCGAGTCGGAAGAGTTGGAAATCGAAGGATTTTCGAACAACCCGCCCGACCGCTGTTATCTTTGCAAAAACGAACTGTTTTCCAAAATATGGGAAATCGCCCGCCGCGAGGGAATCCCGCATGTCGCCGAAGGCTCGAACCTGGACGACAACGGAGACTACCGTCCGGGCCTGACCGCCGTGCGGGAACAGGGCGTCCTGAGCCCGCTGCGGCAGGCGGGATTGTCCAAAGCGGAAATACGCATCCTTTCCAGAAGGCTGGGGCTTCCCACCTGGAACAAGGCGTCTTTCGCCTGCCTTTCCTCCCGCTTCGTCTACGGGGAATCCATCACGGAAGAGAAACTGGCGATGGTCGACAAGGCGGAGCAGTTTCTTCTGGGTCACGGATTTCATCAGGTGCGCGTCCGGATTCACCAGCGGATCGCCCGGATCGAAATCGAACCGGGCGAATTTTCCAGAATGCTTGAACCCGGGCTGGCAGCCGAAACCAACTGGAGATTGAAAGAGCTGGGTTTCTCCTATGTGACGCTCGACCTCGCCGGGTACCGGACCGGCAGCATGAACGATTCCCTCAAAACCGATGCCGCGCGTCCTATCGAATTGCCCTGAGCGGTGCGCCCCCCCTCTTTCCCGATTGTTTTATTCCTGTATTTTAAACTACTATATCGGTAGTAAATATAAAGAATAAACCGGTTTCTTTCGAGTGTAAAAAGAAAAATATCCAATTTTTTCTATGATTTCCCTTGTATTTCATGCTCATGCGGATTACATTATATAATCTTGATAAAAAAAGTAGTCTTTAAACGTTATGAACGGAAGGAAAGAGTTTTCGTTTTTTCAGGAAAAAAAGAGGTCTGAATGCGAAGCTGCGTCATACCGTCCGCATGAAAAAAACTCGAAACCCAGATGAACCGGAAAGGATGAAAGATGAAAGAAAAAACCTTTTTTCCAAGTGTGCTCAAAAGTTTCGCCGTGATCGGATATGAATTGTTCCGGGGCGTGAAAGCCTGCGGATGGAACAAACCGCAGCATCGATGTTGAAGCCGGCGGTCTCCCGATGCTCCGGTGAGGGAACAAGCCGCCGGGTGTGACTCCGGACCGGTATGACACGACAAAGCATTCAGACTTTTCAAAAACACAAGAACATCCAAAGAATGGAGATTTCATAGAATGAACAGGATTTTCAAATGGGCCTTACGGGGGACGGCGGTCCGTCTCCTCTTCGGCCTGAGCTCCGCGGCCTTTGCCGCGGAAACCGTGGAACTGCTTAACGTTTCCTACGACCCGACGCGGGAGCTTTACAGGGCGTACAACGCCGAATTCCAGAAATACTGGAAAGAGAAAACCGGCCAGCACGTGGTCATCAAACAATCGCACGGCGGGTCCGGGAAACAGGCCCGGGCGGTCATCGACGGCATTTCCGCCGATGTGGTGACGCTGGCGCTGGCGTATGACATCGACGCCATTGCGCTGACGGGAAAACGGCTGATCGCCAGAGACTGGCAAAAACGTCTTCCGGAAAACAGCTCGCCGTACACTTCGACGATCGTGTTCCTTGTCCGCAAGGGGAACCCGAAAAACATCCGGTCCTGGGAGGATCTGGTGCGTCCCGGCGTGGAAGTGATCACCCCGAATCCGAAGACCTCCGGCGGAGCCCGCTGGAACTATCTCGCCGGATACGGCTACACCCTTCAGCGTGAACTGGGCGACATCAAAAAGGTCCGGGACCCCCGATATGCCGGGGAAGTGAAGAAAGCGGACGAAGTCGCGCGCAAATATCTTGCCGACCTGTTCCAGCATGTCATCGTGCTGGATTCCGGCGCGAGAGGCTCGACCACAACCTTCATCCAGCGAAAGCTCGGCGACGTACTGCTGGCCTGGGAGAACGAGGCGATTCTTTCCATCCAGGAACTGGGCAAGGACGCGTTCGACGTCGTGGTGCCCCCGGTGTCGATCCTCACGGAGCCCCCGGTAACCATCGTGGACAGGAACGTGGAGAAAAAAGGAACGGGAAAAGTGGCCGAGGAGTATCTGAAACACCTCTATTCTCCGGCGGCCCAGAAGATCATCGCTTCCTACGGCTACCGCCCGGTCTATCCGCAGCATGCCGACAAGGGGGATCTTGAGAAGTTTCCGAAGCTCACTCTGATCAAGCTCACCGACCTGGAGCCGGACTGGATCAGCGCGCAGAAACGCCATTTCAGCGACGGAGGCGTTTTCGACCAGATTTATCAGGGCAGGAAATAACCGGCGAACCCGTACTTTCACCGATCCTCCGGAATCCGGAGGATTCGGAGGAAGGACGATTCACCCGGAGCCATCCATTGCAAATGACAAGGTATTTTACAAATGAAAACCCCCTGGAAAGAACACAGCATTCTCCCCGGCTTCCTGCCGACGCTCGGGCTGACGCTGTTTTACCTGACGCTGATCGTCCTTCTTCCGGTCAGTACGCTGTTCGTCAACAGCGCCGCGATCGGTTTTCAGGAGGTTCCCTGCTTCAAGGTCGCCGACGGCAAAAAGACCGGAGAACTGCAATACCTCCCGGCCGTCTCCATCGGAGACCATGCGGTGGCGAAGCCGGACGCCCGTCTGGACGCCCCCGCCGTCAAAGTGTCTGTTGACGGGACGGAAAAGGAAGTTCCTCCGTCCGAGGTCGAATATATCGAGGCTCCGCTGAAGATCCGCCTCTGGAGCGGAATCCGTCTCGGAATTCCGGGCTTCTGGAAAATGGTGACTTCGCCGCGCGTTCTGGCGTCCTTCCGGATCACGTTCGGGACCGCCCTTGCGGCGGCGTTCCTGAATCTGCTTCTCGGCGGCGTTCTGGCATACGCGCTGGTCCGGCTCCGCCTTCCCTTCAAACGCGTCATCGATGCGCTGGTCGATCTTCCGTTCGCCATGCCGACCGCCATCTGCGGCATCGCCATGGCGACGATGTACGCCCCGAAAGGGCCGGTCGGCGCAATCGCCGAAAAATTCGGGTTCAAGATCGCCTTCACTCCGCTTGGAATCACGCTGGCGATGATCTTCATCGGCATGCCGTTCGTGGTCCGCGCCCTTCAGCCGGCGCTGGAAGACCTGGGGCATGAGCTGGAGGACGCCGCCATGAGCCTGGGCGCCACCCGCGTCCAGACGTGGCGGAAGGTCGTCATCCCGACCCTTGCGCCGGCTCTGCTGACGGGATTCACCCTGGCCTTCGCCCGCGGCCTGGGGGAATATGGAACCATCATCTTCATCGCGGGCAACACTCCGATGAAAACGGAGGTGACGTCTCTCCTGATCGTCACGCAGCTGGAACAGTTCAATTATCCGGGAGCCACCGCGATTGCCGCCACCATGCTGGTGATCTCCCTGGTCCTGATCTTCGGCATCAACTGGTTCTTCAACCGGAAACATCCTTCCGCGGGGGCATGACACATGGCTTTCCATAAAACATTCCAGAAACTCAGCGACACCCCGGTTCTTTTCCGGTTCCTGGCCGGATTCGCCGCCCTTCTGATCGTGTTCCTGTTCCTGGTCCTTCCCCTCTGGGTCATCCTGAAGGAGGCCTTCGGGCACGGCGTCGCGGTCTGGTACGGAAGCATCTCCGATCCGGATACGCTTTCCGCCATCCGCCTGACCCTGCTGACCGCCGCGATCGTCGTCCCGCTGAACACGGTGTTCGGAGTCATCATGGCCTGGGCCTTGTCGAAATTTCAATTTAGGGGACGGACCTTCATCATCGCCCTGATCGACATGCCGTTCACTGTCTCCCCGGTCGTGGCCGGACTGATCTTCATTCTTCTGCTGGGGCCGCGGAACGGCTGGTTCGGACCGTGGTTCGAATCGAAAGGAATCCATCTCGTGTTCTCGACCCCGGGAATCATCATCGCAACGCTGTTCGTCACCTTCCCCTTTGTCGCCCGCGAGCTGATCCCGCTCATGAGGGAACAGGGGACGGAAGAGGAGCAGGCGGCGCTGACGCTGGGCGCGGGGCCCTGGCAGATGTTCCGGCGCGTCACCCTGCCGAACATCAAATGGGGACTGCTCTACGGAGTGATCCTCTGTACGGCGCGGAGCATCGGGGAATTCGGCGCGGTCTCGGTTGTTTCCGGACACATCCGGGGGGAAACGAACACGATGCCGCTGCATGTCGAGATTCTTTACAACGAGTACAGCTTCACGGCGGCGTTCGCCGTCGCAAGCCTGTTGAGCCTGGTCGCGGTGGTCACCATCGTGCTGAAAAGCCTTCTGGAACGTCGCATGAACGAAAAGGAATCCGTGAATGAGCATTGAAATAAGAAACATCAGCAAGACCTTCAACGGGTTTCAGGCCCTGCGCAACGTCAACCTGAAAATCCCGACGGGGAAACTGGTCGCCATCCTGGGACCGTCCGGCTGCGGAAAGACCACGCTTCTGCGGATCGTCGCCGGTCTGGAGACGCCCGATCCGGAGCCGGATGCGGATATCGTGTTCGACGACATTTCCGCGCTCGCCAGCCCGGTCAACCGCCGCCGTGTCGGATTCGTCTTCCAGCATTACGCCCTGTTCCGCCAGATGACGGTGTTTGAAAACATCGCCTTCGGCCTCCGGGTCAAGCCGTGGAAAGAACGCCCCTCGAAACGCGAGATCAGAAAGACGGTTGCCGGTCTCCTGGAGCTGGTCCAGCTCTCACGCCTGGGGGACCGCTATCCGGACCAGCTTTCCGGCGGACAGCGCCAGCGGGTGGCTCTGGCCAGGGCGCTTGCCATCCGGCCGCGCGTTCTGCTGCTGGACGAACCGTTCGGCGCGCTCGACGCCCAGGTCCGCGCCTCGCTCCGCCGCTGGCTGCGGCATCTTCACGATACGATCAACGTGACCAGCATCTTCGTCACGCACGACCAGGAGGAAGCCCTCGAAGTGGCGGATGAAGTCGTGGTCATGAACAGGGGAAACATCGAGCAGTCCGGCCATGCGAACGAAGTGTTCCGGCACCCGAACAGCGAATTCGTCATGAATTTTCTCGGCGAGGTCAACATCTTTCACGGGCGTTTTGAAGCGGACAAGGCGGTTTTCGACCGGGGTCAGAACCTCGGCAGGGACGCCAAAATGCTGGTCCGTCCGCACGACTTCGCCATCAGCCGGGCGGAGAGTTCGGGCGGGATTCCTGCGGAAGTGATCCGGGTCCTGACCGCCGGCGCGGTCGTCAAGCTGGAACTGGTCGACCAGCAGGGGCAGATCCTCTATGTTCATCTGTCGCACGGCGAATATGAAAGAAATCCGGTTCAGGTCCCGGACCAGGTTTACCTTCTCCCGAGGGCCTCCCGGATCTTCCGGAACGGGGAAGACTGGAACGGCGACTATGTCATCTGACGGAAAGGAATTGCTCATGTCCTTGCAGAATAAAATCACCGTGATCAAATTCACCCGGAAAAACTGCGGCCCGTGCCGAACCCTAGAATGGATTCTGGAAGGAATTGAAAACTCTCTTCCCGGGGTGGAATTCATCCATTTCGACGCGGAGGAGAATCCGGAAAAAACGGAGAAATACGAAGTACGTTCCGTCCCGCTGATTCTGATCGAATCCAACGGAGAGGTTCTGCGGCACCTGTCCGGGATCATCTCCCGGGAGAAACTGCTGCGGACGATCGGGGAAGTCATAAGCGAAAGCGGAACCTGAAGGAGTTTTGAAAATGAACCAGGATGAACTGAAGGCTCTTCAAGAGGAAATTGCCGGAAAAAATA
>MWCA01000014.1 GCA_002069785.1 Lentisphaerae bacterium ADurb.Bin242 | reverse complement strand
CGAATAATTCTTCAATTTCTTTCCCTTTCGAGACACCGAAAATGCCTCAGACATGTATCTCATTGGGCGCATACTATTTAAATACAAAAAAGCGCCACGATCAGTCCGTGACGCTGGATAAGTTAGAAATCGATTGAATGGCTGTATTGTCAAAACTCCGGTTTTGGAGGAAATTTCAGCATCCAATTTTTGAGTATTCGTCGTGTATCTTTCCCATTCCGGCTCTTTTTCATTCCTATAAGTCTAAAAATGGTAAGGTACAAACTATATGCAATAGTTTGATTAGAATCTTCTTTTCTCTTCCTGAATTATATATTTTTCAACAGATTCTTAAGGAATTCGATACTGACTGTGGCACTTTCGAACGGATCTTTTGCATAATCCTGTTCATAGATCAGCCATTCGCAGGAGGTGTCCGCGGCGGCTTTACACGCCCCTTTCAGATCGACGACTCCACGTCCGAGTTCGCATGTGGTTTCCGGGTTGTCCGGCACGCGGATGTCCTTCATGTGAATCTGCCGGATTCTCCGGGCGTATTTCCGGAGGTAGTCGGACGGATTAACTCCGGCGCGAGTCAGCCAGCAGACATCCGGTTCCAGAAACACATTTGCCGGTGAAGTATTTTCCAGGATCCGTTCCATGGCCGGAACCCCATCGATTTTGGTGAATTCCAGCCAGTGGTTATGGTAGGAAAAAACAGTTCCGTGCCGTTCCGCGATTCTTCCGATTTCCATACAGGTTTTGCGCAATTTTCCATATTCGGAAGCAAAGTCGATAAACGCGCTGATCGTGACGGTGGGAGTATGCAATACTTCGGCATATTGGTAAGCGATGTTTTCCGGATTCAGAAGATTGTCGGCCTTGAACATGGTTCCGGCGCATTCCAAGTTCAGTTCACGGAGAAAATCAGCCAGTTCAATCGGAGGAATTCCTCCATAATTTCCAGCAAACTCGACACCGTCCACCCCCAGAGCGGCAATTCTCCGGAGAGTTCCTTTGAAATCGTTCTTCAATTCATCTCGGAAGTTATACAATTGTACTGCACTTTTCATTTCTCCTCGGTCTTTTTGATTTTTTCCGAGAGGGACAAGAGTTTCCTTGTAATGAAATCGACGATTTCCGGCTTGAACTTCGGCCGGAGAAGCCCCGGTCCAAACCAGACCTCATAAAAACCGAAAGCGCCGAAGTCGTCACAGCAGAACGGATCGGGATACCGCTCGAACATTTCAGGCGTCGGGAAGTATCCGGCATCCCCGTTGGCGACCGAAACCGCCAGCGGAAACACAAACGGAGCCTCTTTCATCACGGTTTCACCGAGCGCGAGGAACGGTTCGCCCGGAATGGCATAGACTGCCAGGTCTCCCATTCGCAAAACCTGAAGATCGTGAACCGCCCGGAGATCGTGTCCGTGCTCCGCCATCACGGCCATTTCGATCATCCGGTCATGAATGTATTGCAGCAGTATGCCGTGTTCCGAGGGGAGCTTGGCAAGAAGTTTCGCGGCGGTCCCGCGCAGTTCCGCGGCAATCACCGGCTCGGTGGGGAACCCGACCGTTTCCAGAACCGCTTCCAGCGGACCGAGGGTGATTTCATTTCCACGGACAAGATCGTTTTCCAGATCGTCCACATAACTTTCGCTGATCCAGTCGAGATTTTTGTCCCGTTCCTCCGGTTTCGGATGAGTCCAGATCACATTGATGTTGCCGGAACATCCATAGAGGAAAAACGGAATTTCCGCCAGTCCGCGCGCCTTGATCTTGCGGTTCGCATCGCCCATCCAGTCCGCGGAAACTAGCCGCTGCCGTCCGAAAACGACCCCGTGCATGGCATGGTTGTGAAGCAGGACCTTGACCGTTCCATCCCCGCGGATGAATTTCACCCAGCGGATGGCCGGGTCCGTGTGACCGTGTTCCGGATCGGCTCGGTTCTGTCCCAATGTTTTTCGAATTGGCGCCCGTCCCGCGAAAGCGCGCACTTCTTCTTCGTTTGCAAGAGCTTCTCCGACCACGGCTGACACCGTCTTCCGCCAGTTTTCCACGAATTCCGGGCAGACCTCGCCGTATCCGATGTCCGACGGTCCGGTCAGCGGCGCGGAATGGGTGTGGGTTGCGACAAAAAGAATCCCTGCGGGTTCAAGACCGTAACTTTCCGTAAGACAATGGCGCATGGCGCGGCACTCCCTGTCATTGCTGGCCATGACATCGCTGACGACAATGAGGTTTCTGCGATGCCCGTCGGAAAAGCTCAGCGCCCGACAATAAATCGGATCGCGGACCCCGAGGTTCCGCCGTCCCAGAAAAGGACCATATCCGGCCAGTTCGGCGAAGAGCGGTACATCGATGATCTTTTCGGCACAACCGACTTTGATTCGATTTGAACTCATTTTCCGTATTCCTTCATGACTTTTTCCATGGCCTCGCAGAGTTTGTCCTGATCGGCGCGGGACGCCATCAGCCACATCAGCGCGAAGAGAATTACCCGATTGTAGATAATGTCTTCCGCAATTTCACAACTGTCGATGCGGTATTTAGACGTTTCCACATTCCAGAGTTTGTGCTTATATACCGGGGCGCACCAGCCCGGGAAGACTTCCGGAACGCCCTCCGCCTGAAGCGCGGCGATGATGTGGTCGCGGGTGATTCCGGGCTTCAGGAACGCCGGATCGAGTGTGACCGCGAAAACGTAATAGTTCTGGATGGCGGCTTTGTGCCCACGGGCCTGAACTTTCAGTCCTGGAATGACTTCGAAGCGCTGTTTCAGATACGCGGCTCCTTTTTCGCGGAGTGCCGTTTCCTCCTTCAAATGATCCAGCTGACTTTGCAAAATAACCGCCTGAAATTCCGTCGCGCGGTAATTGTGGCACAGCAGACCGAGGGGCGGAGGTGTCATCGGCTTGTGTTGCTTCGAATCTTGCGCGTTGCCGATGTGTTTGAGGCGGCTGAGTTGATCGAAAAGGACTTCGTCTGAGGTCGTGCAGAGACCGCCTTCTCCGGCAGTCATGATCTTGCTCTGCTGGAAGCTGAACGAACCAACCGCGCCGAACGATCCGACTCCTTTTCCATCCCACTTGCCGCCGTGTGCGTGGGCGCAGTCCTCGATGACGGCGATTCCATGTTTTCCGGCAATCGCGCAGATCGTGTCGATGTCCGCGATGGAGCCGAACAGATGAACCGGAATCACCGCTTTCGTTCGCGGCGTAACGGCAGCCTCGAAAGCGGCGGGATCCATGCAGAAAGTGTCCGGTTGACTGTCGACGAACACCGGGGTCGCTCCGACATAAAGCGCCGCCATGGCCGTGGACATCCAAGTGTAGGCCGGAACGATGACTTCATCGCCAGGGCCGATTCCCAGTGCGACAAGGGCACACTCGAGCGTAACCGTCCCGTTTGCCATGAAAACGCCGTATCTGGAATCGTGGTACGCCGCGAAACTTTCCGCAAACTTTTTTTCATGTTCGCCATAATAGGACCATGCGCGGGTGTTCAGGTAAAGTTCCGACAGTTTTCGCGCCGTTTCCGAATAGACGGTGGGATACGAAGCAAGGGAAAAGAGATTGGCAAAAATTTTCTTTCCGCCATCGATTGCAAGAGCAGCCATTTCATCACTCCTTGGATTTTTTATTTCTGAGGGCTTGCTTTTAATTTAGCATGGAGTGAAAGGATTCGGCAAGGCGCAGGACATGACATTATTTTACTGTTTGTGACATATTGGTCCGAACCCGGAAACAATCAAAAAAATTGTATCGGGATGAGAATAGAGAATTATTTACTTTTTGAACTTTTCCTGATATGTCTTTTTCCAGCGGGAAAGGGAAGACGAATTGGAAAAGCCGAGCTGAACGGCAATCTCTTTCTGCGTGAGGCCCCGGCCTGAAGCCACAGAGACAAACCCGAATCGGACCTGGTCAATGTAATCGGAGATGGTGATTCCTGTTTTTGCCTTGAAAAGTCGAGCCAGATAACTGCGGTCATACCCCGTTGTTTTTTCGAAATCGGCAATGACGCAATTGCATCCGTGTGTGCTTTCGATGTATCGTTTGATGAATTTGACAGGATCCAAGTGCGCGCCGCTGTTATTCACCTGATAATTGTTGAGGAATTCAAGCTCATCCAGAATCACTTCGACAATGCTGCGACGGATTTTTTTTGCAAGTTCAGAAGAAAGCTGGGGATTTCCCAGCATATTCCAGCGTCTGGAAATCAGTGCGAGAAGTTCGATTGGAAGTTCAGCGGAAGTCCATTCCGACCGGACGGGATCCCCTGCAACAATTTTCAGAAGTGTGGCGTAAATATTCTTCGGATGAAGATGAATCCAGAGTTGAACTTGTTCTTCCTTCTCCGCCTGATATCCGGAAGAATGGGACACCCACGAATCCACCAGAAATGCCATTCCCCGTTCCGCATGGAATGTATTTTCCCCGAAAAAGAAAGTGAATGCACCCTTGAGAGGAATCAGGATTTCCCGTTCCTGATGACGTTCGATTTTTACAGGAGATTCCAAGACAGATATGACCGGGTGATCTGACTTGTCTTCATCACAAAAAATCTCAGTGATTTCCGGTCGGCCAAACTCAAATTGCATATTCATACAGACCCCCATTTGATATGTCACAGTCCGCCAGATAAAATTTTACTTTCTCTATTTGTTACATAGTTTACTTCTTGTTTCTCTGTTTTCCACAAAATTGAGTTCCATAAATTTGAACAATGTGTTTATCGTATTTTTAAATACCGATAGTCTTGCCAGTTCGAAACCGTGGCTGTTGGTCCGGACATGGCCGAGAAAAGCAATTCTTCCGGCCCCACCGACATTGTAGACCGCCCCGGCATCCGAGCCTGCGCTTGAATAAACGATCGGCTGCAGTTCCGTTCCGGCGTTTTCAGCCGCATTCATCAGGTCATGGAGCAGCCTCTGGTCGTAGTGGCAATATTTATCCTTGCTCCACACGCCCGGCCGTCCATCGAGCTTCAGAACCTCAGGATCGATTAACGGACAGCCGTCGATCGCAATAAAAACATCCGGGCGTTCCCGCTGAGCTAAAAATTTGGCGCCATGGCAACCGCCTTCTTCGTGGACTGTAAAAGCAACTGCAAGCCGTTTTCCCGTTTTCAGTTTTTTCTTTTTGAGCATTCTTAAAATTATCAATAATTCGGCGATTCCTGCCCGATTGTCAAAAGTCCAGGCGGACACCAGCGGATCTTCTTCGTTCCCGAATATATACGGTCCTCGCAATTTCCTGACCGGAACCGCGCTTGAACCGATGCGAATGCCTTTTTTCTTTAAGGCTTCCGGAGTCAGGCCGGTTTTTATTCGTAGCTCGCTCCATCCCGGAGCCCAGTTGCCTGCGGCGGCTGTCTGGGAATGGGCAGATCCCATTGAAAACAAACCGATTATATTTTCATCTTTATTCGACAATATTTCGACTGGCCCTTCGCCTAATTTACCCGGTACAAGTCCCCCTGAGTTAATGACTTTGAGGTCGCCGTTGGCTTCAATACCCGTTACCGTCATTGAGATTTCATCCATATGCGCTGCGATTACGGTCACCGGATCATTTGGACCAGCTCCTTCCAGTTTTACAATGAGATTGCCTGCGGCATCGGTTTCATGGGCAAAACCCATATTGTCGAGTTTTGCCTTGATATAAGCACGAGTTCTTTCTTCACGTCCCGAAGGAGACGGGCAGTCCAGCAATTCCGTCAGTATTTCCAGAAATTCTTTGGTCATGTTATCCATAAAAGGGGCCTTGTTGATATATTTCTTTATTCGCGATACTCCACCATGACGCAAGCAATATTCCGGCGGTGTCTTCGGAAAAGGGATTTGAGCGCAGGGTGGTTTCGTAGCCTCCACGTCCATAATTCCACTTATTGGGGATATAACCGCCAAAGCAGTCGGGGTGTCCGGTCCCATTGCAGTGAGAAACGACCATCGCAAGTTTGCCGTGCAAAATTTCCTTGCGCAAACGCAACCCGATTTCGACAAACGGTTCCCCCGGCAACGTCGCAATGATTGCAGCGCCGAAGTCGATCCCTGTCAACCGGAAAGTCAGAGGTTCGGTATGTTGATCGGCTTGCAAGGCGTGATAAGCGAAATATTTAAGGGCAAACGGGGTCTCTTTCGCCAGATCCTCGCTGGTGAGATCGCTGCCCGCAACGCCAACAATGTTTATTTCCGGATATCTGGCCACCATAGCTTCGGCTTCGGCACGCTCCACAGCGGTCAGCCGTCGCTTGGCTACCGTAACTTTTTGTGAATAAATCCGCAACTCGGCCAGTGGCAATGCCTGTAACTTCGACAAAGTTTTGATAATCGTCTCCGCATACCCACAACCAATCCGCCGGGCTTCGTCATAACAAGTCTGATTGGCCGCAGTTGAGATATCAAAATGGTTGATGTTGCCGGAACAGCCGATAAGCGGCATAAATATTCCGCCGGGCGCCAACCCTTCTTGTACGGCGCGTACCGCAAAACCGGCCCAATCCGCGGAAACTTGACTGCCGCCGATGGTGTCGGTATGGTTCACGATATTGCCGATCACGGCTTCGATTTTGCCGTCACAGCCAAACGCGAGCAATGGTATTTCCGGATCGATTTCACCCTCGGGACGCCGGATTGCCGGGTTCAATTTGCCCGGATTTGTTACGACGGTGCCGTCATTCATCCAATATCGACGGTTGAAGAGGAAGCGTGATTCCATCGTCATACCGCAATAAAGCTGTCCGGGATGCAATGCCGCGATCGCCCCCAATACCGCCAGAGCTCCCTGCCGCGCCGCGAAACGGGTAAACTCAGGATCGGCGCCGGGAACGTTGACTTTCAACAATGGCGCCGTGTGCGTGTGAGTCGCAGTACAAATGAGATTGCGCCAATCTATCCCGCGCACCCCCAGCGCCGCCAGTTCTTCGACAAGCGCTAAATAAAGTCTTTCGGTCACTGTCAGGAGATCGAATTGAACGATCAGCGCGAGCGTTTCACCCTGACGAAAAACAAGCGTGCGAACTTCCAGATCATCGGCTATGCTTTCCCACATCCGCACATTGAAATAGCCCCCCAACGACACCGGATTAACCGGATTGATCGTACGTCGATCCCAACCGCATTCGATACTGTTCATTTTTCTTCTCGGTATATTAATGTATAACGGCACGAATTCAGCAACTGAACAAACGCTGAAATTCCTCCGGTTCGCAACTGGCTCCGTAAGGTGAAAACTCAAAAACTTCAGCGTATTCAACCGTAGCCAACAGTTTGTCACGCGCCATCTCTGCCGCGACTTTAAAACGTTCGACATAGCGCAGAAGCCATTGCCGCCGTTCTGCCTCGGACAGCTGTTTTACATTGAAATCCTTATAACCGGAGTTCCACGGCAGCCATTCGTAAAACTGGGATTTGTGGCAATCAAACAACGCCAATTTGTGTTCCAGCACACTGTCGATCTCCACCGCCGCATCGGCACGGAACGGACGCGGTTCCTGAAAGCGGTCGAAACTATGGGCATACACCGGTGTTTTTTCCGGAATCGGCGTATCTTCGCAATAATGCGGAACCGTTACGGTGTAAGCAGTATCCAGCACCAATTGCGCCACGGCCCGATGATCGGGATGATAATCGCATAAACGGTGAGTAATCACAACTTCCGGCGCGAAACACCGAATGATCCGAATTATTTCCTCACGATTGGCGATATTGACCTCCAATCCGCAAGGGTGATCCAGCACTTGATATTCATAAATGCCGGCAAGGGCCGCCGAAGCTTGCGTTTCCTGATAGCGTATTCTTACGGTTTCCGCTCGCGACAAAATATGATGTCCGGTATCACCGTTAGTCACAGAAACCAGCTTTACGATATGTCCGGCTTGAGCCAGCTTGATCGCCGTTCCACCGAAAAGAATATCCGGATCGTCCGGATGTGCGCCGAAAAATATAATCCGGCGGGGTTTCATTAAAAACCTCCAGCGATAAGTTTGGCAGCCGCCTTGAGCTCATCGAGATAAGCCAGGCTTTTGGAAACTCCGGTCATTTCCGGAGTGGCGGCCTCGTACTCCAGGGAACAATAGCCGTTATAACCATCCCGTTCCAACGCATAGGCAAAACGACGCAGCGGCACCAAACCTCCTTCGCCGGCGACTGCCGGCATCCGGTAGATCAGACCGTCACGTAATTCCAATGCCAAATCTTTGACATGGCAATGCACGATATACGGCTTGAGTTTCTCATACGCATCCAACGGGTCTTCGGATTCACCGCGAATCCCGGGCTGGAAATTGGAAACGTCAAAGTTGATCCGGACAAACGGCGAATCGAAATGTTTGACAATGGTCAGCATTTCATCAGACAATCCCGGTAAACGCCCGTGATTTTCCAGTGCGAGAACGACGTTGTTTTTTTCCGCTTCTTTGATGCATGACTCAATGCCCCTGACAACCAACTTCAGTCCCGGCGCATAAGTCATCCCCGGTTCCCCGCCGCTGCTTTCATGATGGCCTCCGAAAATCCGCAGGCATTGTGCGCCGAATTCCGCCGCTTCACGGATGGCATTGATGACCGCCCCCACCGCGTGAGAGTGTGCTTCCGGTGCAAATTTGGCAAAATTATTGCCGCAGGCATAAGCGGCAACATGCAAATCAAGTTCCGCCAATTTTTTTTGCACGGTCTTCTTTTCGTCTTTATAATTGCGGAAAAACCATGGGTAACATTGGGAATCAAGCAGATCGACGCCGTCACAATGGTTGTCCGCAAGAACTTCAAAAAATTGTTCCCATGTGATTTGTCCGGCCTTGAATGTTTTTTGAAAACTGATCGGGGTGCAGGATATTTTCATTCATTACCTCTTGAAGGTTTGTTCAAATTGAGTGCCTCGCTTGGCCGTGTCAATGATTTTGACGACTTCCAACCCTTGTTCAATTGTGATTGGATACGCTTTTCCAAAACGGATTGAATCATACAAACATTGCCAAATGGCGCAACCATTGCCCGCCGGACGTTCGGCAATGACCTCTTTCTCGATCCAGCGCAATTTTTCGGACTGACCAAAACTGGCGTCGAGCGGCGGCGTGTCCGCAACCGCGGTAAGCGGCGCCAGAGGCTGTCCGGGATCAAGGTATTTCAGGTGGATAGTCCGACGGTCGTTACAGGAACAAGCTCCCCGGCTTCCATAAAAACTATACATGGGTTCACTCAATGCGCAACCGCCGGAAACTTCAATATCGATCAAACGTGAATTTGTGCCTTCAAGAATAATATTGAAATGATCTTCCGCATTGCCGGCGGCGGCAACTTTGCACAATCGCGAAAAACTTCGCTTTACCGGCGCATCGAGAAAATATAACGCGTGTTCAATCAGATGCGGTCCCCAATTGTTGAGCAGTCCGCCGCCGCATTCGGTGATGGCTTGCCAATCCGCCCGGCGGTCATAATTCATAATGCGAAACCGGATTTCAAAAATTTCACCGAGAATGCCGGAATCAATGATTTCGCGGAATTTACTGATTTCCACCGAAAACCGGCGGTTATGGCGCAAAAACAGTTTGCCTGGATATTGACCGGCAACTTTCGCCAGATTCAAAGCCTCGGCATAGCTGGTGGCGATCGGCTTTTCGATGAACACATATTTTCCCGCGTTCAATGCCGCAATCGCATGAGGCGTATGGAAATTGCTGGGCGTGGCGACCGATACCATTTCCACATCCGGATCTTGCAGCAGGGCCGAGACGTCGGAATAAAATTTGACCGGATGCCCAAGGCGTTTTTCAAATACATCCCGCCGGGCGGGGTCAATGTCGCAAACCGCGGCAAAGTCGAATTTCCCGTCGGTCGCCAGAACTTCCGGGAGGTGCATTCCGTATCCGGCCCGGCCCACACCGATCAAGCCGATCTTTATAGTTTCATTTTCCATTGATTCTCCTTGTTTTTCGAAAACTTCTGAAATTCTCAAGTAATCGCCAATCGATTATATCATTGGCATTTTGAATACGACTTTCGTTGTCATCATGCAATGCTTTCATTATTTTAAACAGAACATTTGGCTTTTGATGTGTTCGCAGTTAAGAACTTTCTCTTTCAAATCATTGACCGTATAAAAATAGTGATTACTGGCTTCAAAACCGATTCTTGAATCATGCAGAACAACAGCATGCAGTCGTTTCGCCAGAATAATTTCTTCATCCAGTATCTGCAACAGTTCCAATTTGTTCGTATTGCCGCGCAATCGAATAAACCTTATCTGCAGATAGATGCTCCTGAAATGACAATACGCAGCTGTCGCCACATTTTTAAGGTCCACAAAGGCATCTAATGCCGATTCTGTCAGAGCAGGTTCACCCAACTCCAACAAATCTAAACCGTCTTGCCATGTTTCCGATAGCTGCTTAAAGCTCATCTCCATGACATCATCCGAGTAAATACCTCGCCACAGCGATAGGTCATCATATGGAAATCCGACCATGGTTGCACTAAATCCTGTTTTATTCAACCAAAGCAGATTTCCGGGACCACAAGACAATGGTGCGTAATATAGTACTTTAACATGAAATGGAAATAATTTGAACGCTTCGCTGAATTTGTATAAAGCTTTACATATTGCCGGCGCAAGCATTTTTCCAAAGCGATATTCGACGATCTCTTCAGGTGTATGTGTGAGAAGTTCAAGATTTCCACCGGGATACCCGCCCAGTGTCCAGCTTAACATTATTCCATCCACTTGATTCCGGTGAAGATTTCCCAGATGTTCTCTAATCAAATATGGAACAGGTAAATATGGAACAAAAGGGCTTTCCCATGAATTGTTGATTTGTATCTTGGCTACAATTTTGAGTCCGCGTTCCTTTGCATGTTTCCACAGTTCGCTTGTTCTTGTGCTCGGACCCATTTGAGATATGGAATACTCTCCGACTTCGCTTTTAATCCCGGAAACCTCAATGGCTTTTCCACTTTCGCTGACACACATAAAATATAGATTGTCCGGCAGCAGTTCGAGTGCCTCATGCTCCCATTCACGTTTCCACCCCCAATTCCAGACAATAACTTTTGCATGAGGAGCCGCATTATGGATACCGCGTTCCATAACCCGTACAATTTCCGAGATAACTTCCGGAATACTGCGCTTTAAACAAAAAGGACATTTTCCGCCATTTCCATGTGAATAACAATGTGTTGGATTTTCCGACTTGGTAACAAGAAAACCGCCTGCAATATTCGGAATATGCTTAAAAATAAAGTAACATGCTTCTTCAAGCCATTGCAGAGGAGCTTTACTTCTACTCGTGCAATTGGAAAAAAAGCCTTTGTCATCAGTTTCAACTCCCTTCCATTCCTGATGGTTGTCATAATGTTCGGATTCTGCGAACTTTCAAGAGTCAGGGTGTAATATTTTGTTTCTTTGTTGTTGATGTCATATGTGGGTGAATAGGTGCGATCTTCGCCTGTTTTATTGATGAAAGTGCAATAGTTCCACGCCACCAGCAGCTTGCCGTCCGCATTGAATTCCTTCAGACGCACTATTAACTGACCTTTTCCTGTATGATGCATGGTGATGAGTACGCTATCCCCGTAACTGGCAGTATATTTGCCCGGGATCTCAAGTTTTCCGTCCTTGAGCCACCATCCTTCTTTCAGTTTGAGGAACTCAACTTTTTTGTCAATGTTCCATGTCTCGATCGCAGGAACCTTGACTGTTTCTGTTGCTGCAAGACAGCAACCGGTGATCAGCATCGCCAACAGGCTCAACCAAAGTTTTTTCATCTTTCTCTCCTTTTGATAACCCGGACAAAAACTCCGAAGGACACTTCCGTTTTCCGGAAAACCTCTTTGCCTGACGATCCAGATTGCCGCCGCAGATGGTGTCATTCACCGCATTGCCTGCAAAGATGGCATTTCCGATCCGCGGAGAACTGTCTTCCGCCGCTTTCGTCAAAATCATCCTGTTTAGATTTGATATACGAGCCAATATTTTTGATTAGCTCTATTCCTTGGTCAGTCAGGTAAAAATGAACCTTCTACTGACTTTTCAAGTCTAACTTTTAATTTTGTTTCATTGCCGTCCCATAATTCTTTGAAATTGTCATTTTTGCCTCCCTGTTTGAACTTGACTTGACTGTTTTCTGAGAATACCCATTTCCGGTTTTCCCTTTCTTTTGCGGGATGTTATACTGGAGCGAATCCCGGTAAATATGCCTGTTCCGGAGCTGCCCGCATGCGAATTGTATCGGATGCTGTCCCACAGCATTTTAGAACGCTTCCCATGTCCAGACAACACCAAACGACTGTGCCTCTTGCGCTCCAACTTTTGTGATTCATCATCGAAAATGACCGAAAATACCGATTTATTGTACAACAACTGCATTTTAGGAAGACCCCCCTTTATAAAATATGGTTTTCTCATTTTCTACCAGGTATCCCTGATGACAGTACTTCCATACGAATAAAAGAGCCAGAAACTCTCACTGTATGCATCCACTCCGCCGGAAACACTGTTCGGGACTTTGTTACGCGTAACCTGTTCCACGTGGAAATCGAAAAAAAGAAAGGTAGCGCTTCCGGGGCCGGTTGCGACAAAAGCAGCCTCATCTTTCGCCGCATCACCTCCTCCATGCGGATAGACCGGATAATAAGTTGAGGTGCCGGAATAAGACAAATAGACCTGATTATAACGGCTTTCTCCCATGTGCATGCTTCGTGAAGGTTTCGGTAGCCTGCTAAGCCTTACGATATATTTCGCACTGTTGCAAAGAAAAGAATTGAGTCCGATACTGTATACCCTGGCATCAGAGGCAAGAGGCATTGCGGCTATCTTGCGTTCTCCATCCCTTGCGGGGCAGGCATAGGCACTGACTGTCAAAGGATAAGAATTGTTGTTTCCACGATACCATCCGCCGATAGCGGCTCTTGAATTCTCACCGATATACGGAGATAGAAGTCCATCGTATGGGCGTCCGCTGAACCAGTCTCGGCAGCCGCTGACATATCCGATGGAACCGCCGGCATTTATGCTGTTGTAATATGGCAATATATAGTCGTTGTTATCGCCGGAGTAGTTGCAAACCGCTTTGCCAAGCTGGGAGAAGTTGCTTGTGCATCGGATTTTAAACGCTTGCTGCTTTGCCTTGTTGAGTGCCGGCAGAAGCATGCCCGCCAAAATCGCGATAATTGCAATCACAACGAGGAGTTCTATTAATGTAAAACTTCGTCTCCATAGATCAGCATGGGTTCTTTTGTTTTTTCTTCTTTCGTGCATGGCGGCCTCCTTTTTTCATATTCTCCCGAATCCGTGAAGGAATCACCGTGATCCCATCATCTTGTTTGTTTTGACTGAAAAATTCAGTTATTCACTTCTGATTTTCGCTCTTTACCCGGGGGTGCCTGCAAAATAATATAACGAGAGAAATTGAGGCTGTGCAATCGGCAAAGTTTGAACATGCCAATATCTTGTATTCCATAAAATCCGTCTCTCTGTTACATCATTTCATCGGCACACCCCTTTACTCACGTTGTTTGGACTTGCTTACCTCAGAAATTAC
Organism: Lentisphaerae bacterium ADurb.Bin242; assembly: GCA_002069785.1. Taxonomy (GTDB): domain Bacteria; phylum Verrucomicrobiota; class Lentisphaeria; order Victivallales; family UBA1829; genus SIG94. Next base: position 59,167 of record MWCA01000014.1, on the reverse strand, counting down.
CCACAAAAATTTCTGAAGCCCCATACATTTCTCCCCCTATTAAAAGGATGGATTTTTCCACTTGTCCGAACAAAGGAATTCCTTCAAATGCAAGAATCCTGCCATTTTGGGCCACGGGGATTGATTCCACATATTTTTCTCTTGCTTTGATGGCATCGAGAAGCTCCCGCTTTAGAGATGGATTCTTCCTGTATTTAACAAAAAGTTCGGCCACTCTTGCTGTTTTTTTCAAATACTTAAATTCCTTCAAGACCAATTCAAATCTGATTTTTTCTCCTCTTGAATTGACCTTCTTTTCCGCTTCATTCAAACAAGTTTCAAGCTCCGCAAGAACCTCCGGAGGATAGCGGATCGTCAGGATTTTTATGTTGTCGTTGAGTTGAGGCATTTTGCCATCAAGCAAATTCCTGTTATTCCAATCGATCGTCTGTTCGTCTCCTTTTTTCAATTCCAGCCTTTTGTAAAGAAGTTTATAGAATTTATTCATTGGTTCGGCGGCGGAACCGAAAGCACTCTCACAATATTCGTTTATAAGCTCCTCATAATCGAGAGACGGATCGGCAAGAAGCTTTCCGTAAGAATAATAAATCGGCCCTTCAAGCCCAAAAAGCTCCCCGAAGCCGCATCTATAAATTCCCCATATATTATTTTCATAGAAGAGTTCAAGTTGTTTTTTGCAAAATTCAGGCGTAACTTTCGGGGTGAAGCCTTCTTTTTGATGATATCCCCAATTGTAGAAATAAACAGTAAAGCCACCGGGAACTTTATAGCCTTTCCATTTTGCAATATCTTCTGGTGAAGATTTACAAAGTTCGATTATGACGTTTTCTGGGAATTCACTGAAAGTTTCAGGCGGATTTTTTGTAGGGCCGTAGGCCAGTATCATAACTTTTTTGCCAGGACGATCTTTAATTAGGCGTTGCGCCATGTCCCTGTGCATTATCCATAATTTTTCGCCAAAATCCTTAACACCGTAAAGCTTGGCGCATTTATCGCATTCGCATTTTATAAAGCCATCGCTTTGACCCAGTTGAGCGTATTCATATCCTTGGTCAAGTTTCCTAAGCAACTCTTGATATATAAGCTCACGGACTTCAGGGTTGGATATGCAATATTGTGGATGTTGCGCATGTATGTTGCGCTTTCCTTTTATCAGAACAAAATATTCAGGATGAGTCTTGAAATATTTATCCACCGGAATCGCTACATCGTGCGAATGCCCTCCGTACGTACCGTAATTAACGGCAGGGAAAAAGTTATTTGCAATGTCATAGAAGATTTCCTGGGGACGTCCGATGCAATATTTATTGCGCGGCGTTTCTCTCAGATCGATGTTTTCCGGTATGGAAAGAGAGCTGTCTTCCTTTACGACTATACCGTTAGGCCCTGGCACCAGGAAGCGGGTTCCGCAGTAACTTTTGAGGAAAACCATAACGGCGTTTACTGTTCCCAAGGAATATTGCCAATAATATTTTGCGGCGGGTAAAACTTTAAAATCTTTGCCTGCAAGAATAACGTTTTTCCTTGAACTTCTGATGACATATTCCCATTCTTTAAATTCATCAAGGGCTATTCCGTTCCTTTTTGCTTCCTCCGTATTGCCGATAAAGATGCCAGGCCTATTTTTATTCATTTTATCCTCGCTGACAATCGGCAATTTTGCCCCTGTTGACTTCATTACACAGTCCTGAAAAAATTTTGCCGCAACGCCAACGAAGTGCTCAACATTGTTATCATTGAATTCTGCAGGAATCACAATCTGATAATCGCTTTTTCCGTCTTTCGCCAGAAACAGCTTTTCAGCGCATAAAATTGAGATTGCGCCTGTCAAAATAAGCAGAACCGTCAAGATTCTTTTCGCCATAGTTCTTTCTCCATTTGTAACAGTTTTTTATGTTCTTCATCCGAAAAATTTTTTGAAAAATTTCCTTGCTTTCTACCATCGACACCTCCCGTTCCCCTGAATCCGTGAAGGAATCACCGTGGTCCATTTATCTTGTTGTTCTGACTGAAAAATTCAGTCATTCACTTCTGATTTCGCTCCTTTTTTATAAAGAACGCTTCCGGTGTGCCTCTTTCGCTCCAATTTTTGCGGGTCATCATCGAAAATGACCGGGAATCCCGATTTATTGCGACCGGATTATGATTGTCAATGATGTTTCAAGGGAAAATTTTTCCGTCGATTCCAATGTTTTCGGGACGAATGCCGGAATGTACGCCCGCAACCTTCTGGAAGGCGGAGCCGGAACCATGCAATTCCGGTCTCTGACAGATTTCAACCGGTTACGGATTGTTTTTCCTTGAATCGGTTTCCCTCCAAAGTTTTTCATGTTTGCGGATGTATGCGTCTTCCCAATCGATGTTGTAGTGAAGCCATGGCAAATGTTTCCGAACAGCCCGCTTCCACTCATCGAAAAACCAGTCAAAACGGTCATGGACGAAAATCCGGGTATTGCGGTTTGAATGAATCCATTCGAGAAATACAGACAGCTGGTTCTCCGAGACCGTCCCCCTTCGATAATCGTCGAAGAGCTTTTTGAAATGCAACAGATAATCGGTCCAGGTCGTCAGCTCCTGTCTGAAACGGTTTTCCGGGGCTTTCCGGGACAGTTTTTGTGCCATGACGTGAAGTTTTTCATACGATTCGACTCCAGTCCGGCTGAAAAGCGAATACGGATAGGGTATGTGGCAGCTTCCCGCTTCCGTCGGGAGGCGCTTGAGCGCATGATAGAACTCTCCTGCCTCTTTTTCGTCGGTTCCGAAAAGACGGCGGAAAAGCCGCGAAATCGTTTCCGTCATTTTCTCCCCGCGCGCGGCGCGCGCCATAAACAGATAATTCATGCCGTAAACGGTCCAATTGGGAACGTGAAACTGGGTCAGAATGCCATCCACTCCGGTTTTCGAATACCATGCAAGTTCGTGGAACATTTCTTCAAAGTGGATCATGGGGAGGCCCAGATAGAAATTTACGCCCATGAAATATTCGTAAATATTCACATCCCCGCCGTGCTTGCATGCGCACCAGGCGCGGATGTCATTCGCATATCCGGAGTTGATGGGACATTTCGGATCGTCGATCGTATGGTTCACGCACCGCCAATAGGGGGCCATGTGAACCATGACTCCGGGTTCCAGCGTGAAGCCGGGAGAAGGAGCGCAATAGTTGATGTAGGCGCAAAAGCTCAGTTTCAGGTCCGGACGAGTCCGATGCAGTCGTGCCGCGACATCCCGTACCAGATCATGGTAGATGGTTCCGGCCTTTGGAACATGTTCCGATATGCTGTAAAAGTCACCTTTGTTTTCCGGAGGACACAATCTCGCGCATTCCGGGCATTCGCACCAGCCGAAACCATCGTTCGGAACCAGTGACAAGGTCTCGAGTTCCGGATGTTTTTCCGCATATTCAAGCATATTTTTCACAATTTCGGCACGAAGGTCTGGATTGCTGGTGCATAATTGTTCACTCATAAGCAGTTCGGTCATGGTACCGGAGGGCGTAATCCGCTTTCCGCCCAGCATGGCGAGAAATTCAGAATGTTCTTTTCCATATTTTTCACCCGGAATCCAATAGTTGAAATTATGATGGCCGCTTTCGATTGTGATTCCTCGGAGAGCCGCCGCGCACTTGAATTCTTCCGGAATATCGTCGTAATATTTCATCCAGACGAGCAGATAGTTGAGTTTGTTTTTGGCCATCCAGTCGAACAGGGCCGGAGTTTCGTCGTTGAACGGAAACTCCTGAATCAGTCCCCGGCGTTTCAGCAGCGGTTTTCTCTGGGGAACGGCTGTTCCTTCCGGGATGCTGCCGATGGAAGCCGCGTCAAAGACATCCCGGCCGGGTTCGAAAAACGTGTAGCCGCAGAACCGTTCGGCAAAATCGTAGATTCCATAGAGGGCTTCGACTTCGGACGAATAGGCAATTTCTTTTTTCCCTCCGGTGTTTCTGATTTCAAATGACAACAGTCCGGGCTCGCGGACCAATTCGGCCTCGACACCATACCGCTTCATTTCCTGCTTTGCAAATTCAAGGGTTGGATTCATTTTGAAAACTTTCCTTGACAATTTTAAAGATTTATTTTTTTCGATTGCTCCGGTTCCAGGATCAGCCATCCGGCACACTTCGGATTGAAGTCGTCATGCAGCAGACGCGAGGGAACCGGCTGATATTCCACCCAGGCAAAATCTTTTCCGCGGAGGTTGATCCGCATCGGAAATCCTTCCCGCCGGAATCCCTGGAACATTTCAAGCGGAAACGTTATTGTCAGCACCCCGTCTCTCTCCGTCACCTTCGGCGTTTCCGGCGCCCGCAATACAAAAGTGTCGAGTTCTCCCCGGCCGGATGCGTCGAAGCGCATGGTGAGCGCCGGCCATAACCGGCAAGCTTCAATCTCAATCAGGAATTCCCGTTTCAGGGTTCCTTCCAGCTTCAGGGAAAGGGTTTTTCCGTCGTGTGACGCGCACCAGTTCATACCGGGGCCGAACGGCTGTTTTTCGCCGAAACAGCCGAACGGAGCGCATGCGGACGGACCGCGAACCGTTTTTCCGGTGTATTCATCGATGAATTCCGCGTCAGGATTGAATTTCGGGAAGTCAACTTCCAGAAGCTCCTTCAGGAGCTGAACCCGTTTCAACAGTTTTTCCGGATAGAAAAGGTATCCCTCCGCTTCGGAATGATATCCGAGCCGGGAATCCCGCCGGCACAGTTCAGCCATGGTCAGGGAATGATCTATTTCGGCTTCCACGATTTTCCGCATGGCAACGAGATGGTTGCGATGCTCGTAAAACATGTCCTCGCGAAGCGAATAGAATTCCAGCATGCCGAGCGTGCTTTCCATCTGGAGTTCGATGGCTTCGGCAAGCATGAGGTCGGCGGAGCGGTCCGGATCGCCGGCATACCGGCCGACAAGCGGTTTCAGCAACGAAGAACCTTTTTTCCAGTTGTCGCGCATTTTCCGGCAAAGAGTAACGGCTTCCGGAAGAGTGTGCTGATACACAAGACATTCTCCCACACGGTCACCGCTCACGCGGGGGTAATTTTCCAGAAGCCAGCTCGGAGCCAGCGGTTCATCCACCGGGAAAAGATGAAGAGGCCATACGATCGAATGGTGCAGAGGGCCGTACCAGGCGAATGCGATATTGGCGGGAAAGTTTTCATATCCTCGCGAAAACCATTTCCATGCCTCGGCAACGCGTGTGGCGTCACGTCCCCAATCGGGTTTGGCGAGTTCAAGGAGAAATTTTTCCCGGCTTTTCGGAAACGGCAGGAACGAGAGTTCCCCCGCCGCCTTGTTCATGAGACCGGGATAGTTGCCGAAATACCAGCACTGCATCGCGGCGCAGACTCCAAGGCTTTTCATGGCCCGATACTTCCTGTACAAATGTCCCGGAACCGGGATAAACGGAACGGATGCGTCCTCATGGGAACATCCGACTTGAAGCTTCGCCGCGGGTTTTGCCGTTTTTGCGGCAACGTGGCGGAAAAGTTCCGACGGACCGGCAAATGCAAGCGAATAATCGAAAACATTCCGGGCGCGTCCGAGCTGCCGGGCAATGCCGCCGGACTCGAAATTGAACATGATTCCGACGTCGCCCGGCCACTCCGAAACGGCATCCGAAAGACGCTGTGAAAAAGCCGAACCGTCCCGCTGGGCCGGGGTGTAGAACCACCCGATGAATTCAGCATCCGGACTGATGCGTTTCATCGGCCGGCTGAAAAGTTCCGCGAATCTCCGGTAGACGGCGGCGGTGCTTTTTCCTTTGCATTCGGCGGGACAGGGACCATTCCTGCGCTGTCCCGGAATTTCACGGGACACCTGGTAGCTGACGCAGGAACCGTTATCCTCCCCCAGCATGATGTTGATCATACCGCCCAGTTTCGGTACCGCATGGAAAAGCCGGGTGACAGATTCCTCGATGTACCGTTCCGCTGTCGGACTCCAGTTACAGAAGCACCGGAAGTTTCCCACCTTGTCGGCGACCAGTTCCGGATGGGCGGTTGTCTCGCTTTCCGGAATCGCGAAAGAAGCGTTTCCCCACAGCTTTGGTTCGCACAGGAACACATAGATTTTTATCCCGTATTTTTCGCACCGTTCCACGGTTTCGCGGAGTTTGGCGAAGCGTTTTTCCGCATCGGCGCCGCGGTTCGGAAAAATACGGGACGGCAGATCGCGGAAATACAGGGTGAGCCACAAACCGTTGATTCCCTCGTGGGCAAGCCGGTTCAAATATTCTTCCGGATAATAGTTTATATCATTCATCAGTTCATCGATGCAGAACGGAGGCCGGTAAGTCGGACCGAAAAAACAACGGGAGATCCGTCGTTTGATGAATGGTTTGCGCCTCCAGACGCCGAGTGTTGCACTTTTGCCTTCCGTCTCGCGGATACGGTCTTCGAGAAAATAAATTGCACGCCGCAATCCATCGGAATCGGAAGCGGCGACCGTGGCTCCGCCGGGCTTGACCGCAACGGAATATTCCTCATGTTCAAGCGTGCGGTCACAAACGAAACGAAGGGGATATCCATGGTCTGTTTCCGGAATTTCCCTGGCGGCGAGAACCCGGCGCAATGATTCAAATGCGGTTTCCGGAACCCCGCCGGGAATACAGGAAAAATCAAGGGAAATAGCAGCCCCTTCCGCCAGACAACCAGATGCAATTCCATCCGGACATCCTCCGCCGGGACGGAAGGAATAACGGAGCGGTCTCCGCAGTTCTTCCATGAACGTCATGGATTCCCGGCCCGGACGCGGCAGAAAAGCAAATGTTTCAAGATGAGTTTTGTCCATAGTGCACTACCGTTTACGTCTTATCGAATTTCTGCGAAAAACAGTTTCGACGGTTTCCCGGCATTCCGGACGTTTGCCGGAAGCGGTTTCAAAAAGCAGTTCCGCAATGCGCCGGTAATGGGGGTCCAGCGAGCCGGTACGCGGCAGAAATCCGGAAAAAACGGGATCGTCGTCGCCGCCGTGAAGAGTGACTTCAAGTCCGGCTTCCCGGATGAGGTTCTGGAGAAACACGGCGCTTGGCGCGTCGTGCACGAAAAGAAAATCCGGTTTTTGCGGAAGAATCAGACGGCGCATGGCCTCCCCGCAGCGTTCCGCCGTGCCGGCTTCCTCGGAGTATTGGTACAGAAAACGGTCATCCGGTTCGATTCCGCAATCAGAGAGGGCCTGACGGAATTCATTGCGCAGCTTGCGTTCGGATGACCATATCGAATCCCCGTGAACCGCTCCGATTCGCCGATACCCCGATGCAAGAGCGGAAGAAATCATTTTCCGGAATGCGTTTGTCCGTTTTGTCTCCACATAATTTTCCGCTTCGAATTCCGGCTTCTCCATGAAAACGACGCGTCCGCCGTCGTCGAAAATCGCTTCCACTTCGGAAATGAGTCCGGGATAATCATGCGCACAGCAAATGACGCCGGTAACGCCGTAACGCATCAGCATGGAGTAATTGCGGGACATCACCCGCGGATTGTCGTGCGAAAAACAAGTCAGCAGTTGATACCCGTTTTCCGTGCACAGTGCTTCCAGTTCGATCAGAAGCCGGAGATTCCGATAATGTCCCTGGGAATCCAGGATCACGCCGATCAGCCTCGAATCTCCTCCCGCCAATACCGCTCCCGCCATATTGGGACGGTATTTCAGTTTCCGGGCCGCTTCCGTGACCCGTTCCCGCGCCGCGGACCCGACCCGGATCGAACCGCCGGTTCCATTCAGCACCTTGCCCGCGGCTGACCGGCAGACGCCGGCCAGTCTCGCCACTTCCATAAGGGTTGCCGTTTTATTCTTTGACATCATGTCAGCTAAATCCTTTCTGATGTTGCGTGCTATCATTCCATCGACAAAGTAACACTTCTTGATTACATTGTCAAGATGGTGTGTTTAAAATCAAGGGATTTTTTTCACTTTTTTTGAAAAATTTTCGTTGAAGAGACGGTTTTCGACTACCATGGACCGGAGAATCAGCAGAATTTTCCGCATACAGGCGCACTGTACGGGCATCGGTTTTTTCCCTTTGGCAATGTTAAAAATCGAAGTTCAGAACAATGGGCGGCTCCTGGATTTCCGGATGCGTTCGAAAAATATGCCAAAAAACAATTGGATTTACAGACTGCGGACTGATTGTTTTTACTCTACGGCTTCTTCCGGGAGCATGGCGCTTACGGTTATTGTCACCGGTACATTCTTTTTAACACGGATTTTCTGATAAAGGACCCGCGGAGTGACCACCCTTACGCCGTTTCCTGTGAATTCCGGCATCAGGCCCTGATGATATTGCCAGCCTTTTGGTACACCCGTCCTGTGGTATTCTGAGAAAGTGCCGTTGACAATGTTCGCTCCATCCGCTTCGATTTTCGTGTATAATGCGGTGGAATTCCATGGATTGTCGAGCGTCAACATGACTTCACCGTCGGAAAATGGCGTGAAGCCCACTGTGAAGGCAGAGACTTTTTCGCCCAGTTCCGGAGAAGTTGACTTGTACGATCTGCCGTCCGGTTTCAGACCGGAAACAGCGGTAAGTTCTAGCGTCCCTTCCGGCTTGACTTCAATTGTGGCAAACGAATTCGGCCGCCGGGCTGAAAAATGCCAGTCTACCCAGTTTTCCGGATGAAGATAGGGGGAGCCGTTCTCCGTAAAAGCGATTGTATATTCTCCTCCGTTCCGACTTTTCATACGTTGGTTGACAAGAATCCCGAAGCCGATTGTCCCGCCCGGCTTCAGATTGGCCCGCGGCAGATATTTCCGGGGGATGAACGCGTCATAAACGGTTTTTCCTTTTTCACGGGTAATCGTCAAGGGGATGTCTTCGATCACTTTACTTGCGGGATATTCCTGAAAAACCTCCGGTTTTCCATCGAGCAGGCCAAGCTGGAAAACGACATCATCCGCATCATAACCGGTGTATTTTGCCATGGCATTGTTGGCCTGGTCGAAATAAATCTGAATTGAATCGGCGGCATCATACATATGCCCGCGTCTTTTCGGCGGAATGAAGTCGGGATCGTCGACTTCCGCATAAAAACGGACTCCACTGCTTTTCCGGTTCCATTGCAAAGTATAGCGGACATGAAGTTCTTTACCTCCGCTGTCGATTTTGACCGCTTCATATTTTTCTCCGGTCAGTCCGGTACTCCAACGCAGACTCAGGGCTGATTGGTAAAAAGACTGCTCAAAATCCTGCTCCGTCGCAAAACGTGTATTGAAGGTCCATGGAAACACCTCCTTCACGCCATTGCCTTCAACCGCGAATTTGAAAATGTCATGTTGTCCGGGAAGTTCCTTCCCTTCAAATCTGAATATGACACGGGCCTTCTCTCCGGCATTAAGCCGGGACACTTTTTGAGTGCCGTCAAGCACTTTGAATTTTTCCGGACATGAATCGACGCCAATCGTGCCTTCGAAGGGATCCGGACCGATGTTGTATAGAGACACGGTGATGCTTTTCTTCAGCCAGCAGAAGGACGCTGCTGCAACAAGAGGCTGCTCATTTAACGCTTCGCGGGCAGTCCCCGTCAACATCAGATGCCGGACTCGGCTGTATCTCTTTTCCTCTAACGCCTTCCGGACCTCGGAAATCAGCGGGTTGAATTTAGGATTGGAAGGATTTTTCTTCCTTGCCGACTCAAGTCTGGTCAACTGCGAATTCAGATGTCTGACTTCCTGTTCCGGAATGCTTACGCCGGTAACGGCGATCTGTGGACGGTGCGGAGTCTTCACATAGACAATTTCACTGCCATTGAGCCTGCGGGTTTTCTTTTCGGAATCAACCACCATGTCCAGCGTGACAGGATACCCTTCACGATTGACCAGATAATACCCGCTTTCGCCGACCCTTACGGCAACCGGGTCATTGATGCCCGGAGCAAGTTCGAATTTACCGGCGGGAATGTTGCGGAACGCCGTATAGAAATTACGAAAAAGCTCATTCTCTCCGCTTTCAACCATTCCCCACCATCCATGGAAAATGAACTGTGCATCCAGTTCGGCCATAAAATGCACCATGGTTTCGAGGGCGAATTCACTGTTGGGATGTGGCGTTGCGTATGAATAAAACCGGGTATCCCGGGTATTGGTTCCGACCGGCGCCCAGAACGGTTTGAATTTGAAGCCCGCTTTGTCCGCATCCGGCACAATGTCCGGATAGATTTCCAGATTGCTGTGACGGAACACGTTGACGACTGGATTTTTTTCGCCTTTGAATACGGCGGCAAATTCCGGAGAAAAGATCAGATGGGGTTCGTCGGAGCTGGCTTTGTTCATGTGCCGCCAGTAATCGGGGCGGACGGATGGAACAAGCTGAAGCCCCGGGATCTCTCTCAGCATAGCGGGATCGATACCGATTTCAAGGAGAGCTTTTCCGGCATCATACTTCGGCCAGTTTTCCAGACCGCTCAGAAAGTATCTCGCAGGAATCCAATACTGGATCGTTAAATCGTCATGTCCGCCCGCCCGGATGGTTTCCACTAATTTCCGAACGAATTGAGCCGTCTTTTTGCAACGCCAGCGGATCCATTGCTCCCGGACGTTTTTCAGGAGCCAGCCAGCTCTTTCCCGCGGTGTTTTTCCGGGGATGGCGATCCCGGTTTCCTTTTCGAACAGAGAGGTGGTCGCGTTGTCGTAACCGTTCCTGATCGAACCGAATGACGGATCATGCTCTTCGTTCAGGGTGATTCCCCTGAAATGTTTATATTTGCCGAATTTGTCACGATAGGCGGCGATCAGCCTCTGATAGGCCTTCAGCGCGGCGGGATGGAGGTAATTGGGTTCTTTGACCGGCTGTCCCGAGGCATCGATATGATATAACTTTTCCTGGTTGTCCAGTCCGCCGAGGCGGGCGAACCAGGTGGGACGGTCCACCCAGAAAATCGCACGATGATTTATCCGGGCATAGAAATCCATGCCCGCACGGTCCAGCATGAAGGCTCCGAGAGAATCCCATCCAGGCAGACGCCCTTCGCTGGAGAGTTGCGGCGAAGTATTTTCAAGCGTCGCTTTCATGCCGGTTGCGTCTCCGTTGTAGTCGACGACTTTAATGTTCCACACATTGATCCCCATAAAACGCATGTAATCGATGATCCTCTGCCATTTGATGGCATAATTCTCGAGCGTGGAATCCTTGAAATTGATCGCATGAGTGAATGCCAGTCCGGAATCCATGGTCGGGTCCTCGTCCCATATTCCGATTGAACGCCCCTGTGGCGTGATTGCCGCCTCGGGCAAAGGACCGTCATTGACATACAGCCGGATCTTCGATGCCGCCGCCGGTTTGGATAACGGAATTCTCTTGTAGCCCATGACGCCCACCGTGATTTCCGGAGCGTCCGGCCAAAACAGCAGGGATTTGGTTTTCATCGTATTGGTAATGTGGTGATCCCCGCCGGTCAGAATTCCCATGCAGTCGAGTGTCCCGCCGAAAATCCGCCCGTAATTGCGATAAAAGACATTGACGCTGAATTCGCGTTTGGCATCATCCGGATATTCCACTTCAACCCAGTGCGGGTTGCCTTGATTTTCAATCTCAAAACGGTAAAAAAAGCCGACCCCGGTCATGGCGTCGATGGCCTCCCGGTAACAGTGGTTGACGACACGGGTTCCATTGTCGGAATATCCATTCCGGGGAGGAGTGGCTGTACAATCGATTTCCCGGAGCAGTCTTTTCCTGATTTCACCGCTCTTTGCCGTTTCCCGTATTTCGGGAGCAAGCGCATAAAGCTCGAAAATCTGCATGTTTACGGAATCCTTTTCACAAACAATCCGGAACCCGCCGACAGCTTCCGGCCTTACATTCAGGGTCAACTCCTTCAATTCTCCGGGTGCAAGATCAAGATCGATACCCCGTCCGTCAATATCGATGGTACGTTTCAACGGTTTTCCGGTGAGATTTCGAACGCGGAACCGGATCCTGCTTTCTTTCCCCGCTTCGAGCGCATAGTCCAGCAACTCAAGACGGTAAGGCCGGTGTTTCGCATAAAGCGCCGCAACCGCATCCGGCGACAGTTCCTCCTGATAAACGGAGAATTCATCCAGCGTTCCTTCAAATCCGCTGAAGCTGTCGGTTTTCCCCAGCTCCATGTTTTTTCCGGCGACGACCGGTTCGCCACCCGCCGCAATCACATGGACCATGAGACCGTCAAAATAATAACGGATCACGCCCTTCCTGTCATACGTCAGGGCAACCATATGCCATTCTCCTGCATAAAGCTGTTTGCGAAAGGATATCTCCATGAGTCCGCCGGCAATCTGACTCTTCACATAGCTGTTGAATAAAAGGCTGATATTTCCGCTTTTCAGCAAATTGCGGTTGAACGGAGACGACTCCACTTCATCTGTCCAGATGCCTTCAATGTCTTTGTCTCGATCGCGGAAATTGCTCGTTCCCCACGGTGTCCGGTCTGATTTCAGCCAGAAAACGATACTGCCTCTGTCCTTATTGAAAATACCGTCCGCCGGAAAAACCAATACCCCGTTTTCCGGGACATGAACGCCATTTCCTTTTATGCCAGGAACGAGCTTGAGATTTTTCGCGATCGCGATGATTTCCCTCCCGTCCGGCGAATGGGCCGGGAAATCCTTGTCGAAGGAAGCATGAAACGAGCCCCCGGCCAAAAGAGATAAGGCAAAAATCAGCAGAAATCCCCCGCAAAACAGCTTGTCCATCAAACAACCTCATTGATTTGTCTATCGTTTAATTCCCTGATTTTTTTCCCGCATTTGGTATTCCCGACTGATTTGGGGTTACCGAATGGATGGCGACAATCAAGAAGAACTTATCAGGAACAACTGTAAAACGATCCCTGCCGGAAATGAATTTCAGGAGGATATCCGACGGAATTGCCCCGGAATATCCGCGAACTCTCTCGATTTCAGCCGCTGTATTTCCATGAATATACTCTTTCTTCATGGAGTTTTCCAGTGGAAAGATATTGTCTTGTTCCACATTTTTTCATGATAATAACATACTATAATGATAAACAATTTTTTATCTGTTTTCTGAAAGCAAAATGGGATATTTGACTTTTTTCGCAGTTTATGCCTTGAAGAGCACTTTTTCCCTGTTATGGTCAGGATGCAAGGGCGGTATGTATGAAAGAAACGCAGTCTACTCCAAACTGAGTAAAATGTAACGCAAATGAAAAATGGGAGCTCTCCATGATCACTGCAATTATCCTTATGAATGTCGAACGAGAGCTTATCAAAGACGTTATCGAGGAAATTCTCAAAATTGACGGTATAATGGAAGTTCATTCTGTTGCCGGCGAAGCGGTCGGTCTCCCATATGATTTTCCAAAACATTGCCAATCACATTCACGCTCGAAGTCATGAAAAAAAAGTTTGAAGAATCGTTTTTGCAGCCGGTCGGAATGGTTTGTCGAAATTCCGGGAAAAATGGGACTTGACTGAGCGTTGATTTTCAGCGGGTTATAAATTGACTCGTTGACTTCATACCATTTGCGCTCGGTCGGAGTGCGATGATTTTTCGTATACCAAGGTTGGGTTACGGACATAGCACGTCAAGATTGCCAGCCTCAAAACGGCGGAAGTTTTATCGAGAGTTCGAACCTGAAAACGGATGACCGGATTGTCCATGGGGATTTATTTTTTCAGAATGACCAGATCGGTTGAACCACAGCAGTCGTCGAAAGGACTTTCCGCGTCATAAGCGGAAAGGAAGGCTTGTGTGGCATCTTCCGGCACACGGGTGGAAATCCGATTTTCAGAAATATCGGCGGGAACTTTGTGCCATACCCGTTTCCATGTCGTATTTTCCATCCGATCCGCGGTATAGCAAAGCACAGCATTGTGAATTCCGTTTCCGGCGGAAAGAATCCCGGCGGAAAGAATCCCCGATTCCAAATGAGGTTTTCCCAATACAGGCAGAGGCGTTCCGTTCCGAAGAAAACAATCCGCAACCCTGCGGCAAACGGGAAAGGTAAAACCGACATGCGAATGCGGCAAATCCACCACCAGCGATTTGTTCCATAAAGAGGAACATTCCTCAAATCCGCGCTGGAGGGATTCTGGAGTGACGTTGTGATCGTTGGTACTGGCGATCCAATACATGGGAACTTTTGCGGCATGGAGAAAACGTCCGTTGATGAAATCCTCACTTTCCGGATTGCAGTCGCCGCAATAGATTTCAAGAACGAACTTAAACCGGCTGTCCACCGCAGCAACCATAGCGCCATACCAACTGCCCCAGGACAGCCCGACAAACCCGATACGATCCGGATTTACATCAGGAAGCCTGCGTAACAGCGAGTGGGCGAGAACCATATTGCTCACGTTCGCAAGATGATTTCTCCTTGTTCCGCCCGGAAGTTCCACCTGATTGAGTTGTTCTTCCCCGCCCTGCTCCAAATTACGGATCACGGGTCTGCGGTTGTACCAGTCGATGGCGATCACGGCATATCCATAGGAAATCCATAACTGGATGTATTCCGGAAATGCGGTGCCGCCGCCTCCGTGAATCAGCACGATTCCCGGAAAACCGCCCACGGGGGCCGGTCCTCCGGGTTTACCGACATAAGCGAACACCGGGCTCTTCACGCCATCGACGGGAACACCGTCGAAAAGAATATCCTGAAGACCTTCCCAATGACTGTCGGGGAATCCGGAAAGACGCCACGAAGGCGCATCCCGGAGGGATTCAAGATTCCAGTATTTCTCGGGGGCTTCCCGAAACGAGTTTTTTTTGTTCATGTTTTCTCCGATTTATTCACAGTTACCCGCGAAGTATAATTTACCGTAGAAATTGATATTGCGGTTGTTGCCCATGGTAGGGGCCGCCGAAGTGGTTTCACTGTCCGTTCGGTTGTTCACCCAATTAAAAAGCCAGGAGTCTCCCGCAACGGGCGCGGTGCATTCCAGCGCCGCGTAAGGAATGAATATTTCGCAGCTCCAACCTTGGACGTCGGATACGATCGCCTTGCGGAAGTCCCGGCATTTCCACGCGGGGTCCAGTTCCCGGGGCGGTTCGAAGGATTTGAAATAATCCTCATGCAAGCCGCTGGAGGAACAGACAAATTGGAATAATTTATTTTTCGTCAGTCCCGGGGAAATAAAGAACTCGAAATTATCCTCATCCCAGAGATTTCCTTTTTTCTTGAAGGGACCCGGATTGAAAATACCGACATAAAGGCCTTCCTGCGACCAGATGATTTTCGCTTGGGGCAGCGGGAGATTTTTCTTGATTTCGCCATAATAAGCGGATCGGAACGGAATGGCACTGGCTTTTTTCCAGCAGGGTTCGTCCAGACGTCCATCTATTTTCAAATTGGTTTCCGTGAATTCCGCACGACACGGCAGTGGCGGTTTGGCCATGCCGTAAGCCATCGCTCCATCCATGATCCGTTCCCACGGCATGATGAAAAACGTGAGCCGTTTTCCTTCTATGGAGTTCTTGTCAACCAGCGAACACGCCTTTTCCAGCATTTTGCGCATTTTCTGCAGGACTTCCGGCGGATATGTTTTCTTGTGAAGCGTGTCGTAATCCACCCCCGCGATGCTCCGGTGGCGGATGGTGGCACAGGGAATATAATATTTGATCCACCGGTCAATTACATATTCATAGAACTCTTTCAAGGCCGGCGCGGCCGGACCGTAAAGAAGTTTCCATTGTTCGTCCAGCACGGCGTCCCGATCGAAATCCGGATCCCAGTAGGCGCGTGACATCAGATACAGCGAATAATAGTAATCCCAGCGGAAATAGCAGCATGGGTAAATGACCGTATCATTGGAAAAGTGCGCCACTTTTTGCAGAAATTCATTTTCAAAATACCCCCGTAACGCATGAGCGAATCCGCCTTCCAGATGAAACGCTGCGTCGTAGGGATAAAGCACCACTTTGTCCTGAAGTTTCCGGTTCCAGTCCGTGCAAATCTTCCGCCAGAAGTTTTCGGACGCCTTGTCCCGGATGAACAGCGGCGTTCCCGTGCAAGCCATGATGCGAACATTGTCCGGGAATTTCTTGATATGTTCTGGCGCGGCGAGATAATTCTGATAGGCCATGAAAGCGATTTTCTTGCCTGGTACCATTTTTTCCAAACGGCTGGCGAGATCGAAGTAAAAACGACCGTTGACTTCGCTCATTGTCGAATAAACGTCATGACGTTTCGGCAGATCGGCCGTCCGTTCATTTTCGATCGCTTCGATTGCATCGACCGGACCGAAATACATATATTCCGGATTCGGACAATAGGAATTATACCACAGCGGACTGACTTTTCCTTTCGAGGTGTAAAAATTGTAATACGCATCCGCCAGCAGTTTGGAGAATTCCATGTTGCTCAAATCAAAATAATTGGCCGTATACTGGGTCAGCGATTGATAGAGTTTGCCTTTTTTATCCCGGTAGAAACAGACATCCAGCTTATCGGGAAACGCTTTCGCCACAATATAGGGGTGAGGCGCTTCTCCGCACAGAAAACGGCTGGGACGACTACCCTGATTCCACGCGATTCTGAAGTCGCCCTGGTCGTTTGGAAGTTCCGCCCACGGCCATTCCGTGTGGTGGCCAAACCAATCTGACGAGGCGGCGTTTCCGGCGCATGAAACGCATTATCCACGTTTCCAAACAGGCGAGTCAAATATTTCGGCCGTCCGGTATAGGCGACCGGATCAATGGCGAGATTTTTGATTTTCGGGGCAATGACTCCCAGTCCCGGATAATAAAAACGCATTCCGAGGAAACGTTCCAGGAAATCGACGGTTGCTCCGACAGTTCCGTTCTCCGCATAATACGAAAGGTCATTCCAGTGATAGGAGCCGGGAATCAGCGAGCCGTCGCGTCCCGCTATGATGATTCCGTCCGGAACGGTCATGATTTTAAAACCGTCCGGCGGCATTTTCGTGATGTCGATTCCGTATTTGTCGGTATGGATGCTTTTTCCCAGATAGATTTTGACCGGATATTTTGCCAGCTCAGGGGAATCCGGCGGCAGCACCGCGACGGACGCATTGAAGCAGCGATTCAGATTTTTCACCAGAAAACAGGCCGATTTAGTCAGCGATTCACGTGGAAGGCCAATCGGGTTGTCGTTTCCGACGACCCGTGCTTTTTTTTCAGCTTCCCGGTCACAGACGATGACAAAACGGATTTTGCCGCCTCTGATCAATTCCACCGGGGCGTGTTTGTGCGGGGTTTCAAAAGTCACTTTATGCAGCGCCGGGGAATTGTATTTGGAATCGACGGCACACAGACTGAACATGCCGCAGCATGACAACATCAATACTGTAGATAAAAACTTCATGGATTCTCCTGCTTATTGCATTTCTTGAAATTGGATGTTTTTCACGGCCAAATCGGAGTTTCGTCCAATGACGCCGATGATAACGATTCGGGCGTATGCGGCTCCCGTCCATGGCTGAATGCGGTTCCGGAGAATTTTTTGCCAGTTCCCCGTGAGCGGCTGGTTGGCCGCCGTATAATAATATGGACCGCCGGTTTGCTGACGCACCGTAGTTCCATTCGGATAAGCCGCGCTCAACGGCCGCCGGAAGGAAATTTCCCAAATATCTCCTTGGCGAACAATATTGGTAATACCCGGCGAAATCGCACGGTTGGGCAAATCACCGCCATCCGGCTGGATGCCGAACGCGGTCACACTGACCTGTTTCCGCCACTTCGAGGCGTCTTTCACCTTGATGGTGCGGTCACCTTTGTTCGCGGGGGCAGTCAATACCGTCTCGGTTCCGATGACGGGACAGGACTCCATGCCGTGCATCCATTTTTTGTTTTGATCATAAAACGCAATGCCAAAGTAAAACGGACTCATTTTCTGAACGCCGGCAGGGAGCCGGAATTCGCCCGACAAAGTATATTGTGTATCTTTTTTCAGCGGATAATAAGTCCGGCTGAACACATAGATGTTTTTCCCTCTGGCTTCCAGCACGCCTTCGGAAACAGCGCTGAACTGAGCGGCCTTGCCGTCCTGACCCTCCCATTGCGCGGCGGCGTCATTGCCGTTAAGCGGGGCGGTCATCAGAACGGCAAACAGGATGGCGCTCGAATCATATACAAACGGTTTCATAAAACTCCTCCCTGCATTCATCATTGGTAGGGTGAAAAATCAGCCAGGACACTGATCGTGGTGTCACGCACCCATTCGGCATTGGTCATGGTGCTGGTATTGGTCGTGCCGTCCCCCCGGTTGAAGGGATAGTTGGCTTTTTTTCCCAAACGCAGCCATTGCTGTTCTTCCAGTACCGCGTGTCCGTCCAGGTACAACGCCGCCGAGCGGCGACTGTGGCGGAAGGCGGCTTGTTGCGGATACGTCAGACAATAGGTGCCTTTCCTGCGTTCCACCGTGCTGAACACGTTGGTTTCCCGCCAGCAGCAGCAATGCGTCAGCTGCCGTGACGGTTTTTTGATTAGGGAGGTTTTGGTGAAGAAAGCCCATGTTCCGGTTCCGGGCGGATACTGGTTGTAGCCATAGGCGATGGAATCATAATTGCCGATATTGGCCGCTGGCAAGTCCATGGAGGGACACTGCAGCATGTGATTCGGTTGGAATTTATATGCATTGCCTGGAATTCCGCGTTTCATCGGCAGTCCGACCAATTCAAACCAGAAGGTGGAGGTGAGGTTATCCAGAGCTCCGTATTGCGTGGGCGGGAAGGTATCCTGATGGTCACCCAGATAACCGGCAAACGCGAGTCCCACCTGTTTGATGGTATTGACGCATGCCACGGCCCGCGCAGTGTTGCGCGCCTTGTTCAGCGCCGGCAGCAGCATTCCCGCTAAAATAGCGACGATCGAAATCACAACCAGGAGCTCGATCAGTGTAAAGTTCTCGGATCTGCGATTTGTGAGTTCGACAGCAGGCAGCCGCAATCTTGAGCTGCCGATGATCTCCCGTGAAGAAAACACATTTTTTTTGCTCATTTGTTCTTTCCTTTTTTTGATGTTTAATTTGTGCGGCAATGAAATTCGGACTGAGAGGGTTGATTCTGATTTTTTACCGTTCTCCTTATCTCTATTTATGTTTACGATATGACCTATCAAGCGATGACCGGTTTATTTTTGGATAAAGTTGCGACATGGGATTGGGAGGAGCGGTTGATCCCCGTTCCAGCAATACCGCATTGCATAAACGTGAAAATATGACGCCGTCATTTTTTTGGGGGGGGCCGGACCGGAAATATTGCAGGATGTCATCCAACATTTCACCTTGTTCGGTTTCTTTCATGGAGGTGAATTGCGGATATGAATATTGCAGCAGATTGGGATCGTTTCCGAATGCGATCAGGGAAATATTCTCCGGTATGCGAACTCCGAAATCCCGCAGCAGCAATTCAATTTTCAAAGCCAAACTGGAGTCCGCACAGCAGATTGCCGTAGGCATGTATTGCCGCAACAGATCCAAACAGATTTCACGGGAGAAATCCAACGGACATGCTATCATATCCGTGCATTCCTCAAGTCGGAATTTTTTCAATGCCTCCAAAAAACCCGCGTGACGTTCGGTGTTGGCGGCAAGCTTATTTTCGTGCGAACCGCAATATAAGGCGATTTTTCGATGTCCGAGCCGATAAAGATAGGCGACCATGTCGTGCATTATTTGCCGGTCGTTGCTGCCGAATACGGGAAAATCCGCATACAGGCGCTCATTGCGCGCGATGGCCATTTTCAAACCGTTTCGGCGACAATAGTCCGACGAAAAATCCAAATCGGGCTTCAGACGTTTGAAATTGATAATATACCAAATCTGATTGCTCTCGATCTCCTGAAAAATCGCATGAATGTCGTCATCGCAATAGATCCTGACCCCGAAACCTTGCTTGTTCAAATTCTTGATCAGACGCAATACCACCGGGTAAATGAAATCTTCCGATTCATTCAACAAAACGGCGATGGTGGAGGAATTGAACCCGTTGCGCATGGTTGCCGCGGAAAGATTACGGGTATACCCCAATTCCCGGGCAATGGCGTGAACCCGTTTCCGGGTTTCCTCCCGGAATTCTCCAGCCCGCGGATCCTCACGCAGTATTCGGGAGATCGACGACGGAGCCATATCCAGCTTTCTTGCTACATCTTTAAGCGTGACAGCCATATTTTTCCCCATTACACCAACGTTTGTGTAATGCAGAATATAATATGATTTTCCCCATATGCAAATCCTAATTGAGCCAATTTCTGAAGTTTTTGCTTTTTTTGTATGATGCCAGCAGGTTAGGCGACGTAAAGTGCAGCCTAATCTGCTGATGCCATACCCAAAATATTTGCAAAAAAATAATCTTTCATAAATGTTCCTTGACAGCATGCTAGACTACAAACCGGTCGTGAACTTTGACCGGAACTTCTCGGATTCTCATGTGGAAGACGAAATGAAAGAAATCAATAAGGAGTGCCCGTTCTATGGAGTTCCTCGGCTAACGTACGAATTTCAGAGATGCGACTATAGATGAATCACAAGCGGGTCCGGCGTTTGCAAAGAGAAATGGGGATGCGGACGATTTATCCGCGTCCGAAATTCAACACGTCGGTGCCCGCACCCGAAAACCGGAGATATCCGTATCTGTTGAGAGACATTGAGATCGAACGTCCGAATCAGGTCTGGGCCACGGATATCACGTATACGGCGCTAGAGGGGAAGCGGGCGTTTGTGATCGCAGTCATCGATCTTTTCAGCCGTCGGATCATGGGATACAAAACCACCAACACAATGGAGGCGAGTGGCTGCGTGGAAGTATTGGATTTCGCCATGAGACGCTACGGAAAACCGGAGATTTTCAATTCGGATCAAGGCAGCCAGTTCACTTCCACGGAATTCACGGAGGTTCTGATGCGGGAAGGAATCCGGATCAGCATGGACGTCCGGGGGCGCTGTCTCGACAACGCGAAGATGGAACGGTTCTGCTGGCCTCTCAAATACGAGGACCTCAAACTCAAGGATTACGAAAATTTGAATGCCTTGCGACTCGGAGTCCAATGTCAGAATAAATCATCCAACTCAAACAGAAGCGGTAGTTTTTGTATTACTCTGTACCCGGATTTTCAGTCCATGAGGATGCAACAGCCCCGTAACCGACTCCTTCATTTGCCTCAATAAAATATTTTGCTTCATCATTGAAGCTCCTTTCTGCAACATGGGACAACTCACCCCATGTGGGTTGTTCCATGTTGCGTTTATAATTATACACAAGAAAAAAAGAATGTCCATACACAAGATACTTATTATCAGAATTTTATATCGACAACTCAAGTTGAGCCGTCGATAACCAGTAAAAGGAAACGAAGAAATATGTCAGAAATTATGAGAGGCTTGGTAGGTATAATATAAAATGAGGCTGTCTGAAGCCTTTTCCATGCCGTAATTATGCCGTTTGGAAGTAATTTGAAGCATATCGGAACAGGGTGTGGGAGATTCTAAAAATGGGACATAAAAAAGCCGATTTTGGGTTCAAAACCGGCGGAACTTTCTGGTGGAGCAGATGGGAGTCGAACCCACCACCTATACGATGCGAACGTATCGCTCTAGCCAACTGAGCTACTGCCCCACATAGTTTTTTATCTTCATTTACTATAACGGTTCTATTCAAAAAATCAAATGCTTTCCCATTTTTTTTGTTTTTTTCTCCTTCTTTTCATCGGACGCAGACAACTCTGTCGCTTCCTTTGACATGATTTCCATTCGCTTGTTCATAATCCGGGTTGAAAAAACAAGAAAAAAAGGTATCTTACCGGGATGACGGAAATTTATCGTCCGCACAGAAACGGAATTCCGGAGAATCAAGACGTTCCGTTCATAAATGGAATTTTTCAGGAACAGGAAATCATGTATAAAAGTTTTCTTTGCCGCTATCATGAGATCGCCACCAAGGGGCACAACCGTTCCATGTTCGAAAACAAGCTCCTCTCCAATATTCAGGCGTTGAGCGCGTGTGAAGGGTTGAACGAACTGGTTCTCCAGCGGATCCGGGGAAGGATTTTCATCCGCAAACGGAAAAACGCCGTTTTCGAACCCGCCGAACTGGAAACAGTCAAGAGTGTGCTTTCCCGTGCGTTCGGGGTCGAATCCTTCTCTCCGGTGCTGGAATGCGAACCTGACCTCGAAAAAATTTTGTCCGTGGTCATCGACAGCGCAAAGAGGTCGATTGAAAAGATGCTGGAAAGCGCGCCGTCGATCCGTTTCCGGACCCGCGCGCGGCGGAGCGACAAAAGTTTCCCGTTGAAGTCCAGGGAGATCGAAATCGAAGTCGCCTCCCGTCTTCATGAGCTTTTCGGGGAACGCATCCAGGTCGATCTGGAAAATCCCGAGTTCACCATCGGGATCGAAGTGCGCGAACAAATCGCGCTGGTTTTCTATGAGACTTTCAAAGGACCCGGCGGACTCCCGGTGGGAACCAATTCCGACGTTCTGGGACTGCTGTCCGGGGGGATCGATTCGCCGGTCGCCTGCCACATGACCATGAAACGCGGGTGTCATCTGGACTTTCTGACGTTTCACAGCTTCCCGTATACGCCGATGGAGTCGCTGGAGAAGGTGAAACGGATCGTCTCGGTGCTGAACCGCTATCAGAAGAAGGGACGCCTCTTCGCCTGCAATCTTTCGGAAATCCAGAAGCTGGTCCGCGACCACTGCACACCGAAATACCGCACCGTCCTCTATCGCCGCATGATGCTCCGGATCGCCACCATGCTCTGCCATTTCCACAAACTGGGCGCCATTGTGACGGGTGAATCCATCGGGCAGGTCGCCAGCCAGACCATCGTCAATCTGTCCGTCATCAACGACGCCACGACCATGCTGATGATCCGTCCGCTGGCGGGCATGGACAAGCTGGAGAGCATCGAACGGGCCCAGGCCATCGGCACCTATGACCTTTCCATTGTGGACGTCCCCGACAGCTGCACCGTTTTCGCGCCGCCCGCCCCTTCGGTCGCCGCGAAATTCTACCTTGTCGAGGAAGAGGAAAAGAAAATTCCGGACTTGAACGAAGCTCTGGAAGCGGCCTTCAAAAACATAGAAAAATTTGAAAATCTTTAACAATCATACTCTTATGAAAAGGAAAGGATTGTCCTCATGAACGCCAAAGAACTGCTCGCCTCCCTTCAGGAGAAACTGGTCTGTTATGACGAAAATACCCGGAAGGAGGCCCTGCTTCAGTTCAAGGAGGAATTCGCTTCCACCCCGGAAGCCGCCGCCCCGGAGATTCAGGACAACAATATGCACTGTCATACCAGTTTCTCCTTCAACGGATACGGCTTTTCCCCGTCCTACATCGCCTGCTGGGCCAAGGCCGAACGTCTTTTCGCCGTCGGAAAAATCGAATTCGACGTGCTGGACGGGGCCGATGAGTTTCTGGAGGCGTCCCGTCTCCTTTCGCTCCGCGCGGCGTGCGGTGTCGAAAGCCGGGTGGTGATTCAGGACATGATCGACAAAGTGATCAATTCGCCCGGGGAACCGGGGATCGCCTATCATCTCGGCGTGGGCTTTCCTTCCGCGTCCATTCCCGCGGCACAGGCGGAGTTCCTGTCCAACATGAAGAAGGCCGCCGCGGACCGGACGCGCGGAATCGTGCAGCGGGTCAATCCCGTTCTTTCCCCGGTGGAGCTGGACTTCGACAAAGACGTCCTGACGCTGACTCCGGCGGGAAACGCCACGGAACGGCACGTCTGCGCCGCCTATGAGCAGAAAGCCGTCAAAATGTTTTCCGACCCCGTCAAACTGGCCGAATTCTGGTCGTCAAAGCTGAATGTCTCCGGAGAGGAGGCGTCAAAGCTGATCCGGGATTCCGTCAAACTCCAAGGCGTCATCCGCTCGAAAATGATGAAATCGGGCGGCCCCGGATACGTCAAACCCGATCCGTCATCCTTTCCGTCACTTGGGGAAATGAACCGGTTCACCCTCGCCTGCGGAGCGATTCCCGGCATCGCCTGGCTGGACGGCACTTCCGCCGGGGAGAGCGACCCGGACATCCTGCTGGACATGCATGAATCCCACGGTGCGGCCCTTTTCAACCTGATTCCGGACCGCAACTGGAACTTCCCGGACCCGGAAGTCAAAGCGAAAAAAGTCGCCCACATGAACCGGATCATCGACAGCTGCGTCCGACGGAACATGCCGGTTTTCGTCGGCACGGAAATGAACGCCGCCGGACAGAAGCTGGTCGACACCTTCTCCGAACCGGCGCTGGCCGGATACATGAAAGTCTTTGTCGAAGGCGCGGCGATCCTCAATGCTCACACGATCCTCGCGCCCCGGGGCAAAGGGTTCCTCAGCGACTGGGCGAAGGAGAAATTCGGGAACGACAAGAAAGCCCGGAATCAGTATTACGCTGAATTCGGCGCGAAAAATTATCCGGCCTGATCCAATGCGGAACTGTTTTCCCTTCCTGACGGAAAGGCAAAAAATCCTTCCGGCTGAAGATGGAAAGGAAGTTCCGGAAAAACACCATCCGTAAAAAACGGGATGCTTTCCGAACCGGGACGAAAAAGTTCAGCGGTCGATTTCCAAGGTCACGAGGAATTCCATCGCCATCGGGGGAGGCGGCAGCACTTTCAGGGAAGAAAGAAGGGACTGCACCGAAGCATCCATCGCGTTGATTCCGGATTTGCTGATGACTACGGCGGAAAGCAGACGTCCATCCGAATCCACTTTGAAGCGGACCACCACTTTCGGATTGGCGCGGTTCAGCATTTCGACATGAGGCTGGTCCCACCGGCGTTTCAGAAAAACCTCGACGGTATTGTAATAGTCGCTGATGTCCCGGCTGAGGACTCCTTTGGGGCCTCCGCCGCCTCCGGGGATTCCGCGGCCGCCGGGCGTCCCGGTCAGACTGCGGATCATCGTTCCGATCTCACGGCGGGTCGGGTCTCCATCGGGGGAACCTTGCATGGCGGAGGATGCTCCGGTTCCACTCCCGCGGCCGCTCCCGCTTCCCTGAGACGAAGCCGGCACTTTGACATGCCTGGTGCTGATTTTGATCTCGCTGGCCGACTTGTATTTGGACTTTTTGGGTTTCGTTCCGGTCGGAGATTTTTCCGCCGAACTGTCGGAAGACGTTTCTTTCTCGACCGTTTCCGGTTTTTTTGTCACCGGGGCTTTTTCCGGTTCGGCCTTTTCCTTTACGGGTTTCGGTTCTTCCGGGGCGGGACCGCCTTCCGGCTCCGCTTTCGGCTCGCCTTTAGGGGGAAGCGACGGAACATCCGGAATGTCCGTCAGGGGTTTCGGCTCCCCGTAGTCGGGTGTTCCGGTGGAATAAGGACGGCCCGGCGCCGGGTGGGGGGACATCACCAGATTTTCATTGGGAAGGCTGTCGACAATGGGAATGTTCATCACCAGAAGGGGCGGATCGAAATACCGCAGAATCGTCATGAAAAGCAAAGGAATCACAATCAGCCCGGCATGAAAAACGGATACGCCCCCGATGATCCAGACTTTGGTTTTTCCCCGGACATACGGGAGAGAGGCGGTAGCCGGATCTTTCGACAGCTTTCCATGAGAATGATTCGTCATTTTTCCGACTCCGTCACGAGAGAAATATCGGCGTGCCCGGCTTTTTTAACCGTTTTCAGAATATCGATGACATCGCCGTAGCGCAGTTCCCGATCGGCGCGCAGGAAGATTTTGAGCTTGGGACCTTGAGGCGATTTCTTCAATTCCGCCAGCCGCCGGAGGAGCTGGTCCATGGTAAGGGTTTTCTTTTCAAACTGGATGACCTTGGTCTTCTGGATGTGAATGACCTTCATGAAATCGTTCGGCTTGATTTCCACCGCATCCATCTTCGGGGGAGACACATTGATGCTGTATTCCAGCAGGGGAGCCGTGATCATGAAAATGACCAGGAGAAAAAACAATGTATCAATCAGGGGTGTGACATTGATCTCGTCGAAAGTTTTACCTTGAAAGCGCCGCCGCATGGGATTCCCCGCTTATTTCTGACTTTCCAGACGTTCCATCTTGAGCTTGGTAACGAATTCCTCCACAAAGTTGTCCAGATGAACAATGGTGGATCGGATCAGCGTGCTGATGATGTTGTAGCCCGCCACGGAAGGAATGGCCACGACCAGCCCGAGAACGGTCGTCAGAAGGGCGCCGCTGACGCCGGGCGCCAGCGTCTGGATGTCGGCTTTGCCCATGATCGCCAGGTCCGTGAACGCCAGCATGATGCCCCAGACCGTTCCGAAAAGTCCCAGGAAAGGACTGATGGTGACGGCCGTCGCCAGAAAGATCATTTTCTTTTCCAGCTCGAGGATCTGATCCGCGACCGCTGCTTCCATGGAAGCGCGGACGATGTCGATCTCCTCCAGGGTCAGCGCCCGCCGGGTGCCGTCCGGCTGTTCGATGTCCATCTGCTCGATTCGGCTGTAGCCCGTCTCGCAAACCCGGGCGGTCGGACTGGGCTCCTCTTCGATGCGGTCGCTGAATGACAGCGGATTGTGCTTGGCGCGGAACCGGTTCAGGAAACCGGCGCAGTCCCGGTGCGCGTTTTTCAGCCCGATCCCTTTTTCGATCATCAGGGTCCACGTGATCATGGAGAAAACAAAAAGCAGAACAACGATGCCCTGTCCCATCAAGTCGGAATGCTTGAACGCATAATAAACGCTGGATTCCGCCACCGTGGAATAACTCATAAGATAAAGCATGTTCACCTCTCCCATGCAAAATTTTTCAGGAAAATTTAACCGCATTATAATCTACTCCACAAAATCGGAAAAACTACCCGCAATTTGAAAAAAGTAGCAAGAAACGCAAGGAAAAATGAAAAGACATCCCTTGCGAAGGGATTTCCCGGAAAGGAACCCCGGCCCGGGGCTTTTTCCCGAAAATATCCGGCGCGCAGGTTGCAAAAAAAACATTGGCATGCTACTTTTAAAACCCATTATGAACAAAGGCAGAAAAATATCCCTGATCATTCTCGGGGCGGGCGGACGCGGAACCATTTATGCGAATCTGGTAAAAACGATGCCGGAAAAAGCGGAGGTGGCCGCAGTCGCGGAACCGCGCACCTTTTTCCGGGAACGGATCGCCCGGGAACACAATCTCAAGCCCGGCAACGTCTTCAAGGACTGGCAGGAAGCGGTCAAGCGGCCGAAATTCGCCGACGCGGTCGTCATCACGACCCAGGACCGCATGCACCTGGAACCCGCCGTGGCTTTTGCCGAACTCGGATACAACATCCTGATCGAGAAGCCCCTGGCTCCCGATGCGGAGTCCTGCCGTAAAATCGTGGAAACCGCACGGAAAAATCATGTGATCCTTTCCGCCTGCCATGTGATGCGCTATGCGAAATACACGCAGATCCTCCGAAACCTGATCCGGAGCGGTTCCATCGGACAGATCATTTCCATCGAACATCTGGAACCGGTCGGACACTGGCGCTTCGCCCATTCCTACGTGCGCGGCAACTGGAACCGCGAGGCGGAATCGTCGTCCGTCCTTCTGGCGAAATCCATACACGATCTCGACTGGATCGCCTACATCATGGACCGCCGCTGCAACTTGATTTCCTCTTTCGGTTCACGGATGTTCTTCCGGCGCGAAAACATGCCCGAAGGAGCGGCGCTCCGCTGCCTCGACTGCAAGTATGAGCCGGTCTGTCCCTATTCGGCGCCCCGTTTCTATCTGGATCGCTGCCGCCGGAAACAGATCGACAATTATATCGAATCGGTGGTCAGCACGCTGACCGAAGAGAACATTCTGGATGCCATGCGGAACGGTCCGTACGGACGATGTGTTTACGCCTGCGACAACGACGTTGCCGACCATCAGGTGGTCAGCATGGAATTCGAGGGCGGCGCCACAGCGGTATTCACGCTCGCGGGCTGCTCCAAATACGGAGACCGCCGGACCACCCTCTTCGGCTCCGCCGGAGAAATCCGCTGCGACGGGCGGAAAATCGAACTGTATTCATATCTGCGGGACCGCACCTCCGAAATCGATATCGAACCGGAAAATTCCAATCTGGAGACACATCACGGCGGCGGCGACAAGGTCTGTCTGGAGTCTTTCGTCGACGCCCTGCGCGAAAACGATCCGTCGAAAATCGTCAGCGACGCCGAGGTTTCTCTCGAAACCCACCGGATGGTCTTTGCCGCGGAACTCTCCCGCCTCGAAAAACGCACGGTGCGCATGGATGAACTGCGTTCCCCTTCCTGAGGCGGACTTATGGCGGAACGGGTACTCTGGACAGGCGACCATCTGCGGCTTCAGGTCGGGCGGCAGGTTCTTTTCGATGATGCGTCGTTTTCCATCAATGACGGCGAGCGCGTCGCGCTGGTCGGTCGGAACGGCTGCGGCAAATCCACCCTCATGAAGGTCATCGCCGGGCTGGATACCGTTTCCTCCGGGGAGATCACCTCCGCCCGAAATCTACGCATCTCCTATATGCCGCAGGATTTCACCCTGGTGCCTGAAACCACGGTCCGCGCCGCGGTCCGGGAAGGCGCGGCATACTTCGACGCAATCATGAAGGAGTTCCACCGTCTCCCGGCCGATTCCCCGGAGCACGAACGGCTGGAAAGTCTTTTGAACCTTCACGATGCCTGGGATGTCGACCGCAAGCTCGACGTAGTTCTCGAAAAACTCCATCTGGAGGAACACGACAAGCCCTGTTCCCGGCTCTCGGGCGGCGAACGGCGGCGCGTCATGCTGGCCCGGAGCATCGCGGCGGAACCAGATCTGCTGCTGCTCGACGAACCCACCAACCACCTCGATGTGGAAATGATCGCCTGGATCGAAAATTATCTCGCCGACTACCGGGGCGCCTGCCTCTTCGTCACGCACGACCGTTTTTTCCTCGACCGCATCGCCACGCGGATCGCCGAACTCGACCACGGGCATTTTTTCTCCTGCGCCGGGTCCTACGCCGATTTCCTCGCCGCAAAGGAAGAACGCGAATACAGGGAGGATGTCATGGAGCAGAAACGGAAAAGTTTCCTCCGCATGGAAATCGAATGGGTCCGCCGCTCCCCGAAGGCGCGTCTGCGCCGGAATCTCGGAAGAATCCGGCATTATGAGGAAATCGCAGCGCAGAGCGGACCGGAACGGACGGGCAGCGTCGATCTGGTCATTCCGAAGGCCGCGCGTCTCGGGAACCGGGTGGTCGAACTGAAAAACGTCTCCCTTTCGGTCGGAGGAAAAATGCTTTTCCGGGACCTGGATTACGAGTTCACGCAGGGAATGCGGGTCGGCATCATCGGCGCGAACGGGATCGGCAAAACCTCGCTGCTCCGTCTCGTCACCGGGGAGCTTGCGCCCGACGCCGGCGAAGTGTTCACCGCCCCGACCGTCGAGTTCAACTATGTGGACCAGAACCGTATCGCGCTGAATCCCGAAAAAACCGTTCTGGAGGAAATCTCCGAAGGGCGTGAAAGCATCAGTCTGGGAGAGGAACGGATCACCGTCCGGGGCTACCTGCGCCGTTTTCTGTTCGAGGACGACCGGATCAACACCCAGGTCGAACGGATTTCCGGCGGGGAGAAGGCGAGGCTCACGCTGGCCAAAATTCTGCGCGGAGGCGGCAACTTCCTGATCCTCGACGAACCGACCAACGACCTGGACCTTTCCACGCTGCGGATTCTGGAAGAGGCCCTGCGCTCCTACGGCGGATGCCTTGCCGTCGTCAGCCACGACCGCTATTTTCTGAACCGGGTCTGCACTCATATTCTTGCATTCGAGCCGGACGGTCGCCTGGTTCAGATTATCGGCGACTACGATTCTTATTTTGCGGACAAGGCCCGGCGCGGAGCGGAAACATCCCCGCAGTCGACGATGAATGCCGCTCCATCTCCGAAAACGATTCCGGCCAAGCCCAAAAATACCCCGAAAAGCGGCCTGACTTATAAGGAATCCCGCGAACTGGAGGCGCTGGAACAGACCATCGCAGAGATCGAACGGAAAATCGAGGATATCGAGACGCTGTTTTCCGACCCCGGATTCTACCGGACCCGCGCCGCCGAAGCCGCGCCGCTTCAGAAGGAACTCGAATCCCTGAAAACCGGGCTCGACAACGCGTACGCCCGCTGGGGCGAGCTGGAAGACAAAAAATCCGGCGCATGAAAGAATCGGCTGCGGAAAATCCCGCGGGAAATTTGCGGACGATTATTTGTCTTCTGCGGGAACCCTCTTTTTTCTTCTGAAAACCGCATCGAGCGAACACACGTAGCATTGATTCCAGCCGGACTGGGACATGTCGATGATGTTGGCGATCTCAAATCCATATTCATCGAGAAGGTTCAGAATCCGAAGGAAAAAATCGCCGGTTCTTCTGGCAAACGCCAGTTCGATAATGATCCAGTCCACTTTCCCGGAGATGAATTTTCTTCCTCCCAGCAGAACTTCCATTTCGGAACCTTCCACATCGATCTTCAGGATTCCATCGGATCGGGGCGGAAGGTCCAGGTCCAGACTGTCCAGGGAGACCACGTGGACCGTCTCGGAAGAAATTTCATGAATGGCCGGATTTTCCTCCTTATACTTTTCTGACTGGGGAAAGAGAGAATTGGCAAATCGGGAGGTGGTGATGTGAAGCTGCGTCTCGCCGGTATAATCGGCAACGGCCGCATGAATGAGACGGACCCGTTCACCATATCGGGACAAAGCGTTCTTCATTTCGGTGAAGGTGGAAGCACACGGTTCGAAACAAACAACTTTGCAGGAAGGATAGGAGTCCAATGCGGCTCGGGCCATGGCTCCGTCCGCCGCGCCGACATCCACAACCCAGGCGGGGGAAACCTCATCCGGCATTCTGGCATAGTGAAGGCGGCGCGCCGTTCCGACACGACGTCCGGTGACATTTTCAAATTTCGAGCGAAGCTTGTAAAACAGCGGCGGCACCAGATCCTTCCATTCAAGCCCGTTGAATACTTTCTGAATAAAGTTCATATTTCTCCTTGCTGCGCTTCACAAAGCCGTCCATGGATTATGAAAGCCGGTTCTCCGAGAAAAACATTTCCGTCTTCTCTTTCCGGCAACATCTTCTCAATCCGATATTTTACAACCGTTTGATTCATTATTCAACCGGTTTTCAACGAATCGCACAAAAAACTGTTTTTTCCTTCGCCGGGTTTTGATTTTTACCGGAAGACAGGCTATAGTATCAGGTAACATATTCTTAAAATGCTGCATATTGAGGATAACAAAGGAGGAAGGTTCCCGGAAAATGGCAGAAAAAAATCCAGAAATATCCGTCGTCATACCGGTTTACAATGAAGAGCTGAACCTGAAGGAGCTGGTGGACCGCTGTATCGCCGCATGCAACAAAATCAACCGGTCTTATGAAATCCTTCTGGTCGACGACGGCAGTGCGGACCGATCCGCGGATATGATCACCCAAGCCGCGGAAAAACATCCCGGAAAAATCATCGGCATCCTTCTCTCCACCAACTTCGGACAACATGCCGCGGTCACGGCCGGACTTTCCCAGGCCCGCGGAAAATATATCATTACCCTGGACGCAGACCTTCAGAACCCGCCGGAAGAAATCCACAAGCTGGTCGACAAGCTGGTTGAGGGATACGACGTGGTCGGAACCATCCGTGAAAACCGCCAGGACACTTTTTTCCGCAGAGTCGCCTCCAAAATGGTCAACCACATGGTTCGCCGCCTCACCCGGGGCAACACCATGACCGACTACGGCTGCATGCTGCGGGGCTACAGCCGGGCGGTGGTAACCGCGATTCTGGACTGTCACGAGCACGGAAAATTCATCCCGATGATGGCCATGTCCTTTGCCCGCAAATCCGCGGAAGTACACGTCAAGCACGCCGAACGGGCCGCGGGCGAATCCAAATATTCCGTGTGGAAGCTGATCGCGCTTCAATACGATCTCCTGACCGGGACCACGACCTTCCCCCTGCGGATGCTCACTTTCTTCGGGTTCCTCATTGCGCTCCTGGGCATGGCCTTCGGTATCTTCATTTTCATCATGACCCGCATTTACGATCCGGAGTGGGGCGGCAACGGCATCTTCACCCTCTTCGCCATTCTGTTTGTATTCATCGGCGCCCAGTTTGCCGGCATGGGACTGCTCGGCGAATATATCGGAAAAATCCATCTCAATGCGCGCGGACGGCCCCAATTCTATGTTGAAAAAATCGTCCGCGGCGAACCCAAATCCTGACCACTGCAAATCCAAGGGAGATCACATATATGAAAGCTGTCGTTTTCGCTTACCATAACATCGGGTGCGAAGGAATCAACGCCTTGATCGAAAACGGTTTTGAAATCCAGTGCGTCTTCACGCACAAGGACAATCCCGCCGAAAACACATGGTTCCGTTCCGTGGCCGAACTTGCGTCCTCCAAGGGAATCGAACTCTGCGCGCCGGAAGATCCGAATCATCCGCTCTGGATTGAACGGATCAAGAAGATGGCGCCGGACTACATCTTTTCGTTTTACTACCGGAATCTCCTCGGGAAAGAACTGCTTTCCATCCCGAAGAAGGGGGCGTTCAACCTCCATGGGTCGCTGCTTCCCAAGTACCGCGGACGCGTTCCGGTCAACTGGGCCATTCTTCACGGGGAAAAGGAAACGGGCGTCACGCTCCACCGCATGACGGAAAAACCGGACGCCGGCGAGATCGTCGCGCAGGAGAAGTTTCCGATCGGTGAAAACGACACGGCTCTGGAAGTCCATCTTCATGCAGCCGAAGCCGCGGCCAGGCTCCTCAAAAAAACCCTGCCCCTGTTCAAAAAAGGCACCTTCAAGCTCACGAAGCAGGATGACAGGAAGGCCACGTATTTCGGAGGCCGCAAGGCCGCCGACGGCCTCATCGACTGGAGCAAAAGCGCCGGCGAGATCCGCAATCTGATCCGTGCCGTCACCCGTCCGTATCCGGGCGCGTTCAGCTTCCTCGGCGAAAAGAAATATATTTTCTGGGCGGCGACCGAGGTAAAAAACACGGCCAGGGACCTTCCCGGCACCATTCTCTCCACCGGTCCGCTGACCGTCGCCTGCGGCAAGGGCGCCCTCCGCGTGGACTACGCCCAGTCGGAAGACGGTCTTTATTCTTCCGGGAAACAGCTCGCACAGGACGCCAAGCTGGTCGAAAAGATGACTTTCGGAGCCGGCGGCAAATCGGCATGCAAGAAAAAAACCAGCGTCCTGATCCTGGGCGTCAACGGTTTCATCGGCAGCGCCATCAGCGAACGGCTCCTGGCCGACGGAAACTACGAAATCTACGGAATGGATCTCCGGAGCAACTACATTTCCGACCTCCTCGAAAAAGAGGATTTCCACTTTTTCGAGGGCGACATTTCCATCAACCGCGAATGGATCGAATATCACGTGCGCAAATGCGACGTGGTGCTTCCGCTGGTCGCGATTGCAACCCCGATCGAATACACGCGCAATCCGCTGCGGGTTTTCGAGCTCGACTTCGAGGAGAACCTCCGGATCGTCCGCTATTGCGTCAAATACAACAAGCGCATCCTCTTCCCGTCCACGTCCGAAGTCTACGGAATGTGCGACGAGGAGGAGTTCGACGAGGACAATTCCCGCCTGATCCTCGGTCCCATCCGCATGCAGCGCTGGATTTATTCGTGCAGCAAGCAGATGCTCGACCGCGTCATCTGGGCCTACGGTTCCAAGGGACAGCTCCGCTTCACCTTGTTCCGTCCGTTCAACTGGATGGGACCGAAGCTCGATACCCTTTCCTCCGCCCGCGTCGGCAGCTCCCGCGCGATCACGCAGCTCATTTTGAACCTGGTGCAGGGGACCCCGATTCTGCTGATCGACGGCGGTGCGCAGAAACGCTGCTTCACGCACGTCACGGACGGCATCGAATGCCTGTTCCGCATCATCGAGAACAAAGGCGGCAAATGCGACGGCAAGATCATCAACATCGGCTGTCCGGCCAACGAAGCCAGCATCAAGGAACTTGCCGACATTCTGGTCAGACAGTTCAACAAGCACCCGCTCCGCAAGAAATTCCCGCCTTTCGCCGGTTACAAGGAAGTGGAAAGCGGGACTTTCTACGGCAAAGGCTATCAGGACGTCCAGCACCGGAAACCGAGCATCCGCAACGCCTGGAAGTATGTGGGCTGGAAACCGGAGGTCAAGCTGGAGGAATCCATTGCGCTCACCCTGGATTTCTTCCTGCGCCAGGCGGTTGAATCCGGCGAATTCTGCATCAAATGAAGATCGCGCTCCGCATCGACGTCGACACGTTCCGCGGCACGCGCGACGGGGTTCCGACCCTCTGCCGGACTCTGGACAAACACGGGGTCCGGGCGGCATTCTTTTTCTCGGCCGGACCGGACAACATGGGACGCCATGTCTGGCGTCTCCTCAAACCGGTTTTCCTCTGGAAGATGCTGCGGACCAAAGCCGCAAGCCTCTATGGTCTGGACATCCTGCTGATGGGGACCCTGTGGCCGGGGCCCGGGATCGCCAGAAAACTGGGACACGTCATCAAGGCGTGTTCCGACGCGGGCCATGAGATCGGCGTTCATGCGTGGGACCACCACGCATGGCAGGCGCACATCGATGAAATGTCCCAGGAGGAGGTCTACACCCACCTTCTCATGGCGTATGAGGAGCTGGAGCGGGTCACCGGCAAGGCGCCGGTCTGCTCCGCGGTCCCCGGCTGGCGCTGCGAACCGGAAGTCCTGATCGTCAAGGAGCGCTTCCACTTCCGCTACAACAGCGACTGCCGCGGCTCGGGAATCTTTCTGCCCGTGGTGGACGGAGAGTTCCTGAACACTCCCCAGATCCCCTTGAACATGCCTACCTACGACGAAATCCTCGGAAAAAACGGCGTCACCGATGAGAATTACAACGAACGGCTTCTCGCCGCCGTGGAAAAGGGATACAACATGCTCACGATCCACGCGGAAGCCGAGGGCGGCGCCTGCGCGGAAATGTTCGACCATTTCCTGAACATGGCAAAAGCCCGCGGGATTTCCTTCTGCGCGCCGGGAGACCTCCTTCCGGAAGACACGGCTTCGCTCCCCCGCTGCTCGATCGTCAAGGGGGAAATCCCCGGACGCGAGGGCTGGGTCGCCTTGAAAAGTGAGAAAATACAGATCGAAAGATAAAGGAAAAAGACCATGAAGAAGTATTGCTGGCCTTCCCTGATTGTCCTCGTCATCCTCGTCGTCTACATTCTTCCGATCGGAGGGCGTCCGCTGGTTTCCCCGGATGAGACCCGCTATGCCGAAATCGCCCGGGAAATGGTCCAGAGCGGCGACTATATTTCCCCCACGCTGAACGGCGTGCGCTACTTCGAAAAGCCTCCCATGGGTTACTGGCTCACCTCCGTGTCCTTCCTGCTGTTCGGGCAGAATTCCTTCGCCTTGCGCCTGCCGTGCATCCTTTCCATGCTGGGGACGGCCTGGCTGGTCTTCCTGATGGTTTCCCGTTTTTACGATAAAAAACTCGCCCTCGTGGCGACGACGGTCTTTGCCACCTATCCGCTGGTATTCGTGCTGGGGACCGTCGCCATCACGGACATGTTCCTCACGTTCTTCCTCACGGCGACCATGACGGCTTACTTCTTTGCGGTCCAGGAGGACGTTTCCCGGAAACGCCGCCTCCTGCTCCTGCTTCTCTCCGGAATCTTGTGCGGATTCGCCTTCCTGAGCAAAGGCTTCATCGCCTTCGCCGTGCCGGTGATCTGCATTGTCCCGTATCTGATCTGGGACCGCAAATGGAAGCTCCTTTTCTCCACGCCGTGGCTGCCGCTGCTGGGCGCCGCCCTGGTCATCGCCCCGTGGGGAATCGCCATTCATTATCACGAACCCGACTTCTGGCATTATTTCTTCTTTGTGGAGCATATCCAGCGCTATTTCGGAGGGGAAGACGCCCAGCACGAAAATCATATTTTCTACTTCCTTCCGGTCTTCGCGGGCGGGATCGCGCTGTGGGTCATCATGCTGCCCGGCATTTTCAAGGGAGTGCGGCAGCAGATTTCCGGTTCGCCCCTGCTGAAATTTTCTCTTTGCTCCTTTGTCATGCCGTTTCTGTTTTTCTCCCTTTCCAGCGGAAAACTGGCCACCTACATTCTGCCGTGCTTCGCCCCGTTCGCGATCCTGACCGCGGGCGGACTGAAAACGTTTTTCATCGAAGAGAGACGCGAACGTCTTTTCCGTCTCACCGTCCAGGTGTTCCTGGTCCTTCTTTTCCTGACGGTGACGGGACTCCTCATCAATCTGGCGACCGGGTTCCCCGAGACATTGTTCATGAGGCACGAAGCCTGGAAAGCAGGAATCGTGGTGCTGGCCGCGGGATTGTGGGCGACCGGGATGCGTTTTTCGCTGCTGCTCAAAGAGCCGCACTTCAAGCTGCTGCTTTTCATGGCGGGTCTTTTTCCGGTCGTGATCGGAGCGAATCTGGTGTTCCCGGATGTCGTGGCGGAACAGAAGGCGCCCATGGCTTTCCTGGAGAGCCTCAGGCCGCTGATCCCCAAAGAAAACTGCATCATCGTGACCAACCGGCGTCCGTTCCAGGACGTGTGCTGGGCTTTCCAGTGCAGCGATATGTACATGTATGAGTCTCCGGGCGAAATCGAATACGGACTTTCCTATCCGGAGGCGAAGCACCGCCTCCTGAAGACGTTCGACGATCTGGAAGCGCTGATCTGGGACCAGCGGAAGAAAAAAGGAAGTGTGATTTTCGTCAGCCGGACCGACGATTTTCAGGACATGATCCAAAAGCTTCCCAAACCGGTCTGGACACGGACCAGCACGCCGGGCCAGCCGAGAGGATTCACCGTCGCACAATTCTGACCTCGCACAATTTTAACTGCGCCGGACTTGCAAAATTCTCTTTCAGACGTTACCTTACCCTATTGACATCAGTTATGAAAGGGATAATCATGAAGGATTCTTTGGCGCTGGGTATCGACCTGGGAGGCAGTAAAATCTACGCGATGGTCACGGATGCGGACAATCAGATCCTCGCCGCGGCCAAGACTCCCACAGATTCGACCGCCGAGGCGGAAGCCATCATCCGGACCATGGTGGACACCGGAGCGGAAGCCCTGGCGAAACTGAACCGGACCATCGCGGACATCCCTCACATCGGCGCAGCCTTTCCCTCGCCCGTCGATCCCGGCACCGGCGACTGCTCCTTCGCCACCAACCTCGGAGGACGCAACTTCTCCGCCAAGAAAATTTTCCGCGAGATCACCGGCCGGGAAGTCTTCCTCGGCAACGACGGCGACCTCGGAACCCTGGCGGAATTCCATTCCGGCGCGGGGAAACCGGACCGCAACGTGATCGGCTATTTCATCGGAACCGGGCTCGGCGGCGGACTGGTCATCGAAGGACATCTCCTGAAAGGCAACTGCGGGCTCGCCGGCGAGCTGGGACACATGATCATCCGCAAGGGCGGACGGCGCTGCGGATGCGGACACCGCGGATGCATCGAGGCCTACTGCAGCAAAATCGCATATGTCAAGGCGATTCGCAAAGCCCTCCGGAAAAGCAGCGAACTCACCCTGCTGCCGCCCGACAAGTTCAATGAAAAAACCGTCAACATCAAAAGCAAATACCTGGCCAAGGCGTACGTGGACGGCGACAATGTCGTGCGGAACGCCATCGACAAGGGTTCCATGATGCTGGGAATCGCCGCGGCTTCCGCCTGCGCACTGGTCGCCCCGGACTGCATTGTCCTCGGCGGCGGAGTCATCTCGGCCATGGGAAATGTCATCCTGCCGGTTTTCCGGAAGAGTTTCGAGGCGCATCTCTTCGGAATTCCCCCCTCCAAAATCCGGATCGCGCTTTCCTCCTACGGCGACGACGCCGTCGCGGTCGGAGCCACAATTCTCGCCCGCGCCGAGGGAAAGGTGTGAGCCATGCGCATCCGCAAGGAAAAAAACCAGAAGATCACGATGGCGACCATCGACGTCGGCGCACACTCCGCCCGGATGCTGATTGCGGAAGTCAACGGCGCCGACCGCACGTTCGTCCCCCTGGAGGAGCTCGAAAAACCGGTCCCGCTCGGTTCGAACGTGTTCCGGAACGGAGAGATCAGCGACGAGTCCATCCAGATTCTCTGCGGCATCTTGTTCAACTTCCGCCAGAAGATGGACGAATACGGCGTGACCCATTACAGGGCCATCGCCACCAGCGCCGTGCGCGAAGCCGAAAACGCGGAAATCTTCATCGAACGGGTCCGCCACGCCACCGGCATCGAAGTCAAGATTTTCGCCGGCACCGACGAAGCCCGGCTGGACTATACCGCGGTCATGGACGAAATCCCCGCCCAATATGGATTCCACACGCTCCCGGTCCTGATCGCCGACATCGGCACGGGCGCATGCCAGGTCAGCGCCTACGACTGCGGAAACCTCTGTTTCACGGAAACGCTCAAAGTCGGAACCCTCCGCGCCATCGAACAGCTCCACGGCACCTATTCCGCCTCCGCCATGAACTATTACACCTCCATGATGATCGACAGCGCGTTCAGCGAACTGCGTTCCATTTCCGAAAACCTGAAAGCGGAAAGCATCATCGCCATGGGCACCTCCGCCCGCGCCCTCCTGAAGCTCATCCGGGATAAAAATCCGCCGAGCGCGGCCACCAGCATCACCCGCGACAAATTCTTTCTGCTGCGCACGGAAATCTCCGACTTCACCTATGAAGAGATCAGCGAGAAATACGGGCTCACCCCGGACCTCGCCGAAATGGCCCAGCCGTGCTGCATGATCCTCGACAACCTGCTCCGCCTGACCGATGCCGGCACCATCATCATCCCTATGGCTTCCACCAAATACCTGCTCCTGCGCGATTTCATCAACGAGATCTTCGGGGAGAAAGACCGGTTCGAGGAACAGCTCCATTCGCTGATCATGCGGACCGCCACCCGCTACCGCTGTGCGAACGAATATTGCGACCGGACCACCCGTTTCGCCAACGAACTGTTCAGGAAACTCGAAAAACTGCACGGACTCGGGCATTCCGACCTGTTGATCCTCCGCATCGCCGCGCGCCTTCACAAATGCGGATTGTTCATCAACAACCAGGCCTATCACAAGCATTCGTACTACATCATTCAGAATACCGAGATCCCCGGAATCTCCCTGGAGGCGCGGAAAATCGCGGCGCTGGTCGCGCGCTACCACCGGAAGTCGCCGCCCAAGATCCTGCATCCGGAATACGCCGCCCTTTCCGGCGAGGAACGGAGCCTGGTCAACAAGCTGGCGGCGATTCTGCGGATCGCATGTGCGCTGGCCGCCATGTCGTCGGTCCCCGAAAACATGACCGTCAAGCTCGAGGCGTCCCGCGTGACCATCAAGCTGGGCGACGAAATTTCTTATTTCCCCGAGTCCATGGCGGAAATCGACACCGATTATTTCCGCAGCGTCTATGCCTGTAAAATCGTTTTTTCCTGACGGAGGCAGATCCCACAACATGCGCGAACCCATCGATCAATTCATCAACCGCGACATCAGCTGGCTCGAATTCAATTCCCGGGTCCTGGACGAGGCCGCGGATAAGGGAAACCCTCTTCTGGAACGCCTGAATTTCATCGCGATCTTCAGCAGCAACCTGGATGAATTCTGCATGGTCCGGGTCGCCGGCATCTCCAGCCAGCTCGACAAAAACTTCCATCTGATCTACAAAAACTACGGGTACGAGCCGCGCGCCCTGATGGTTGAACTGGAGCATAAGATCCGTCTTCTGGTGGAAAAACAATATAAATATCTGAACCGGGAAATCCTGCCGGAACTGGAGCGGAATTCCATCTTCATCTCCTCGTGGGAACGCCTGACTTCCTCGCAGAAAAGCGTTGCGACCCGAATCATGAGCTCGGAAGTCTTCCCGGTTCTGACGCCCATCGGTGTCGATCAGTCCCACCCTTTCCCGCTGGTGCCGAACCTCGGGCTGGAAATGCTGATCCGCCTCGTCCCGGCCAAAGCCTCTCCCGAGAAATTCGCATTGCTGGAAGTCCCTCCGGTCATTCCGCGCTTCATCCAGCTGGAAAGCTCCGAAAACGGGCTGGTCTACATCCCGGCCGAAGAGCTCATCCGCAATCATCTGGACATGCTGTTTTCCGGTGCGGAAATCCGCGAATGCTCCCTTTTCCGGGTCACGCGCGACATGGACCTTTCCATCGACGAGGAATCCATCGCCGACCTCATGACCGAACTTCAGATCGCCCTGCGCAAAAAGACCAAACGCAGCGTGGTCCGTCTTGAAATCGCGGCGGGGATGTCCGCCAAGTCGAGAAAATGGCTCCTTTCCAAACTCCGGATCACGCCGAAAACAGCCATGGTGCAGAACATCAAGGGGATTCTGAATCTCAAATCCATGTTTGCGCTTGCCTCTCTGCAAAGCTTTCCGGCGCTCCGGAATCCGCCGCTGCCGCCGCTGCCGTCGCCGTATCTGTCCAATGCCAGGGACCTTTTCCAGACCATCCGGGAAAACGGCCCGTTCCTCATTCACCCGCCCTACCAGTCGTTCGATCCGGTAATCAAACTGCTGGAACAGGCGGCGGACGATCCGGCGGTGCTGGCGATCAAGCAGACCCTGTACCGGGTCAGCGGCGGTTCGCCGGTGGTCCATGCGCTGGTCCGCGCGGCGCGCAACGGCAAACAGGTTTCAGTGCTGATCGAGCTCAAGGCCCGCTTTGACGAGGAAAACAACATCCTCTGGGCGCGGGAGCTGGCCGAAGCCGGGGCGCATGTCGTCTACGGTATCGCCGGGCTCAAGGTTCACTGCAAGGCCCTGATGGTCATCCGCCGGGAGGAAGACGGCATCCACCGCTACGTCCACCTCAGCACCGGCAACTACAACGACAAAACCGCCCGCCTTTACACCGACATCGGGTATTTCAGCGACAATCCTCTCCTGGCGCGCGACGTCTCCGCCCTTTTCAACGTCATCACCGGCTTCTCCTCGCCGCCGGACTGGAACAAGCTGATCGTCGCCCCCTTCAATCTGCTGGAAAAGATTCTTTTCCTGATCGACCGGGAAGCCAGCGTATCGACCCGGGAAAACCCCGGGCACATCATCCTGAAGATCAACGCCCTGATCGATTATGAAGTGATCGAACACCTTTACCGCGCCGCTGAAAAACACGTCAAGATCGACCTGATCGTGCGGGGAACCTGCGGGCTTACGCCCTATTCCCTTGCGCCGGAAGCCGCCGCCAACATCCACATCGTGAGCATCCTCGACCGGTTCCTCGAACATGCCCGGATCTACTACTTCGCCAACAACGGGTCCCCCGAATACTACCTCGGAAGCGCGGACCTCATGCCGCGGAATCTCCGGCGGAGGATCGAGACCCTGTTCCCGGTGGACTCCCCGGTCCTCCGCGAAGAGCTTGACTTCATCCTCAAAACCGCACTGGCGGACCGCCGGAAGGGACGTGTCGTCGTGGGAGTCAACCAGTATTCGAAAACCACGGACATGGGAGAATACGAATCCACACGGAGCCAGATGGTTCTGTATGACTATTACCGGAAATGTCTCCAGAAAAACACCGAAAAAAATAAGCCTTCCAACGGAAATATCACTGTTTTCCGCAGTGTGAAAGAATAAGCCGGCGCCCTCCTTTTCATTTCCGATTCGAACTTTCTGCTGAATGTATTAAAAGAAAAAATCCGAAAAAATATCAGGCTTTCATTTGCAAAAACCGGAATCGGCGTTACTTTACAGTTATGCCGACGATTGCATTACCTGTTTTAATGAATTTGAAATTTCCGGAAAAAGAAACCAACAATCGGATAAAGGCAAAGTTATGCCGACGATTGCATTAAGAGTGAAAATATGGCAGTGACTCTCAAAGATATCGCGAAGGCGACCGGTGTAAACGACAGCACGGTTTCACATGCGTTGAAAAATGATGCTTATGCCCAGCGTCTCCGTCAAGAAACACGCGAACGCATCCGCAAGGTTGCCCATGAAATGGGGTATCGCTCCAATCTGATCGCCAGCGCCATGCGGACCGGGAGGAATCAGAATATCACCTTCATCAATGACTTCAGCCGGGAACAGACCGCACAGATTCTGTCCGATCTTCTCGAATCCGTGACCAAACACGGGTTCGGACTCAAACTGTATTCCGATGTCGATCTCGACTACACTTTCGGCGAGATCCTCCGCAACCAGCTTCATTACATCATATCGGTAAGCATGAACCCG
This sequence comes from Lentisphaerae bacterium ADurb.Bin242, assembly GCA_002069785.1. Classification (GTDB taxonomy): domain Bacteria; phylum Verrucomicrobiota; class Lentisphaeria; order Victivallales; family UBA1829; genus SIG94. The sequence continues at coordinate 17,125 of MWCA01000014.1, read as the reverse complement.
GAGAAACGCAAACAAATTGCGGTTTTTGCCAATCGGCATCATCTGAAACTTGTATTCATATACGAAAAAGGATACGGGCATTTCCCCGCTTTCATTACCGACAACTTCAAAGCGATTTCCGATGCGGCGAATTACCTCTATTCCATCGGACACCGAAGAATCAGTTTCCTTTGCCAGAAACATAATGCTTACGCGTCGGAATGTGTCAGGGAGCGGCACAACGGTTATGTCAGCGCCATTCGTGAACTGGGCCTTCCCCTGAATGAGAAGCTGATTTATTGCGGAAATGATACGGAAGAAGGCATCCTTCCGATCCTTCAGCTTCCGGAAAAAGAGCGTCCGACGGCGTTTCTCTGTTTTTCTCCGGGCGTCATGTTTTCCGCCACATATATGATTTACAACTACGGGTTTCGCGTTCCGGAAGATTTTTCTCTGATGACATTTGAAAGCGCGATTCCTCACAGCAACGAATATGTGGTTGTCAACCTTGACAATCCACCCGGCAGACGGAGCATCCAGTTCCGGATTCGCGGGATTCAGGAACCGCATTCCGAAGTTATCGAAAGCGCTGTCGATTACCTCATCCATGGGAAAACGTCTCTCTCCCCCAACAAGGAAAATTGTTACGCGTTTGCCTGTCAAATCAACAGCGAAACTGTCGGGCCCACGGTCATCAGGGGGCCCGCTTCCCAAACAGAAAAGCAATCCAGAAAAGGAGGTTGAATATGTCTGTTCGCATGCAGCCCGGTCCCAAAAGTTGGAAAACATTTACACTGATAGAATTACTGGTTGTGATTTCGATCATCGCAATTCTGGCGTCGATTCTGCTGCCTGCTTTGAACAAAGCCCGGCAGACCGCCCGGAGAATCGCATGTGCTGGCAATGTCAAGCAGCTGGGAAGCGGCCTGATTCTGTATGCCGGGGATTACGAGGATTTTCTTGTGCCGTGTCTTTCCAACGGCATGCGCGGCCTGAACGTTCCAACAGGAAACGCCAGTCTGGCATATTATCCGTGGTCTTACTTCATCGCCCCCTACGTCGGATACAATCTTTCAAGCACCGCGGTCAACCAGACCATAAAAAGGGGCACGTTTTTCTGTCCCTCCCAGACGCAGACGATCACCATGTCCTCCTTTTATTACATCCACTACGGAATGTTCTGGTTCTTCGCCGGCGGCGACGACTCCAAAAGTCCGAAGAAATATTCCAGTTACCGGCACACTTCCGAAGCAGGTATCATCGCGGATGCAACCCAGAGCGGAACAACGTATACTTACTCCAGTGACCGCGGTCTGGACAACAACGGCTGGTACCGGATTTACAACATGGACAGGTATTTTACATTCCTGGCGTATAAACGGCACAACATGACTTCCAATTTCGCTTTTCTGGACGGGCATGTCGGAAACAGGGCGTATCGCGATATTTTCGAGATTCGTGCCAAAAACGGGGACGCGGATGTATTTTCCGGTTACGGCAGCTATCGCTGACAGTTCAATAGAAACGATTTTTTTTAAAAGGAACAATGAAAACGGAGCAAACTATGGGAAAATTTTTTATCCTTTCATGCCTGGTCCTGTTCGGGATCGGAAATGCCGCCGAGGTGGACATCAACGGTCAGTTCGAAGCGAAAGAAGGAGCGGCTCTTCCTGAAAAATGGCAGAATCATGCCACGCCTTACTTCAAACCATATCCGAAAACGGAAGTCAAAAAGGACCCGGAAACCGGGAAAAACATTCTGCGGATCTTCGACACGTCCAAAAACGGAGGAGCAATCTATTCAAATAAAATCCCGGCCAAGTCCGGCGACACCCTGATGATTTCCTTCAAGTCGCGCGGGAAAAACTACCTGATGATTTCCCTCCATTTTTATACCGACAAGGGAGAATGGAATCCTTACACAGGCACGCCATTCAAACCCAACCTGCTGAAATTGAACGAAAAATGGGATGAACACTCCCTGGAACTGCCGGTCGTGGACGGAACGGCGGGACCGACGGAAACCGTATGTCTTGCGTTTTTCGTCCGGCATGGAGGCGATGCCGAGATCACCGACCTGAAGGTCGAATGTATTTCGGGAAACATCCGGGGCAATGTTTCGATGCCCGAAAAATGGAAAGTTTTTCTGCCGGTTGCACGTGATTTCGTTCCGGAGAAAAAAGATTTGCTTTCCATCCCGGAAAAGTTCGGCGGCGTTGCGGGGAGAATCGTTGCGGGAAAAAAAACGGAAATCGATCTGCTGCCTCTTTTCGGAAAGCAGAAACCGTTCCAGTGCGCGTGGCTGTTTGCCGAAAAAGAGGTCCCTTACGACTGTGAATTTACCCTCGGCGCGGGCGGCGACTGGTATATGACATGGTTCCTGAACGGTGAAAAAATCATCGATACTTCGGAAACCGGAGGTGTTTTCCCTTTTTCGATTACCAACGAACTGAAAACCGTCCGCCTCCGGAAAGGACGGAATATTTTCGCCGTCAAATATGTGACCGGAAACCATCAATCCAAACTGCTGGTGGGAAGTCCCTCCGATCTTCGACTTGAAGGAATGATTCTGAAGTCCGGGGATGTGATTGTTTCCGATGACTTCGAACAACAGAAAAATCGGATCGGCAATCCTGAACTCATCCGGGCGCATTCGATTCCCGGCATTCTGATCGATTCCACCCAAGGAGTTTACATCACCGACCGGGAAATCCCCGTTTTTGAAAAGCATTCTTTCTCCATGGCAAAACGCAATGCCTGTGAAAACGGAGAATACCGTGTGCTCGGACTCCGGCTTCAAAGTTTCGGAAGGAAACAGCGTTCCGATTCGGAACTTATTTTCCGGTTTGCAAGAAAAACCGGGCAAGGAGAAGGGAAAATTGTTTTTCGAACCTTGAAAACTTCGCCCTGGATCAATGTGACCATTGTGGATGATGGAAAGGAAATCCGCCTGGAACGAATCCCATACCAACACCTCCCAGCCGACATTCTCTGCGGGTTCAATGGGAAACGGTATTATGTTCTGGTCAAAAGCCTCTCTTCAAGTCGGAGTTACATCTTCACCGACGATGCCGGATGTTTTCTCGGAATGGGACAGAAAAAAAACAGCATAACGGATGAGGACACAATTCAGGCGGAAATTGTCTTCAAATCCTTGTCCGGGGAAACAGCTGAACTGGTTATAGATGATTATTCCGCAGGATATGCAACACTCGCAGGAGTCAACAAACAAAACATCCCGTTCAAAATTGACATTCAAAACACTTTCGATCCGGTCCAGTCCGGATGGAAAATGGTTTTCAACGATGAATTCGACGGTCCCGATCTGGATTTGAACAAATGGAGGGTTACGGACACCGGCCTCGACAATTACAAAAACGCTTCCGAATTCAAGGACGGCAAATTAATTATCCGGGCGGAGCCAACACAAGACGGCAGACTGGAAACTTTCTGTCTTCTCAGTCGGTCCATGTTCCGTTACGGCTATTTCGAAACCCGTGTGAAGTTCTCGCGCGAACCCGGCTGGTGGGGGGCGTTCTGGATCAATGCACCCGGAATGGGAAATACTTTCCTTTCCGGAGCGGAAATCGATATCTTCGAGGACTACTTCACCCGGAAAAAAATGCCGGACGGCAAAAACCTGATGATGCTGGACTACAACCTTCATGCCGTAAATTCCGGAAATTACAAAGGATGGAACTACAACAGTACTCTTCCCGGCGTTATTGATGACTTTTACGTTATCGGCTGTAAATGGACTCCGTTCGAAATTTCCTATTATCTGAACGGCAAAATTATCCGCAGCAACGCATCTCACAGCCCCTACAATTCCGTAACATTCGACGCTTTCCATCATGTCTTCACGCCCATGCCGAACCCATTCCGAATCGGCGGCTGCAACAGTTACAAAAAAATCGATGACCTGAATCCGAAACCGAAATTGCCGGATACATTCACCATCGATTATGTCCGCGTGTATGCGGATCCGAACGCGGAAAAGGGACCGGTGCTGAAGTGGACCTCCACTCCGAAGAATGCGATTGTTGGCCCCGGGGAAAACTTTTCGTTTGCCGCCGATGTCCACCCGTCCCCAACAACTGAATCCAAAGTCAGAACCATCTATTTCTTCGACAGCGGATTCATGCTCGACTACAAGAAAGAATTGCCCGCTCGTTTCGATTGGGCTATCGATTCACAGCATTATAAGAATTCTCTTTATTGTGCGCCGGGCCGTTCCGGAGACCCACTCTCTCCGGAAGGCAAAATTCATGTTTTCATGATCGCGGCCCAGGATGAACTCGGCAATGTTGGCACAACCGATCCGTTTCTTGTCATTCAACAGAACCCCGGCAGCAGGCCGTACGGCGGCAAGACGCAGTCCATCCCCGGCAATCTGATTCTGGGGCGTTATGACGAAGGCCCGGCCGGAACCGCTTATTTCGACAACACCCCACAGAACACATACAAAACAGGCTGGCGCCCCAAGGAGGGAGTCGACTGTGATGAAAAAACGATTGTTCACATCTACCTCGGAGAATGGATCAAATATACCGTGAACATCGCAAAGGCAGGCAGATATAAAGCAACTCTGACATACGTTACACCCGTATACCGCATCCGGGACCACAAAGTGGTGCTGTTCCTGGATAAAAACAAGCTGGGGGAATTCGCATTCCAGCCGAGCGGCAAAGATTGGGGAGCGATTGCCAGACAGTCCATTGAGGTGGAACTTCCAGCCGGTGAACATGGGTTGACTCTCCTCATGGAAGGCGTTTTCAATCTCTACGGTTTGAATTTCACAGAAATCAAATAACGGATTTTTCTGTCATTCATTTCATCGTTTCTTTAAGCCTCTTCTTTTTCTCCCACTCTGAAAAGTATTGCATCAGCCGGAATCTTGGAAGGCGGGAAACTTGTTTGCCGAAGTTCAGGGGACTCTCCCCTGCCGCGGAGTTTGGGGCGTCGGCATGCCTCATGTTCTTTTTCCCGGCGGCCGACTGCGCATTGAACCGCTGCAGGTCAGCAACTTGCATCACTTCTCATGTGAAACTGTACTGACACGATCCCTTTCTTGATTCTTTTATCTGAAAAATGCCTTTAACAGCTTGAAAAATCGACGATTTATGCTATTGTTATTTGATTCACGTATTCAGTTTTATTACGTGGATGGGCCTCGTTGTAAATTCTGAAACATAACCTCATGAATAAATCTATGAAACTGCCAGCGCTGAAAATAAGAAATCTGGAAACGAAGTATCCTGTAATTCAAGCCGGAATGGGAGTCCGCATCGGAATGGCCGAACTTTCTTCGGCGGTCGTCAACTGCGGTGGATTCGGAACCATCGCAAGCGTCGGGATCGGAGACGTGGAACGCGGGAAAATCCGTTTTGTGGAAGAATGCAACGAGAACTTCGCCCTCGAACTGAAAAAGGCGCGCGAACTCTGCGGAGGAAAAAAACCCCTCGGCGTCAACGTGATGGTGGCCCTTTCCAACTACGAGGAGATCATCCGCACGGCGGTGGCCGGAGGAGTGGACTTCATTATTTCCGGCGCCGGACTGCCTCTTCCCCTGCCCGAATACGTGGGCGACGCCGACATTGCGCTGATTCCGGTCATTTCCAGCGGACGCGCCTTTGAAGTGGTGGTCAAAACCTGGCTGCGGAAATACAACCGCAAGCCCGACGCGGTCATCGTGGAAGGACCCAAATGCGGCGGACACCTCGGCTTCACGATGGAAATGATCGAGCATCCGGAAACCTGCTCGATGGAGATCCTGCGGAAGGAGATTCAGGACGTAATCGCCCGCTACAATCTGGAAGGGCTTCCCATGATCGCGGCGGAGGAAGTGGCCTGCCGCGCGGACATCGAACGGTTCCTCCGGATGGGATATGACGGCGTCCAGATCGGAACCTACTTCATCACCACCGAGGAAGCCGGGATCGACCGCAGAAGCAAACAGGTTTTCGTGGACGCCAAGGCGGAAGATGTGGTCGTGATCAAAAGCCCGGTAGGGCTGCCGGTCCGTGTTCTGAAATCCCCTCTGGTGCAGAGAGTTCTGACCGGCGAACGGGAAAAATTCACCTGTCCGTACCGTTGTCTGCGCTCCTGTAATCCGGCCAAATCGCTCTTCTGCATCGCCAAGGCGCTTCTCGCCACCTGGCGCGGCGACACCGATAACGGCCTCTACATGGTGGGCTGCAACATCGAAGCGGTCAGGAAGATTTATCCTGTCAAGGAATTCTTCGATTCCCTGGACCGGGAATAACTTCTCCGGAAGAAGGCCCGGCAGGGAGCGGAGAGAAGAAGGGCATCCGGAAAACGGAACGGTTCAGCGCGGCGCGCCCCCGCCCGCAATGAATTTGATTTCCCGGCAATCGGTTTTTCCGAGGACCGCCTGTATTTTCTCCAGCAGCTCGTTTTTGATTTTCGGCGTATCCAGCGCGATCCGGTAAGCGGGATGAAACACCTCCACGTACAGGACGCCTTCGTTCAGACGGGCGATCCGGCAGCGGCGTGCGGTTTCCTTCCCCGCAATGTTTTCCCAGGACTCCTTCGCCCGCGCCAGTTTCCATTCCCACGGAGGAAGAACCCGCGATGCGACATGCCCCACGGCATCGGAAAGCGGAACCGGTTCCGGGGTGTAGCGGATCATTTCCGCCTTTCCCCTTTCCCCGCCGTACCATTCCCCGAGGAGGGTTTCCATAAATAAATTTTTACGTAATCTAGGCATAGTCTGTACACAGTACGGGCGTAAAGGCGCTATACGCCGATTCCAAACGCGGAAATCGGCAGCATAGCGGCATAGAAAGCCACTTTAAAGGGTGCGATGAAGCCCTGTCCCATATTGCGGATACCGCTGGAAAAACAGGTGCCGAACGGAAAGAGAATGAACGTCTGGACCACTCCCAGAGGCAGCCGCAGGATATTGAGCATTTCCTTTCCCATCTTGACTCCCATTTTTCCCATGTTGACCAGACCCTTGATGACGTAGGGCATCATGGTTTTCGCCACCTGGATGGCGATCGGCGCAAGAATGGCGATCGTCACCGGGTCCATTGCCCGGGCTTCCTGCTGCGGATAGAAGAACGCGAACAACGCCACAAGCAGCGTGAAGATCATTGCATGTTTTCTCATTTTCGCATTCGATCCCGTTTTGATTCCATTCATAAAGCAAAGTAGCATATTTCAGGATTTTTACAACCCTTTCCCGGAAGAAAGAGTCACTTCCTGCGGAAAATATCATCCTCCCCGATGAAACGGACCGCCCGGTCCGATTTCAGCCGTTCCGCCGCCACATCCGGGGCATCGAAACGCAGGATGATGACGGCGCGTCCGTTGATCGGGGAAACGAAAGCATAGAGATATTCGACATTGATGGAATACTTGTCCAGGGTGTCGAGAATCTGGCATAATCCGCCGGGGCGGTTCTCCACCTCCAGCGCCACAACGCTGGTCACCGTGACGGCCACTCCGTTCGCGCTCAGGATGTCCCGGGCCTTCTCCCACTCCTTGACGATCAGGCGGAGAATACCGAAGTCCTTGGTGTCGGCCAGGGAAAGCGTGGAGATGTCGATGTTGTTGTCGGCCAGCAGACGGCAGACGTTCTTCAGGGAACCGGGTTTGTTTTCGATGAAAATGGACAGCTGATTGAGCTTTTTCATGATGTTTCTCCTGAATTAGAGGTTGCGTTTGTCTATGACGCGCCTGGCTTTGCCTTCGCTGCGGGGAACGGAATTGGGCGGCAGCATTTTCACCAGGACGCGGAGGCTGATGACCCTTTCGATGGCATGGGAGAAACGCTGCGTCAATTCTTCCATGGCGCTGACCTTGTCGCTGAACATCTCGGGCGTGACTTCGATATCGACTTCGATGTTGTCGAGTCCGTGGCTCCGCGTCAGGATGATCTGGTAATGGGGCAGATGCTTCTCCTCGTTCAGGATCGCGGTTTCGATCTGGGACGGGAAGACGTTCACGCCGCGGATGATGAACATGTCGTCGCTGCGGTGCGAAATTTTGGAAATCCGGCGGATCGTGCGTCCGCAGGCACACTTTTCCGTGAGGATGGAGGTCAGGTCCCGCGTGCGGTAGCGGAGCATCGGCATGGCCATTTTGGAAAGAGTGGAAAGCACCAGCTCGCCTTCCTTGCCGTCGGGCAGGACTTCCAGCGTGTCGGGATCGATGATCTCCGGATAGAAGTGGTCCTCGAAGATATGGAGCCCGCACTGGCATTCGCATTCGGCGCCGACGCCGGGCCCCGTGATCTCGGAAAGACCGTAGATGTCGAACGCCTTGATTCCGGCGGCTTCCTCGATGTGACGGCGCATTTCAAAAGTCCACGGCTCCGCGCCGAAAATGCCGATGCGGAGCGGAAGCTTGCGAAGGTCCACGCCCATTTTTCCGGCTTCTTCGATCAGGTGGACAAAGTAGCTGGGAGTGCAGCAGATCACAGTCACGCCGAAATCCTTCATCAGCATGATCTGCCGTTCCGTGTTGCCGCCGGACGCGGGAATCACGGTGGCGCCGAGCCCCTCGGCGCCGTAGTGGGCGCCCAGGCCGCCGGTGAAAAGTCCGTAGCCGAAGGAGTTCTGGACGATGTCGCCGCTGCTGACGCCGGCCGCCGCAAGGGTCCGCATCATGGCCTCCTCCCAGACCGCGAGGTCCCCCTTCGTATAGGCCACCACGATGGGCTTGCCCGTCGTTCCGCTGGACGCGTGGAGGCGCACGATCTCCTTGAGCGGGCTCGCAAACAGGCCGAACGGATAGGTCTCCCGGAGGTCCGCCTTGACGGTGAACGGCAGGAGGGCGACGTCCTCCAGGCTCCGGAAGGAATCGGGCGTCCGATTCCGGTCGTCCATGCGTTTCCGGAAAAAAGGAACGTTTTCGTAAGCTCTGCGGATGATCCGGGCGAAACGCTCCGTCTGAAGTTCGCGGAGCTTCGGCGCCGGGAGATAATCGGTGGAACTGACCGGGTTGAAAAGGGGCTGCTGCATGATGATTTACTCCTTGCCGCCGGCCGCGCGCCGGAAAGCGGCAATGTTTTCTTCGGCGATTTCCGCCGGGAAGGATTCCCGGATGATCTCCACCCAGAGAGTTTCCGGGAATTTCAGGTGCCGGTTGAGCCGGCCGAGCATGGCGATGTTCAGCATCCTGGAAGAAGCGTCGGCCGGATCGATGTCGGACGGACGGATGATGACGGCGTTTTTCCGGAGGGTTCCCGCGCAGACTTCGATCTGGTCTTCGGAAACGGCGATCAGGTAGTCGGCTTCGCCGCGGGGAATCATCGGGCTGTACACCTTTTTCCCGAACCGGACGTCGCTGGAGACCGAGCCGCCCCGCTGGCTCATTCCGTGGAGTTCGCTTTTCTTCACGTCGCAGCCCATCCGGAAAGCGGCTTCCGTGAGCATGTCCGAGGCCTTGATGATGCCCTGTCCACCGATTCCGGCGAAAAGGACGTTGGTAACCGGTTCATTCATGGAAACTCTGCCTCACTGTTTTTTGGTTTTCGCCAGTTTTTTCACCTGAAGGATGCACGGGCGGCGCGCAATGATCACGCTGGCGTCGCTGGAGGCCAGACGTTCCTTCACGAGCGCGACGAATCCGGGGTTGTCGGCGGTCGGATCGATCACATCCACAGAGTCCGCGCCGATCGCCTTGCAGACCGCCGCCAGATTCAGCGGGGTGGTTTCGCTCATATCCAGATGACGTCCGGTGGCGGGGTTCTCCTGCAACCCGGTCATGGCGGTGGTGGCGTTGTCCAGGATCAGGACCAGGTGCCCTGTGGCGGGCTTGTTGTAGACCATCTCGACGATCCCGGTGAGCCCGCTGTGGACGAACGTGCTGTCGCCGATGACGCTGACCACCTTGCGCGCTTCCGCTTCGGCCAGACCGTGACGGAGTCCCAGCCCGGCGCCGATGCTTGCCCCCATGCAGACGCAGCTGTCGATGGCATCGAAGGGAGGCATCACGCCCAGCGTGTAGCAGCCGATGTCTCCGGAAACGATGCAGCCGAGATCGCGCAGGGTTTCAAAAACCTTCCGATGGGGACATCCCGGACAAAGCTGCGGAGGACGCCCCGGCTTCGCCGCCGGTTCGGGACTTTCATCGCGCGCCAGAAGCTTTTTGACCCTGGCAACGTCCAGTTCGCCGAAAAGGAAGGCGTCCGCCTTGGGTTCCACAGGAATTCCATGCTCGAGAATCTTCCCGGCCAGAAACTTTTCACCTTCCTCGACCACGACCGTGCGCTTGCTGCCGGCAACGAACTTCGCAATGGCCTCGAACGGGAGCGGCCAGGTCATTCCCAGCTTCAGGATGCGGGCGCCGGGCGCCGCCTCCATGGAGTGCTGGAACGCCGCGCCGGAAGTGATGATCCCCCGTTCGGCGGTTTCGGGCCCGAACGTCTGATTCAGGTCGGATTTTTCGTTCCACCGCGCCAGGGCTTCCATCTTGCGGAACAGCGTCACATGGGCCTTCTTTGCAAAGGCCGGAACCATCACCCGCTCCTGAATGTTCTTGCGATACGGCTTCGAGACGGGTGTTTCTTTTTCTTCCCGGAGAGTCACCGGGGAACGCGAGTGGCAGACCCGGGTGGTCATGCGCAGCAGAACGGGCGTATGAAATTCTTCGGAAAGCGCAAAGGCGCGGAGGGTGAAATCGTATGCCTCCCGGCTGTCCGACGGCTCGAACACGGGCAGGTGAGCGGCGGCGGCATACAGGCGGTTGTCCTGTTCGTTCTGGCTGGAGGCCATTCCCGGATCGTCGGCGGAAACCACGACCAGCCCGCCCTCGACGCCGGTATAGGTGAGCGTGAACAGCGGATCGGCCGCAACATTGAGTCCGACGTGCTTCATGGTGACCAGCGACCTCGCCCCCGCAAAGGCCACGCCGATTCCCACTTCCAGCGCCACTTTTTCATTGGGCGACCACTGCGCCTTCCCGCCGATGGCGGAAAAATGTTCCAGAATCTCCGTCGAAGGCGTTCCCGGATACCCGGTTCCAAGCATCACGCCGCAGGCGAGAGCCGCTTCCGCGACCGCCTCGTCTCCACTCAAAACAACACGCTTCTCTGCCATAATCCCAATCACCTGAATGGTTCTCTTTACTTCAAAACGGTAATTTACGCCGATTATTGCCTGATTGCAAGGACTTTTCGCGGTTTTTTCCAAAAAGCGCTTCGGCGTTTCCGCACGTCCGTTCCCGCGCGGCGGCGACGCCCGCCGCACGCCCGTTTCGCATGGATCGGAATTTTTTTATCCGGAAAGGGAACTTTTCCCCCGGTGTTTTGTCTATAACCGCATATATTGCCGATTGTTTTTCAGCACGCATTGCGTCGGCGGAAGAGAGACTTTACAGGGGAGGAGAATCGTGCGATGACTTTGCTGGAAGGGGAAATCTTATGGAATCTTGTATGGGTTCTTCCGCTGATATGGTTTCTTTTTTACTACGCATGGTTCAAACGGACAGCCGTCCTGAAACTCTTTTTCGGGAAACGTTCGGATGATCCGCGATATGTTTCCGTCTCGGCAAGCCTCCGGTTCTGGCGGGGCGTGATCCTGACCGCGGTCCTGTTTCTGCTTTTCGTCGCCGCGGCGCGTCCGTCGTGGGGCGTGAGCATTCTGCCGTACACCGGACACGGACGCGACCTGATGGTCGTTTTTGACACCTCGAAGAGCATGCTTTCGCAAGACGTCCGTCCTTCGCGCCTCGAACATGCCAAATGGCTCGTCCGGCAGCTTGCAGAAAACAACCCGGGAGACCGTTTCGGGCTGATCGCCTTCGCCGGACACGCCTTCCTCGAATGTCCGCTGACCATCGACAAAACCAGCTTCCTCCAGACGGTCAGCGAGCTTGCCACCGACTCCATTCCCGTCGGCGGCACCAACCTGGAAAAAGCCCTCGGCGAAGCCGTCCGCGGATTCCGCGCGGCCGAGACGTCTTTCCGCGCCATCCTCCTGATCACCGACGGCGATGAGCTCACCGGGGACAGCGGCAAGGCGCTGGAGGAAATCATCCGCCTCAAAATCCCGCTTTTCATCCTCGGCGTGGGCGACCCCTCCCAGCCCTCCATCATTCAGGTTCCGGACGCCGATGGAAACATTCATACGCTGAAAGACAGCAGCGGCAACATCGTCAACGCTCCCCTCAATGAAAAACAGCTTTCGCTTCTCGCCCGGAAAACGGGAGGAATCTATGTGCGTTCCACCACCACCCATCCGGGAATCGCCGAGGTCGAGGCCCGCATCAAAAAACTGGACGTCCGGGAGATGGACAGCGGCAAGCAGACCCGTCCCATCGAACGCCCGGTCTACCCGCTTCTCGCCGCGTTCTTCCTTCTCTGCCTCTGGTTCGCCCTTCCGGAAAAGCGGTCCGGAAAATCCGCCTCCGTCAAGACCATTCTTCTGATTTCCGCCCTTCTCGGCGGCGCCGGGCTCTCCGCGCAGGAACAGGCCGCGCCTTCCGAATCCGTTTCCCCCGCCGGACAGGAAACCAGAGCGGTCCCGGAAAAAGCGCAGAAACTTTCTCCCGTCGTCCTTTACAATGAAGGGCTGAAAGCCCAGACCGGGGAAAAAGACCCGGCAAAGGCAACTGCCCTGTATGAACAGGCCATTTCCGCATCCGGAGCGGAAACGGAAGTCCGTTCCCGGTCGTGCCAGAACCTCGGGGTGCTGAACCATCAGGCTTCGCGCGAACTCCTTCAAAAAGCACAGGAATCGCTCCGCCGGCAGCAGCTTGACCAGGCCCTTCAGCAGACCGACGCCTCTCTCAAGCAGCTTTGCGCCACCGAAGACATTTACAAGGAATCCATGCGGGACGGACGGGACATCCTCCCGGTAAGCAAAAATCAGCAGCTCCTCCTTCGCGACCGCAAGTCTGCGGAAGACTTCAAGAAGAAACTGGAAGAACTCAAGAAAAAACAGCAGGAAGCCCGTCAAAATACCCAAAAAGCCCTGGATCAGCAACAGCAGAAGGATCAACAGAAGCAACAGCAGCAGGGACAGCAACAACAGCAAAAGCAAGACCAGCAGAAGCAACCGCAAAACCAGCAAGGCCAACAGCAGCAAGACCAGCAGAAGCCTCAAGATCAGACGCAAAAAGCCCGCGAAAGCACTCGCGAACTCGAAAAGCAGGCCAAAGACCTGAATCAGGAAAAGCTGGAAGAACAGGCCCGGAAAGCCGGGGAAGAACTGGACAAGGCGAAAGACGCCCAGGCCCGGAAAAATGACAGGCAGGCGGAAGACCATCTGAAAAAAGCCCTGGAACAGCTTGGCAATCAGGACCGGAAGGACCCAAAGGACCAGCCTAAAGACGACAAGGATCAGAAAGATCAGAAGGACGACAAGGACCGGGAACTTCCGAAAAACGGCAAGCTGTCCAACGAAGGACAAAACGGCAGGAAAGAAGAAGAGAAGGAAATCGACAAGGAACAGGCAAAGGCTCTTCTCGATCTCATGGCCAACGATGAAAAACAGTTGAAAGAGGAACTGAAAGAACGGATGAAACGCAATTATGGAATACGCCCGGTCGAAAAAGACTGGTAATATCGGAAGGAAAGATTCGGCGATGTTCACAAAGAATGGGGTCCGGTTTCACTTCAAATCGTTGGGCGCCGCGGCTCTGGCGGTTCTGTTCTGTTCGCTGGAGGCCGCCGCGCCGAAAGTGGAAACCTTCATTTCTCCCGAACCGGTCCGCGTCGGGGAAACCGCGTATCTGATCATCCGTTCCAATGACGGGACGCGCAACGCACCGCTGACCAGCCGCCGTCCTCCGGTCCAGAATCTGGAATGGGGCCGGGGAATCCGCCAGTCCCAGAGCATTCAGATCATCAATGACCGGCAATCTGTGATCCATGAGGTTCAAATCCCGTTCACCGTCACCCGGCCGGGGACATATACGATTCCCCCGTTCGATCTGACGCACAGCCGGGAAAAAACCAAACCGGTGGAATTCACCGCGGTAGAAGCCCGTTATTCCGTGCCCGCAGCACCCGCAGCGCCCGCGCCTTCCGCTCCCCCCGCCGTTCCGGCGGCTCCCGTTCCCCCGCCGATGCCGGCGCCTTCGTATCGTTCGCCGGGCGCCTCTGCCCGTCCGGCTCCCGCTCCCCGGCAGACGGCTCCCGCCCCCCGGCCTCCGCAAACAGTTCCCGAGGAAAACCGGCCTCCGCAACCGGCCTCCGGGGAACGCAGCACGGCTCCTCCGAACCGGAAAGAAACGGAACTCACGCTGGATCAGATCCTGTTTGCCGAGGCGGAAATCCCCGGAATGCGTCCCCGCTATTATGTCGGGGAAGAAATTCCCCTGGAGATCAACGTCTACCTTCTCGCCGGGGCGCGCGCCCAGCTGACCTGGCCGAAAATTTCCTTTGGGGAGAAGGACGCCGCCGTCTTCCACGACTATAAGAACGTCAATCCGGAGAATCCGAACTTCTCCGGCGCGGCCCAATCGTCCGTGGAAAAGAACGGCCGTCAATACACGCTTTACTCGTTCAAAACCGCGTTCCGCCCGATTTCCGCCGGAAAAATGACGATCACCGCCCGGATCGAAAGCGCTCTGATCGTTCCCGACAACCGCCGCGCCTCCCGGTCCAACGATATGTTTGAAGACTTCTTCGGCGATTCGTTCTTCTCCCGCGACCGGCGTATTGCACGGAACATGAATACGCTTCCGCTTACCATAGAAGCGTTCAAGGTCCCGCCCCCGGAAAACGGGGAATTTTATACGGGACTGGTGGGTCTCTGGAAAACCGATGTGACACTCTCGCCGCCGCCTTACCGCGTCGGGGAGCCGATCACGATGAAAATCACATTCCAGGGGAACGGCTCCCTGGACACCCTTCGCATCCGGAATCTGGAACTGAAGGGTTTCCGGGTGTATCCGCCCGAGATCGACAAAAGCCGTTCCTGCGCGGAAATCCGGTATATTCTGATTCCCACGGAAACCAGTTCCGGCGACACGGAAAACATCGTCCTTCCACCTGTTTCCACATTCGATCCCGTTTCCGGCAAACATGTCGTGACCGGATTCCGCCGGAAAATCGTTGTTGAAAAAGGTTTCAGCGTCCTGCCGCAAAACGCCGCCTACGTGGTGGAATCCGCCGCCCCGTCCGGCACGGAACAGGAGCCGGCCAAACGCCGTCCGGAGGAGGTTCTCTACCTGAAAAAACTGAACGGAGGCGAAGTGTTCATGCCGCTGTGGCGCAATATGCTTTTCTCCGGCGGGACGGTCGTGTTTCTGGGGCTCCTTTTCTGGCTGGCGGCCGAATGGGTCCGCTTCCGGCGTTCCGTCCGGGAAAACGATCCGATGTTCCAGCGCCGCGCCGGGGCGAAAAAAGTCCGGAAAGAGCTGTTCGCGCGGATCGCCGTGATGGAACCGGAAGAGATTCCGGGCAAATGCTCCGGCGAAATCGCCTCCTATATTTCCGATACGCTCGGGCTGCCGCCCGGAGCGGACCTGAATGAATGCGCAAAGGCGCTGGAACCCAAATCGCCGGAACTGGCGAAAATGCTGGACGAACTCTCGCAGGCCGCCTGGGTTCCCTCCATGAAAAGCCGTTTCACGAAGGAGTTCCGGGCCTCCCTCCTGAAAGCGCTGGGAAAAGTCGGGCTGTTTCTGCTGCTGACGGGCGCCCTGACCCTTCCGGGCGTGGAAATCGCCCTCCAAAAAGAGATCCCGATCCGGAACGACGCCGAGGCGATGAATGCGTATGACGCCGGGCAGTTCGACGCGGCCGGGAAATATTATGCCGCCCAGCTCAAAAAGAGCAGGCCGTCCGCGAAAATCCTCTACAACATGGGCAACTGTCTTTACCGGATGGGAGAACTGCCCAAGGCCCTGATCTGCTATGAACGCGCCCTGCGCCTGAATCCGCGCGATTCGGACATTCTGGAAAATCTGAATCTGGTCCGCCGGAAACTGGCGCTCCCGGAAAAATACAAAATCGACAGTCCGTCGGACCTGCCGCCTTATCTGAGGGATTCGATGCGGCCCGACGAATGGATGTTCCTCTTCTGCTGCGGATGGATGCTTCTCTTTGTCGCGCTCGGATGCCGCGCCCTGAAATTCAACCGAATCCTCGTGCGAAGCGCCGCGGCGGCCGGGTTGGCTCTGCTGGTCTTCCCGGGGACGGCGTACCTTTCGCAGAAAAAGACCAGCTACTCCCCGGACTTTGCGATTGTCACCGTCCGGAACCTGCCGGTCTATTCACTGCCGTCGGCTCAGTCCGGACGGATTGAAATGAAGCTGAAGGCGGGCGAAGAGCTTTCGATCGTGGAACGGCGTCTGGACTGGGTCCGCATCCGTTCCGGCGACGCGGAAGGCTGGGTCCGCGCCAAAGACATCACCAGCCTATGGATGCCGGACAGCATTTCCACCAACTGAATTCCCTGTCTCCTGAAAATCCCGAAGGAAGCATTTTCGATACGAATCTACTATCGTACAGACAGCACTATATCATTGCTCCCCTAGCTTCCCCCACTCCCCAACTTACAAACTTACAAACTCACTGTCCGAGGGAGAGGTTCGCCTTGTTCAGGAGGCGGCGCACGGTTTCATGCGATATTTTTTCGGTGTGTTCCAGTTCAACCATTTTATCCGCCAGGAGACGGAGCGACCAGCCCCGGCCTTCGGGCGCTTTGCCGGAGATCAGGGAGGCAAGCTGTTCCTGAAATCCTTCATCAAACCGGAGAGGCCGGGATTGCGGCGATTTCCGTTCCAGCGCGGCCTCAAATCCCCCTTCCGCAAAACGTTTCTTGATATTGTTGATGCTGCAAGGGGAAACGTGAAGAATGGAAGCGATATCCCTTTCCGACAGATTTCCCTGATCCTGATATTCGCCCCGGTCAAGCCCGAGCAGAATCAATGCTCGCAAAACCACGCGTGCGGAACGTTGTCCATTGTGGGAGATGCTGTGAAGCTCTTCTCTTTCTTTCTGCGTCAGAACAACTTTTTGTAAACTTACCTCCATGTCATAACTCCTCCTGGGTGTCCATTCGCGACCCGCCGCACTGTTGTCGTTCAAATCCGGGTTGTCCCGTTCGGCTGTCAAGCATTCTCCATGTCAAAGGAGGCTGTTGCTGAAGGCTGAACAGAAAAGAATAAATCAGCAAGAGAAGACAAAAAGTCGGCAATTCCAACGGAAACTTTTGCAGCAATT
>MWCA01000013.1 GCA_002069785.1 Lentisphaerae bacterium ADurb.Bin242 | reverse complement strand
TCCGCCGAGGCAACTTCCACTATGCGTTGTTCTGCTATCCGGCATTCCTGATGCTCGCGGTCGAATCCTTCGGAACTCTGCGCTGGAAAAACATTTCATGCCTTCTTCTTACCTTTATGTGCTCCCAACTCCCACAGTACGGGTATCTCTTCTGGAAAAACGGTTTCTGCCGGGATTACCGTCAGTATGTGTTGGAACTTGCTTCGTTCCCGTTCCCTGAAAATATTCCTGTTTACGGACATCCGTCCGACTGGTTTGGACTTCAGAAATACCGGACATTCCGATCCCTGACAGGATACCATCCCCAAAGCAGGGAGTTTTACCTCATCGAACATGATGGAACCCGTTATGCCCATCCGGAAGCACTCCCGTCCGTAGACAAAACCGGATATTGCGTGAGTCTTTTGAAACGGATCGATCTGTCATCCGGAGGAACCGTCCGCATCCTGAAACTGACCCCTTTGGAGAAAGTGAATGAGGGAAGGAAAAGTCAATCGCTGCCGATTGCCCGGAAATGAAAAAGGAAGAAATAATCTTTTCAACGGAAGTCCCGGATTTTGTTATGAATTTCTTTTGCGTTGTCGAAAAATGAATCGGGTTTTATCGAATCCAACGTGGAGGAGACATTATCCTGCATGGATATTTTTGTCGTAACAGTAAGAAAATATAATGATCTATACTGGATATGTCAACCGTATAAAAAGTAGCTGGGAATAACTATTCCACACCAAACATAAGGTATTCTGAAATGACCAAACAAAAAGATCGTAAAACTTGTATTAATGCAGGGTTGGCTGGTGCTGCTGGCGACGTTGTCTCCCGTTATGGAAGCGGCGTCAAAGAGCATATTGTTGCGTATGGCGGTGTTGATAATGAAACTGGGCAGACCTCGAAGCGAAGTCTCAAAAAGATTTCGAACTACAATCGTGGAAATTCCGATGCCCTCAATTACGACCGGGTAACAAAATCTCAGGCAGGATTTTCGGCCGAAGTAAAAGAAGTAGCGCGACGACGGGCAGAAGAGGTCATTCAGGGAAAAAAGCCTACTACCGTTCGAACTGATGACATCTCCGGCCATATGAATGATCCGCTCTTTGATATTACTTCTGTTATAAGTAGTAATGGCGATCCCATCTCCGGAGCAAGTATCCAAATGAAGTTTATGGGTTCGTCTCCCGAAAATGCTGTCGATAAAATGCTCGGAAAGAGTTTCCAGAAATACATCGACAATAATGTCAAAATAATGGTTCCGAGCGATTATTATGACGGGATGAAAGCTGAACTTCAGAAAAAAATTGTTTCTTTGGAAAAAAAAATTGAGCGATTAAAAGAACAAGGAAAAACCGATGTGCTTAAACAGGCTCAATTGGATAAATACAAGGTGCTTGATAAAAACTTACAGAAGAGTAAAGTCTCTAACAAAGAGGCTCTCGAAGCCAGAAATACCCCGCGGCTTTCTACTGCAAAAGATGTATTACGGACTGGTCATCGTGCCGGTGTCAAACAAGCCAAGACGGGAGCCTTGAAGATGCCAGTGTGCTGCACTGTCCGGCTTGCAAGGAAAAAGGAAGTGATTCCTATTTCTATATCGGCGGGCTGGATGAGAACGTGGAAGCAGAAACGCCATTGGTCATCTGTCGCAATCACGGCAAGGACGTATTGAATGTCGTGTATGTGCATGGAGGAGCTGTCCAGGTTCCCGGAAACAAGATTTCGAGTCTGTTCAGCAAGCCCGAAATCCGGAAGGGAATCTCCAAGGAAAGCTGGACTTACATCGAAAAAATCTGTTCTTCCGATTCGAAGTAATTCTCGGAGCAAGGCATCCGAAGACGGGAAACTTGCCTTCGGATGCCTCTGTCCTGGAATGAAAACGAAGAATGCAAACGTAAAAAATGAGAGGTACTTCATGAGAAAAATCGCAATCGGAATACTGCTCGGCTTGATCCTGTCGGCAGGAATTGAGGTCATCGGGCAGGACAGATATATTGCTCCCATTGAAAAGCATGATAAATTAGTCGGTCTTGAAAAAGTATTCAAATGACTGATTACGAAGGGGAATATTTCATAGGAGATGATATATTATTGCAGGAAGAACGGTTCATGAAGAAAGGAATCTTGCAAAATGATGACGAAAAGCAGCAGTTGCGGAGGGATTCAGAGTCATTTGTTTAAGCCATTGCTCCGAGATATTGTTTCCCCCCATCATGCGATGGTGAAGTTGGCGGATACGATCGACTGGAGGAGCTTTGAAGACGGACTGGAGGAATGTTTTTGCGCCGACAACGGACGTCCTTCGTGTCCTGTTCGGCTGATGGTTGCGCTGCATTATCTCAAATACGCCAGCGGCATGAGCGACGAAGCGGTTTTGGACGAATGGCTGGAAAATCCTTACTGGCAATATTTGAGCGGCGGGATTTATTTTGAACACGACTATCCGACGGACCAATCGAGCCTGTCGCGCTGGCGCAAGAAGTTGGCGAAGAGCGGCGCGGAAAAGATGCTGGAAGAAAGTCTGAAAACCGGACTTCGTTCCGGATTCATCAAGAAAACGGAATTGAAGCGGGTCAATGTGGACAGCACGGTTCAGGAGAAGGCCATTCGTTATCCGACCGATGCCCGGTTTTACGACCGGATGCGCGAACGCCTGGTGAAATCGGCGCGGAACCATGGCATTGAGTTGCGCCAGACGTACGAACGTGTCGGCAAGAAAATCCTTCGGAGCCAAAGCGGATATGCCAGGGCCAATCAGTTCAAACGGGCGCGCAAAGCGACGAAACGGCTGAAAACCTGCCTTGGCCGCGTGGTTCGGGACATCGAGCGGAAAGCTGCCGATCCCGTTCCTGAGTTGGCAAAATTGCTCAAACTGGGTCACCGTCTTCTGTCGCAGAAGAAAAGCGATCAACAGAAACTGTATTCGATCCACGAACCGCAAGTGGAATGTATCGGGAAAGGGAAAGCGCACAAGAAATTTGAATTCGGCACCAAGGTCGGACTGGTGACAACGGCGAAAACAAATTGGATCGTGGGAGCAGAAGCCTATCCCGGCAATCCTTACGACGGACATACCCTCAAATCCGTGTTGGAGCAAACGTCGAAACTTCTTGGTCATGAACCCGAAATGGCGATATGCGATCTTGGCTATCGCGGGCACAATTACGAAGGAAACTGTAATGTCCAAGTGGTGAATCGATTCCGAAAACGAGTTCCAGGATCGTTGTGCCGTTGGTGGAACCGGCGTTCGGCGATTGAGCCGGTGATCGGCCATGTCAAAGCGGAACATCGGATGGAGCGCAATTCTTTGAAAGGGCGTTTGGGCGACGAATTGAACGTGATCTTTGCGGCGGCCGGCTTCAATTTCCGGAAACTGCTTCGGGCATTCACCTTGTTTTTGTGTCTGATTTTCAAGTTCGCATTTTTTCCGTCGGCTTGTCCATGGGGAAAATGCTGTGCAAAAAGGGTTGGAAAAGGAAATGCGCGAGAAGGAAAGAACCGATCCAGAGAAGTCTTACCCTTCTCGTATCCGACTTTTGCATAATCGACTAAATTAAGATATTTATGATATTTTTTAAGCTACCACTAAAAGCAAGAAATACAATCCTCTTGGGTTCTTTTTTTGAGACAAAATGCCATATGGCTTCAAAGAAAAAGAAATGTGACAAAACGACACTCTTCAACAGAAAAAGAAAAATCAGAAAGATTTCCGTCCGGTCAGAATATCCCGCAAATCGTCCAGAAGTTTTTTCGTTGGACGAGCTTTTTCCAGGAGCTTCAACGCTTCTGCATTTCGGTGTTCGGCATCGGATTCCTTGGAGACCGTTTCGCCGGTAATGGCAGCAATAGCCTTTTCCTGCGCTTCCTCTCCAACATGGGTGTAAAACTGATCGATGATTTCACTGTTGGCTCCGAGGATGGAAACAACCACCGCTTTTGGAATGCCCGCTTCTGCACAGAAGGAGGCAAACGAATGTCGCAAGCTGTGAAAACCGTACACAGTCATCTTTTTTCTCCGCCCTTCAACTTTAATGGAAGATTCCAGCCCAATCCATCGGATAACACGCAGGACATCAACATCAACCAAATTGTCACCGATGCATTTTCCTTTTGAATCAACTTTTTTATATCGTTTTGCGACATTCGGACAGACATATAAGTCTATTTTCCATTTTAAAGCTTCTTGAATGACGGAAAACAATCGTGCAGCAATTGGAATGGAAACCTCCTTGCCTGTTTTGAATTGTTTTACCTGGATACGGCGTTTCTCAAGATCGACCTTCTCCCATTGCAACAATACACAATCCTTTAACCTTTGCCCCGTGAACATTCCCAGGTAGTAGATAACTCGGATTTCCACTTTGTTCATCAGTTTCCGTTTTGGATTATCCAATTCACGAAGAATGGCCTCTTCTTGCTCTTTTGTGAAAGCCACCCTCCTAACTATATTGCCCTGTTCCTCACGGGACTTTCGCCGAAGAGTGCTCGATTGAAACGGGTTGGGCCCGCTATGATACTCTTGGAGAGTGGAGAATATTTTTCGAATCCGCTGGATTTTCCGATTATGGGTCGCAACCGAAATAGCGGTCGTTTTGAGATAGGAACTGTAACTTTCTGCAATGGAAGGGGTAATCGCGCTGATTTGTGTTTCTTCTCCAATATGGCGGACAAATTTCATAAAGGTGATCTCGTAAGAAAGTTCCTCGTGCCGGGTTGCTGGGAATGCCCGATTCGGATGAACCGCATAGACATTCCAGGCATCCTTCAAAGCCAACGGACGCGTTTGTGCTGCCAAGTGACGGGCTACTTTGACATGGGCCGATATAACTTCCTCTGTTGTCGCCTGAACAATCGGAAGAAGTCCTTTTGCTTTTTCCAGGGCCTCTTCCTGATTCTGGGTTTTCAGGCTGACGCATTTCCGTTCATGTTTGATTTGATAGCGGAAATAATAGGTCCCGCCTTCTTCTTTCTGATAGACCGTCCCTGTTTCAAGTTTGATTTTTGCCTTTTTTCCCATTTCATCCTCCTTCAAACGAAAAAAATCCTGATTTGGCTACTATAAGCCGGAAAAGAGGAAATGAAAGCCGGAAACGGTAATAAATGGCACCTTTTGAGGAAAAAATGAGTGTAAAATGGTGCGCCCACTAGGACTTGAACCTAGGACCCAATGATTAAGAGTCATTTGCTCTACCGACTGAGCTATGGGCGCATGTTTTTTTCAAAACAATGCGTTTACTATATGCGAATCTTGAAAAAAATCAAGCGGGATTCGATTTTTATTGCGATTTTTTCAATAAGACGGTATGCCAATCCACTTGCTCATGCGGGAATATCGGCATTTGAAAGAGCCGCTTTCGTCCGTTTTCCGTGCAGCGGCAGCGGCGACATGGGGAAGGGGGATGCGGTTCCCGGCAGCGGGGGGATGCTGATTTCTTTTCGTCCGGCAGACGGACCTCCTTTTGTCGATTCACCGGGAAAACCCGGATTTACAGAGGTTTCTTATGAAATGCGGCTTGATTTAAGTGTAACATGAGTTAAATTAAGATTTTCGGTTTGGAATGCAGTGCGCGGGTGCGATTTCCGCAGAACCGCGTCATAAAGGCAGGTATGGGTTTCCGTGAAGGCCAGTATACGGACAAAAATTCTGGGGGCGCTGTTTTTCATTACGCTTCTGACGTTCGCCGTGGTGTTTTATTATTCCCTCCAGGGAATGAGGAACCTCGGCAGGGCGGCCGTGGCCTATGGGGATCAGTTGGGGCAGGGACTGACCGGAGACGGCCGTTCCGCGCTGATCCGCCAGGCTATGCAGGAGCTCCGTTCCACGGCGGCGGACCAGGCCTATATCACGGAACTTCTGTTGAAGGGGGTTTCCCTGCCGATTGAAAACATTGCCCCGAATGTGAGTTCTCCCCGCGTGGTTCCCGGATTGTCCGAAGCACCGGGGCTGCTTTACTCCGACCAGTCCGCGGTTGTGCCGCCGGACCCGGAGGAATGCGCCGCGTACAGTCTTTCCACGGAAACCCCGTTCGAGGTCAAGAATGACAAGGCGGTTCTCCATCGGCTTTCTTCCATGGTTCCATTCCTGATCTATCTCAAGAACAGTTCGCCTCATATTCGACTCGCGTTCGCTTCTTTTCCGAACGGCGTGCACCTGAAATATCCCTGGAGCCGGACTGTCCTTGGATTTGATCCGCGGTCGCGGTCCTGGTATACCGAGGCGGTGGCGCAGAAGGGAAAGCTCTGCTGGTCCGAACCTTACTGGTCCGCAACCGGGTCAAACGAGCTGACCATCACCTGTTCCAAGGCGGTGTACGGCGCCGACGGCAAGCTGGTTTGCGTGCTGGGGGCGGATGTGAGCGTGGAGGCGGTCAGCCGTGAGTTCATCACTTCCCAGACGGGACGTGCCGGCATGCCGTTTCTGGTGAATTCCAAAGGCGAGGTGATTGCGGGCGGGGACATCTACCGCAGGCTCAGCGGAGAGTGGGACAAGACGGCGCGTCTGCCGAGTCTGCTGAGCGGAATTTCTTCGGACGGACCGGTGCTGTGGGAAAAGATGAAGACCATGACCTCCGGCATCCTCCGGCTCCGGATCAACAATGTGCCCTGTTTCGCCGCCTACGCGCCGATCCGGGAGTGCCGCTGGAGTCTTGCGATCCTCCTGCCGGAAGAGACGGCGCTGAAAGATGTCGCCGCGATGGAGGTCCGTTTCAAAAAGACGCAGGAAGATACGCTGCCGGTCTTTCGCAGCTACATTTTCGAGCGAGGAGTTATTTTCATTTCCCTTTCGCTGATTCTTCTGGTGCTGATCCTCCTGTTCGGGTATTTCATGGCGAAGCATCTCACGCGTCCCATATTCAAGCTGATGGACGGCGCGAAGGAGATCGGAACGGGACATCTGGACGCCAGGATCGAGCTGAACACCGGCGACGAGCTCGAGCGGCTGGGCGACACTTTCAACAAGATGGCATGCGACCTTCAAACCTATATCCGGAACCTGAATCAGGCCGCGCGCGACAGGCAGCGGGTCGAGTCCGAGCTCAAGGCCGCGGCCGAGATCCAGCTTTCGATGCTTCCGCGGACCTTTCCGCCGTTTCCGGAGCGGACCGAGGTGGATATCTATGCGCGGATGATTCCGGCGCGGGAGGTCGGCGGCGATCTGTACGATTTCGTCTTTGTGGACGACCGGCATCTCTTCTTCGTGATCGGCGACGTTTCCGGCAAGGGGATGCCCGCCGCGCTGTTCATGGCGACCGCCAAAACGCTGATGCGCGGCTTCGCCCGGAACGGGCTTTCCCCCGCCCAGATCCTTCACATGGCGAACAATTATCTGGCCGATGAAAACGAGTCCTGCATGTTCATCACGGTTTTCTGCGGAATCCTGGACTGTTCCACGGGGGAGGCCGTCTGCTGCAACGCGGGACACAATCCGCCGCTGCGTCTGGCACCCGACGGAAATTCTTCGTTCCTCCGCCTGCCGCCCGGTTTTCCGCTCGGGCCCTTCGCCACGGAATTCAGCAGCGTCTACAAGGAGGAGCATTTTACTCTCGCGAAAGGGGAGGTCCTTTTCCTGTATACGGATGGCGTGACCGAGGCGCTGAACCCCCGCGACGAGCTTTTCGGGGAAGGCCGCCTGGAACTGGCCCTCGCGGCGGCGCCCCCGGAATCCAATTCGCTGAAAGAGACGACCGATGTTTTGCTGCGCATTCTGCATGAGCATGTTGCGGGTGCGCCGCAGTCGGATGATATAACGATGATGATGATCCAATTCAACGGAGAAAAAACAGTATGATTTTGAAGACGAAACTTTGCAGTTCGCTGGCAAAGGTCCTGCCGGGGACCGAGCCCGGACTGGAATTCAAGCACGGAACCGCCCTCCGGGGGGAACGGTTTGCCTTCCAACTGGCATTTCTGCCCGATTTCCGCGGCCTTCTTCATGTGGATGTGGAGTCGGAATTGAAGAAGTCCATCCGGGTCCGCCAAGTCAGGCTGGTTCCCGTGGAATATACCGGAAGCGTATACGACGAAGACATCATTTCGAAGGACCCCGGACTGTATCCGGACCTTCTGGCCGACCTGAAAGATTCCGCGGCGGATGCGGTTCCCGGGCAGTGGCGTTCTCTTTGGATCACGGTGGACGTTCCGAAGAATTGCAAGCCGGGAAAACACACGGTCCGGCTGAACCTGACGGGAGGAGCCGTTTATCCGCCGGACGCGCCCCGGGAGTCCTTCCAGTCCGTGGTGTTCACGCTGGAAGTCCTGAACGCGGTCCTTCCGGAACAGCGTCTGAAAAACACGCACTGGTTCCATACGGACTGTCTGGCCACTTACTATCATGTGGAGGTGTTCAGCGAGGAATACTGGCGGATCGTCGGCAACTTCATGCGCAGCGCGGCCGAACACGGGATCAACATGATCCTGACGCCGGTTTTCACGCCGCCGCTGGACACCCAGCCGGGAGCGGAACGCCCGACGGTCCAGCTGGTCGGGGTGAAGGTGACGAAGAAGAAATATTCCTTCGATTTCACTCTGCTCGAGCGCTGGATCGCCCTTGCGAAGAAGAGCGGCATCCGTTATTTCGAGATTTCGCATCTCTTCACACAGTGGGGCGCGAAGTTCACGCCCAAAATTGTGGCGCAGGTCGACGGCAGGGAAAAACGCATCTTCGGATGGGACGTTTCCTCCACTTCCAAAGCATACAAGGATTTCCTGGACGCCTTCCTGCCGGAGCTGGTCCGTTTCCTCAAGAAAAACAAATTGCAGGACAAAGTCTATTTCCATTGTTCCGACGAACCCAGTCTGGAAGCTCTCGCAAGCTACACGGTCTGCCGCAATCTCTTGAAGAAGCATCTGGACGGCTTCAAGATCATGGATGCCCTTTCCAATCTGGAATTCTACAAGAACGGGGTGGTGGACATCCCGGTTCCGTCGGAGAGCCATCTGGAAGACTTCCTCGCGGCAGGCATGAAGGAGAACTGGACCTACTACTGCTGTGGACCCGTCACGGTGTTCAGCAACCGTTTCATCCACATGCCGTCTTCGCGGAACCGTATTTTCGGAACGCTGCTGTATTGCCACGACGTGGAAGGGTTCCTCCACTGGGGATTCAATTTCTACTACTCCGGACTCTCCCGCTATCCGGTCGATCCCTATAAAACCACCGATTCGGGAGTCTGGTTCCCCGCGGGCGACGCTTTCCTGGTCTATCCGGGCAAGGACGGCGTGCCCGAGGATTCGATCCGGTATGAAGTCTTTTACGAGGCGCTCCAGGACCAGCGCGCTCTCCAGCTTCTCGAAACGAAGCTCGGTCGCGCCCGGATTCAAAAAGAACTGGACAAGCTGTCTCCGGAAGGAAAAATGACTATTTCCAAATACCCGAAAGGCGAGAAAAATGTTCTGGCCGTCCGGGAGAAGATCAACCGGCTGATCAAAGCCGATTTTCAATAACCCCAACCAACCTCGCAAGGCATATGAACAGAATGGGAGGTATGCAAAAATGCAGGAATTTGAAGTGATCGTAATCGGCGGCGGCCCCGGCGGTTACGTGGCGGCCATCCGGGCCGCGAAAAATGGAGTCAGAACAGCATTGATCGAACGCAGGGAACTCGGCGGAACCTGCCTGAATATCGGCTGTATTCCCACCAAGACCCTGATCGCGGGCGTGGAAGTGTTTCACAAGGCGAAGCACGCCATGGATTTCGGCGTGAAGATCACCGGCGAAGTGGCTCCGGACTGGGACGCCATGCTGGCGCGCAAGGACAATATCGTCAAGACCCTCCGCGGCGGGATCGGCTCCCTCCTCAAGGCGGCCGGCGTGACCGTCTTCAAGGGGCAGGGGGCTTTCTCCGGACGGAAGACGCTCCAGGTGCTCGACGAGACCGGAAAAGTCGTCGAGGAGCTGACCGCTCCGAAGATCATCATTGCCAGCGGCTCGGAACCGCTGGTCCCGGGATTCATTCCCAAAGACAAACGGGTCGTCACCTCCACGGAGCTTCTCTTTATTCCGGAGATTCCGAAATCCCTGCTGATCCTCGGCGGCGGTGTGATCGGATGCGAATTCGCATGCCTTTTCGCCGAGCTTGGAACCAAGGTCACGGTCGTGGAAATGATGGAAAGCGTCATGCCTCTGGTCGACCGTGAGTGTACCAAAACCGTGGCCGCGCAGATGACCGGGGCCGGAATCGAGGTCATGAACGGCAAGCCTCTGACCGACATCAAGGCGACCGCGCGCGGAATCAGCGGCAAGGTCGGCGACAAGACCGTTTCTGCGGATTATCTGCTGGTTTCCATCGGACGCAAGCCCGCGTTGGAAGGCATGAACATCGCCGCATCCGGCGTCAAGACCAGCGAACGCGGCTGGATTCCCGTGGATGCCTGCTGCCGGACCAATGTTCCGGGCATTTTCGCCATCGGGGATGCCATCGGCACCTGGCAGTTGGCGCATGCCGCCAGTGCGATGGGCGTGGTTGCGGCGGACATCGCCTGCGGAAAGAAGAACAGTTTCGACGGTTCGCTGGTGCCGGGCTGTATTTTCACCTCGCCCGAAATCGGTTCCATCGGCAAGAGCCAGGAACAGTGCGACAAGGAAGGAATCGAGACCCGTGTCGGCAAATTCCCGTTTGCGGCCCTCGGCAAGGCCATGGCGATCAACGAGACCGTCGGCTTCTGCAAGATCATCGCGGACGCCAAGACCGACCAGGTGCTCGGCGTTCACGTCGTCGGCCCCCATGCCACGGACCTGATCGCGGAAGCGTGCCCCGCTCTCCTCCTCGAAATCACCGCTCGCGAGCTCGGCAAGGCGGTCCACGCCCACCCGACGCTCGGCGAGGCCATGATGGAAGCCGCGCACGCGGTTCACGGCGAATCCGCCCATATTCCTGCCAGGAAGAAATAAGCGGCGATTCTTCGGATCGGAAGACAGAACAGACGGAAATCCGGGAAACCGGGTCTCCGCCTGTTTTTTTTTTGTACTGCTTTCCGGGGAAAATGGGCCTGCCGGGAAAGGTGATTCGTGCAGAGAACGATACAATGTGCCATGGAAGCGCAGCGGAGGAAATGAAAAAGCCCGTTGGGCATAGATAGAACGATTGGTTCCGCTGTACAAAAAAATCCTCAAGAGCTGATGGATGACAACGCTTGAGGTTTTTCCAGACATGAAATTGGTGCCGACGATAGGATTTGAACCTACACCCCCGTGAAGAGACTGCGACCTGAACGCAGCGCGTCTGCCGTTCCGCCACGTCGGCAATGAATCCTGTTGTGGATTCAGCCCATAATATATACTGCCTTTTCTTACAGTCAAGCAAAGTTTTTCAGTTTTTTTTCTTTTTGATCTTTATTTGATTTGATGTTTTGCAAAATCGAATTATATTGAATTCCTGGATATTTTTAACGAGAAAGGCAGAATGGGTACAAAAATATGGATTTCAGCTTCTGACGGCAAAGAAAATATAATACAGGATCTGGTAAGAAGCAAAAAGATCCCGCGGGCTGTTGCACTTTACCTTGCCGCGCGCGGAATTGGAACAGCGGAGGCGGATGCTTATTTTTACGATGAGTTTTCCGATCTGTCGGACCCTTACCGGTTCCCGGGAATGGACGTTGCCGTCAAGCGCCTCTGGCAGGCGATTCGCAACCGTGAACGAATCCTGATTCACGGGGACTATGACACCGATGGAATCACGGCGACTTCGCTGCTCTCCTGGGTATTGGAAAAAAATGGCGCCGTCATCAGTTCTTTTCTTCCGCACCGTTTCGACGACGGATACGGTTTTACGCCCGAATCCCTGAGCAAGGCGCTGGAGTCGGTTTCGTCCCCCTGCAAAGTGCTTGTCACCGTGGATTGCGGGATCAACAGCAACCCCGCCGTCGAAGATGCCGCTTCCCGCGGAATCGACGTCATCATCACCGATCATCATGAGCCGGGAGATATCCCGTCGCCCGCGTTGTCCATCCTGAACCCGAAGGTCTACCCGGAACTGTCGGACATGTATCAGCTCTCCGGGGTGGGCGTCGCCTTCAAGCTCGCGCATGCGTTCGTCAAGTTCGGCCGGGAGAACAACCTCGGCGGATACGCCACCGAGATGCAGGAGGTTCTGGATTTCGTGGCCCTCGGGACCGTGGCGGACATCGTGCCGCTTCTCGGGGAGAACCGGATTCTAGTCAAATACGGGATGGAGACGCTGCGCAAACAGCTCCGCCCCGGAATCCGCGCCCTGATCGAGGTCTCCCACGTCGATTCCTCCATTTCCCCGGCGGACATCACCTTCAAGCTGGCGCCGAGGATCAACGCGGCCGGACGCCTCGGCAACGCCAATACGGCGCTCCAGCTTCTCAACGCCTCCAACATCGTGGACGCCTACAAATATGCGGACATGCTGGAGACCTTCAACCAGCGGCGGCAGGCGAAGGAACAGGAGATTTTCAGCGAAGCCAAACATCAGGTGGAATCCCTCTCGACCTTCGACACCTCCATGACCATCACCGCGGCCGGCGAGGGCTGGCACCAGGGCGTGATCGGAATCGTGGCTTCCCGTTTCGCACGGGATTACAACCGTCCCGCGATTGTTCTCACGATTCAGGGTGACGAGGCGCACGGTTCCGGACGCAGCATCGGCGGGGTCAACCTGATCAAGATTCTTTCGAAATGTTCCCATCTCCTGACCCGTTACGGAGGACACCCCATGGCGGTCGGGCTGGGGCTTGCCAAAGATAAGATCGAGGAGTTCCAGCGTGAATTTGAACAGCATGTCCGGGAGGAGATTTCTCCCAGCGACATTTATGACAGTGTCGCCTACGACGGCACGGTGGAACTCTCCGAGATCGGCGACGACTTTTTCGCTCTGTATCCGAAGCTCGGTCCGTTCGGACACGGGAATCCCCAGCCGTCTTTCCGCTTGAACCGCATGGAAATTGTCCGCACCTTTCCGATCAAGTCCGGTCATACCAAAGGGATCATGCGCGATCCCAACGGAGACACTTCGGACTTCATCGCGTTCAACATGGTGATTGATCCCAAGATTGTCTGGGATGTGGTGGCGGTTCCGCACATTAATGAATATTATGGAGAAAAGCGGCGTCAGCTTCAGATTCTCGATGCGAAACCGTCGGGTTCGTGATGCCGAAGTTTCCGCCCGGATGGCGAAATGGCAGACGCAACAGACTTAAAATCTGTCGGAGAAATCCTTGCGGGTCCGAGTCCCGCTCCGGGCACCAGTTAATCTGTTTTTTTATACCGGACTGATGTTATTTTCGCGGTTCAAAATTTACGGAGGGGATACATGGTGTGCCAGATTTCCGGCGCGACATATTTTTTCGCGAGTGCGATGAAATCCATATTTTCATCCAGCTTTCCGGCGAGGAAGAAGAGAGGTGCGGCCTCCTTCTTCCGAAAGGGAATGATTTGTTTACCGTAAGACCATCGTCCCTTGATTTTCGGAGCAAGCCAGCGCATGCCGTTCGCGATCGAAACGCCGTGTTTTCCTTTGAAATTCCAGAGGTCGATTCCATAATCGCGCGCCAGATAGGCAAGCAGGAGGAAGAAGTAGAGTCCCGCGCACGCATAGGATTTCGAGCAGGTGCGTTCGAGTTCAAGCGGCAGAGAGCCGTCCGGAGCGAATTGGATGGAGATTCTTGCCCGCGAGACCCGGTTCAGCTGATCCTGCGCGATATCCCGTCTGCCGGAGAAATTGGCAAGTGAAACAACCTGGACATCGTATGCCGTTGCATGGTTGTTGAGGGTGTTGCCCTCCTCGATTCCGAGCGGATCGGTTAACAGCCATTCGAGGTATTTTCCTGCCCATTGCCGCACTCCGGCCAGATCCGCCGGCGTCCATTTGGAACGGAAAGGCATCCGTTCGACCAGATCAAAAACACCTCCGAGGGGACGGGTGTCGATGATTCCGAAGTTGCGTCCGAAGTTGCGTCCGGGGATGAATTGTCCGTAGCGCAGATGGGGATTCATCCGGGTTGCGGAGTTCAGATACCAGGCCCGGAGAAGATCGGCGGCTGCATCGAATTTCGCCGCATCCCCGCGGACGAAGCCCGACAGAATCAAGCTCTGAACCTTGCAGAAAAAACACCGCATGGGAACCGCATCGTAGCGACGGCACAGGGGATTGACCTCCCCGTCGCGGCGAATCCACGGAAGACCGTCCGCTTTGTCCGGGTCGGGCCACCAGTATTCCGCAAGGCTGACATAGTCGTTCGGCGACGCTCCCGGCGGCAGCGGCGAAGTCGTGTCCGTAATGAAACGGTTGGACTCCGCTTCGAATTCGGACGTAACCTTTGACAGCGAGGCGGTTTCGGCTTCCCCCGAACGGATCGCGTTTACAAGTTCTTCGAAATCTTCATCGCGGTATAAAACCGACATGACTGCTCCTTTGTTTTGGCGGCCTCAACGGAGGTTCCGCCGTTCCTGCTTTCTTTATTGCAAAAGAACCGGAGTTCCGGAAAAAGCTGTTTTTCATTGTCCCTGACCAAGCCCATAAACAGGATCATCCTTTTCGACGGGGATCAGGGCGATGCGATCCACACGGATGTCATTTTGTCTGGTTGAGCCGTCCACATATACAGGTCCCTGTAATTTCAGCGAAAGATAAATGTCGTAAAGCTGGTCAAACTTGTCCGCATTATAAAAAGTGCTCAGATTAAAATGAAACGTCCAGCTCCAATGCGTCCAGAGTTTTGTGTTGGTCAGGAGCCGGCTCCGTCCGACGTAATACCAGTGATATTTCTCGTCTTTCGGGATTGTCTTTCGGGAAAGACTCATGCGGGCAAGCTGAATCCGGTAGGAGAAGTCGTATACGCCGCAGTCGAAATCGCGTCTATGGAAACTTTTGTCCTGCCGGTTTTTCTCATGGGTGATTGTGCGCGCGATTCCGCCGAAAGCATCCGGGTCGTCGATGTTCGAGCCGCCGCTGAGAGCGTTGCCGGTCAATTCAAGAGCATGTTTGCTGCCGGGATCAAAGGTTTTAATCGGCGCTCCGATAATTCTGTGCAACGGATCGGCCGCTGCTATGCCGACGGCGCCCAGGAACGAATTTCTTGCCTGTTTTCCGCTGACTTTGATTGCCTCCTCCGTGAAATATTTGCGGAGAAAAATATCCGCTCCCTGTTCGAGGCGGTTTTTCAAAGTCATGTCCGTAAACTTCATGGGATCGCCAAGCTGTTTGCGGAGCCGGGTGTACGTTATGTCCAGAATCAGCCGTTCCAGCCGGATGTGTTCAAGATATGCCGGATTTCCTGCGGCCGCCTTTTCCGCGGCGTCCATAAGTGCATAGGATTTCCGGAAAAATCCGGCGTTGAGATAAGGGCGGTCCGCCACTTTGAGATCTGCAAAGGCATTCTTCATTTCTTCCATGCCGCTCTCGATCAGGGCGAGATATTCCTTCATCGGAGGGGACGCCGGACCATAATATCCGTTCATGAACTCATCGACGGTTTTTTCCGGGTCAAGCGATGCATCGAACATCATCCGGTGGCCGAGATAGAAGCGGAGATCGAAGAAAGCGAGAGGCGTCATCGGATCGATTTCCATTTCGACGAACATGTGTTTCGTATTCATCGAAGCGTATTTCCGGACGAGGCCCGGAATCGCCCGCACGTTCACGACCGGGGTGGGATATGGATCGTGGAAAAGCTTCCAGTAGTCCCATATGGCAAAGGAATCCGCCACTTTGTTCCAGTCGTCGAGCGCTCGAACATATTTCTCGTTGGACGGGTGTGAAAGCGGCATGACGACATTCCGGATTCCCTTGTATTCGCGATCCATGTAGGCAAGACGCACCAGAACATGTTTACCGGGCCTTATCCCCTTTGGCGCATCGAGCGCATCGAGATAGGCGAACACCATGATCCGGACACCGGGAAATTCATCCTGGATCGCCTCGGAAATCTTGTTTGCAAAATCGATGACAATTCCCGAAACGCCGTGTTTTTCAATAAAATTCCGGCATTCGGGACAATAACATGCGGCGTCACAGTCATTGTTGTCGACATTGTAAAGCATCGGATACGGTTTACCGGTTTTGTCGCATGCGGTGCGGTCCTTGCGGATGTTTTCGCGCAGAACCCGGATGACATGCTTGACGGCATCCGGCTGCGAATAACATACCGCACCGGAATCCGGCGACGCACAGACTTCGCGCATGCCGTTCTTGTTCATCCAGCTGATTTCACGCGGAAGGTCCTTCGTATAAAGATACAGCGAATGAACTTTGCGCGGCCCGCCCAGATCGTCGACAAAACCATTCTGCGGATCGTTCGCCAATGTATTTGAACGTACACGGCGGTTGAATTCCAGGAACCGCTTTGTAAAAACAGTATTTCCGATGTAAATATTGCGGGAGGCAATCGTCGGGACAAAATGTTTTCTGAACCCGTCGGGAAGGGTCAATGCCGCAAGTCGGGGAGTCACTTCGAAATCGGCGCTCAGCCAGCGCACGCCGGCAAACCGTTCGAGAAAGTCATACACGCCGAAAAGCGTCCCGCGCGGATATCCGCCCGCGATGACAATATCACCGTTCAGATTGCGTATTTCATACTCTTCCGGACCGAACTTGCCGGCATCGCAGCCGTGTTTCGCGGCAAAAAATGTCCGACCGACATAGATGCTCTGTCCGGGAGCGCCGTTGATACCGGAAATGATTTTCAGACGGGCTCCAGTCGTTTTGGCAATGTAATTGCAGAGTTCGGACGCCGCATATCGTTCGCATGGAGAGGCATTTTCCATCAGGACGATCGAATATGCGCTTCTCCCGTTTTCAGCAACCGTGGCGGCGCCGGAAGCGCAAAAAGCAATTCCTGCGACAGCGAGAAAAATCAACTGTTTCTTCATGACATCTCCTCGAATATAAATGGGAACAATCTTCCAGTTACGGAATCATAAATCCCAGGGATTCCAGCGATTGTGATCCGTGTGATCGCTCATGTTCGCCGGGTTGATGGCGCCAAGAACATTGCTTGCATAAAGCATGGCCGATGCGGCATAAAGATTCGGATTGCTGCCTGCGACCATTTCCCCATGACCGTCGACACAGGCGATGTTCGCCGTTCCGGCGTGGCGCGGCGCAATAATGCCTCCGTATGCATGCTGAGTCGTGTGATACCTTGTATAAAGCGAATAATTTCCCGCGGCATTCTGGGAACCCGCGCCGCCGTCGCCGTACCCGATTTGGACAGCCGTGTCGGCGAAGGTGATCTTTCTCGACGGATTTCGGATGACCGTGAGCTTCACCGGCTTCGAACACGCCCATACACTGCTTGCGTAAACTCCGCTGAACGTGCATCCCATCATCAAGTTGTAGCCGTAATCGGGAAACGACCAGCCCCAGCCTTCCCAGGTGGTTTCCGGCGAATATTCGGACAAGTAGGCACGAAACTTGTAAGTGCAAGCGGAATTCGCCGGACACAGCAGAACCTTTGTATTGAGATATTTTGCCTTGACGAACAGGGTCGTCCAATACATCAAAATACCGGAACTGCTTTTCGGCAGTGTTGCCGTCGCAGGCATGAAATCATTGCTTTCCAGTGTATATTGCAGTTGGGCGCTGGAGATTTGCTTGACCCCGCTGAGACAACGGATCGCCTGTGCTTTCTGCTTTGCCCGGTTCAATGCGGGCAGCAGCAGTCCCGCAAGAATCGCGATGATCGAAATTACAATCAGAAGTTCTATCAATGTGAATCGTTGACTTTTTTCGTTTTTCCTTCCGGACGATCCTTGTTTGCCAAGGTTCCTTACAAAGTGAAGTCGAAGTAAAAATCCTTTTTTTTCCGAATTTTTCTGAGTTCCCATTTTCAAACCTCCGGTTGCTTTCCTTGTTTCCGGGCCCAAACGATATTTCTTTCCCACAGGGATTTGGCAGAACAAACGTCTGAAAACATGCCGCCGTTTCCAAGCCTTTCAATCCACTGTTTCATTTTCGGCAGAATGCGGTTTCGCGCATGACAAGTTTCGTCGGAATCCGCACGATATGCTGTGCGGAAGACGGTTTTCCGATCAGCGACATCAACAGGCCTGCCGCCGCGTCGGCGGATGCGCCCTTGTCACAGTCGATCGCGGTGATCCGGGGACGCGCAAACGGTTTGCAGCCGTGTCCTTCCATGTTGTCGCAGCTCATAAGTTCATAGTCTGTCCCCGCCTTGAGCCCGCGGTCGTCCATGGCGTTTATGAGCGGGACGGCAATATGAAAATCCGAAGAAGAAAAAACAAACTTGCCCCGAAGTTTTTCAGCCAGCCGGAACGTCATCCGGTAACACTCAAGAGCCACGTCTTCGCCACCGTTCAGGACGGTTTTCCCGATATTTTCCTTTTGGGCGCCGGCTTCCAGAAGCATCTGCTCGAAAAGAGATGTCCGGGCAAGTCCGTTCGCATGCGCTTCGCTGAACAGGTGGAATTTTTTCGACTCGATTCCGTCCATTCGCGCCAGGGCTTCCGCATATCCCATCCGGAGGCTGAACATCACCTGATGCACCGGAATATCTTCGCGGATCTGGTCGGTCTGAAACGCCACAATCGGTTTTCCGAAACTCCTGAGCGCGGGAATGGTTTTTTCCTCCCAGATGTGGATTGGCATGACAATGCCGTCGAACTCTTTCAGCTTTCGTTCCGCATTCGCCGTATCCCATAGTTCACTGAAAAAAACGATCCGGAAAGTGACTTGTTCCTTCTTGAAATATGAATAAATGTTCCGGAGATAATAGTTCAGCACGGAATCTTCCCGGACATGGTCGGCGATCAGCAAGGCCACACACCCCTTCAATCCGCATGGCACGCTCCCCCGGACAAACGTCCCGCTTCCCTTGACCCGATAGAGGAGGCCTTCCTCGACCAGTTTCATCACCGCGCGGTTGGCCGTGATCGGCGATACGCCAAAAGATTCCGATATTTCGCGCGTCGACATGATTGCCGTGTCCGGCGCCATAGCCTTCAGGACAATTTCATCCCGGAGGGTTTCAGTGACGTCTTTGACTCGAATTTTGCGCGTTTCCATAGTTATCATATAGTGTATCAGTCCTATATACTTTATTTTTATTATATAATTATATTCCAATCTGCGGAAATGTCAAGGGGAAATCTTTAAAAATCTTGAATAATTCTATTTTATGAGCGTAAAAGGGAAAGTTGTCAGAGAAGGAAAGTTCCGAAAAACCACCTGTCTCAACTGTAATATTTCTTCTTTCCGAATCAGGAAGTCCGGCGTCGGGGAAGGGGGAGTATTTCCTTTTTGGGGAGGGATTGGGTGAAATGGTGCCGGAACGCTTTGCGGAGATGACTTTCGTCGTAGAAGCCCCAGTCTTTCACAATGTCCTTGCGCAGCTTGTTTCCGCGCTCGCATTCCTCCGCGGCACCGTTCAAGCGGTAATTGAGCTCGTAAGCGCCGAAGGAGAGTCCGAAGAACTCCCGGAACAGAACGGCGAAACGGCTTGAACCGAGTCCGCACGCCGCCGCGCCCTCCGCGACCGTGTGGCGTTTGTCGGGCTCCTCCGCCACCAGCCGGACGGCCGGAAGCAGCCGGGAAGGACTCTGCCGGACCGGCTGGATTCCGTCCAGCTTGAGATGGTCGAGAATATGCAGAAACAATTTCTGAATGGTCAGCCACTGCCGGAGACCGTGGAACTCCTCCTTCCGGTCCATACTTTCCAGGAGTTCCCGCGCAAAAGCCGGGAGCGCCCTCCGGATGGCGGGAGCTTTCAGCCGGGAAGCCCGGACGGCCGGCGGAAGGTTGAGCAGAAGATCGAATTTCTCCCGCGCGTCGAGAAATGCCTTGCCGAGTTCCTTCGGGTCGACCGTGACCAGCAGCAGTTCATATCCGGCGGCGCTGCCGCTCGAACCGTGGGGCTCCCAGGAGCCGGTCAGGTAGCAGCCCGGGGCGCGGACGCCGGACATGTCTCCCTTCAGCAGCAGTCCGAGGTGAACGGCCTCATGGATGTCCGGCGGACGGGGCTGGGAAAACGGTCCGGAATGAAGGTGCATCAGATGAAACGGTGAAGACGGCGAAAGTCGGAAGTCGTAGAAATCCGGTTTCATGTTTGCTCCTGAAAAGTCTGAATTTACCTGTTTTTGATGAAAATATACCACGTTTCCGATTTGATTCAACCGGATTTTACATATATGGTAGGAAGAGGAACCCCCATCAGGAGAAAAACGACATGAAACATAAATTGGCATTGATCGGCTGCGGCGGCATGGCGCGGGCGCACGCTTCCAGACTTGAACCCCTCTTCGGCCGTCTTGAAGTCGGCGCGACGGTCGACATCGACCTTCCCCGCGCGGAAGCCGTCTCCCGGCTGCTCCCGAACCATCCGCCCGCGTTCACCGACTACCGCGACGCCTTCCCGTTCTGCGACTGCGTGCTTCAGGTGCTCCCGCATCATCTGCACTCGAAATGTACGATCGACTGTCTCGACGCCGGAAAGCACGTTCTGGCGGAAAAGCCGCTGGCCAACACCGAGAAGGAATGTCTCGACATGATTGCCGCCGCAAAGCGGAATCACCGCATCCTGATGGTGGCCTACTGCATGCGGTTTCATCCGCTGCTGGTCGAAATGAAGCGCCTTCTCGATGAGAAAACCTACGGGCGGTGTTTCCAGCTTTCCATCTGGACCGAACAATACACGCGGGGGTGCAGCATGGGCGTCCCGGTTTCCGACGAGGAGTTCTGGGCCGGGAAAAAGGCGCTGGTCGGCGGCGGACAGCTTTTCAGTCACGGATGCCATTACATCGACCTCATGCTGTGGATGCTGGGCAATCCGGTTTCCGGTTCCCACATGGGCAGCCACTACTGCACGGAATGGATGGAGCGCGAGGGCACCAGCAATGTTACAGTCCAGTTCGAGAGTGGCGCGATGGGCTACCATTTCGGCACCTGGGGAGCGAAGGGGACGCGTCTCGGCTACAGCTTCCACGCCCATTGCGAAGAGGGCATGCTCGAGGCCGACATCCGCGCGGGACGCCTCTATCTTCACAGCAAGATGTCGAACCACAATCCCGGCGCGAATGAAACGGAAAACCTCAAGATTCTGCTGGAGGCGCCTTCCGCCAAGCCGACCACCGCAGAAATGGCCCATTTTCTCGACTGTGTCGATACCGGCCGGATTCCGTTCACGAATCCGGAGGACAGCCTGAACGGACTCCGCGTGATCTGGCGTCTCTACGAAGCCGAAGAGCAGAACCGGCTCGCCGATCTCCACGGACTTGGAATCAGCACGGCGAGGCTGTGAACTCGACCGGCCCGACGGCTGCGGAGATCATGGCGAAATAATTTTCCTGCGGGACATATTCCGGAATGCTGTTTCCGGAGCCCAGCGCATAACCGCCTCTCTTCTCCGCGCGTTCGAGCATCGCCCCGGCACGCTGAAAGACCTCTTCCGGCGTCCGGCGGCAGATGAAATCCAGGTCGATCCCTCCCAGGACCGCGATCCTTCCGCAGAGACGCTCGTAAGCATCCTCCACCGGCTCGATCGCATCCTCATAGGAATGTTTTCCGTCGTATTGGCACAGTTCGATGATGCTCTCCATGAGCGTCTCCTGGTTTCCGCACGAATGCAGAATCGCCGGTTTGCCATGGGAATGGATCGCCTCGACGATCTTCACATGCCAGGGGAGAATGTATTTTTTCATATCGTCCGGGCTCATCATGGGCTGGGTGCGGAAGCCCCAGTCGTCGTTGGAGATCATCGCCCCGACGGAGTCATATGCGCCGGCGATCTCGTAGTGTTTCACCAGACGCGATCCGATGCAGTCGGTAATCATCTGCACCAGTTCCGGATCGTCGAAGAGCATCATGCACAGATTTTCATAACCGACCAGCCCGATGAGGTTTTCGAGGACGCCGCCGGGCCCCGGGACAATCAGCCTCATCCCCTTGGGAATTTCCGGCGCAACCCGTTTCAGAACGTCGTAGTCGGACTCCTCCACCACGGGCCACGGATACGCCTTGAAACTCTTCCGGTCCGTAATGAGAACGCCTTCGTTCAGGGAGATGCTTTTCTCGCGACGCCTCTCGCCATGCGGAAAGCTGAAGCCCGCATGAAACGTGCCGTAATCGTACCCCGCGCGGCGGAACGCCTCCAGGTAACGGTTCTCCGGTCTGCCGCCCAGCTTCTCATACAGAGGCCCGTTCAGGAAAAACTCGAACAGGGTCGGACGATCCGGCTTTTCCCGTTTCAGCACCTTCAGAAGATTGTCGAAATCCGGTTTTCTCATAAGGGTCCAGTCCTTTCATTCAGAATTGCTTTTATTAAAAATACGCTTTTAATTTTGAAATTCAATTGATTTTGTGCTTGATTTTTCATCCCGCGCGATTATTATTTATCTCAAACGATTTTTCAGGAGGATTTCAAATGCGCGGACAATCCGTATCCGTTCCGGCCGAAATGGACATCCGGGAGATCGAAGTGCGTCCGCCTCCCGCGGAGACGGCGCAGCGGCTCCGCAGCTTTTCTCCCTATATCCGGCAGAGCGGCGATTCGATCCGCCCGAAATGGTTCCTGGGGGAACGGAAACTGCTCGATTACCTGATCGTCTGCATCGGAAGCGGGAAAGGGGTTTTCTCGGTGGACCGCAAAGAGTTCGAGGTGGTCGAAAACGACCTTGTCTGGATACCGCCGGACACCCTCCACTGGATGCGCGGCACGTCGGAGGAAATGCACTGCATCTATCTCCATTTCGATCTTCTGTATGATCCGGGACGGAGCCACTGGAACGCCTACGTCCCGCCCGGAGTCACGGACCTTTCAAAGTATTCCGAAAGGATGCACCCGAAAGTGTCCGATCCCCTGATCTCGCAGTGGAAGGGAAAAATCATCAGCGGGGTTGCGCCGTCGATCAAATCCCTGTTCCGCCGGATCTGCCATGTACACGAAAAATTCCCGTGGCAGAGGCTGTGCCAGGCGGGGCTGTTCATGCAAATGCTGGAGGAAATCCTTGCCGGAGCGGTTGGACAGCAGGCGTCCGGGGAGCCCCACGCCGCCCTGATGCAGCAGGCGCTGGCGCATATCCAGAGCCGGCTCGACGCAGAACTCGACGTCGAGGCCATGGCGGAAACTTTCCGGATGAGTGCCTCCTACCTCCGGAAGATATTCAAGGCTCACTTCGGCGTCAGTCCGCGGACCATGCACCGGGAGCTCCGCATCTGGCGAGCGTGTGAAATGCTGGCCTATTCCGGATTGAATGTTTCCGAAACGGCCGACCGTCTGGGGTTCAGCGGAGTTCAGAATTTTTCCCGTGCGTTCCGTGAAGTGACGTCCAATTCCCCCCGGTTCTATCGGGGGCGATGACAAGGAGGGAGTCCTGTTCCCACCGTGAAAATGCTGTTTTCCCGCGGTCTGTTTCGAAAAAAACGGACCGCGGGACGTTTGCTTTGGGAATAAGTGCTTCCGCTGCGGAAACGCACCCGTATCAGAGCAGTTCGTTCATGAAGACGACGCGTTCCTCGGCGCGGGAAAGCTCCGCCGCCTGGCCGATGGCCGTGGAGAGGAGCCCCTGTTCCACCGTAGAGGTGTTGACGGAATCGCCGCGGACCGCCTCGATGAAGCTTTCCAGCAGTCCCGGATCGGCGCCGCCGTGCGTTCCTTGCGTCTGCGGGATCTCGTAGGTGATTTTTTCACCGGTCCAGCGCTTGAAGACCGTGATTTTCCATTCGGAAAGGCTCAACACCGCTTCTCCGAGGGTTCCGACGATGGTGTAGAGGCGGTCGGAACGGCTTGTCACGAAGCATTCCAGATGACTGACCCGGACACCGTTTTCGTATTCGACCATGGCCATGCCGTTGTCGTGGACGCTGAGGTCGGAAAGATACATGCAGGAATCTTTCACATAGCCGTCGCAGGACTGCGCCTCGGGGCCCCATTCGGGATCGGAATACCGGAAGGCATCCTTGCAGACGCCGTTCCGTGCGTAGTGACAGACGGAACAGGCCGGGCCGGGCTTGACGCCTTTTTCCAGCGGGAAGGGGAAGCCGTCGGGACGGAATACGCTCATGCCGGCGAAGGCGGTGACTTTGCGGGGCTTCGGGAACCCGAGGAGCCAGTTGAAGATATCGAAATCGTGGCTGCCTTTATGAATCCAGAGTCCGCCGCTGGAGGACTTCATTCCGTTCCAGCGGGCCATATAGGTTCTGCCGCCGTCGTAGAATTCACGGTTTTCCGCCAGGATGATTCGGCCGATCACTCCTTCGTCGATGATCTCCTTGAGTTTGAGGAGGACCGGCGAATGGCGGAGATTGAAGCCGATCATGGCGACTTTTCCGCTTTTTTCCGAGGCGGCGATGATGTTGCGGCATCCCTGCACGGTGGTGGCGAGCGGCTTGTCGATGAGCACGTTCACGCCGTGGTTGAGGACCGTGACGGCGCACTCTTCGTGAAAGGCGTCCGGGGTCGTTACGATCACCGCGTCGAGTTTTTCTTTTTCAAGCATTTCGGACAGATTCGTGTAGACTGCCGGATTTCCGTATTTTGCCGCGGTGAACCGGACCCGTTTCGGGTTTTTATCGCACATGGCCTGAATCACGCAGTCGTTGCGGTTCTTCAGGAGATTTCCAAAACATCCGCACCCGCGCAGTCCAGTGCCAACGATAGCAAATTTCAGTTTTTTGTTCATGATTCTCTCTTTCATTCATTTACTCGGAAAATGGAAGAATCCAGTGGAAAACGGAGTTTTCCGGGATGGCTTCGAAATATACAAGCTTTTAAAATACGCTGCGTTTGCCGGAAAATCAAGTCCGTTCCGGAGGAAGACGGAAAAAATATGTTCCGTCATTCCGGATGCCGGGATGGCGGAACGGAAAAAGGAACCATCCGCGGAGGCGTTATTTTTTCTTTGTTTCCTCTTGCCGGAACTTTTTGAGGGCTTTTGCCAGCTGGTCGGGGCAGGAAGTCGGCTTGCCTCCGCAGGAGATTCCGTCGAGCCTGCGGATGACTTCGTCGACCTCCATTCCTTCGATGAGCTGTCCGATTCCGATGGTGTTTCCGGGACAGCCGCCGATGACCTCGAGTTTCCTGATTTTCGTTCCTTCCAGTTCAATGTTCATGAACTGGCTGCACACCAGCGGGTTGGGCGTAAAGGTGAATTTGACTGTTTTCTCATTCATTTCGGGTTCTGCGGCTTTCAGCATTTTTTCGTTTTCCGGACCAGCGCCGCCGTGTCGGCAATGATTTTTTCAAGATATCCGAACCGGGTGTTCATGAAGTCTGCGACCGTCGTTTCCGCGTAGAACTCCCGCAGGACGGGAAGAATCTGCTTCTTGAACGCCTGAATTTTTTCCGCGCGGAGGACCGGATAACGGTTCATGTAGTTGACCCGGTAGTCGGCGAGCGATTTTCCGAGCTTCCCGAAGAAATACTGGTTCCAGTTGCAGAAGAGGTCGCGCTCGACGCTCAGGGACTCGGCTGCGGCGGCCAGACGCAGAAACGCGAGCCGCCGGTTGGAGAAATCCTTGTCCGCCAGAGATTCCAGGCGGTAGGGGGCTTTCGAAATGTGCCTGACGGCTTCGACCAGTTCCGGTTCGGGGATTTCCCCGTAGAGAAGAAGCGAGAGATCGTAGATGAATTTCGTGAAGTCGCGGGGCGTTCCGCTCCACATGCTGGCGGCCGCGTAGAGGATGGTGAACCAGCTGCTTTCCTGCGGTTCGGCGGGGCAGTCCGCGGAGGCGATCCGGGTCCAGCCGGTTGCGACGACACATTCAAGTTTTTCCTCGATGGCGCTCTTGGTCCACGCGTCGATGTTGGCCCCCCTGAAGTCCAGCGGGGGAAGGGACCCGGCCCAGTTGTCGCACCCGGCGAATCCGGAGGCGCCCCAGACCCGCATTCCTTCGGCAAGATAGCTTTTGAGAGACGGGAAGGTGTTGTTTTTGCCGCCGTAGCCGTAGGCCCAATACATGAGGACGGCCTTTTTTCCGAGGGACCAGCACTGTCTGGCTTCTTCCGGAGAGAGGTTGTTGTGAGCGTTGCGGAGGATGTCTTCCCACATGACGGGGGTCCGGCCGCGGGAGATCAGGTGATCGATGCTCCGCTCCAGCTTGTAGATGTAGGAGCCGCCCTTGCCGAGCTTTCTGCATTCCGGGCAGACGCCGAGGTGGTCGGTTTCGTCCGCGCCGATGTGGAAATACTGTTTGTGTTCCGCGAAACATTCGATCAGTTCGTCGGCCATGGCGTTCCAGAGCTTCTGGGCGTCGGGATTAGTCGCGCAGTACTGGAAGGAGTAGCCGGCCTCGCGCAGGGCGTGATAGCGCTTGTGCTTGAGCAGGTAATCGACGTGGGCGAGGCACTGGAGCTTCGGGACGATCATGATGTGAAGGTCAGCGGCGGCCCGGCTGATCTTGCGCAGGTCCCGGAAGGTGTAGGCGTCCGGCACCCCGGCTTCGGGGGCGCAGCGGTAGGCGTATTTGTCCTCGATCTCCAGAAGGATCGCGTTGATTTTGAAAGAGGCGAGGATTTTCAGCTCCTCCAGAAAGGCCTTCACGGTCGGCTGGTAGCCCTTGAGGTCCCAGTGGATCATGCGGATCGGAATGGAAGCCTCGTCCCGGATCGTGCCGCAGGGAGTGGACGCGGGGAGCTGGAGAAAGGTCTGGAGCCCGTAGAAGAGGCCGCTTGCGGTGTTTGCATCGATGCGGATTGCTTTTTCCGTGATTTGAAGGACATA
Source organism: Lentisphaerae bacterium ADurb.Bin242 (assembly GCA_002069785.1). GTDB lineage: Bacteria > Verrucomicrobiota > Lentisphaeria > Victivallales > UBA1829 > SIG94. The sequence continues at coordinate 48,259 of MWCA01000013.1, read as the reverse complement.
GGCGTCAGAGCCGTTTCCGGCGTCGAGGGGGGACAGTCCTTTGGCGGAAGCGGTGAATTCGGCGAAAAAGCCCTTTTTGTCATGGGATGCGGCGAGCTTTGGAAAGCGTTCCGCGACGAGTCCCGCGGCGGTGGCGTTCAGACCCGCGCAGCGGAACTTTTTGAGAGATTCCAGAGAACACATGCCCGGAACGGAAATCCGGCTCCGGACGGATGGAATGAGATTCATAAACAAACTCCTGTTTTGATTTCACGGGTTCCGGCTCCGGTCGGGATCGGATATCGTTCCCCGGCAGAGGATTGGATTTATCATATCACTGTAGCACGGAAAACCCCATTTTCAAGAGGCGGGAAAGATGTTTTTTCTCTGTTGGAGCCGGAAGACGGGAAAACCCGGCTTATTCTTCCGTGAAAAACAGGTTTTCCGCTTGCTTTTTCTTTCCGTTTGAATATATTGTTTCAAACTGTCGTTTGTGAAAATTGCATCTTCATGGAAAGGATTCCTGAATGGAAAAGAATACGATTGCCGGTTTCGGCGAAGTGATGCTCCGTCTGGCCCCCGAAGGAAAACTGCGCTTTGCCCAGGCTTTGCCCGGTACGCTGGAGGCCACGTTCGGCGGAGGCGAGGCCAATGTCTGCGCCTCCCTCTCGATGCTGGGCGCGAAGTCCCGCTATCTGACCGCGCTTCCGAACAATCCCGTTTCCGCGGCGTTTGCGGCCCAGCAGCGGGGATTCGGCACGGATGTGGAACGAATCCTTTACACCAGAGGCGGGCGCATGGGCGTCTACTATGCCGAGCACGGCGCCGCCCAGCGAGGCTCGAACGTGCTGTATGACCGCGAGCATTCCGCGATCGCCGAGGCGGCTCCCGGGGATTACAACTTTGCCTGGATGCTGGAAGGCTGTTCCCATCTTCATGTGACCGGGATCACCCCCGCGCTCAGCGAAAAGGCGTTCCTCTCCACGCTGGAAATCGTCCGGACCGCCGGGAAAATGGGCGTCAAGGTCTCCTGTGACCTCAATTTCCGCAAGAAGCTCTGGAAGTGGAAAGAGGGCGTCGACCAGAAGACGCTGGCAGGCGAGTGCATGGACCAGATCGTCCGTCATGCGGACATCGTCATCGGCAACGAGGAAGACGCCGCCGACGTGTTCGGAATCCATGCCGGAAACACCTCCATTGAAAGCGGCAAGCTCAATATCGCCGGATACGGCGAAGTGGCCCGCCAGCTGGCGAAACGCTTCCCGAAAGCCTCGCATGTGGCGATCACCCTGCGCGAAAGCTATTCCGCCGATCACAACAACTGGGGCGGCATGCTGTATCAGTGCGCGGCGGACAAGGAATTCTTTGCCCCGCTGAACGCGTTCGGGGAATACGCTCCCTATGAGATTCACCACATCGTCGACCGTTTCGGCGGCGGGGACTCCTTCTGCGCCGGACTGATCTTCGCGCTCAACAGCGCGGAATTCAGCGCTCCTGCGGACGCCATTGCGTTTGCCGTCGCGGCAAGCTGCCTGAAGCATTCGATCAAGGGCGACTACAATTATTCTTCCAAAGCCGAAGTGGTTTCCTTGATGAAGGGAAATGCGTCCGGCCGCGTGAAACGCTGAAAGGAGGAAGAAGGTGTCCCATGAAATCGTTTGAAGAGTGTCTGAAGGAGTGTCCCCTTGTCGCCATTCTGCGCGGAATCACTCCCGGAGAAGTGGAGGACGTCTGCGATGTCCTTTACGAGAGCGGCGTCCGCCTGCTGGAAATCACACTGAACACCTCCGATGCGCTGGAGTGCATCGACATCGCCGTCCGGCACGCGGGCAACCGCATGCGGATCGGCGCGGGGACCGTCCTTACGCCCGACGATGTGGTCCGGGTCCATGGACACGGAGGCAGCTTCATCATTTCCCCCAACACCGATGTTTCCGTCATCCGCAAGACGCGGGAGCTGGGCATGATCTCGATGCCCGGCTTCTTCTCGCCTTCGGAGGCTTTCACCGCCATGGCCGCGGGCGCCACATATCTGAAACTGTTCCCGGCGGGCAGCCTGGGCGCTTCCTACGTGAAAGACCTCAAAGCCGTGATCAAGACGCCGATCTTTGCGGTCGGCGGCGTCAACAAGGACAATTTGGCCTCCTTCATGAAGGTCTGCATCGGCGCCGGAATCGGAAGCTTCTTCTACAAGCCCGGCAAGACCCTCGCGGAGATCCGGGCCGGAGCCGATGAGATGATCGCCGTTCTCCGCGACGGCAAATAATACGGAGTGGAGTTCATGCCGTTTCCCATTGAAGACAAACTGGTCGTGGCGGTGGCTTCCAGCGCATTGTTCCGGCTGGACGAGGCTGACCGCATCTTCCGGGAAAAGGGAATTTCCGCCTATCGCGAATATCAGCGCAGGCACGAAAACAAATTGCTGGAACCGGGAATCGCCTTCCCGTTCGTTCGGCGTTTTCTGGAAATCAATCACCTGTTTCCAGAAAACCAGCCGGTGGAGGTCGTCCTCCTCAGCCGCAACGATCCGGATACCGGCATGAGGGTTTTCCACTCCATCGGACACTACAAGCTTGGCATTACCCGGGCGGCCTTTACCGGAGGCAATTCGCCGTTCCGCTACATTCCCGCCTACAACGTCTCGCTGTTCCTTTCCGCCAACGAGGACGACGTCCGCAAGGCCATCACCGACGGCTATGCGGCCGGCCTGGTGCTGGACAGCCTTGTCCGGGACGACCTCGACGATTATGAACTCCGCATCGCCTTCGACTTCGACGGCGTCATCGCCGACGACAGCGCCGAAAAAGTTTATGCGGACGGAGGACTGGAGCAGTTCCACCGCTCCGAGGACGAAAAATCGGAAATTCCCATGTCGCCCGGTCCGCTGGCCGGATTGTTCCAGAAACTCGGCAGACTGCGGACACTCGAAAGCGGACGGATCGAAAAGGAACCGTCATACAAACGCTACCTGAAGACGGCCATTGTGACCGCCCGCAACGCCCCGGCCCACAAACGGCTCGCCACCACGCTCCGGAACTGGAACATCAGCGTGGACGAGACCTTTTTCCTGGGCGGCATGAACAAGGGACGGATTCTTTCGACGTTGCGGCCTCACATTTTCTTCGACGATCAGCGGCATCCGCATCTGGACGCGGCGAAAGATTTCACGCCTTCGGTGCATATCCCGTTCGGAATCGCCTCGGACCGCGTCGCCGCCCCGAAATAACGGCGTCCGGAATCAGCGGCAGCAACCACGGAGCGCGATCTTCCAGACGTCGATCACTTCGCCGTTCCGGAGAATGAATATCTCATCGAACAGATTGACGGTCGGATCGCAGTGCGAGACGACCAGTTCCAGCTTGGAGCCGGGCCGGAGCTTCTCTCCTCCGGGAAAAGAAAGGCGTCCGTGTTCGTCTCCGAACCAGTCATACGTCCATCCTGGAAGAACCTTGCCGTCCCGGATCACCCGCGGCGGCGCGGCGGGAGTGAGATACAGCGCCTTGGTGCCCGCGTCGAGGGTGACATAGCCGTTATGGTTGGCGCTGACCACCGAAGCCAGCATCGTCAGGGCGGGAGGATAAAGACAATCCAGCGGGCGCCCGTCCGGACCGGTGACCGCGGCATATTCGGCGTCCATCATGCAGTAGGAGCCGACCTGGATGTCGGTCAGTTCCGGGACCGCAAGATCGGCGTCCGAGGTGCCCGTGCCGGTGCCGGTGAAAATTTCGCAGTTCAGTCCGGCGGCCCGGAATTCGCGGACGATCCGTGCGGCGGCGTTCATATAGGACTGCGAACGGCTTTTCCGTTCCTGAAAATCGGCGATGTGCTGAAGATGTCCGCAGTAACATTGAATTCCCATGAGCTTCAAACCCGGCAGTTCCGCGATGTGCCGTCCGAACTCCGGCGCATCGGCGAAACGGATGCCGGTCCGCCCCATTTCGGGGTCGAGGTCCACCAGCACGGGGAGCGGCGTCCCGGTTTGGAGGGCGGCGGCGGAAAGAGCAGAAGCGTTGTCGCAGTTGTCGACGACTTGCATCAGGCCGGGAAGCCCAGCATGGAGCTTCATCAGGCGTCCGATCTTTTCCGGAGTCGTCACCGGGGACGTGATGAGGATGTCGGCGATCCCGGCGTCCGCAAGTCCGGTCGCTTCGGAAACCTTGGCCGCGCAGATGCCCGCACAGTTGCCCGCGGCGATCTGTCGCCAGGCGATTTCCGGGCATTTGTGGGTTTTCGCGTGCGGACGCAGTTTTTTCCCGGCCCGGGCCGCGCGGTCGCGCATGACTTCCAGGTTCCGGTTGAATTGATCGATATCCAGCATCAGCGCCGGGGTGTCGAGGTCGATTTTTTTCACAGTTTCCTCCATACGATTGAGATTGCCCGATGCGGGCAAGGACATTGTTTCATTCCGGCTCGACCTCGCGCATGAAGTCACGCGGCGATTTTCCGTAATATTTCTTGAATTCCGAAGAAAAGTTGAACTGGTTCGAGTAGCCGATTTCCGAGGCGGCCTCCTTGCACGAAAACCCCTGTTCGAGCATCAGGACGCGGGCGCGCTCCATCCGGGAACGAATGGCATACTCGCGCACGGAACAGTTCAGGTGTTTCCGGAACAGATGCGAGATGCCGGACGCGCTCAGCCCGAATTCCGCAGACAGTTTTTCCAGCGATGCTTCCTTCAGGGTATGCTGTTCAATATATTGCCGGATTTCGAGCAGTTTCTGCGGACAGTTCATCTCCGGCGCTCTCCGCGAAAGCGCCTGGAGAAGTTCCATGCAGAGTCCGGCGCAGCGCTCCAGATCGGGCAGGCCTTCCGTGCGCAGAAGCGCCTCCAGCTGCGCATGAGCGGAAGCGAAGAAGGAGACGTCGTTCAGTTTCAGATAAAAGATTTTGGACAGCCCCGAATTTTGCAGAATCTCCGGAAGGGCGGTCCCTTTCATCGTCAAGGAAAGTTTTTCGCAGAATCCTTCCTCGCCGGTCGCATATTCGTAGTCGTGAAAAGGACGGAAGATCATCAGGTCGCCGGGCTCCATCCGGTATTTTTTCCCGTCGTAATGAACCAGTTCGGAACCGTCCAGACACAGCCGCAGGGAAAGAAAATCGGGCCGGATCAGCCAGAAGCGGTGGCGCGGCAGGAGACGGTAGCGGCTGACGACGTCGCAGTACAGCAGGTTTTTCCGGTAAAGCGAGGACGCGGTCAGATAGGCGTAATACTTCACATGGGAAACCGACCGCGACGTGTATCCGGTTCCGGACGGCCTTTCCCTTTTCCCCCAGAAATCCTCCGACAGCACCGCCGGATCGCTGATGATTTTCATGGATTCCCCGAAAACAAATGATTTGCGTTGATTCTCATATATAAAATATCATGAACGGGATTGTTTTCAAATGATCCGTCTGTAAATTAAGAGGGAAAACAGCAGGGAGGAATGAAAAGTGGAAAGGCTGGAAAATGAAAAATTTCATGATTTCCGTGTCCGTTGTTTTGCTTGTGGTTTTGGCCGGAGGGTTCACCATGAATGGAAATGACTCCAATCCGGGAAATCCCGCCGCAAAAGCGGTCAAAAAAAAGGTCCCGAAGTCGCTGCGGGACAGAATTTATGTGTGGGGGTATATGATCGACGAGGTGCCTTGCCGGATTCCTTATGACAAACAGCCCGGCGGAACCTCTTGCAGCCTTGAAACAGCAGCCAATTACCTGGGTGTCAGAAAAGTGATTTACATGAATTCGGAGTGGACTCCGAAGCGGCTGGATGCCTATACGAACGCTTCTCCGTCCGTTGCAAAGAATCTTTTTTCCGACAAGCATTTCGAGCGTCTGTCCGGGTTTGAGGAAATCATTTGCGGACTCCAGCACGGCGATGCCGACAACGATCCGAAAAGTTATGCCAAATCCGCCCGCCGGATCAGCGAAGCGTCTCTTCGGTTCAAAAATATCAAAGGGGCCATTTTCAATGATTTCCGCACCAACGCCCCGCACACATTCCTTTCCCCGGAACAGCTCAAGGAAGTTTATGACAACCTGAAAAGCTGTAATCCCGGCTTGAAACTCTGGCTGGTCAGCTATGACTACCAGCCTCCGGAAAACCTGGTTCCTTATGTGAAATACTTCGATGTCCTGACCCGCTGGTGCTGGATGCCGAATCCGAAATACTGGCTGGAGGACGATTTATCCATCAAGATTTCGCACCTGAGACACTTCCTTGGGAAACCGATCGTTCACGGGTTGTATGTCTATCCGTCCGACCCGTTGGCTGACCGTTACATGCCGTTTGAGCTTTTCAAGCAAAGTTTTGAGGCCGTGGCGATGAGAAAAACCCTCGGAATCATCATTCCTTCTTCCGGTGCGTTTCATGACCCGAAACGGAGAGAGCTGATTCAATGGATGAAAAATTATCTGGACTGGGAGGACGCCACCACTGCCAGGCTGGAATAAGGAGAGAAAGCGCTCATGGGGATTGGCGGAATATGGACCGTTCTTTGCTGCGGTGCGGCTCTGTGCCCTGTTTTTGCAAAGGAAGAAACGATGTTTTTCCAAAAAAACGAACGGGCTGTTTTTCTGGGCGACAGCATTACGCATGACGGAACTTACCTTTACGACATTCTGTTGTTCGAGGCGCTTCGTCATCCGGATTCTCCGCTGCGGGTGATCAACGCGGGTTTTTCGGGCGATTCGGCGGGAGGCGCCCTCCGGCGTCTTCGTGCGGACGTTCTTGGAAAAAATCCGGACCGCGTGTTTATTCTGTTCGGAATGAATGATGTCGGGCGACACCTTTACACAGGAAAAAACGATTCCGCCGCATGGAAAGGCCGTGCCGCCGCCCTCGAAAATTATCGAAAAAACATGACGGCGCTGGTTGACCGGTTTCTCGCGGCAGGCAAAGCGGTTGTTCTGATCACGCCGACACCCTTCGATGAATACAGCCCCATGCCGGACCTCAACTGCCCGGACGCCAATGAAAGCGGTCTGACCGGGTGCGCGCGCGTTGTTCGGGAATTGGCGGAAGCCCGAAAAATCAAAGTGATCGACCTTCATGCCGAATTGACCGTCCGACTGCGGAAAAATCCCTCCGGCAAGTTCACCCGCGACCGGGTGCATCCGCTGTCGCCGGGACATCTTGCCGTGGCGGCTGTTTTTGTGAGCTCCGTCGGAGAGTCCCCGGTCGTCGCCTCCGTCGAATTGAATGCGGAAAAAGGCGTTTGCAAGACAGCGAAAGCCTCTGTCCAGAATCTGAAAATCAGTCCGGACGAACTTTCGTTTGAATATCTTCCGGACGCGTTGCCTTTTCCGGTGGACGAGATTTATCTTGCGGCGGAAACGTTTTATCCGGTTACCCGGGCACTCAATCAGGAGATCTTGCGCGTCACCGGTCTGACGAAAGGGGAATACAAGCTCATCGCCGCTGGAAAAACGCTTGGAACTTTCACGGACACGGCATTCGCGGGCGGCGTCAATCTGGCACTTTTGAAAACGCCGTCTGCGGAAAGGGCTGAAAAATACAAAACAATCGTATCGCAAATCGCGGCTCTTGAGCGGAAATTGAGGGGGCTTGCGTTGCTCCGGAAGAATGTTCTGCAAGACAAAAACGCCAGGAATACAGCGCAGGAATACGCGGTTCTGGAGGATTATCTCCACACCATTCAAACGAAGCCGTGGCATCGCTACTATTCCGGATTGGTGGAACAATACAAGACGGACAGGCCCAAAGAAGAAGAGATAAAGGACATGCTCGAAACGCTTTACCGTCATCTTTACCGTAAAGCGGAAAAACTCGCTTATCCGCTTCAAATCGTCCGGAGCGGCAGCATAAACAACCCTGTCTCTATGGAGGAGCCTGAATGAACATGAAATTGTATCGAGCCGCGCCGTTTTCGTTGCTGTTTTCAATCCTTATGTTTCCAGCCGCCGCTGACGAAATAACCCAAACAAAAATTCCCGGAAAAGAGGTAGTCAAAGTGAGAGAAAAAATTTATTCGTGGGGCTATGTCCTCGACAAGGTTCCGACCGCCGCGCCGTTCATCTTCGGAAAAACCCGTTGCAGTCTGGAAACCGCGACGAAATATCTCGGCGCGGGCAAGACGTTCTACATGAATTCCATGTTCAATCCCGACTATATCCGGAAACATTTCCCGGAAACGGAACAGGATTGTTTCGACAATTGCATCGACAACCGTCTTTCGGACGCCCACATGAAACTGCTGGCGGACATCCCGGAAGTGTACTGCACCCTCGAACACGGCGGACGCGACAAATCCGCGCGGAAAATCGCAGAGCTGTCCCTGAAATACAAAAACATCAAGGGAATCAATCTGGATGACTTCAATAACGGAGGTCCCGACACGGCAATGACTCCGGAGGAACTGAAACAATTGCGCAATCTGATCCGGAGCATCAATCCGGAATTGAAAATTGCAATCGTCACCTATTCCCATTTCCCGGTTGACCGGCAGATCGCACCGTTTGCCGAGTACGTCGACATCGTTTCCCGCTGGTGCTGGGTCTCTTCGCAGGACTATTGGGATAACTATGAAAAGGACATCAAGGCAGTCAGGAAAGCCCTCGGTCCGGACAAGAAGATCATTCAGGGAATTTACATTCATGACTTCGGTTCCAACATGAAATGCCGATATCCCGTCCCGCTGGAGGTGTTCAAAAAGAGCATCCGCACCATCTGCCGCGCCTCGTATGACGGCCTGATCGACGGTTTCATCATTCCGCAGGCGGGCTGGTTCAGCGCGGAGACTCATTTCGAGCATATCAGCTGGATGAAAAGTTATCTCACATGGTTTGAGGAGACAACGACCCGCCGCTGATCCGTCGCTTTTTCAGCGCAGTTCGGACGGCCTCCGGCCCGTATTGTTCCGGATGAAACGGCAGAAGTAATTCACATCGCGGAAGCCGCATTCATCGGCGATATTCCGCAGAGGCATGAGGGTATTTTTCAGCAGGGAAAGGGCCGCCTGGAGCCGGACCTGGCTCAGGTATGCGGACAGCGTGAGATTCATCTTCTTCTTGAAGATTCCCAGCAGGGTGGAGCGTCCGACGGACAGCTCCGCCGCGAGCGCATTCACATTCAGGTCGGGATCGTAATAGCGGTCCTTGCAAATGGCGATCACCTGGAGCACGATCCTGTTTTCAACGGTCGGTTCGCTGTTGGTGCCGCCCGCGGCGGCCAGAATCCGGCAGATTTCCGCGAACATCATCCGCCAGCAGTAGGGAGTCCGCTGGAGCATCATCGCCTTGAAGTTGATGAAATACTCGTGCGGACACGGTCCCGCGTGAAAAGGCGTTTCCGGATAGCCGTAGGAGTGCAGAAAGGTTTCCGCGCCGGGGCCGTCGAAAGCGATCCAGCGGTATTTCCATTTGGGCGAGCGCGTCCGGAGCCGGTGGGGCTGCATCGGCAGGCGGTACACCACGTCCTCCGCCCGCAGCAGACATCTCTCTCCGTTTACCTCGATTTCACCTTCGCCGGACACGCCCCAGAAAAGTTGGACGAAGTTTTTGACTCCGGGCGGCACGTCCTCCATCTCCTTTTCTTTCCGGCAGACATACCCGGAGGAACGCGGGAACACCGGCAGGGCGACACCCGGAAAGGAGTTCAGTTCCGGCCGGTAGACGCAATAAGGGGTTTCTGTTTCCTGGGGTGCGGTCATATTGGCAAAAATCCAGTTTTCCGTACAAAAATCCAATTTACAAACACGATCTTCCGGTCTATACTATATTTCAGAGTCAGCAAAAATGCAATCGGGAGAAGTGAACTGTCATGAAAAAAATCGTTTTGATCGGCGCCGGGGGCGTCATTTTTACACAGGGCATCATCCGGGACCTCCTGCTGGACGAAACGACCGGGAAGTGTCAATATTCCATGATGGACATCGATGCGGCGCGTCTGGACCGCTCCTGCCGCGTCATGAAAAAACTCGCGAAAAAGCTCGGCGTTCCGTTCGATCCCGAAGAGACCACCGAGCTGCGGACCGCTTTGAAGGGGGCCGATTACGTGATCACGATTTTCCGCTGCGGCACGCTCGAACACCAGAAGCTGGAATATGAAATTCCGGCAAAATACGGCGTGAAACAGGTCGTGGGCGACACGCTCAATCCGGGCGGCGTCTTCCGGGGTCTGCGCACGTTGAAAGCCCTTCTGGAAGTGCTCGACGCGATGGAGGAGGTCTGCCCCGGAGCCATGCTCCTGAACTATGTGAACCCGATGTCGATGAACACGATCGCGCTGTCCGGCCGGGCGAAAACCGTCCGGGTGTTCGGACTCTGCCATAGCGTTCAGGGGACTTCCCGCCGGATCGCGGAATGGCTGAAAATTCCGTACGAAAAACTGCATTATTGCGCGGCGGGCGTGAACCATCAGGCGTTTATGCTCAAGCTCGAGGCCGACGGCCGGGACCTGTATCCCGAACTGCGGAAGTGTTTGGACGATCCGGAAATCTATCATCAGGAAAAGGTCCGGTTCGAGATGCTCCGTCATTTCGGCTATTTTCCCACGGAAGGCAGCGGACACGGCAGCGAATATGTTCCGTATTTCCGCAAACGGACCGACCTTCTGGAAAAATACTGTTCCGTAACCGTTTCCGCAAAAGGGGACGATCCCGTTGCGTGGCGTCCGGTCGCAGCCGGGGTGCCGGGTGCATCCTTGGAAACCTGCCGCCTGCTCCAGATCAAAAATGAAAAGGAGAGTCAGGCGTATCTGGAAGGACGGAAAGACTTCGACTTGACCCCGGGCCATGAATACGCGCCTCAACTGATCGCCGCCATGGAGAAAAATACCCCCCTGGAAGCCAACCTGAACGTGATGAACCGCGGCCTCATTCCGACACTCCCGCCGGGCGCCTGCGTCGAGGTGCCGTGCCTGGTGACGGGCGCGGGTATTTTTCCGGCCCGGATCGAAAACTATCCGGAACATCTGGCCGCGCTGAACCGTGCGATGATCAATGTTCAGATTCTGGGCGCACAGGGGGCGTTGAGCGGAAGCCGCCGGGACATTTTCCACGCGATTGCCGCGGACCCCCTGACATCCGCGGTGCTGGGGCTGGACGAAATTCAGTCTATGACCGATGAACTTTTCGAAGCGCTGAAAGACCAGATCGATCCGCGCTTCTCTCAAAAAGAATAAATGAAAAAGGATTCAAGATGAATGCAAAATGGAAGATCGGATATCTCCCTTTGACCAAGGGAAGCTGGATGAATCCCTCCCTGGAGGAAAAACGGAAAAACGCGCTGAAAACAATGAAAAACCTTTCCCCGGACTGGGCGGTTGTCGGCGGGGAGAAGATGATCGCCTTCGAGCCGGAGGCGCTGGAAATGCTGGACCGTTTCGCCGGGGAACGGGTGGACGCGATCGTCTGCCAGTTCATGACGTTCTCCCTCGGCACGATCGTCCCGCTGATCGCCAACCGCCTGAAAGTCCCGGTAATCCTGTGGTCGATGCCGGAGCCGCCCGCGAACGGCGGACGCCTTCAGGCGAACTCCTTCTGTGCGGCGAACATGAACTCCCACTTCCTGTGGAAGCTCCGCATTCCCTACTTCCATGTTCATGCTCCGACGGAATCCGCCGAGGCGGCCTCGCAACTGGCGTCGGTCTTCCGCTCCGTTCAGGCGGCGAAGGTCGTCCGGACTTTGCGGCTGGGTGTCATCGGAGGCCGCGTGCCCGGGTTCTACACTTCCGGCTGCGATGAAATGATGCTGCGGGAGAAACTCGGCGTCGAGCTCAAATACATCACGCTTCTGGAGGTCGTCAAGACGGCGGAAGCCCTGGGCGACGCGGAAATCGCGCCCGCGCTGGCTCGAATCCGCGCGGAAAGCCGTAAGATCGACGGTCCGGATGAAACCGAACTGAAAAAATCCGCCGCGTTTTACACCGCCGTTCAGAAGATGAAGGAAAAATACGGGGCAGGGACCTTCGCCGTGCGCTGCTGGCCCGAGGTCAACATGAACGAACTCTGCGGGATCGGCGTCTGCTCCACCCTCGGCACGCTCACCAACAACGACACCGTGACCGCGTGCGAAGGCGACGTTTACGGGGCGGTCCTGATGCAAATTCAACGGGAGCTGACCGGAAACGCGCCGTTCTTCTGCGACCTGATCGTCTGCGAGGGCGACTACGGCGTCGCGTGGCATTGTGGCGCGGCTCCGTGCAGGCTCTGCAAGGAGAACTATGAATCGAGTCTCCGCAAAAGTTCGATCATCGACGGCGGCGACGTCAAGGGCCTGACCAATGAATTTCCGCTCCGCGCCGGACGCGTTACGCTGGCGCGGCTGGGCGAAATCCGCGACGGCACCGGCTTCCGCATGCTCATTGCGGCAGGCGATGGCATCGACACGGATCTGTTCGTGCGCGGCAATCCGCTGAAAATCCGGTTCGACGCCGGCTGCGACAAGCTCCGGGAGGTTATCATCGGACAGGGCTTCGAGCATCATTTTTCCCTGGCTTACGGCGACATCTCGCGGGAGCTCCGGCATTTCTGCCGACTGATGGACATCGAACCGGTCGTCGTCTCCTGAACGGCCGTTCCCGGGAACGAGGCGGCCGTCCGGAAATCCGGGTTTACTTGGCGGGAAGAGCGGTCTCCTTCACGCCGGAGAAGTCGTCGAAATACAATTCCGCCGCGCCGGGCTGGAGTTCCATCGCGATCCGGACAAAGCCCACCGGCCCCTTGAGTTTCGAAGCGGGGATCGTATAGTCCTTTTTGACCCATTCCGGACTGTCCACCTCGGTTGCCGGTTCCATATGGGTGCTGATATATTTCTTATCCGCCTTCGCGTAGGTGTAGAACCCGAGCCGGAACTTGCCTTTTCCTTTCACGTAAACCGACATTTTGAAGGTGTCCGCCGCGGGGTCCGCGGGAATCAGTGCGCGGGAATAGAGCGAGACGAACCCTGTTTCCGTGTTGGCGATTTTCATGCAGGAACCGGAACGTCCGTCGGGCGCCTTGGCGATGACGCCGCCGGGACGCTGCTTCATCATGCCGGTATTTTCACACCACCAGCCGACAACCTGGTCGAAGGAGTTGTCGTTCTTGATTTCGAGGGTTTCGACCTCCTCGGCGGCAAAGCCGATCGAGCACGCCGCGAGGGCGGCAAAAGCGACAGCGAGTTTTTTCATCATGGGAGTTTTCCTTTCTCTGGAGAACCGTTTTATTGAATATGAACCGCCTCGGCGTCGTTCGCCGGGATCGTCAAGGTGAATTCGGCGGCATCGGGGAACGTCTTGTCCGCATAGTAGGCTCTGGCTTTTTCCCCGCCCCGGAGCGAAAGATTCCGGACTGTCACGGTTTTGGGTTTGTCGGTCTCGTTGAAAAGCAGCACGAGACGTTCCTTGCCGAGCGCCAGCACCAGAAGATCCGGATATGCGATGTCCTTCGATTCGGCCAGCTTGTCGTTGCGGACGCCGTCATGGAAAATTTTCTCATACCCGGCAATCATGCGCGTGGCTTCCCCGACATAATACTTGACGCCGCTGACCAGCTCCAGCGGATTCTGGAGGTCGTAACCGCCCTGAAGCGTGGCGAGAATGCGGATCGTCTCCCATTTCCAGGTCTTCGGCTGAATGTATCCGTCGTCGGACATGACGTTGAACCGGAGCCAGCCCTCCTTCCGTTCGGTGTTCCAGCCGTAGGTCTGCGGGAAGAAGACGAAGCGCTGTCCGGCCATATTGCGGCGTCCGAGCTTGCCCTTGTGGAACTTCATATATTCATCCATGCCGATCTGCTGGCGGCGGTCCGCCGTGCCGTTGCCGGGGCACCCGAGGAAGACGTAGTAGGGAATATCCTTTGCGGCCTCCCAATAGCCGAAATGGTTGCTCCAGGAGTAAAAGAAAACCGTCTTGCCCATGTCCTGAATCGCCTTGACCACGATCGCGTGCATGGCGGCGTCCTGGGAATACCGGAAAGTCCGCCACTGTTCATAGCGGTTTTTGAAAATGGATTCGTTGGAAAGGTCGGCGTCCGCGGGCAGCTTCGCCCATTTCCGGAAAGCCTCCTTGCACAGCGGACAGAAACAGTAGGCCTGAGTCGGATTGGTGCTTTTCGTGTAAACCGAACCGGTCCACGGCTCCTGCTCCCAGTTGAGGAACACATATTTGGCGTCCGGGTAATCTTTGAAGAAGAAGTTTTTGTAATCCGTCTGGACCGCCTTAGTGAACTCGCCCTTGTATTTGCCGGTGATGAGCGAGGGGCAGAACTGAATCTGGAGCTGGTGGGCGAGGATTTTTTCGTTCAGGTCGCTCTTGCGTTCTCCGTTGTAGTAGAGGCAGAAGAGCTCCGGATGGTCCTTGAAGAGCTGCGTTACCGCACCGTCGCGGAGCTTGGAACCCCAGATCGGGTGGTTCAGATACCCCAGCATCAGAATCCCGCCGTTTTTAAGGACGGAATCGGGCACTTTCGATTTGTACGGGTATACGGCAAATACATCCGCGCCGGCGTCGATGGCTCCTTTCACCACCGCATCGGTCAGTTCCGGACTGAGTCCCTGCGGCATGCTGCCCATATAGAAGGACATCAGCATGGTTTTGAGTCGGCGGCCGTTGACCTTCGGAAGAAGCTCGTAGGGGAGGGCGCCTCCGATTTCCGTCCCATTGTTATTGATGAGGCGGGCGTAAGGGATCGCTCCCTTGTTGCCGGGCTTGCCCGAACCGTCTTTGTAGATGCCGAGAATGGAATCGGCGGTTTTCCATTCATGGATGTCGTCCGCCTTGTAGGTGAGGGTATAGCGGGTCCCGTTGGAAACTTTCTCCGTCTTGACTTTCTCCGGGGCGAGGCTCAGACGGTTGCGCTTTGCGCCCGGCTCCATGTCCAGAAGGCGGAAGCCGTCGGGCAGGGTGAACGTGAAGTCATAGCGGTCGACTTTCTGTCCGGTGGGGGAATAGAGGCTCAGGTAGACCGGTTCGACCGAATCCAGCGAAAAATTCCAGACGCGCACCGTCGGATTGATGCAGCGGAACTGTCCGTCGTGATGCTGGTTCCAGATCACGAACTGCCGCAGATAGACGTTTCCGGCGGGAAGGGTTGCGGACATCGGTTTCCAGGAACGGTCATCGAAACCGGGGGAAGTCCAGTCCCCGGACACATTGCCGGAACAGGCCCAGCGCTTGTCCAGCACGGGAAATTCGGCGGAATGAATCCGGAGGGAAGCATCGGCCCCGGCCTTCGCGGAAAGCGCGAGCGCGGTCACCCCTTCCGCGATGGAGAAACGGCAGCGGCCGTCCGCGACGGCGATCGCCTTGCCGTTGACGAAGAATTTCAGGTCGGAAAGTCCTTTCTGCGTGAGATTGAGTTCGAGAAAACGCCGGGGCCTGCTGACCGTCGCGACCGTTTTGAGCCATTCGTTGTAAACGATCTCCTGTTCCGATTTCGGAAGAGCCGTATAGGTTTTTGCAATCTTCTGCTGAAGTTCGCGGACCTTGTCGAATCCGGGCGCGGAAGAATAGCGGGTTTCGACTTCCTTCCAGCGCTTGCCGCCCCGCCCGATGTCCAGCAGTGCCAGATAGAGGAACTGATCGTACGTTTTGTTGATCTCCGCGCTTTCGAGTTCCGGATCCGCCGGGCCGTTGGAGTTCTGTTTTTTCAGCACGGCGAAACGGGCCGTGTCGCCGAATCCCCGCAGGACTTTCGCCCAGCACTGGTGCTTGCCGGCGGGATCGCCGGGGATGTTCCGGGCGATATTGAACTTCATGCCGTCCACGTCCTTCGCGCCCAGGAGGCGGAGCGGGATCGCCATTTCGAGGACCCAGCCGTCCGGGGTGCGTCCGGAGGCGGCTTTCCAGTCGGTCGGGGGTTCGGTTTCGCGTTCGGCATTCTGACGCTTCGCCCAGCGGGCGCCGTTGGCATTGGTCAGAAGCTGCATATAGTTGGAAGCGTCTTTCGGGAGAAAGAACATTTCAATGGCGTCGTCGAAGGTCCAGCCGTCGCGGTAGGTTTCGACCGCTTTGATCGATTTGGGATCGGGTTCGGTGCATCGTACTGCGAGGTAGAGGATATCGTCCTTGTATCCCATCTGAAAACGGGTAGGCCGTGTGGTGACATAGGAATTGGCCTTGTCCAGCAGCATGAAGCCGCGGGCTTCGGGCAGGCGCTTCCAGGCATAATCGTCCAGTTTGCCGTCGATTTCCGGCGCGCGGGCGATCTTGTAAACGGGGTATTCGGCGGCTCCGGCGCTCCACAGGGTGGCGGCCGTCACGGCCGCCGTGATGAATCCTTTGAATTTCATGCTGTCTCCTTTGGTCTGATGGATTATGAATAGAAAACGAATGGACCGGGTTCAGTATTTCGGCGGAAGAATATTCTTGATGAGATCGCTGTTCCACGGCAGACGCGCCACGCCCGAATCGGAGACCAGTGAGAGGCGGCGGACCGAACGCACGTTCCCGGCGACGAACAGCACATTCGTGTTTCCGTTGTGCGCGGCACGGACGAAAAAGCCCGCATCGATGGTGGACATGAGTGCGGCGGAGACGACATAATGACCGTTGATTTCGTATGCCCCGATAGCGTCCATGTCCGCCACCAGCAGATGATCGGACGGGTACGGCACCTGAAAGAGTTTTGGAGGACAGGAGATGTTGTTCCGGACCGCCACCGTCAAAAGTTGCTGATTCGCCCCGTAGCACAAATGGGAAGTATAATCCGGCTTCGTGCAGTTCGTCATGGTCGGGCACAGGAACATTTTGGGCATTTTTATGACATAATATGCGGTAGTGGGAGAAGCGGCTGCGGCTCTGGCCTCCCGATTCTGCTCTCCGGTATAATCGAACAGGCGGATGATCCAGGTCTGGCTCACATTGTATTGGTTTTTTCCCCAGGACGGCATCAGCTGCTCTTTGTTGTCGCCGGTATACATGGCAAAGGCGCTTCCCATCTGCTTGAGTTTGTTGACACAGGAAATGGACTGCGCCATTCCGCGCGCCTTGTTCAGGGCGGGCAGCAGCATTCCGGCCAGAATGGCGATGATCGCTATTACAATCAGGAGTTCGATCAGTGTAAATTTCTTTCGGGACATCATCTTTTTATTCTCCTTCTTTTTCTTTTGGGGATGGTATTTGGATGGATTCAAACGTCTTGAGTTCCCCGGAAATCAGTTTTTTCATATATTGACCGGCTGCTTTTCCGTAGGTTTTGAGAAATTGGGTTTTCGGAAGGAGTTCGATTTTCAGATCGGAACAGCCGGCCTTCAATTTTCGTTCCAGCCTGTAATTGTCGAAGAACAGGGGGAGCCTGCTCCAGTCTTCCCGCCGGCGGAGAACCTGAATTACCTTTTCGTACCGGTCCAGTCCTCCATTGCTGAGGACGGCGTCCACTTTCCGGGAGGATAAAAGGGCCGGAAGCTTTTCCGTGATCTCTTCCGGGGTCTCGATGAAATAATCCCGGGTGAGAGAAGCTCCGTTTTTCCGCATCTCATCTTGGAAAACCTCGGCGGAGATGTTGTAGATGCCGAGCCTCGCAACGTTTTTGAGATGGAGTTTCAGCATTTGTTTCGCCGCGAGGAAGCCGACATGTCGGAAATTGCGGGAAATGGTGTTTTTCTTCGGCTGCGGAAACGCGGAGTTGTAAATCGATCCGAGCGTCACCACCGGATATTCCTCCCGGATCAGGCAATCGATTTGTCCGATCATGCTTTCCTCCGGCATGATCCAGAGCAGGCCGTCGAGAGCCATGTTTTCGATCTCCCGGGCGGCGTCCCGGTTTCCGTTGATATTCAGGATCATGAATTCAAAATCGCAGTCGGCGTCTTTCATTTCCTCCATGAACCCGGTCAGGATTTCGGCGGTCGAAGCATTGACATAGTTGCGGGTGCCGTCGCCGCCGAGGATGCCGACGATGTGCGGGACCGCCATCGCTACCTCCGGATTCGTGAAGGCGCCCTGGCGGCCCGGAATCCGGATGATGTAGCGAATGGTTTCCAGGGACTCGATGGCGCGGCGGACCGTGATCCGGCTGACCCCGAATTTTTCACAGAGCTCCATTTCGCTGGGCAGACGCTCCGGTTCCGTTCCCGCCTTGGCGATCCGCTGCAGAAGGTAATTCCGGATCGAGGTGGTCAGAGGCATTGTTTTATGACCGGCCATGTTCACTCCTTTTGAAATCTTGTTATATAAATAATACAACTTTCGCATGTTGTCAAGGGGGACATGCAAAGAAAAAATGATTTTTCTGCAATTTTTTTTTACATGCGGCCGGGAAAAGGATGAAACGGCCCGGGCGCCGGTGCGGTTTGGAACGGAAAAAGGACGGAAGGAGAAAAAGCCAAAAATTGTGCCAAACGATTGGCTTCAATAAAATCCTGAAAAAGTTCTTTTTTCTTCTTTTTTACCTATTGACAAATGGAAAAAAGTTATATATAATAAAATTGTATCAAGACAAATGTTTGTCAAAAGGAGAATCGGAAAAATGGCGGCGACCCTCAAAGATGTGGCCAGGCTGGCGGCCGTGGATATCGGTTCGGTGTCCCGCACGCTGTCCGGACATCCCCGCGCGCAGACGCTGCGGCCGGAAACCCGGGAACGCATCGTCGAAGCCGCCCGCAAGCTGGGCTACCGCCGGAATGTCTTCGCCTCCGCGATGCGCAGCGGCATCAACCGCACGGTCGCCCTCATCAATGCCGCTTCCGACATTGCTTCGACCCCCAGCGCCCTGCGGGTGCTGTCCGGGGTGATTCAGGGCGCCAGCGATGCCAGTTACGCGCTGAAAACCTATACGGACGCCGATCTCCCGTCCGTGGTGGATGACATCCTTTCCAACCAGATCCGGCAGGTGCTGTGCATCACGCCGGACCATGGACGGCGCGAGGAAACGGCTGCGCTCTGCCGCCAGCACGGCCTGAAACTGGTGTACGTGTATGAAACGTCCCACGGGGAGTTTCCCGCGGTTTCATCGGACAATTTTGACATCTCGCGGGAGATTGTCCGGTATCTTGCGTCCATGGGACACCGCCGCATTGCGCTGGTCTGCGGAGAATATCAGCACTGGCATTACATGACCGAAAAATACAACGGTTATCTGGCCGGATTGCGGGAGAGCGGAATCGAGCCGCAGTTCAACTGGATAATCTGCAATAATTATCCGATCCGGGACGTCGACGCCATGCTGGACCGTCCGGCGAAAACCCGTCCGACCGCCTTCTTCTGCATCGGCGACGGCTTTGCCATGCAAGTGCAGCGTCTCGCCGTCCGGAAAGGGCTCCGCCTGCCGGAGGATGTTTCAACGACGGGATTCGGTTTCACCATTTCCGGAGAGGACGCCATTGTGCCCCTGTCGAGTGTGGATGAACGTCACATTCAGATCGGCCAGTGCGCCTTCCGGCTTCTTCTCGGGGAAAAACCCGATTTTCCGCAGGACCCGGACGGCACGTATCGTGTCCCGGGCGTATTCGTAAAAAGGGAATCTGTGATGAAGCTGAACGGGAATCCGTCCGTTTCCGGATAGAAGTCCGTTCGGAAACGGCAAGGATGAAACGGAGACGGATATGGAGAAAAAAAACGGAAATGCGGTTCCGCTTTCCTTTGAATCGATTGAATTTCTGATGATTGTTGTCCGGATTGAAACCGCATAACGGGAAGGGATGGAGGATTTTTATGAAAAAGCGTATTCTATGGATCGTGCTGGCGTCCTGCGTGTTCTCTTTTGCCGCCCGGGCGGCGTTTGAACTGGCGAAAGACGGAAAAACTACGGCTTCGGTGACTCTTGCGGCGAATGCCGCGCCGCCGGAGCAACTGGCAAAGCGCGAGTTGGAGTCTTACGTTCAAAAAATTGTCGGCTCTCCTCTCGGCACCGACGGGAAGAACCGAATTTTCATCGGGACTGTTTCCAATACGCCGGGTCTTCCGAAAGGGATTCAGAAAAAACTGAACGACGCCCGGAACGACGCCTTCCATATCAGCATTGCTCCGGGGAAGATTCTCATTACCGGAAAGGATTCCCGTTCCGTCCTCTTCGGGACGTATGCCTTCCTCGAAAAATATCTGGGCGTGCGCTGGTTTTATCCCGGTGAAATGGGCGAATACTGTCCCGTGAAAAAATCCATCCTGCTTCCGGACGCCGAGGATTTCCAGCAGGCGGATTACCAATACCGGGAGCTGTCCGTCTGCGGCTCCTCCAACGACTTCATCAGCACGTATGACTGGATGACCCGCAACCGGATGCACATTTCCGCCCATTTCTGGCAGCTGCCGAAATTCAGCAGGGAGGAGAAACTCCGCTACCGTGCGGAACGCGGCGCGGTGAACGCGGTCGGAGGTCACAATGGCGCGCAGCTGGTGGTTCCGAAGGAACTGTTCAAGGACCATCCGGAATATTTCGCGCTCAAGAACGGGAAACGCACGCATGAGGGGCGCGTCAACCGCTGTCTTTCCCATCCGTATGTGCAAGACAAGACCGTGGAGGCGTATGTCAAGGCGGTCAAGGCCGATCCGAATGTGATCGTGGACTTCATCGGGGAGGACGACAGCGAGGCGTTTTGCGAATGCGGCAACTGCAAAAAAATGGGAACCTATAACGGAAAATATTCCGTCTCCAATCTCTTCCACCGCTACTTCAAGGCGGTCGGCGACCGGATTCTCAAGGAGTGTCCGGAGGCTCATCTCCGGTTCTGGGCGTATTGGAATTACCGGGATGTTCCGGAGGATCCCGCCGTCACTTACTTTTCCAAAAATTCCCATGTGTGGTATGCGACGCACCAGAAGTGCTACGTTCATCGCTTCTCTCCGGATTCCGTCTGTAACCAGAAACTGTATGAAGGCATGACGGAATGGAAAAAACGCACCCGCGAAATCGGCGTCTACGACTACCGCCACGACTCCCGCTGTTATTACGCCCCGTTTGAATTCATTCTGGCGGACGACCTCAAGACTTTCCGGAAAATGGGCGCCGTCGGGTGGGCAGACGAGGTGAACACCGCCTATGGAAATGTTTTCAAAAGTCCCTATACCAACTATCCGGAGGAGCAATTCCTTTCCGCGTGGCAGACGCATTATGTCGCCTCCAAATTGCTGTGGGACAGCTCGCTCGATGCGGAGAAATTACTTGATGAAGCTTACGATCTTTACTATGGCAAAGCCGCTCCGGTCATGAAACAGTATCACGCGTACCGGCGCACCCTGTGGGAGAGCGCTCCGGGACATGCCATTCTGGGCGGTTCCATCCGCACGGCCTACTGCCTGAACGTCCCCGGTTCCGAAAGGAAGCTCAACGAGTATCTGGATCAGGCGCTCCGTCTGGCGGACACCGAAATGGGGAAGAAGCGGATCGGGCTGGACCGGAAATGTCTCAACCAGTATTGGAAGGAACCTTCCGGGGAACTGAAAAAAATCCTCGGCGGAAAAAAAGAGCTGGTTCCGCAGAAGGCCGGGGAAAAAATCGTCATCGACGGGAAATTCGATGAAAAAACCTGGGTGAAGACACTTCCGATCGATGGGTTCCTGACCGCTGAAAAACAGCCCGCCAAAGAAAATACAAAAGTCCGTGTGGCATACGACGATCAGAATCTTTACATTGCGGTCAACGCCGACAACAAAAACGCCTGGAGCCCCGTCCGTGCGGGCGTCAGGGAACACGACGGCCCCGTCTGGAACGACGATTCCATCGAAATCCAGCTGGCGCCGCCCAATGAATCCGGCGAATTCTATCATCTGATCATCAATACGAACGGCGTCCTGTACGACGCCTCCTGTATCGGGCAGAATTTCGACAAAAAATTCGAGTCGGGCGCGGAGATCAAGGCGGTGAAGGACGGAACCGGTTATAACTATGAAATCCGGATTCCGCTGTCGCCGATGAAGGTGAAGATCGACCCCGCCAAAGCGTGGAAGATGCACTTCATGCGCACGGTGACCAACCTTCAGCCGCCGACTTCCTCCGAATGGAGTTCGGTCGACGGGGTGCGTCCGCACCATACGGAGATGTTCCGGAAGGCGGTTTTCGCCAATGACTACATCCGCAACGGCAATTTCGCGGAGATCGTCGATTACAAAACCTCCAAGGGCGCCGTTGTCAAATTCCCGAAATACTGGGATCTGGCCGGAAACGCCATTGAGAAAAACAAAATCATCCCGACCGCGAACGGAAACCATGTCTGGATCGACGGCGTGATGTTCATCGGCTTCGGAGTTCCGAAGGATGTCGCCGGAGGCGAATACGTGTTCACGGTCCGCGCCAAAGGAACGAAGAACATCCATTGCTTCACCTGGTCGTGGGAGGGATACTCTCCGCGCACGAACCACCGTCGAGAAGACTTCAAGAATCAGCCGTTGACTCCTGAATTCAAGGACTACACGTTCAAGAGCAAATTCCTGCCCAAAGAGTCGTGGTATATTTTCTATATTGGAGGGGAAGACATCACGGTGGAAAGCGTCACATGCACGATTGTCCCATAGTCAACAAAACAGGAAAAGGAGGATGAAAATGAGGCGTAACAACAGGATTTTCACATTAATCGAACTCCTCGTCGTGGTGGCCATCATCGCCATTCTGGCCGGCATGCTGCTGCCGGCGCTGAACAAGGCGCGGGAGAAAGCGAGGACCATTTCATGCGTCAGCAAGCTCAAGCAGCTTTACCTGGCGCACATCTCCTATGCCGATTCCTACAAGGACTGGGTTCCCGGGGACGGCTGGCTCGGAAGCAAGGATTATACCGCTTCCCATCCTCAACTCTATTACAAGGCCGGAATCGTGAAAACCAATCCCTCGGTTTCAACGAAGCCGTATATTTGCGAGGAAGCCGTCAGCCGGCGGACCAGGCTCGGGATGAGCACCATCATCAATGGCGGCATCACCTTTTTCACGTTCACCAAGAGCTGTTCCGCCAAGGCGGCCCAGCACGGCACGGCCTGGGCCTACAACAAAGTGCCCGATTGCACGACTGTCGCCGGGGCGACCATCACCTTCTTCAAGCCGGGGACAGTCCGTTTTCCGAGCGCGCTTTGCTTCACCCGCTGTTCGGTGGCCTATGATTACGGAAACTATTATCTGATGCACTCCGGCGGCGACAACTTTTCCTTTGTTGACGGCAGCGCAAGCCATCTTCTCCGGGCGAAGTTCGGCCAGCCCGCCCGGGTCTACATGTATGACCATGTCCGCTGGTGGCCCAACAACGGCGATCCCAACATCAATTCCGATTCAAACTACTGGTGAACGGGCAGACAGAAAGGAAAAAAATGAAGAAGAAACAACGGTTTTTTACATTAGTGGAACTCCTTGTAGTGATTGCGATCATCGCCGTCCTGTCGGCATTGCTGCTGCCTGCCCTGAACCGGGCAAGACAGAAAGCACAGTCGATTGCATGCGTCAATCAGCTCAAACAGAATTACCTGACCATCGGACTGTATGTTTCAGACTGGAACGACTGGGTTCCTCCGCTGAGAGTCAATCTTTCGGGCTGGAACAACATGACCATGGCGATGTGCCTGGTGGATAACGGATATATGAAAGCGAAAGACACGGGCCGTTTCGTATGTTCCACTTTTTCCCCGCACAAATATATCGGCGGACGCGGCAATCAGGAATATTTCCAGATTTACGGCGGATTTCAATCGGCATACAGCAAGCAGGCCGGGGCCTATCTGAAGATCGACAAATATTATCTCGGGTTCCGCAACGATACCGATCCCATGAAATGGAAAACGCCCCTGCTGATGGATTCCATTCAGGGCTCTTACCCTAATCCGCCTTCCGGAGATACGTCCCCATATTCCCAGACATGCAAAATTTCTTTTGTCGCGGCCGGAGATGTGTCCAGTTCTTCCGCGATCCATCGGCGGCACGGCGGAACGGCGAACATTCTTCAGGCAAGCGGCAGTGTCGCCGCGGAAGGGCGCGCCGAGATCAACGCCCATTACCGGGCGTGGGATACTCTGCGTCTGAAACAGGTCAACGAGTTCAATGTCTGGGAAGTCAACTGACCCCCGGATTCCCAATATACAAAGGATAATCGGATATGAATAAAACACTGCTGACGCTTTCTGTTTGCACTGCGGCCACCCTCTTGTGTGCCCAGGACGCCCGCTTTCAACTGTCTCCGGTTAAAAAACTCATCAAGTTCGGCTGGGATGCTCCAACGCCATCCTATCTGCTCCAGCATTTCGACGAGATCGAAAAAAATATGATCGCCTACGACGGCATGGGGATCGAATTCAACTCCTCCACGCACCGGAAGGAACGGGAAAAAGGCAATTATGGTTATCCCGCAGGATCGGGCGCCATGTTCTTTTCCGACTGGAAATGGGACCATTCCTACTTCACCAGGGAAATCGAACAGCTCAAGGAAGCCAATGCAAAGTTCAAATACCTGAAATACAACTTCATCAACACCAATTCCATGGCCGCGTCCAAAGACCGTTTCGACTGGTTCGACGACAAAACCTGGGACACCATTGTCCACAACTTTGCACTGATGGCCGCCATTGCCCGGGAAACCGGATGCCGGGGGTTGAATATCGATATTGAGAATTATGAACGGCAGACCTTTCTTTTCAATCCGGTCCTGGGGCGCTCCTACGCCGAGACCTGGGACAAGGCGCGTCAACGCGGACGCGAGTTCATCAAGGCCATTGCAAAGGAATATCCGGACATCGTTCTCCACACCTTCTTCTGGCTGGACCAGAATTACGCCTGTGCCGACGGCGTCACCTCTCCTTATGTGAAAGGGGAAAAATGGATCATGGGGCTGACGATCCCATTTTTGAATGGCATCTATGACGCCATGCCGGAAACCGTGACCATCGTGGAGGGCATGGAATCGTCCGGATACCGGGCGACCGAACCGGGCGACTATCAGCTGGTCATTGCCACCCGCACGAAAAAATCCAGATGGCTGATCGATCCGAAGAATTATGAAAAATATTGGAGGCGGACTCAGCTCGGCATGGCAACTTATCTGGACCGCTATATCATCACCGATCCGAAATCCATCTGGTTCATTTCCGACGATCCGGCCGGGAATCTGAAACTCCTCCAGCGCAACCTGACCTGTGCGCTTGCCGCGGCCGATGAATATGCCTGGACCTGGAGCGAAGGCCGTTCCTGGTACACCTGGAAATTCAGCGGGTGGATGGAGAAAGCCTGCAACAACATCAAGCGCCCGGGGCCGCTCTGGGAAGATGCTCTGCCCGGCATCACGCAGGCGATTCTTTATGCAAAAAATCCGCAGAAATACTACCGGGATATCATCGAAAAGGGAGTTTTCCGGAAGAATCTGATCCGGAATCCGAAGTTCGGGGACTCCTTCGCCGCGAAGAACGGAGAAACGCTCCCGCCGGAAGTTACTTTTGTGAAGGCGGCAAATCCGTGGGGCTGCTGGCAGGATACCAGGACTTCCCAAGGAACGTTTTCCATTGCGGCCGATCAGGGACGCGGCGGTTCAAATGCCGCGAAGATGCAGGCGGTCAGACAGGGCTGCATTCTACAGTCTCCTCCGTTCAGCCAGGAGGGCGCCTATTTCCTTCGCGCACGGGTCAGGACGTCCGGGACGATGGTTCCGTCTTTGTCACTGGGATGGCTGGACGACAAGGGCCGCTGGAATTTCTGGGGACACAACATGGCGTTCCCGTTCCGGAAAGATCTGGGAGACGGCTGGAAGGAAGCCTCCGCACTGATTTTGAAGGAACATTTTCCGCCGCCGGCCAAAGGGATTTCCGTCCAAATCGGCGTGAAGAGCGAAGGCAGACCGGAAGATGTCTGCTGGGTGGATGAAGTGGAATTCTACAACCTGAACGAAAACTGAGAAATATCCGGAAATGAACGCAATGGAAATGCTCCGCACGAATTCGGTCTTCTGGTCGAAACTCGGCTTCTGTTACGATCCGCCGAGGCTCGGCAAAGATGGAAAGCCGATCGTGTTTTTCGACAACTGGGATCAGGTTAAAAAATATCATGCGGACTTTTACAGAGCCGGAATCAAACTCCATACCAGTATCCTTTTCAACGGCTGGACGGGGGTGGACCGTTATGACTATGAACTGACGGACCGGGTTCTGGAAGCCGTTTTTTCCTGCGGCGGGGAGGACCTCCTTTACATTCCCCGGATCAAACTCAACATCCCGCTGGAATGGTCCGAAGCCAATCCGGAAGAATTGTGCGTCTATTATGACGGTCCGCGCGACGCCGAAAGCATCCGCGCCCTCGTCGGCACGGACAAGCACGACTTTCTCGGCTATCCGTCCGCGAAGGGCTACTACACCGCCGGCGGCTGGCAGGATGACCGCCCGAATGTCGGCGGTTTGATCTCCAACCAGAGCTTTTCCTCGAAAAAGTGGCTGAGAGACGCGGGCGAGGTTCTGCGCCGGATCATCCGTCGCATTGAGGACGGTCCCTACGGCAAACGGATTCCCGCCTGGCACATCGCCTACGGGGTTTCCGGAGAGAGCTGTGTATGGGGACGCTGCAACATCTTCAACAGCGCCGATTACGGCGTGACCAACCGGAAAATGTTTTATGACTGGGGGATAAAAAAATACGGCTCGCCGGAAGCGTTGCGGAAAGCGTGGCGACAACCCGGATTGACCCGGGATACGGTGGAGCTTCCTTCTCCGGATCACAAGGAGGGGCCAATCCGCGGCATGAATGAATTTTTCCGCGCCGCGCCGGAAGATGTCATTTGCACGGACTACGACTTGTTTGTCACGGATGTCAATGTGGACGCTCTGGAGCATTTCGGGCGGATTGCCAAGAGGGAGAGCGGCGGGAAACCGGTGGGGACGTTTTACGGCTATTTTCTTCAGGTGGCCCGCTCGACATATACCGGATACAACGGCATGGAACGGGTTCTCTGTTCGCCTTACATCGATTTTCTGGCTGCGCCGAAACGGGAAGGCGGCGGGGAAATGTGTCCAGCGCAATCGGTCAACCGCCGGAAACTCTGGATGGACGAGCTGGACAATCGCACCTGTATGGCGAAGGGAACCGGTCTTGAATACAAAAGCAGCGATTTCGAGGAAACAAAAAGCATCCTCTGGCGCGAGTTTGCCAAAAGTGTTTCCCACGGGTCGAGTTTCTGGTGGATGGACCTCGGCGGCGGGTGGTATGACTCTCCTGTACTGCTTTCCGAAATTGCGCGGATCGAAAAGAGCGCCGCTCAATTCCGCAACCGGAAAATGGAATCCGTAAGCGAAGTCTGCCTGGTCGTGGATGAAGAGACTTTCCATTATCACAAAACCAGTTATTACCTTCACCGCTGCCTGTTTCCGGAACTGATCGATGCGATGAACCGGGTCGGCGCACCGTATGATTTTTACCGGATGAAGGATCTGGAAACGCTGGACCTTTCCTGCTATAAGATTCTGGTGTTCGCCAATCCGTTTCGAGCGGATGCCGCGCAATGGGAAAAAATCGAGGTTCGCATCCCGGAAACCACCCTGTCGATATGGTATTATGCGCCGGGAATTCTTCAAGATGGAATTAGTTCCGCAGAGAATATCCAAACCTTTCTTGGCTGCGCCGTGAAGGAACGGACGCCCGATTTTGCCGAAAAAATGCCGACATGCGGGATGCTGGAAGGGACGGTTCCCCTGCAATGGCCTCCGCATGTTGCCGATGACGCCTGTCCTGTGGCGGACAACTGTCCGGTGTTTGAAATTTACGGCGACGGACTCCGGCCCGCGGCACGGTATGCCGACGGAGCCGCGGCCGCCGCCGAACTGAAAATCCGGGGACACCGGCATCTTTTCAGTGCCGTGCCGCTCCTGAAGGAGGCGCATTTCCGGAAACTCATGCAGCAAGAGGGGTGCCGTCTGATCGCTCCCGAAGGGGTGCTGGTGTATGCGGCTTCGCGGTTTGTCGCGCTCTTTGCGTGGAGACCCTGTTCCTTTACGCTCCGTCTGCCCGGAAAGGCGGTGTGGTTCGAAGCGGTAAAGGAAGAAAATGTTTCCTCGGAAGTTTTTCTGAATCTGAGAGCCGACGAGGCTAGAATCTACATCCAAAAATAAGGAACCATCGTAATGCAGTATCGTATCTGGCGCTCGCCGTATGCCCGGTTCGGAGGTTTGAACTCGCTTTGTCCGGACGATTCAACGGATGAGACGATTACAGCACTTCACACGTATACGGACCCGGAACTGAAAAAGATCGCGGAAAACGGCTTCAATGCTTTCTGGGTTCATGCGGTTCCCGCGAACATGACCCGATCGGACCTGTTCCCCGAATTCGGGGAACAGGCGGCGCGGCACGTGGAGAATATGAACCGTCTGATCGAACGGGCGGACCGTTTCGGCCTGAAGGTGTTTCTGTACTATCAGCCGGTCCGGAGCGTGGCGGCCGGGAACCGGGAGTTCTGGAAAAATCACCCCGATTGCATGGGACAGAAGGAGCTGGCGACGGAACAGATTCTGGAGGAAAACCTCCATGAACCGATCGAGATGTATTGTCTCTGCACCTCGGTTCCGAAAGTCAGACAGTGGGTGCGCGGCGCGGCGTCGCAGATTGCGGAAAAACTGCCCGGCCTCGGCGGCATGATCCTTATCACGGGCAGCGAGTATCCCGGACACTGTTACAGCCACCGGACGAAGGTCCATCCGACTGAATGGTCTCCGCTGATCGAATGTCCGCGGTGCCGGGAAAGAGAACCTCACGAAGTTGCCGCCGAGCTGGTCACTCTTGTGCGCGACGGCATCCGCGAACATTCCTCCTCCATGGAAATTGTTGCCTGGAACTGGGCGTGGACTTCATGGCTGAAATCCCCCTGCCGTCCCCTGCTGGAACTCCTTCCGCGCGACGTTACCGTAATGGCTTGCTGCGAACGCGGAGGATTCATGGATCTGGCGGAACGCCCGAAGCATCCCGTCAACGAGTATTCCCTGATCTACGGCGGGCCGTCCGGGGTCTGCACCGGCACGCTGGAGGCGGCGGGTGAACTCGGAATGCGGCGGATGACGAAGCTCCAGCTGGGAACCACCCACGAACTGGCGAATGTGGTCAATCTTCCCATGATGAACAGCATTTATGCCAAGGCCGACTGGCACCGGAAGCATCCGGACGTCGGCTACATGGGCTGCTGGAACTGCGGAAACTTTTTCAGCGCGAACACATGCGGCTTCCACTATTTTCTCCGTCCGGACCGTCCGGACAACAAAAAAGAGGCGATCCGGGCTTTTGCCGAACATTATTTTCCGGGATGCGACAGTGGACTGGTCGCGAGAGCCTGGGACAACTTTGAATATGCGGCCCGCTATTTCCCGTATGCGATCCCGTTCCTCTACCGCGGCGTGCAAACGTGCGCCTTATCCTACTCGGAAATCTTCCGGGCGGAAAAACTGCGCGGAAAACCGTTCGGCTGTTCCTACCTCCCCATGAAGGAACGCGGGGACGACCTGACCGGGAGCATCACAATGCGGCCGCACGAATTCACGCTCGACGAACTGATCGGATACCTCGGCAAGATGGCCGTGCTGTGGCGTCAGGGGGTCGGCTTCCTCGCGGAGGGCCTGGACGGATGCGAGGAGAAACATGAACTCGGCAACGCCGTGATCTGCGGCTGTATCTGGCAGAGTTCGGAAAACATCTACCGCGCCTACCGTCTCCGCTGCGAGTGGGACGACTCCAGGCGGGACGAACTGAAACACATTGTCCTGTCGGAACTGGAGGCGGTCAATACTGCGCTTCCGTGGGTGGAAAAAGACGAGCGCCAGGGATGGCACGGGGAAGCATTCGTCCGCTTCTTCGATCCGGAATCGATGAGACGGAAAATCGTTTTCCTCGAAACTCTTCTCCGGGAAATGTGAGTCCGCAACCGGAAATGGACCCGGCATCGAGGACTGGCCCGATCAGCAGGAAAACCATCTTTTCCAGAAAGGTTCTTCGGGAAGATTCAGGTCATAGGGGGAAAGATTCTGCAGAACTCTGTCCGGATTGACCTCAAAGAGAATCCGGGCGTTTTCCTCGCCGTATTGAATGGAAACGGCTTTTCGGGCTTCCTGAAGGACATAGCGGCGCGGGCCTGCGGCGGCATGGGCGTCGGAGGCCACCAGCTTGGCGATTCCGGAACGGAGGAGGCGGTGCGCCATGTTCCGGACCGGAGGCAGGGCTTCCGGCAGGAAACTGGCCGCATTCAGCATGAATGCGACTCTCATGTCCGCCAGTCTGGTCAGCATCGGAATGGCGTGCCGGGTGAAAAGAATTTCCGGATGGACCAGAATGATCCGGGTGCCTTTGCTCATGATCTCGTAGAAACGCATGGGCGCGAACGAGGGGATGGTGTCGGTATTGAAGTCCACCAGAATGGAACTGCTGCTGTCCCCGATGGTGAGAAACGGTTCCTGCGATTCGAGGAGGTCCATGAAGGTATATTCAAAACCCGCGTGGAGCGTAATGTTGTACCGGGCGGCCGCCTCCCGCAGGGAATCGACGGCATGTTCCACAGGACTCCGGCTGTCCGGTGCATAGTGCGCCACCGCATTGATGTAGGAGACGCCGTTGTCCGCCGCGATGCGCAGCATTTCCAGACTTTCGGAAATTTCCGGAGGTCCGTCGCTGATACCGAACGGCAGATGGCAATGCAGGTCCTTCATTCTTTCATTTCCTCTTTCTTGAATTCGTCCGGCAGGGGAATATAGGTTTCCAGAGGGGTTTCATCCGCCCTGAACATCGTCAACCGGACATCGTTTGTTTTTGAAAATTCCACCATCCGCTTCAGTTCCCTGCTTCGTAAAGCATTCGTGGTGACCACCAGTTTGTCAAAGGGTGTTTTTTGATACACCTGTTCCAGATCGTCGATTCCGCCGAGCACCTCGAATCCGAAAACTCTTTTCCGGTGCAGGGCGATGTTATCGTCCAGAATCCCGATGACTTCTCCTCCGGCACGGGCGCTGTTGACATTGTACAGGTGATTGATATAGAGACGGCAGTTCATTCCGCCGCCGTAAATCACCAGTTTGTCCGGCCGGACGTTTCCGCAGGAGTTGGACATTTTCCGGAACCAGAAGCTTTCCGCATAGTGCAGCAGGAAACGTTCCGTACAGATCAGCGTGAGATTGAGAAGCGTGAAAAGCAGGACGGCAGTGATAAAAATACGGTAGTCAATGACATTGATCGAGATGAGGTCGGAGCATTCCGAGGAATAAACGCAGATGGAAGAAAGAAGGGAGCCGGTGACGACGACCGACGCCAGATAATAATAATCATCGATCCCGGCCCTCAGCCAGTACACCTTGTAAATTCCGGAAAACCACAGCAGGAGCGCCGCCGGCACGATCGCAATGCCCATCACACGCAGATTTGCCTGATGGGGAAACAGAAGCGTCATCACAATCCAGAATGAAAAATTGATGACGGCGAAATCGATGAACGGATGAGCCACGTTGACAAGCAGCCCGCGTCTCGGTTTCTCCAGGCCTTTTTGAATGAGGCAGGCCGAATCGAAGATTTCCACCCCGGCCAGGTGGCGGACGCCGCTGATGACCGCCAGAATCAGGATAAGATAAGCGAGCAGCGGTTCGGACTTGAAAATGAGGACGAAAAGCAGCGCAATCACCGCAAAGCCGCAGGCGACCAGATACAGATAGATCGCGGTCGTCGTCTGCTTGTTGGTCTGGCGCAGCAGACGGTGATGCAGATGATCCTGGTCCCCTTCCATGATTCCGCCCGCCTCCGGATTGCTGAGCTTGCGCGCGCTTCTGCGCCAGATGGCCAGAATGACGTCGAACAGCGGGACTCCGATGGCGAGCAGGGGCAGCAGGAGGGAGGTCATGGTCATGGCGCGGTCCACGGTCGAAAGGGAAAGAACCGCGAAAACATACCCGAGGAACATGCTTCCCGTATCCCCCAGGAAGATTTTCGCCGGATGGAAGTTGTAACGAAGGAAGCCGAGCGCGCTCCCCGCCAGAATCAGGAACGTCACGGCTTCCTTCATGCGATTGCCGACCAGGAGGAACCAGATGGTCATGCAGCTGGCGGAAATGACGGCCAGCCCGGCGGCCAGTCCGTCCAGGCCGTCGATCAGATTGAAGGCGTTCACGACGATGATGACCCATGCGATGGTGATCAGCAGTGCGAGATAAGGAGGTATGGGCCAGCCGCAGATCGTATATTTGCGGCCGCCGAGCTTGAAGATGACCACGGCCACCAGAACCTGAACCAGAAGCTTTGTCCAGGAGCGGACCTCATACCGGTCGTCGCACATTCCCAGGGCAGCCAGAATCACGGCGGGAAAAAGTAATTTCCAGAAGAAAATATGGATATCGTCGGCGCTTCGGTTGTCCAACGCATACATTGCCAGCGCAATGAAAAAGGAAAGAATGACCGCAATTCCTCCGCCGCGCGGAACAAGCGTCTGATGGATATGACGTCCGCCGGGTTTCCGGATGAACCCGAAACGGGGAAGAATACGGATCGCGCTCCATGTGAAAACAACGGAAAGCGCCAGGGCGATCAACGGATAAATGAATAGGACAGAATATTTTTGAATAAAGAATATCACTTCAATAAAAACTCCCGCGTAGAACAGTCAATGGACAAAAAAATCAAAGTGTACCGTTTATAATTATATATTTCCACAGGAGGATTGTCAAGCTTGAAACCCCGCAATTCAGGTTAATTTCTCATAAATGAGGTTCCTCCGGGGTTCCGGAAGGGGGGTATGAACATTCGATAAATATCCGGAAAACAATCCGGTGTTTTCCAAATTTCCGGTTCAACACGCTTTTGAATTTGCCGCATCATTATTCACCTGTGTCGGCTGTCCGGTGAGGTGAAACGAAAGAATACGCACTCCCTTTTCAGGCCGGAAAGCCCTTTTGTTTCAGAGTTTTACAGAAGAAGGGTTTCAGAGAAAACCAAAGCTCAAGATGGAAAGTTTGCCGTCCAGACGGCCGAAAACGATTCGGAAGAGGGCTTCCTGATCGATGGCGGGTTCATTTTTCTGCCGGGCTTCGCGGCGGAAACGGATTTTCCAGATCAGAGGATGCAATGTCGGCATCTCCAGCGCCGTCAGATATTGGAAGGATACGATTTCCCCGAAGAGTTTTTTCACCTCCACGCGATTTTCGGCGAATTCTTTTTTGCCGAACCGGGCGCGGGTATCCTTGTGGAGAAGCGCGATAAACGCGGCCGCATCATCGTCCCGGAGCGCTTTGATCATTTTTTCTCCGAGAACCTGTTCTTCGGCAAAGGAGGATTTCGAGGACGCCTGCTTGAGCTCCGTTTCCTTGTCCGGTGTGACGCAGCCTCCGGTAAATATTGTCATGATGGGAAAAAAACACGCGATTCCTGCCGAAAACCATTCTCGTTTGCTCATCTTGAAACCTTCAAAAGTAATTCGTGTATCCTTGACGGAAAGAACCTTCTTGTCCTGTTCCTGTCGGAAAGCACTATACTATACAGCCTCCGGGATCAAAATGCAAATGAATTTTTTCCGGCGGAGAGGCGGAACCGGAAGAAGGGACGCGC
This sequence comes from Lentisphaerae bacterium ADurb.Bin242, assembly GCA_002069785.1. Taxonomy (GTDB): domain Bacteria; phylum Verrucomicrobiota; class Lentisphaeria; order Victivallales; family UBA1829; genus SIG94. The sequence goes on along the minus strand of MWCA01000013.1, from coordinate 14,914 downwards.
CGCCGGAAAGAAAGTTCGACGCGATCCGGATCCGGAAAATTTCCCTGGAATCAGGGGTTTCCTTCCCTGCTTTCGCAGTCACCGACATAGGCGGCGGTCTTTTTCAGACAGTGCTTTTTTTCGTCCCAGTCGCTTTTGACCGTGAACGCGTTTTTGCGGGGCCTGATTTTGCAATGGCGGCAGCCGGTCTTTTCCGAAAAGAGAAACGTTTCGTAAGCCTTGCGGTAATCGCTCATGTCGAAGAGCATCAGGTGCGCGTTGCGGAACATGCGCTCCTTCAAGGTTCCCTTCCTGCGCATGAAATCGTATATTTTGGAGGGATTATAGGCCGGGCAGATTCCATCGCGCCACGCCCATGTGCGGGCGGGAACGATCTTCCCGGAGCGGAGCTTCAGTTTGTATTCCTCCATCCGCTGTCCGAGACAGCGAACCTGGTTCGTGGTCTCCACCACATGCATGAATGTATTGGCGCCGGGACAGGAGATCAGCAGGACTTTCCCCCCGTTCCGCTCCAGAAGACCGAGCGGGGAGTCGGCGTCCATGGTCGGCACCTTGTGATGGTTCCGGACATACTCCAGCGCGTCCTTGCCCCAGGCGCAGACGGGATGGGACGGATCGAGCGAGCGGTAAACATCCTTCCTCTTGCGGAACGCTTCGGAGGCCGCACCCGTGTAGGAGGGCGTCCTGTCGGGGTCGTACACGCCGCTGGAGCGGTCATGCGTGTAGAAATTGAAGGTCGGCATCAGGATGACGCCCAACTTCCCGATGAGTTTCATACAGGTTTCGCAAAAGGCCTCCGGCCCGCCTTTGAAGTCGCCGAGCGCGGAAAATGCGGTGTGGATCACCACCTTGTCCCCCCGGGCGACGCCGAGCGCGCGGAGTTCCTTTTCCAGCTCCGCCGGAGTGGTTTTGTGGACCTTGGAAATCTTTACGTATCCGCAGCGTTCCAGAATCGACAGCTGTTCGAGGGCTTTCTTTATTTCGGCGTCGCCGAATTTGCGCCCGGTATCATACTCGACACATCGGATCGCGTCGAGGAGAGTCCGCTTCCCGTCGAAGAATCCATAAATCAGCGCTTCGCAGAAGGGTTGTGCGGCGTATCTTTCCGGGACCGGAATCCGGGCAAAAGAATGCGGGATTCCGGGAAACAGCCGGATCACGATCCGGTTGGCCGCGCGGGATTCCTCGGCGGAGAGGTCCCGGAAGGCCGGGCATTTGATTTTCCCGAGCGCGGCGGCGCAGAGTTCGCGGAATTCCCTGATCTGCCCGCCTTTGTACAGCGGGGCGTTTGCGGGAAGGAAGCGGTTGACGGAAAGGACTCTTTTCTCCTGAACCTCCGTGAGAAAACATGCTTTCCCCGCCGCGTCATGGCTGTCGAGACGGCCGGATCTCCATTCGCCGCGAATCTTCCGGAGCTGTTCTTTCAGTTCTTTTTCCGCCAGCCGGAAGATCGTTTTTCCGAGGTCTGCGAAGATTTCCTTTCCACCGGTGGCGAGGGTGGCGAAGAGCGTGGCGGCGATGGCGGAAATATCGTGCGCCATATCCCAGTCGGCATCCATGAACTGAGGGCCGGTATTGTGGTGATACGAAGCGATCGGAGGGGAGGACACCAGCCAGTTGGAGGGAATGCCGATCATCGGATCGGAGCAGAACGTGTCGTCGGAGAAATTGCCGTAGTCTTCCCGGAAAGAAATGTGCGGCGTATTCTGTTTTAAAAGATCACGCAGCATCAGGTCCGAGAAGAAGGGGGTGCAGTCGGCCGTGCGCCGCAGGGAAGTCCGCACCGCGTTTTTTCCGGGGGCTTTCTTGTGGCAGATGCTGTCCATGCTCATGACATACAGCGTCCGGCGGTTCCGTTCCCGGTCGAGAAGATATTCCGAAAAGCCGAAAAGCTCCATCGAAAAGACCACGCGGACGGTCTTGCGGAGCGGGGGAAGTTTGCCGTTGTCGACCAGCCGCCGGAGAGCGCGGCAGATTTCGGCGGAGCAGACCGCTCCGGCGGAGTCGTCCGGAAGAAAGGGTTCATAGAGGTGCGCGAAGAGCGTGATTTCCTCCGGTTCCGTTCCCGGAAGGATTCCGGTGACGGTATAGATCTCCCCGTCGTAGATGCGGGTATTCATTTCGGCATGGGCGCGGACCGGGCCTTTGGAGAGAAGTTCCCGGAGGAAGAAGGTTTTGCGCGGGGTGAGATGGAAAATGACGTTCCGCTTGTCGTCGGCCGTATGATACCAGCCCTGGAAGCCGATGCCGTTGCCCCAGCGGATGAAGTCGGGATAGTCTTTTGCGGCGCGGAGGTCGCAGATCAGGAGCCCGGAGGCTCCGGCGTCGGTCAGGAGCCGGTAATCCTTCTGATTATAGTTCGTGACCAGCACGAGTTTGCCCTTGACGTCGGGGGCGGCTTTGTCGGGGAGAGCCTCGAAATCGACGATTTCGCAGTCGATGCCGCCCTTCGGGGTGGGGGCGCTCCAGATGCCGCCGCAGAGGGGTTCCGCGTCCGTATCGGCGAGCATCCGGTCTTTTTCCGGCAGGGAAGGGGACTCCACTCGAACGAAGCAGCGTCCGGTGCGGTCCCACGCCTGCGGCATGACACAATCCATGTATGCGGTTTTTCCGTCGGCGGACAGCGCATAGCGTTTGACTTCCCGCAGTCCCGCTTCGCGGAGGAGCTCCTCGCAGTATTGCGTGGATTTCCGGAAGTCGCGGTGACAAACCGATTTTTCCAGGGAATGGAGGCGGACGGTCTGCTCCCGGATGCGTTTCATGGAAATTTCTTTGCTCAACAGAGAAAACAACTTTTTTTTCATAAGGATTCAGCCTTTGAATGGATGCCTTGCACATGGATGAACGACGAATCCAATACTATACCTGTGCATCTTCTTCAATGCAAGAAGGAAATCCGCGCTTCTTTCCGGACAGGGTTTCAGGAAACGGACGGTTTGCCGAGGCTCTGTCCGCCGTCGATATAGAGGATGGCGCCGGTCATGGACTCGTTCTCCGCGAGGAAAACCGCCCCCGCGCAGAGATCGTCCAGCGAAACCGGCTTCCCGAGGGGAACACTCCGGAGCGTTTTCTCCATCGTGGAGAAAGGCAGTTCCGGTGGCGGAAGGACCGGTCCCGGCGCGATTCCGTTGACCCGGATGCGGGGCGCCAGCTGGAGCGCCGCCGCGCGGGTGGCGTCCGCGAGCGCCTTCTTGGAAAGCGCGTAGCTGAAGGAAGCCGGGTCCGGACGGCAGATTCCCTGGTCCAGCATATTGATGATGACGGGGGATTCACCGCAGCATGCGGCAAAAATTCTCATCAGTTCCACCGGGGCGGTGAAATTGATTGCGAACTGTTTTTCCGCTTCCTCGGAGGTCTCCGACCCGAGCGTCCGCCGGAGGAAGATGGACGCGTTGTTGACGAGAACGGAGGCGTCTTTCAGAAATTCCGGTGCGGTTTTCCGGAGAGCCGGGAGGTCCGCCAGATCGCATTGGAAGACCGCGTGTCCGGCCCGGGTTCCGCCGAGTTCCTCCAACAGGGCGAGAGCCCCTTTTTCAGAACGATTGTAATGAAGGGCGAGGCGGGCTCCCCGCGCGGCGAATGCCCGGGCGAGAGCGCTTCCGATCCGCCGTCCGGCTCCCGTGACGGCTGCCTTTTTCCCGGATAAGTCCATACTTGAAATCCTTTCGTTCGGTTAAAAATGGATCAAGAATTCAAAAAATCAAGCAAATCTGAAAAAAAAACGCTGGAAAACCACTAAAAATGCTGTAAGTTACCGGAAATGACGCAGGAGTAAAAAGCGGGTGTGCCGATCGGTACGGAGATCGGGTGGCGAAGGGGGAGCAAACCAAGGGGAAATTCGGAAATGCAAAGAACTCCTGGAAGCCTGAGGCTTCAGATCGGAATTTCCGGAAAAGGGAATTCCGGAGCCCCTTCCGTGCCGAATCTTCCGGCGGTGATTCTTTCCGGACTCTCCGGCAAAGCATTCCTTTCGGGGAAAGATGTACCGGAAATAGTTCCGCCGCGCGATCCTCGGATGATTCCGGACAGCCGGTCCTGTGAAGAAGATTCCTGCGCGTGGAAGAAAGAAAACCGCGGTTTTGCCCGGGACGGTATTGCCGTTTTTTCAGCATGCGGGAAAGCTCCGCGGAAAACCTCCGAGGAGGATGCGTCCCTGGAGAAGAACGGTTTCTCCTTCGCCCGCCGCCTCGTGAGTTTTGAATGGCCCCGCGTCCATTTCAGGATGCTTTGAGCGCTTACCAAGGGAAATACGGCATCTCCAGATGAAAAACAGCGTTACATTCGAGTTGCAGGGATCCATCCATGTGGGCGGGTTCCGTCCGTTCTTCTGGAAGATTGTGGCGGAAGCGAACCTGACGGGATGGATCGCCAACTCGGTGGACGGCGTTTTTCTTTGTTTGCAAGGGGAGGACGAACAGATCAGTTCCTTCATCCGGGGTCTTCCGGCGAAAGTGCCCGGAGCCTTCCGGCTTCATTCCGTGGGGATGATCAAACGGGAAGTCGGTATTCCGGACCGGCAAGGAAGCACGGCTTTCCGCGTGATCGGGGATGAGAACGAAATTCCGCTGATCAATCCGGACCGGGCGCCCTGCGCCGCCTGTATCGAGGAGACCATGGACCCGGCGTCGCGCCGTTTTTCCTATGCGTTTTCGAGCTGTTATGCCAGCGGGCCGAGCTATTCGTACGCGCTCCGCAGTCCGTTCGTCCGTAAAAATACTTCCTTTACCGCATTCCCGATGTGCGCCGACTGTCGTTTCGACAAGGAAAACAAGGAAGATCATCATCACTGCGGCTCGGAAATCCTGGCGTGTCCCCGCTGCGGCCCGCAGTTTTTCCTGCTGGACACCTACGGCGATCTGGTCACGGACGCCAATCCGTTGTGCGAGTCGCGCAAAGCCATTCGGAACGGCGAAATCCTTGCTCTTCAGTCCCTGTACGGCGGTTTCCAGCTTTTTGCGGACGCCTTCAACGAGGAAACGATCCTCCGCCTCCGGCGGAAACGCAAGCTGCCGGACCGTCCGCTGTGCCTGATGGCGCGCGACCTGGAAGCCATCCGGAAATATTGCGAATCTTCGCCGGAGGAGGAAGCGCTCCTGCTTTCTCCCGTGGCGCCGGTCCTGATCCTTGCCCGGAAGAAAGACGTAGAGGCGCCGCCGCTGCCGTCCGTGATCTCGCCCGACACCGATACCCTCGCGGTCGGGCTGCCGCCCTCCCTGCCGGAAAAACTGGTTTTCGAGCACCGGGGCGGAGGAGAAAGCGTGGAGCCGTTCGAGCTTCTGGTCACGTGCGGAGACAATCGGCCCGGCAAGGCGGAATGTCTCGACATCGACGAGATTTTCAACCGTCTGATGGCCTATACGGACAAGTTCCTCTGCCATGACCTGAAAACCTCCCATCCGTGTCCGCCCTCCATCTGCCTCGTGAAGGATGGACGCCCGATTCACATCCGCCGCTCCCGGGGATACATTCCGCGGGGGATCGAATTCGGCGATTCCTTTTCCAAGAACGTGGGCGCTTTCGGGTGCGACTCCCAGGCGGCGGTTGCTATCGGCGTCGGCAAGGAGATCATTCCGTCGCAGGCGCTGGGCGCGATCGAGAACGAGGGCGGGACTGAAATCCTGCTGGACATGTTCGAGCGCTTCACCTATCTGGTGGACAAGGTTCCGGACATCATGGCATGCGACATGGACCGCGAGAGCTTCAGCGCCCGCACCTGCGCCGCATTCGCCGAACTCCATTCGCTTCCCCTGGTGACCATCCAGAACCATCATGCGCATGCGCTGGCGTGCATGGCGGAACACGGTTTGCGCCGCTCCCTCGCGATCGTTTTCAACAACGGCTCCGGCGGACCCGACGGTAGCGAGTGGGGCTCCGAATGCCTGGATGCCCGTCTGGACGGTTTCAGCCGGCTGGCCGCCTTTCAGCCCGTGAACGCGGACAACACCCGTCCCGCCCGTCTGTTCCTGGAACGTCTCACCGACGCGGGGATCGAACCTTCCGGGGCGCTCCTGAACCGTTTGCGCGTAGACCCCAGCGAATATCAGTTGTGGAAGAAGCAGGACTCCGTCCACGGCGTTCAGCTTTCCCATTCCGCCATGCGCCTGATCAACACCGTCTGCGCCGGAATCGGGATCGCTCCGGACTTCTGCACCTACCCGGAGCGCTGTCTCCTGATCCTCCGCAAATATGCATCCCGCCGCGATCCGTCCGTCCCGGTGCCCGATGAGATCGCCGCCCGGTTCTCTTTCAGTTATAGCGATGAAAACCGGTTCCGTCTGATCGACTGGAGCCGGACCTTCCAGAAACTGGGCGAGGTCGTGACGTTCACCGAAGAGGAAAAAAGCCTTTACGCCGAAGCCTTCTATTCCGCGCTGGGCGAGAGCACTCTTGCCATGGCCCTCTATGCCGAATCCCTGACCGGAATCCGCGACATCGTGCTTTCGGGGTCGATTTTCCAGGACCCGATCCTGCTGGAGAAGGTACGGGAAAAGCTTTCCGCGAAAGACTTTACCGTCTATGTCCATGAGAAGACTTCGTGCGACGAATCCTGCGTGCCCGTCGGCCAGACCTATGCCGCGGGTCTCACTTGACCGGGACGTCCACCCTTTCCACCGGCCGGAAGCGGAACAGCCGGAGCGCGTTCAGAACCACGGAGACCGAGCTGAAAGCCATGGCAATCGCCCCCACGATCGGACTGAGCCTCCAGTGAAGCCAGGGATAAAACACTCCCGCTGCAAGCGGAATGCAGATCAGATTGTAGAAAAACGCCCAGAAAAGGTTTTCCCGGATGATGCGCAAAGTCGCCCGGCTCAGCGCGACCGCCGCGGGAGCCTCCCGCAGGTCGTTCCGCATCAGGACGATCCCGGCGGATTCCATGGCGATGTCCGTGCCGGAAGAAATGGAGAAGCCCACATCGGCCTGGGTCAGAGCCAGAGCGTCGTTGATTCCGTCTCCGACCATGCCGACCCGTTCGCCGTGAGATTGAAGAAAGCGGACCGCCTCGGCTTTTCCGCCGGGCAGAAGCTGCGCCTGGAAATGGTCGATCCCGAGCTGCCGCGCAATCCGTTCGGCGGACTCCGGATGGTCGCCGGTCAGCATCACACACTTGATCCCGAGTCCCTGTAAGCGTCCGATAGCTTCAACCGAAGTGGTTTTCAGCGGGTCCGTGACAAGGATCGATCCCAGATATTTTCCATCCGTGGCAACATGAATCACCGGGTCGGTTTCTTTCCCGGACGGAACCGCAATCCGGTCCTTTCCCATCAGTTCCGCATTGCCGATCCGGATTTCCTTCCCGTCGAGGACGCAGGAGAGTCCCAGGCCCGGCAGTTCCTGAAACTGCTGCGGCATCTGAAGCGGAAGAAAACGTTTTTCCGCCTCCTTCACGACCGCTTCGGCGAGGGGATGGTTCGAGTTCTTTTCAGCGGAGGCGGCCAGTGCGAGCAGTTCGTTTTCCGGAATGCCTTCCTCCGTCCGGACCTCGCTCACAACGGGGTGTCCCTCGGTTACGGTTCCGGTTTTGTCGAACGCGATGCAGGTCAGTTTTCCGGCGGCTTCAAGGGCCGTGCCGTTCTTGATCAGGATTCCGAGCCGGGCGCCCCGCCCGATCCCGACGATCAGGGCAATCGGCGTGGCCAGTCCCAGGGCGCAGGGACAGGCGATCACCAGCGTGGCGAGCATGAATTCCAGTGCATGGGAGAAGGGCGCCTTCGCCGCGAAAAACCAGAGGCAGAATGTCAGCAGGGCGATCCCGATCACCATCCAGACGAAGTATCCCGATACCCGGTCCGCCAGCCGCGCCACGGGCGGACGCGATCCCTGGGCGTCCCGGACCATGGCAATGATCCTCGAGACCGTCGTATCCGTCCCCACCCGCGAAATGCGGCAGAGAAGAACGCCGTTTCCGTTCACCGACCCTCCGATGACCGTCGCTTCCTTCCGCTTGAGGACCGGCATGCTTTCTCCGGTCAGCATGGATTCGTCGACGCTGGAGTCTCCCTCGAGGACCACGCCGTCCGCGGGCACCCGTTCTCCGGGCCGGACCCGGACGACATCCCCGACTTTCAGTTCAGACACAATCACCGGGACTTCCCGTCCGTCTTCCACCCGGCGGGCGGTTTCGGGCGTCAGCTTCATGAGTTCGCGCACCGCGCCGGAGGCTTTGGACCGGGAACGCGCTTCCAGAAACTTGCCCAGCATGATGAACGACAGAATCATCCCCGCCGTGTCGAAATACAGATGGACGTATTCGCCCCGGAACAGAAGATAAATGCTGAAAAGAACGGCCGCCGAGGTGCACAGCGCCACCAGGGAATCCATGTTCGGGGAAAGTTTTGCAAGGCTTCTGAACCCGGAGGTGTAAAAAGTGTATCCGGCTCCGATGACCGGCGCCAGCAGAAGAAGCTGGAGCAGGGCAAGCTGCGGCGGGGACATTTGCAATAAGTACTCGGCATATTCGGGGTGCATGGCCACGTGAAAGAGCAGTATGGAGAAAAACAGCGCGGTCAGAAAGCGCAGAAAATATCCGGCCGTTGCCTCCTTGTCCACCGGAATTTCCCGGGCGGCCGACCCCATTTCCCGGGCCTCGAATCCGGCCTCCTTCACCGCTTCCGCGATCTGGTCCGGGGAGAGCCGCTCCGGGTCCCGGTCCAGCATCAGGACCTTCGTTGCGAAGTTGACATAGACGCCGGACGCGCCGGGAAGTTTCCGGATGGCCCGTTCGACTGCCGCCGCACAGGAGGTGCAGTGCATCCCGTAGATCAAAAAACGAATTTTCATATAAATCCCCCAGGCTTTTCCCCGTTCTCCCGGAATATATCACGGAAGAGGGGAATTTACCACCGGTCGGATGAAAATTCCGGAAAATCTGTCCGGGAGTAAAACATACCGGCGATTTTTCAAAAGGAAGGCGAAACTTCTTCGGAAATCTGTTTTTATTTTCCCGGTTTCCGGTGTATATTATCGGAATACAGCGATAAGAACCTCGATAATATATGAAGGAATCGACATGGAAAATCAGCTTGCCCAGATGGGGAGAAGGCTTCGGGAACTCCGGACGATACTGGAAATTCCCGTTTCGGAAATGGCGAAGATTACGGAAGTGACGGAAGCGGAATATCTGGAACATGAAGAGGGCGCTGTCGACAGTTCTTTCACCTTCATTTATCGCTGCGCGGAACGGCTCGGCGTTGACATCAGCGCGCTGGTGACCGGCGAAACCCCCAAGCTCTCTTTCTACAATCTGACCCGGTGCGATTTCGGCATGCCGATCCGCCGCCGGGCCGGATTCGAGTATCTCCATCTTGCCGCCATGCTGAAAAACCGTCATGCCGAACCTTTCGTGGTCAAGGCTCCGCCGCAGGAGGAAAGCGATCCGATCCACCTCTCGACCCACTCCGGACAGGAGTTCAACTACATTCTCGAAGGCCGTCTCAAAGTCCAGCTGGACGACAAGGTGGAGGTTCTGAATCCGGGCGACAGCATCCTGTATGATTCGGCGCATCCGCATGGAATGATCGCCATCGGTTCGGAGCCGTGCAAGTTCCTGGCGGTGGTCGTTCACGGGGAAGGGGATGTGCCTCTGGCGATCCAGCCGAAGGAGGTCGAAGCCGTTCCCGCGCCGAAGCGCAAGCTGATCTGCCAGCGCTTCCTGGCGGAAACGTTCAATGCGGAGGGGCATCTCCAGAGCGTCCGGTTCCATTATCCTGAAAATTATAACTTTGCGTACGATGTCCTGGACGTTCTTGCGGAGAAGTCTCCGGACAAGATTGCCATAGTCTGGGTGGATCATCTTCACCGGTCCCGGAATTTCACCTTCCGCGAGATTTCCCGCTACTCTTCCAGGACCGCCAACTATCTGGTTTCCCTCGGCGTCAAAAAGGGAGACCGGATCATGCTGGTCCTCAAACGCCACTACCAGTTCTGGTTCGCCCTCAATGCGCTTCACAAGATCGGGGCGGTGGCGGTCCCTGCGACCCACCAGCTTCATGTGAAGGATTTCGAATACCGTTTCCGGGAAGGGAAGATCAAGGGGGTCATCTACACCTCCGAGGGCGAAGTGCCGGAAATGATCGACCACGCCCGGCAAACCTCCCCCGGCGTCACGCTCCGGATCGTCGTCGGCAAGGCGCGCGAAGGCGAGCACGACTTCAACAGGGAAGTCGAATATTACAGTGACGAGTTCAAGCGTCCGGAGGATCTGAAGGCGACCGACGCCTCGGTGATGTATTTCAGTTCCGGGACCACCGGTTATCCGAAAATGGTGGAACACTCTTTCACCTATTCGCTGGGACACATCATCACAGCCCGCTGGTGGCAGAATGTTCAGCCGGACGGCCTCCATTTCACCATCGCCGATACCGGCTGGGGAAAGGCCCTGTGGGGAAAAATCTACGGACAGTGGCTCTGTGAAAGCGCCGTTCTCGTTTATGATTTCGACCGTTTCGAGGCGGGGGACCTCCTCGGCCTTTTCAAGAAATACAAGGTGACGACCTTCTGCGCGCCTCCGACCATTTACCGTTTCTTCATCCGCGAGGACCTTTCCAAATACGATTTGTCGTCCATCCAATATGCCACGACCGCCGGCGAGGCCCTCAATCCGGAAGTCTTCTCCCAGTTCCAGAAAGCCACCGGACTGAAGATCATGGAAGGATTCGGCCAGACGGAAACCACGATGACCATCGGCAACCTGGTCGGGATGAATCCCAAGCCGGGTTCCATGGGAAAGCCTTCCCCGCAGTATCAGGTGGAACTGGTGGATTCAAACGGGAATCCCGTGGAGTCCGGAGAAGTCGGCGAGATTGCCATCCGCGCGGAACGGGATCAGGTCTGCGGCCTTTTCCAGGAGTATTACCGCAATGAAAATCAGACCGCCGAAACCTGGCGTGACGGCCTCTACTACACGGGCGACACCGCGTGGCGCGACGAGGACGGCTATTTCTGGTATGTCGGGCGCAGCGACGACCTGATCAAGTCCTCCGGCTACCGGATCGGGCCGTTCGAGGTCGAAAGCGTGCTGATGGAACTGCCCTATGTGCTGGAATGCGCGGTGGTCGGTGTCCCGGACGAGATCCGCGGCCAGCTGGTCAAGGCGTTTGTTGTGCTGACCAAAGGAAAAGAAGGTACGGAAGAGCTTAAAAAAGAAATCCAGGATTATGTCAAGCACAATACTGCGCCCTACAAATATCCCCGCAAGATCGAGTTCATCGACGCCATGCCGAAGACTCCCAGCGGAAAAATCCGCCGGACCGAGTTGCGCCAATATTGATGAACAATAAACCCCGGGTGGAAAGGATCGGGTTCCCGCTCCATCCGAACGGAGAGAAATCATTCTTATGGACGAAGTCAGACAGAAAGAAGCGGAAATACAGCGGACCGTTTCCGCCGAAGCCGCATCCGGAGCCGGAGCGGACCTGTTTTCCGGGAACATCCGGAAAACCGCAGAGTGGGTGCCGGTCCTGTTCCTTTTCCTGACGCTTCTGCGGAATCCGACCCTGTACACCATGCCCGGTCATGCGTATAACGTTGATTTTTTCACCCTGGGAACCCTTTCCCTTGCCGCGGTCGCCCTGCTGTTTTCGGATTTCCGCCGCCTGTCGGGGACTCTCCTGGGAATGGGAAAGATCCCGCTGACGGCGCTGCTCGTCTTTTTCGGGATCGCTGCCGGGCATTTCCTGGCGAACGAACGGCTTTCGATCCAGCACCTGGGGGAAGGGCTCCGATGGATTTCGATTCCTCTGCTGGTCTGCGTATATTACGATTCCTTCCGGAAGCTGCTGCCGGCCTATTTTTCGATCCTGTGCCTGTTGAATCTGTTTTATACCCTGGTCGAAGTGTGGAGGGGAAACCCGATCCTGTGCGGGATTTCGGGCAACATCAACTGGAACGTATCCCTGATTGTGATGACCACTCCGTTTCTTCTCTATTGCCTGTGGGATGGACTGCGGAACCGCTGGAAACTGCCGCTGTTTGTTCCTTTCCTTGCGGGCGGCGCGATTCTGGCCGTGTCGGCCGTGTTTTTCGTCCGGCTGGATTCCCGGGCCGGTTTTCTGATGCTGCCGGCCGTCCTGCTGATTTTCGGATGGTTGAAGTTGTCCGCACGTTCCCGCAGGATCGCCCTGTTTGCGGCGATCGGCGCTTTTCTGGCGGGGAGCGTCCTGCTGTCGTTGTTTTTCACCGGCTCCCTGGGGCGGATGATATCGGAGGACGACCGCCTGATTTTTTACGAAGGGGCTGTGAATATGATTGCCGATCATCCCGTTTTCGGGGTGGGAGACGCCTCCTTTGAAGACCGTTATGTCCGTTACCGTCCGCTGGAATATTTCTTTACGAAGAATGTGGCTCCCCGGTCGGATCATCCTCACAACCATTTTCTTTACATCGCATGCTCGTTCGGGATGATCGGCTTGTGCGCATGGCTCTGCCTCCTTTTGATTCCGGCGGGACATGTCTTCCTGAAACTGTACCGGCGGGAACCCGTTTCCATTCTTTCCCATTTGTATTTTTTCGCCTTGCTCTACACCTTGTTTCACGCCAGTCTGGACCTGGTGTTTTTCGTATGGCCGAATGCACTGGTCTCTTTGATGATCCTCGGGCTTTTCTGGCATGAGTGTTTTGTCAGGGAGGAAAACGCCGTTTTCCCCGCGGGCGCCGGACTCCGTGTCCTGTCGGCATTTCTGGCGGTCCTGATTGCCGGCTGGTCTTTATTTGCGGCCGTCCGTTCCGTCTACAGTTCCTATGTCGTCAAGAGATTGATGATGTCTCCCATGCCGGTTTCCGAAATGGCGTCCGGCATCTACCATACGGCGCGGCGGTGTCCGGCGGAATATGCGCAGAACTATGCGATGCTCTATCTCACGGAAAATATACTGAACTATCCGGAACTGACGGTGTATCTTGCCGACATCATGCGCCGGTCGAACATCGAAAACTATCCCGGGGTTCACATGGGCCGTGGAAACGCGATGTTCCAGTTGGGATGCCTGAAGGAAGCCTACGAATCGTATCAGCGGGAGGCGGAAAACTTTCCCATGGCGGTTCTGCCCGTTCACAATATGATCCTCACGGCGGAGAGAATGGGAGACGAAAACCGGGTCCGGAAGCTCCGGGAGAACCTGGCGTTCCGTCTATCCACCCGGAACATCAATCCGCAGATGTACGAGTATATCCTGAAAAATCCGAACTTCGATTTGGTTCCATGGGCGATTCCGAAAAAATTCGGCGGGCCGGGCGGACAGTACGGGGTTCAGAAGTAATAACGGATCAGCGCCTGTTTTTTGATTTTCTCGCTGTAGGCCTTGCGCAGTTCGCTTTTGGCTTTCAGGTCAAGACGTTTCCGGATCTCTTCCGAAGCTTTTTCAAAGGGAATTTTCTCTTCGGGAAAGGTGGCCGCCAGGCGAATGAAGTAAAAACCTTCCGGCGTCTCGACCGGCCCCGCGATCATTCCGGGCTTGAGTTTTTTGACGACCGGCGCGAACTCCGGACGAAGCTTGTCTTCATCGATCTGTCCGACATTCCCTCCGTTATCGGAGTTCGGAGCGTCCGAGTTCGCCTTGACAAGCTGATAAAAAAGCGCTTTGTCCGCTTTGGCCATTTGTTCCGAAAGTTTCTGGCAGGCGATCTTCGGATCGGGCCCGGAACGTCCGCCGTTCCGGGCGATCTGAAGCAGTTCCAGCTCATACCGGGTGGGGGTAGTCCATTCCTTCGGATTGCTGACGTAATAGTCGTAGACATCTTTCGGTGTAGTGAAGATGGGCCGGTCGCAGTATTCGGACAGCAGGACGTCCACGGCGATTTTTTCCTTGGCTTTCTGGCGCAGTTCGTTCATGGTCGTTCCCAGTTCCTTGGCCTTCTTCACGAGACCGTCGCGGGTGCCGCCGCCCATTGTGATCGCGAGCATATCGATGATGGTTTCTATATACTGATTTTCGATCGGGAACGGACGCGCCGTATATTGCGCATAGACCAGTTTCCGCGTGATGATTTCCTCGATCACATTTTTCCGCAGTTTTGCGATTTCCGTATACAGCCGGGCTCCGGAAAAGAGACTTGCCAGGCGCATCTCCTCGCGTCCGCTTTCCAGCATGACGTCCAGAAGCGTGATCGGCTCCCCGTTGACCGAGGCCAGCACCGAATCCACCCTTGTTTCTTTTCCGATGTCCTGCGCTCCGGCAAGAAACGCCGCACACAAGACAAGGCCTGCAATGAGATATTTCATGAAAATCAAAACTCCTTTTCCTGTATTTTAGGCTGAAAACGGGAAAAATCAAACTCCTTTTTCATATTTTTCGTAACGATTCCGGGAATTCGGGTCAGAATCAAAACTCCCGCGCAGAACCAAAGCCCGTAAAACGGGAAAATCGAAAGCACCAGGAAAACAATTCCGACGGAAAAGCCGAAAAACAAATGAGAGGCCCGGCCCCGAATGTCGCCGGAGGATTGCCCCAGGCAGAACCCTGTCGCGGCAGTCACCGGAAGCGGAATCAGCTCCTGTCCCGGAAATGGAACGCAGAAAGACCCGAGGACCAACGGCGGCAGCACCGCGGACAAAAGGAAAACGCCGCGGCTGAAAGAGGGGCTTTTTCCGGACAGGGAAAGTCCCCAGAAGGTAAAAATAAAAAAAACAGCGGCAAGAAGCCATCCGTCGGAATACAGTGTCGCCGTTTTGACCTGTAGAAGAAGCAGCGCGGCGGCGAACATGCCTCCTGCGAAAAAACCGTTCTCAAACGTGAGACAAGCCCGCTTTTTCTTGAGTCCGCCGGAAAGAAAATATCGCAGCAGAAGCCAGAAAACGACTAGAACCACGCCCCAGAAAACCGCCGCCCGCCGGTAAAAATCCGTTATGGCCCCCAGCGGAGTCCGGTCGATCTCGGGAGTCCCGCGCAAATACGCCGCGAGCAGCGGAGGCGGGAAGGAG
>MWCA01000012.1 GCA_002069785.1 Lentisphaerae bacterium ADurb.Bin242 | reverse complement strand
CCAACCCCTCCGGCGAACGGCGGGCGTCTCCGTATTCCATTCGGTGTTTCCCCAGCAGGGCCAGAATCCGGTGAAGCTGAAGAGCGAATTTCAGGTAGGCGTCCGGGGTTCCCTTCCGAAGGATTTCCATGCCCTGTTTGAACTCGGGATACAGCGGACACTGCGGAAAATAAAAGCAGCCGCGCAGGGAATAGGCGTCGCACAGGGCGTTCAGGAGCGGACCGGAAAGATTGAACCAGATTTTTTCCCAGGGATCGGACTTGTCCGCGCCGTATTCGTGTTCGATTTGAGGCTGGATGAAGTAAATGTCGCCCGCTCGCAGAGAGTAATCGTGTCCGCCGATCCGGAGATAGCCGCGTCCGGAAATCACGTATTCCAGCACGAAAATGTCATGGGAAGCATCGCGCCGGATGCGGTAGGAGGAATCCGGATGAGTGATCCCCGCCAGCTGGAGCACATAGCCGGGGTCGGCGCCGGAAGACGGCAGGGCGACAAACGATTCGTCAAACGGACGTCCGGCCATCGCAAAAACCTCCTGAAATGAGAATAATCCTCATGTCTTTCATTTTATCCCTATTGCGAAATGTTCTGAAAACGGCTATAATTTATATCCAAAGGAACCCAGCTGCAAGGAGAAAAAAGATGAATCTTCCCAGAAATGAACATCCGAGGCCGCAATTTATCCGGAACGAATGGCTGAACCTGAACGGAGAATGGACCTTCCGGTTCGATCCGGGCAAAAGCGGGAGCGAGGCCGGGTGGCAGAACTCCAATGGATTCGAGCGGAAAATCATCGTGCCGTTCTGTCCGGAGAGCCGCCTTTCCGGCGTGGCGCACACCGACTTCATCGAGTGTTTGTGGTATCACCGGAAAATCCGGATTCCGGGCAACTGGAACGGAAAAAAAGTTCTGCTGCACTTCGGCGGAGTCGACTACCGGTGCGAAGTGTTCCTGAACGGACAATCCGCCGGACGGCACACCGGGGGAGTTTCGCCGTTCTGTCTCGATCTGAGCGGACGCGCCCTTCCCGGAAACGAATACGACCTGACCGTGAAAGTCATTGATGAACAGCGCAGCCATCTTCAGGCGTTCGGGAAACAGTCGCCATGGCTCAAATCGCAGAGGTGCAGCTACACGAGGACCACGGGAATCTGGCAGACCGTCTGGCTGGAGGGCGTTTCCGGTTCCGGACTGAAACAATGCCGGATCACGCCCGATTTCGACAACGGGGCATTCTCCTTCACGCCGCGCTATTTCGGCGTGGAACGCGGCAACACGCTTCATGTCCGGATTCTCGACGAAGGCCGGGTCACGGCGGAAACCGTTACCGCGGCGGCGGACGGAATTCCGTTCAAAATCAAACTTCCCCATCCGAAAGCCTGGGCGCCGGGATCGCCGTTCCTGTATGAAATCGAATATGAAGTGAAGAGTGCGGACGGCAAAACATTGGATCGGGTGCAATCCTATGCGGGCCTCCGCAAGTTCCACATCGAGGGAGACCGTCTTTTCCTGAACAACGAGCCGGTTTTCCTGCGGTTCGTGCTGGACCAGGGATTCTATCCGGAGGGAATCTGGACCGCGCCTTCGGACGAGGCGCTCCGGAACGACATCGTCCTTTCCATGAAGGCCGGATTCAACGGGGCACGCCTTCACCAGAAAATTTTCGAGGAACGTTTTCACTATTGGGCGGACAAGCTCGGTTATCTCACCTGGGCCGAGTTCCCCGATTGGGGCATGGGTTTCTGGCCGCATTTCACCACGGAGCCGGGCAATTTTCATCAGTCTTTCCGGGACTACTATGCGCAATGGGCCGCGATCGTGGAACGGGACGCGAACCATCCGTCCATCCTCGCATGGACTCCGTTCAACGAGACCTGCGGAGCCAAAGACCCGGCGGAACATGTCCGGTTTCTGTCCGACATTTACGACCTCACGAAAAGCCTCGATCCGTCCCGGCCGGTCAACGATACCAGCGGCTATGTTCATGTGAAAACCGATCTCTGGACCGTCCACAACTACAACCAGTCGCCGGAAGAGCTCCGGAAGCAGCTGGACGCCGAGCCGGTGTTCATGAATTACCCGGACAAGGAAAAGGACGTCTATGCGCATCAGCCGTACCTGGTCGACGAATACGGCGGCGTCAAATACATTCCGGAAGGACGAAGCGCCTATGCCGACAATTCGTGGGGGTATGGAAGCGCACCCGCCGGGATGAAGGAGGCGCTCGAACGGATCCGCGGCGTCACCGAAGCGATCGTGCGCCATTCCCGGATCGCCGGTTACTGCTACACCCAGCTCACGGACGTCGAACAGGAGCAGAACGGAGTCTACTGTTACGACCGCACGCCGAAATTCGACGGGGAAACCGTCCGGAGCATCTTTTCCGAAAAACCGGACTGGAGTCCGTTCTGATTCCCGTCCCGGAACGGAATTCAGAATTCCTTGATCTGCTTGTAGTCCGCGTGATACACCTTGGTTGATTCGAGCGACACCAGCCCCGCGTTGTAAAGATTCGTGAGGGATTTCTCCAGCGTGATCATGCCGTCCTTGAAGCTGGTCTCGATGACGGACTGGAGCTGATAGGTTTTGCCCTCGCGGATCAGCGATTGAACCGGAGGCGTCCCGATCATGACCTCGAACGCGGCGGCGCGCCCGGAATTGTCGAGTTTCGGGATGAGCCGCTGGGAAACGACCCCCAGCAGAACGCTCGCCAGCTGGAGCCGGATCTGATTCTGCTGGAAGTTGGGGAAGGAGTCCACGATGCGGTCGATGGTCTGGGGGGCGCTGTTCGTGTGGATCGTGGCGAAAACGAGGTGTCCGGTTTCCGCGGCGGTCAGGGCGGCCGCGATGGTTTCGACGTCGCGCATTTCCCCGACCATGATGACGTCGGGGTCCTCCCGGAGAGCGTATTTCAGCGCGGAGGAGAAACTCAGCGTATCGGAATGGAGCTCGCGCTGCTCCACGATCGAGTAATGGTTGTCGTGGACATATTCGATCGGGTCCTCGATCGTGATGATTTTGGCGTTGCGCGTGTGGTTGATGATGTTCAGCAGACAGGCCAGCGTGGTGGACTTTCCGCTTCCGGTCGGACCCGTGATGAGGATCAGTCCCTGGTGCTTTTCCAGCAGGGAGAGGAGAGGCACCGGCAGGGTCAGTTCCTCCGGCGTCGGAATGACGGAATTCACCACGCGGGCGACAACGCCCAGGGTACCGCGCTGGAAAAAGGCATTGATCCGGAAGCGGGTGAAACGGGTGCTGTCGGCGTCCAGCGTGACCGCGAGGGCGAAGTCCAGCTCCCTTTTCTCCTCCAGCTCGATCCGCTGGCGGGGAGAGATCACGCTGTAAAGCAGACGCTGGATGTCCACGCTGCCGAGGACGGGCAGATCCACCGGGCGCAGGGTTCCGTTGATCCGCAGGATCGGAGCGGAGCCGTTGGTGAGGTGAAGGTCGCTGGCGCCCGTGGCTACTGCGATCCGCAGAAGGGTGCGCATGTCCACGAAAGTGCCGTCGTCGACGTCGAATCCGTTTCCGTACTGGTTGCGGAACGCATCCACGCCGCTCTCCATTCCCTTCACCAGGAGGTTGAACTCGTCCGGGTTGTTCACCGCCCGGAGCGCATCCTCCAATACGATGACGTTTTTCTTGAACAGATGGAAAATGGCGCGGTTGAAAGTGACCATCCCGCTTTCGGAGCCGCGCTTGAGGGAGTCTTCGAGCGCATCGTAGTCCCGGTCGGCAATGGACTTTTTAACCGTCGGAGTTCCGAGGAGGATCTCGAAGGCCGGGATCATCTTGTTTCCGTCCTTCATGGGGATCAGACGCTGTGCGAGCGTGGCGATCAGCGCCATTCCAAGGTCGATGGCGGCCTGTTCCCGCTGGTGTTCCGGGAACATATTGATGATCCGCTCCACCGACTGGATCGTGTCGGCCGTATGGACCGTGCTGACAACGAGATGTCCGGTGAGGGCGGCGTTGATCGCGACCTGCATGGTTTCGGTATCGCGCATTTCCCCGATCACGATCACGTCCGGATTTTCCCGGAGGGCGCTGCGGAGGGCGTCCACGAAGGAAACCGCGTTGGAATTGATCTCGCGCTGGGAGATCAGGGACTTCCCGTTGGTATGGAGAAATTCGATCGGGTCCTCGATCGTCAGGATATGCTTCTCGTAACGCTGGTTGATCCGGTTGATGATCGCACCGAGCGTGGTGGACTTTCCGCTTCCGGTGGAGCCGGCCACAAGGATCAGGCCGCGCGGGGAGTCGCAGAGCTCCTTCAGAATGGGCGGCAGGTTCAACTGATCCATGTCGAGTTCGTTGCCCGACTGGACCGGGCGGGCCGCGAGCGCGGGCCCGACGATGGTCGTGTAAAAGTTGAGGCGAAACCGTTCGCTGCGCGAAAAGGAGAAAGAAGCGTCGCAGGTTCCGTTTTCCTCATAGTATTTTTCCCCTTTCTCCCCGACCGCCTGGCGGCGGAATTCATCGATGACGGCGGCGGGAACCGGAGGATAGCCATCCTCCAGCACGACTTTGCCCTTGATCCGGAACGCCGGAACTTTGTTTGCACCGACAAACAGGTCGGAAATTCCCGGCGAAAGCGCTTTCTTCAAAAGGGACTGAATCGGATCAGACATTCTCCCCGCCTTTCCTTTGGAGTTGATTTTCAATGGTGTTCAAACGCTCCTGAACCGCCTTTTTTTCGGGAGGCGTCAGGTGATTGTGTTTTCGCAGTTCCCGCTTCAGGAACGCGGCCAGCCGGCCCAGGTTTCCGGGAACGCCGGACTTCATGACGCAGTCCGCGTAGCGCATTATGATGAAAACATGACCGTCGTTCCGGCGGGGAGGAGCCAGGATCAGATAACATTCCGCAATGGCGGCCAGGGCGTCCGGCAACGGAAGTTTGTCCGCATAGAGGTCCACCAGCATGGAAACGATCTCCGAATCGGCGGGATACTGCGCCTGAAGTTCCAGCAGCCTCTTTTCCGCTTCCCCGTAACGGCCGTTGGTGATCAGGCCGTGGATCGGAGAGAGGACCAGCGGGGCTTCCTTCAGGTATTTTCGCGGAAAGATAAGTCCGAAAGCCATGTTTTCGGCGATCTGCGGGAGATAAATGCGGATGAACAGCAGTCCGGTGACCAGTCCGCAGCCCGCTGTCATAAGGACAAGAATGACCGCCGATCCCATATCCTTCGCCAGCGCTGCGCTGCATGAAACAGCTACCGATACGGCTACGCATGCGGCGAACAGAAGGTGCCCGCTCCAGCGTCCCGATTTCTCATAGACCTGATACCAGAACAACCTCCAGTTTTTCACACGTCCTCCCTTTCCACTCTCCGTCCGGCATAACATAATCCGACATGATCCATTTTGCAAATCCGGTCGGAAAGAGTTCCCTCGGGAAAAGGTTTTCCGGCGGATTTCCGGCCCTGGAACCGGGAGAAGGTTTTTTTCAACTTTGTATGAAAACAGATTTGCTTAATCGGACTTGAGGGTATAACTTATGACACGAACTTTTGGAGCTGTGAAAGAAATATGTTGATTGAAATGGTAAAAAGCAAGATTCACAGAGCCCGACTGACCCATTGCGATCTGGATTATGAAGGCAGCCTGGAAATCGATGCCGCCTATCTGGAAAAGTGCGGAATACTTCCCTACGAAAAAATTCTGGTTGTGAACGCCACCAATGGAGAGCGCCTGGAAACCTACGCCATTCCGGGAGATCGCGGGTCCGGTGTTTTCCGCCTGAACGGGGCCGCCGCGCACAAGGGGAAGCCGGGAGATATCGTGACCATTATGGCTTTCGCCGTGATGCCGCCCGGGGAAGCGGCGGAACATTTGCCGGATGTGATTGTCCTGAATGAGAGGAATGAAGTCGTCGCCCGACGGAAGGGACGGAAGAATCTTCCTTTATGACGCGGGAGGCTTTCCATGAAAGCGGTGAGCAGATCGTTCGGAAAGAAAGGACAGGTGCTGTCGGAGTATGCTTTCATGCTGGCTGTCTTCACTTTGTTCACCGTGATGTTTTTTGTCCTGATGGCCGCCTTCTCCCAGTATGGGGCAAGGCTGATCGGGTTGGTTTCCTGGGAACCGAGTCCTCCGAGCCGTTCCCAGATGGAAAGTATTATGAACGGAACACTTTAACTCATGATGAGAAGGAGTTGAACATGAAAATCAGAAGAACAAGAAGAACCGGACAGGCGATCGTGGAGTATATTATTATCATCGTGATCGTCGCGGTAGCCGCGCTTACGGTCATGGGACTCTTCAGCGACCGCATCCGCAACATCATCGCCGGCGTCGCCTCCACTTTCGGCGACAACAACGCGTCCACCGCGGTCGACAAGAAGTCCACCGAAATCCTCAAGGAAATGGACAAGGACGGCATCAACCTGGATTGATTTTCCATTTTCCCGAGGGGCGAGTTCCGGAAAAATATCGTCTTCCAGGAGGTGCAAAATGCGCGTCATTCCCCGGAGGCTTCGGCGTCATGAACGCGGCGCGGCGATGGTCGAGGCGCTGCTGTCCATGTTCGTGATCTTGCTGGTCCTTTTCGGCATGCTCCAGGTATTCTATTTCTTCACGGGGCAGCTCTTCACGGACTATGCCGCGTTCCGTGGAGCGCGGTCGCGCGCGGTCGGTTTCAAGGAGTATCTGGTTGCCCGGGAACTGCGGCGCAATGCCATCGGCGGGTCCGGCATCCTCGTGGAACCCGCGTTGACTTCCTTCGATGTTTCGGCCTCTTTCGGGGATTCTTCGGCCCACCAGCTCACCGTCGAGAAGAGCCTGATCCAGCGCTATATTACCGGTTCCCGCTGGATCGAATACGAATACTGGTTCGGCCGGGCCGCCAATCAGAACCGGCGGGTGAACACCGAGCTTCACTACAGCATTTCCAATTCGTCGAACAAGGTCAACATCACCGCCCGCTTCACTGACTACGCCTTTCCGGACACCTACACGAAACGTCTCTTCTTCGGGAACGGGATCGACCTGACCGGAGAAGCCTCCCTGAGCTACCACGCCCAGGTCTATCTGGAAGACTGAACCATGAAAACGATCCTTCGCAAAAGATACGGCGAACGGGGACAGGTACTGATCCTTTCGGTGGTCGCCGTCGTGATCCTCGCCGCTGCGATCCTGGTCTTCTTCGACGTCCAACGGGTCATGCGCGGGAAAATCAAGGTCATAAGCGGAATCGACGCCGCCGCGCTCACCGGCGCCGCCTGGCAGAAAAATTTCCTCAACCTCATCGGAGAACTCAATCTGGTCAAAGCCTGCGATGTCCTCGTCAGCAACTCCCTCTACGGGATCGGCCGCACCAACGACAACTTCATGAAGATTACGCCCTCCAGCGATCCCGCCATATTGGCCGCCTCCGTCGCCGCCGCAAGACAGGAGCTGGCCCAGTTGAAAACCGCCGCCGACATGCTCACTGAAATGCAGGTGCGGGTCGCGTTCGTCGGCCCCCTGATCGGCTTCGGCGCCGCGCAGCAGGCCGCCAAGAACAACGGCATTCCCCACAACGACGACTGCAACCGTTTCATGATCGATCTCTACAACAACATCAACGACATGGACATCTATGGGAACGAAGACCTTGCGCCGCAGAACTATTACGGCTATGAATGGCGTCTCCCCTATGCCGCCATGATCCAGGAAATCGTCGGAAGCCTCGATCCGAATTCCGCCACCGGCGTCGCGGTCGGAACCAGCGTCGAATACCTCGGCATGCCGCGCCTGTATACCGACCCGCCCACCACCCCCAACTTCGTGGCCTATCTCCAGCTCCGGGCCATCTTCGACGCCATCGCCGCCAACGACTGGTGCGTCCTCCAGGCGCTTCTGGAAGCGGATTATTCCGGAAAATGGTGGGGCAACATCAAAGTCGACATCAACCGGAACTTCCTCGGCGGTTCCGAAATCCTTCCCCTCCATACGACCTACACCACCGGCCAGCAGATTTACGACTTCGCCGACCAGGCCGGATACCTCGACGATGCGACCCAGCGTAAATCCGGGCGCGCCGACCAGGTCGTCAAGCTGGGAGACCTGTACAACAGACTGGACCCCGTCACCCCCGGCGGCTCCGTCAACTGGGCCGACACCGACCTGAAGTTCAACCCTCTTCCCAGCATCACCTGGGCTACCTTCGGCGACCGCTGGGGCTCCTATGAGAATTTCAACATCAGCAAAGACGACTGGAGCATATATTTGCGCAATTCCTTCCGCGAAGGCGCCGATTATTATTCCGGCGCACTCTCCCATTTTTCCGTGCGCGTCCCCAATAAAACCCTCTCCAGCCGCTATAACCTGTTCAGCGGCTTTCAGGGAATCGGACCCTCGTCCGCAAGAAAGACGACCTACGCCTCCTCCAGTTCGTCCGGAAATAAGGCAAGCCAAGTGCTGAACACCTATGCCGACCGCGCCGTCTCCGGACAGGCGCGGATGACCACCGAATACATCTGTTTCAACGCCACGGCGAAACCCTTCGGTTCGCTGAAGGCCACGGACGGCAAGGTGCATTTCTCGTTCGCGGCCAGAATCGTCCTGCCGGTTTTCGACAAGGTCGCGCTGATTCCGGTCGCACTGGAAAGGACCTACGGGAATTCCATGGACGACCGGGCCTGGATCATCTATCTGACCAAGTATCTCCCGGCGCTCGGCACGGTCGACAACCTCGACGACGTCAGAAACATGATGGAGCCGGAACACTACAAGCTGGTCGAGGAAGCCGGTTATATCGCTCTCATCAAGAAACTTACAAATGCCGCATGGCGGGCGGAAGGGGTCAACTGGCTCAATTCCGAAGCCACCGGCTACGACCAGTACGACAGTTCCGGCAATTACATCGGACACGTGATCCAGTCGCTGAACCGGGACCATTGCCTGGACTGGCCCTCCGGCGGAGGCGGAGGCGGACCTCGCCCCGGACCGCCCATACTAAATTAAAGAGTGAAGTCTACTGATCCGGCCTTCCTTCCGTGGAAGGTTTTTTTCAAAAAAAGACGATGCGAAACTTGAAAAGAAAAGCGCCCGCGTTATATTATAGATTCGCTTTTCGTAGTTTAAAAAACAGGAAACAATCAGATATCCGGGGTTTCCGTACCGCCGGAGAAAGGGCATTTTACACATGAAAAGAACGTATCAGCCGTCCACAACCAAGAGAGCCCGCAAGTGTGGTTTCAGAGCCAGAATGGCTACCAGCGGGGGTCGCAGGGTCCTGAAAAACCGCAGACAGAAAGGCCGGAAAAGACTCGCTCTCCTCTGAAGCCGGCATCGAAGGAAGTCCGGGTTCAAAACAGCTCATCCGGAGCGGAAGGATTTCATTGAAGCAGACGCGGAAAAATACCGACCGTTTGAAGCTGAAATCGGAATTTTCAGCCGTCCGCGAGAATGCCCGGAAGGAAGTTTCCCGGTTTGCGGTCATGCTTTACACCCTCCCGGATTCCACGGAAATACCGCCGAACGCCCGATGCGGAGTGGTCTGTTCCAGAAAATTCGATAAACGGGCGGTCAAGAGAAACCGTGCCAGACGGCTGCTGCTGGAGGCTTTCCGCCTGACAAAACAGAAGTTGGCGCCATGTCAGATCATCTTTATTCCGAGAAAGGACATTCTCCATGCGAAAATGCAGCATGTGGCAGTCCGGTTGGAAGGAATGTTCCAGAAGGCAGGGCTGCTGGAGATTTCCCGGAAATAAAACTCACCTTTTCTCTTTCCGGTTTTTTTCTTCTTCTGATCTGGGGGTATAAAAAAATCGTTTCACCGTGGCTTCCCCGCGCCTGCCGGTTCACTCCGACCTGTTCGGCGTATGCGGCGGAAGCGATCATGACCCACGGAGCCTTCAGGGGAACGGCGCTGGCCGCCTGCCGGATTCTGCGCTGCCAGCCGTTCTGCAAGGGAGGATGGGATCCGGTTCCCCCGAAAAACCGCAGAGAAAACAGAAAGATAATTGAACTGAGATGAAGTTAGATAAAGAAAGTTGGATCGTAATCGGCATTGCCCTTCTTCTCCTCATCGGATGGGGAGTTTATTATCCGCAATACCAGGCGAAAGAGGCCGCCCTCTACCAAGAACAGCAGGCCGCCGCCCAGGCGCTGGCCGCCAAAGCCGAGGTTGCCCGGAAAGCGGCCGAGCAGAAAGCCCGGGAAGATGGGGAGAAGCCCCGTCCCGATACGCCGGAACCCAAAACGCAGAGTTCCGCCGCGGAAAAAAGCGCTCCGGAGCCGTCCGGCCTCTCCCGTTTCCCGCCCGTTCTTCTTGCCAACGATCTGGCGGTATTCACGATCGACCCCAATGCGGGGACCGTGGATCAAGTCGAACTGAAACAATATACCGACTCCAATCAGAAAAACAGAATCGTTTTCAACACCTCGCTGGCCCCCTATAAAACCTTTGCCCTTCAAGGGCTGGAAGACTGGCGCACCGTCGAGGCTTCCCCGCCGAAAAAACTTCCCGAAGCCGTCAGCTTCTCCAAAACGCTGGAACACAAAGGCGAAAAGATCATCCTGACCCGGATTTTCTCCCTTCCGAAGAACTCCTACAGTCTTCAGTACACGATCCTGATCGAAAACCCGGGCAAAGAGCTTGTGATCCTGCCGATTCTGAAAATCTGGGCCGCGGGACTTCCCCCCATGAAGCAATTCGCCGGCGACGACCTCTACAGCGACATGCACCGGATTGAATATTGCGGCACCGCCTCCAAAACCATGATCTCGCTGGACCCGGCCATGAAGGAGGAAAAATTCAAGGCGGCCGGAACCGAGCTTCCGGTCGACTGGATCGGTTCCACCAACAAGTATTTCGCCTCGCTTCTCTTTGCCAAGCCTGTTTTCGACGGCGGGGTGGATGTCCTCCGCACACCGCATGCCGTCCCGAATGCCGGGGAAAACACCTTCTATTATGTTCCGGCCATTGCGGGCGTCTACAGGAATCTGTCCTTCAAGCCCGGCGCCCGCCAGGAATTCAGCATCCGGTGCTTCACGGGTCCCAAGACGCTGGACGAAGTGAAAAAACTGCCTGAAACGGCGATTCCGATCCTGCATATTTCCTCGCTGTCCCTGATGGAATACCTGGCGCGTCCCGTTCTCTGGCTTCTGAATTACCTCAAGGCGCTCTGCGGCAGCTACGGCATGGCGATCATCCTGCTGACCCTCATCGTCCGGATCGTCTTTTTCCCGCTCACGGAACGCGGCAACAAGTCGATGCGCCAGATGCAGAAGGTCGCGCCGAAGGCCAAGGAAATCCGCGAAAAATACAAGGACAATCCCAAGCTCATGAACCAGAAGACGATGGAGCTTTACAAGCAGGAGGGCGTCAATCCGATGGGCGGCTGTCTCCCGATCCTCCTTCAGCTGCCGGTGTTCTTCGCCCTGTATGCGGCGCTGGATTCCGCGGTCGAGCTGCGCCATGTCTCCTTCCTGTGGGCTGCGGACCTCACCCGGCCGGACCTGGTCGGGCCCGCCTTCTTCTTCGGATACGGAATTCATCCGCTGGTACTGATCATGACAGCGCTGATGGTGGTCCAGCAGATGATGACGCCGTCCACCATGGACCCGACCCAGCAGAAAATGATGATGGCCATGCCCGTCATCATGCTGTTCATCCTCTATAACCTGCCGTCCGGCCTTACGCTTTACTGGACCGTCAGCCAGATTTTCAGCATTCTTCAAATGAAATACAGTCTTTATATCGCCAAGAGGGACGAAGAAAAACAGAACGCCCCCGTCAATTCAAAACCCGCCTAACAATTGCAAGAGGTAAAAATGGAGAACGAACCCCTCACCGAAAGTGCGCAGGCAGAAAATCAGGAGTCCGGAGCCGCCGGACAGATGGAAAAGTCGGACATCCGTACGCAGGAACCCATCGTCGTAACCGATGAAATGCTTGAAAAAACCAAAACCACTCTGGCCACCATGCTGGATTACCTCGGCCTCGACGGAACGGTCAAAGCCGAAGCCAGAACGTCCAAAATCAACTTGCTCGTCTCCAGCGACGACGCCGGCCGCATCATCGGACGGAAAGGGCAGTCCCTGGAAAGCCTTCAGGTGCTTCTCAACCGCATGATGCAGAAGGGCGACACCCCCTTCCCGAAGGTCTACATCGACATCGACGGATACTCCTCTTCCTCCAAACGCGGCGAAAAACACGAAGGCGACCGCCGCGAAGACCGTCATGAAATCCATCGGGAAGACCGGAGAGGACCGCGCGGCGACCGCCGTCCCCCGAGAGGTCCCCGCAGAGAACAGGATGAACCCCGGTTTTCCCGTCAGGACGACGGCGGCGACGAGGAATTTTCCGAAAAAGACGCCCAGCTCCGCCAGCAGGCGCTGGACTCCTCCAAGGAAGTCCGCCGCTGGGGCGAACCGGTCACGCTTCCCCCGATGAACGCCCATGACCGCCGCATCATCCACATCACGCTGGAGAGCGAAACGGACATCCAGACCGAAAGTCTCGGCGACGGCAACTTCAAGAGCGTCAAAATATCGCTCAAGAAATAACCGGAATCTCCGACGATCGAACAGCCCGGCCCCGCATGAAATGCCCGGCCGGGCTTTGGTTTATTTCAGGATCAGTTTCAGGCCGGAATACCGGACCCTGTCCTCCGCGCCGAGATAATCGGCAGTGATGTGGAGAGCGATGGAAGCCGTTTCGGGAGAAATCCTGAAAGCCCGGCGATATTCTTTCCAGTCATGCTTGTCATATTTCGTCAGCGCAATGGTTTCATAACGCAGGCTTTTTCCGGTCTTGTCGACCTCGCGGACCGCAAAACTGACCTTTCCGGAAAGGGTTTCGACTTTCGCCTCGAAACGCAGGACCGCTTCTTTTCCGGCAAGTTCTTCCGGTTTCAGGGCGATTGACTGAATCACCCGCTGGAATCCTTTCGGGGGAGCATTTCCTTTGATCTCCACGAAGTTCCGCTCCCCTTCCCTGCCCATCCGGAAATTCTCCGGGGCATTGCAATGCCATTCGTTCCCGGTCGGAGACAGAAAATCCGGATTCCGGTATCTCCACAGCCGATTCCGCAGATGCTTCCCATCCATGCTGAAGACGTGCCTCGAAAAGAACATCGATGACATTGCTATCGTTCCGAAGTCCGCATACGGCTACCAACACATAGGAATCCGCATCCCATGCTTCAGACATTCCGGATTTCCGTCGGAGTTTCTCCGAGACGTTTTTTCAGCAGACGGCAGAAATAGGCGGGATCGGAAAATCCCGATGCCAAGGCAATTTCACGCACGGAAAGGATGGTCTGCTGTAAAAGCTCGGCGGCGTTCTGAAGCCGGATGCGGATGAGATATTCCGAGGGCGGCGTGTCCATGTGTTTCGTGAAGATCCGGTGGAGGGTTGAACGGCTGACCCGGAGCATGTCGGCGAGTTCGTTGATGTTGAAGGAAGGACGCGAAAAATTCTCCTTGCAGATTTCGATGGTTTTTGAAACGATCCGTCCTTCCTTGGTGGAGTCGTCGGAAACACCGCCCGCAAGTTCGAGGATCGAACAGATCAGGACCACGGCCCGACGGCAGTCGCGCGGCGTCATTCTCCGGAGCGCATTCTCGAATTCGAGAAAAAAGTTATGGGGACATTCCCCGGCTCGAAAAACGCCCGGCGGGTATCCGTATGACTTCAGGAATTCTCCGGCCAGTTCCCCTTCAAAGGTCAGCCACCGGTATTCCCAGCTTTTTCCTTTCACATAATGAGTATGCGCTTCGTAAGGGAGATGATAAAAGAAATCGCCGTGGCGGACAGAATATTCCGTTCCATGAATGACTGCCGCCCCTTCTCCGGAAACACACCAGAAAATCTGTGCGACATCTTTTTCTCCGGCGGCAATCACTTCATCGTTGCCCGGGTACCGGATGAAACGTCCCGCCGCGTTCGGATAAAGCGGCAGAGAGAGCCCCGCAGCCATTGTTTCGTCGGGCGCTTGATGCTCAACTTGAAGAAGTTTCCCATTGTGCGACAAAACTCCAATTTATAAGACAAAATTCTCATTGACAAAAAGAAAATCCTGCTTATAATAGTATGCATTGAAAGAAATGTCAAGGAAAAAGAACTCTATTTTATGAGACAATAATGTAATACAGTCCGGCAGCGGAAGGGAAAAAATGCGGAAAAAAATCACATTCATAGGAGCCGGGAGCCTCGGCTTCACAAGAGACTTGGTGAGAGACATCCTGACGTTCGAATCATTCAGGGATGCGGAAATCGTTTTAATGGATGTCAACGCCGAGCGCCTGGAAGCGATTCGGAGATGCGTGGAGAGAATTGTTGCGATGGGAGGGTATCCCGCGTTTGTTTCGGCAACAACCGATCGTGCCAAAGCGCTGAAAGGAGCGGATGGCGTCCTGGTCACCATCCGGGCAGGCGGCGAAAGCGAGGCCAGAAGCGATATCGAGATTCCGGCATCTTACGGCGTGGACATCAATATGGGAGACACGCGCGGACCTTCCGGCGTTTTCCGCGGAATGCGGCTTTTCATTCCGATGTTCGAAATCTGCACAGACATACGAAAATATTGTCCGGAGGCCATCGTCCTCAACTATACAAATCCCATGGCAATTCTCTGCCGTACGCTAAAAACCCGGTTTCCTGAATTGAAAATCTCGGGTCTTTGCCACTCGGTGCAGAAAACAGCGGCCATGCTTGCGAAGTGGATCGGTGCGGATGAAAACGAAATCACCTATCAGTGCGCGGGGGTGAATCATCAGGCATTTTTCATTGAGTTCAAAAGGAATGGGAAAAACGCCATTCCCATGATCCGGAGGGCCATTCAGACTCATGAAGAACTGTATAACGCCGAACCGGTACGGAACGAGATGTTTTTCGCGCTCGGATACTATCCGACCGAATCCAGCGGGCACAATTCCGAATACAACGCGTGGTTTCGGAAACGCCCGGATCTCATCCAAAAGTACTGCACGCACGGAACGAGCCGAAACCCCGGCCTCCACGCATACGGGCTGAAGGCGTATCTCCGGAACAGCCGGAACTGGAAAAAATATCTTGCCGAATGGGAAAAGGCTCCGTATGATCTTGCCCGCGGGAACGAGTACGCCGCAAGCATATTCAATGCGGTTTTCGGAGACGGGACACTTTTTGAATTCAACGGAAACGTTATCAATCACGGTCTCATCGAATCTCTTCCCTGTTCCTGTTGTGTCGAAATTCCCGTTCTCGCCTCGAAAAACGGATTGGAACCTGTCAAGCCGTCTCCTCTTCCCGTTCCGGCGGCCGCACTTGTCTCCGCCACGGTGTATGCGGAAGAAATGGCTGCGGAAGGGATGCTGTCCGGCGACCCGGAAATGATTTTCCAATCGGTTCTTTTCGATCCGCTCACGGCGGCGGTTCTCTGTCCGGCGGAAATCCGGGAAATGGTCAATAAAATGTTTTGCGCGAACAGAAAATATCTTTCCTATTTCAAGAAAAAGAGAGCTGCGGCGCCGCAGCGAAAACAGGAGGAAAAATCCAATGACTGAAAGAAAAACTTCCTTTGTCCGGAGTTATTTCACATTGCTGGAACTCCTTATCGTTATCGGAATCATTGCAATCCTGACGTCCATGCTGCTTCCCGCGCTCGGCAAGGCAAAACAGTTGGCCATCCGGATTTCATGCGCGGGCAACCTCCGCCAGCATCTGCTCGCCATGGCTCAATACAGCACGGACAACAATGATTTTCTCGCGTTCGGATATGACACCAAGCTGACGTCAAGTGCGGGATACACGACTTTATACAATCCGTCCTGGTTCTGGCTTGCAGCGCCCTATTGCGGACAGGAACGGTATCGGGACGCCGCCGAGAACTATTACTGGTACCGGCGCCTGAAAAACCGCCGGAAGATCCATTGTTGTCCAGGATTGCTTGAAAACAAGTCGCTCACATACAACAGTCTGGCCGTGGAAGGTTCTCAATATGGAATCTATGAATATCTGCAGACGAGCGCTCCCATCCAAAGCAACGGGCTTCTCTGGGGAAAACAATCTGGGCTTAAATCGAATGATATTCCGATGATCATAGACGCCGTTCATGAACAGGCCGGACTTTTCAAGCCCACCAATCTTGCCACCAAAGGGATGCGAAATCCGTATGTTGTCGAGGGGGCGAAACACAACAACTGCGTCAATGTCGGGTTTCCCGGCGGCAATATCGGAACGAGCACTTATCTCCGGTTTTCCAACAACAAAGGGCTTCCAGCCGGTATGATTTATTATCAGCTTTATAAATGAATAGGAGATTTGTCATGAGTCCGAAACAATTGTTTCTTCTGATTGCTGCCGCCGCATCGTTTTTCTCTTCCGCAAATGCCGTCGGGAAAGAGGGCGAAGGTTCTGTTGCTCTTGTAGGACCCCGATGGGATACCGACAAGGTGGAACAGAGCATTACTGCTCCCGACAACCTCAAGTCAGAAAAAGTCGGAGGAAAAACGACAGGCTGGCTGGCTCCATCGGAGTTCAGAAAATATCCGGTGGTCTATTTCGGTGAACACCGCACAAAAGATTTCTGGACTCCGGAAGATGTCACTGCGATCCAGGCGTATGTCGAATCGGGCGGCGTTCTGATTGTAACGGGCTGGAGCCTCGTCGATCTTGCCGGAAAAGGCGGCAATATTTCAGATCTCAAGGCGTTGCTTGGATTCAGCGCCATGAATGCCATACATCCGAAGGAAATCGCATCCTGCGACGTCATCAGTGAAACGCTTTTCAAGGAGGCCGGACTGGTCCGGAAGTCCAGCAGCTGGCAGAAAGGCAGCTTGCGTGTATTACCATACCGTCCCTGCGGTGCGGAAGTCCTGGCGGTTGTCCGCGGAAAAAACGGAAAAGAATTTCCTCTCATCACGATCAACCGGCTCGGCAAAGGATGCGTGATTTGTATCGGACCTTCGCTTTTCCGGCTCATGCAAGGCATAAAAACGACCGGAGAACCGGATGAAAACGGCCGGCTTCAACTCAATGAAGATGGACTGAACGCCTCGGAACTTTCAAAGATTTACCTGTGGGCGATCAAACATGGCGGAAAAATCGAGGCGACCACCCCTGCCGGAAAAAGCACGTGGGGAACGGTTCCTCTCGGAGAAAAGGGAACCCTCGACTATTCCCGCGTTCCGCCTTTTAAAAAACCGGAACTGGGAAAGCCGCATCCGGTGAAAAATGCTTTCCCTCTCAGTTGGAACGGGGTTCCGAAAGCGGTTATCGTGCTCACTGCCCCTCAGAATAAACAGTTCTCTCAGACGGCAGCCGAACTCAAATATCATCTGGACAAAATGACAAACGGCAGCTTCAGCATTGTTCATTCGATTCCGGCCGGTCCGGCAATCGTCATTGCCGATCCCGCTGCGGCAAACCGGTATTTCCGGTATGAGGAAGGAAAACAAAAGCAGAATACGGTCATTGCAAAAACCATCGGAAACAAGATTATTCTTGCCGGACGCGTGGATTTTGCTGCGACCTACCTGCTGGAAAAACTCGGCTGCCGTTATCTCTGGCCCGGAAAACTGGGAAAAATCATTCCGCCGATGCCGACTCTTTATGCACCGGAACTCGACCTGCAACAGGCTCCGGTTCTGATGATGCGCTGGATCCGGCATGGCGCGGCATCGAGGCAGGGCCGCGGAGAACGGGGACTGGCTTATTGCGGAATTCCAGAAAACAAACGGGATGAATTGGTTCGACTCATCAATCAAGACTATTCCGATGCTTCCGGAAACCGGGATTTCTATGCCTGGCATGCGCTCGAATATGACAAAGGAGAATATTCCTGGGGACATGCGTTCGGATACATCCGGAAAAAATATGGAAAAACCCATCCCGAGTTTTTCGCACTGCAGCCTTCCGGTTCGCGTGATCCGGGCGACAACGATTCCAGAACAAGGCTTTGTCTTTCCAACCGTCTTCTTGCCGAATACATCGCGGAGGACTGCATCCGGTATTTTGACGCGAATCCGAAGCAAAAAGGTTACCGGATATGCCTGAATGACGGCGGCGAACGGTATTTCTGCATGTGTGAGGAATGTCGTAAACTGGATCCGGTCAATGCCCCTCTCAATGAGATGTTTTTTGACACCGGGATTTCCAGAATGACGGTACAATACCCTTCTCTGACGGATCGCATGCTTGCGTTTTCAAACCGGGTGGCGGAAAAAGTTGCCGTAAAGTATCCGGACAGGAAACTGGCGGTTTATCTGTATTCCTATTACAGCGTGCTTCCGGTAAAGGTCCGGCCGCACCCGATGCTTCAGATTCTCTGCACCGGTTCGAATTACACCCGGAGCCAGGAGGACGGCGGATTCATGAAGAGGATGCAGGCTCTCGCTTCCTTCGGAAATCCTCTTTTGTGGCGTCCGAACAGCCTGTGGGGACATTTTCAATACCTCGCTCCGCAAAACTATGCACGAAAGATGTTCAATGACATTGAAATCCTGAAGAACAACCATCTGTTCGCCGCCGACTTCGACTGCAACGAACAATTGTACGCTTTCAAAGGCATTGTTTATTACGCGGTTGCCAAGGCGCTCTGGAATCCCGATCGCCTCGACTACGATTCAGTTCTGGACGATTTCTGCACAAGCGGTTTCGGAAAGGCCGCCCCCGAAGTGAAGAAATACTTTGCCGAACTCGAACGGATCATGGATGCCGCCGCCCTGAAAGATGCCGATTACTGCGAATACTTTACCCCGGAGGCGGTTTATGAACTTGAAAAAATTCTGTCCGCCGCCGCGGAAAAGGTCAAGGGTGTTCCGGATGAACTCGCCCGTGTGAAGTTTTTGCAGACGGGATTGGAGGGGGGGCAAATCACAGCGAAGATCGCCGACGCGGAACGCCGGAACCAGACAGAGAAAGTCACCAAACTGAAGGCGGAATTGAAAGCATATATCCGGAAGACATCTTTCGAATCGCCCGCTGCGCTTTTTGCTTCGGGTCTTTACCGGATCAAATATCTCGGTAGCAACTGAACCGGTGAGCTCCGGTTTCTCTCCTCTTTTTTCCTCATTTTGAGTCTACCATTGATAGCCGGTCATTACTCCCCCGTCCATGACCGGTCTGCCCTGACCTAACCGAAACTCAACGGAAGAAAAAAACCGGAAATGGGTGTTTTTCAGAAATCAGACGAACCACACTCAAATACAGAGATAAAAATGGCTATTTCAACAAACTATGGGATGACAGTGAAAAAAAATGAATTATTTTTGAAATTGAACCCGTTTTTGATCCGGCTTTTTCTTTTTCAGACCTCTCCGGCATCCTCCACCTCGTGCTTGAAAGTGAAGCGAACGTCCAGACCGGAAGCCTCGGCGGCAACTTCAAGAGTGAAATGAGAATGGTTTTACGCATGGAAACATGAACCGGCGGGACCGGTCAGGAATCCCGGTTCCTGCGGCGGCAGTAATAGTAGTTGCTCCTGTGTGCGAATCCGCAGCGTCCGGCCGCGTCCCCGGGGGGAATGCCGAGCCGTATCATCTCTTCCGCAGCCCGCAGCCGCAAGGCAGTAAGATAATCGGCAAAGGTCATGCCGGTCACGGCCCGGAAATGAATGTGGAAGGTGCTCCGTTTCATACCGCAGAAAGCCATGGCGTCGGCCACGCTCATCGGTTTGGAAAAATGCTGGTCGAGCATATAAAGCAGACGCTCGATTTTCTCATTTTTCCGGGATGGGACGGGTGTCGGCCGGAAACGCGGCGGGGAAGGCAGCCGCAAGGCAAGCGCTAAAAGTTCGCCGATGATGACACGGGTTTTCAGCGCGCAGCCGAATCGCGGCTGTGCCAGTTCCGCGGTAAGACGGTGAATCAGCGCGCCTCCGCGCCGGGCTTCGGCAGGGGGCAGCTCCAGCCGGTAGCCCCGTTCGACCACATGATCATGAAGAAAACGCAGAAGCAGCCTCGCCTCTGTGGAAGCCTGATCGTCACCTTCCAGGTAAGGCGCATCAAGAAACAGGACATCGGCATGGCAGCCGCCATTTCGATCGCCGCAAAAAACATGGGGCAGCGCGGGCGGGATCAGAAGCAGTTCTCCCGGGTTCACTTCCCGCCGCCAGTCGCCGACAAGCTGCATTCCCCTTCCGGAACGGCAGTAGAACCATTCATATTCGGTCTTGTGGCTGTGCTGCGGATTTCCTTCCGGAATTCCGTAATACGGAGGCAGGAAAATATCGATCGAATATGGATTTTTTCGGACTTTTCCGGACATTTTCGAACAGGGCCTTTTCTTTCATTCCGTTTCATGATAGACTATTTGCAACCAAAGATACCCTGCCATCCGGAAAATGCAAATTGAAAGGATATCGACATGACAGAAAAACTGACGGCGATTCTTGTCGGGGCCGGATCGATCACAAACGCCTGGCTGCCGGTTCTGCGCGACCGCGGCGACGTTGAAATCATCGCGGTGGCCGATCCGAGGTGCGAGGCGGCGGAGGCGCGCATCCGTGAGTTCGCCCTTCCCGCCCGCCCGTTTCCCGATCTTGCCCAGGCGCTGGAGAAACTGCGTCCCGACATGGTTTTCGATTGTTCGATCCCGTCCGCGCATTGCGCCAATTCCCTACTGGCGCTGCGGCACGGATGCCATGTGTTGTCGGAAAAACCGATGGCCGGAAGCGTGGCGGAAGCCCGGCGGATCGTGGCGACCGCCCGTGAGGCGAACCGCATCCACGCCGTCATCCAGAACCGCCGCTATATGAACGACATCATCGCCTGCCGCGAAGCCGTCCGGTCCGGCATCGGCGTCCTGACCACCCTGAACGCGGACTTCTATATCGGAGCCCATTTCGGCGGTTTCCGGGACGTCATGGACCATGTGCTTCTGCTGGATATGGCGATTCACAGCTTCGATCAGGCGCGTTTCCTTTCCGGATGCGACGCCGAAAAGGTATTCTGCAAGGAATGGAATCCGGCCGGAAGCTGGTACCGGCACGGAGCCAGCGCCGTCGCCGTCTTCACCATGAGCGGCGGCCTGGTCTTCACCTACCGCGGGAGCTGGTGCGCCGAAGGATGTCCGACCAGCTGGGAGTGCGACTGGCGTGCCGTCGGCACAAGCGGGACGGTGTTGTGGCGGCAGAACCGCGTTTCGGGAGAATCCATTGTCAGAAGCGGCGGCAAAACCCGCGAGTGCGCCGCTCTCGCCATTCCCGAAGTGCACTTGTCCTGTACTGGTCATGCCGGAGTCATCGACGAGTTCCTCCGTTGTGTCAGAACCGGAGCCCGCCCGCAAACCAGCGGGGACGACAACATCCGCTCTCTCGCCATGGTCGAAGGCGCGATCCGCAGTGCGGAAACCGGGCTTGAAACGACTATCGAATAATGACCGGACAGGTTGCCGCGCTGCGCCATCTCAAGAACTGCCGGGGCGGAGGCTTCGTTCCCAATCCGGACTGAACCCGGAGCTGCCTCAACGATTCTTCCGGGAAACCGGAGGACCTTCAAGGCGGCTTTCTTCCGCATGAAATCGACCCGCCATGCGTGAGGCGTGAAACCGTAATGTTTTTGGAATTCCCGCGTAAAACGGGGAATATTCGAATATCCGCGTTCAGGCGCACCGTCCGTCCCGCCGGGAGTCTCATCCGGTGCCGGAATGGCGGCAACTGAAAGGCCGATGCGGCCGATCCGGACAACTACTCAAATATTTTATAAAAAAATGTTGCTTCCCCCCCTTGATAAAAAAAAATTCCATGATATAATTATTTTTAGTGAAGCGCTTCACAAACTTTTTTTAAGAGGAAAATCTGATTCTATGGCAACGTTGAAAGATGTGTCAAAAAAAGCAGGCGTGGGATTGAGTACGGTTTCTTATGTCATCAACAAAACCGGTCTGCATAAGGTCAGTCCGGCCACACAGGAACGGATTCATCGGGCAGCCCGTGAACTGGGGTATACTCCCAATGTGGCGGGACGTATTCTGAACGGCGGCCGTTCAGGAATGATCGGAGTCATCATGCC
This sequence comes from Lentisphaerae bacterium ADurb.Bin242, assembly GCA_002069785.1. Classification (GTDB taxonomy): domain Bacteria; phylum Verrucomicrobiota; class Lentisphaeria; order Victivallales; family UBA1829; genus SIG94. Next base: position 54,622 of record MWCA01000012.1, on the reverse strand, counting down.
GATGCGCATGCCACTTATCTACAGCAACGTCCCTGCGGATATCTGTGCGCTTTTACGTTCAAAAAATTATCAGGTTGCCGTTGGTGTCGCCTCCTCCTTCCCGGAATGCCTGAATGTGATGAATGATATGGCTTCCAGAAAAGTGGAAGGAATGATTTTTTTCAACTGTGAAGAAAAACTCGATGATTATTACCATAAAACCCAAATACCGATTCTGCATTTCGACGGAATGACAGGGGAAATCCGCATGGCACTGGAAGAAGGACAGCTTCTTGCCATGCGGCACCTGATAGAGGTCCATGGACATCGCAAGATCGGCTGTTTTTCTTCGCTGAGACGTTTCAACCTGGCAAAAGTCGCGGGATATAGAAAGGCGTTGAAAGAGGCGGGGCTGAAACATTCTGAAGACTGGGAAATCGATGCTTTTGAAAATCCGGACTGGATCAGAGAGACACTGGCAAAAATCAGGAGGCATCAATTGACCGCAATGATTTGCAACAATGACGATTATGCAACGAAACTGATCTGCATACTGATGCAGAACGGAATCCGGGTTCCCGATGATTGCGCGGTCATCGGTTATGACGGCGATTGTTATGGCCCGTATTTGTCTGTTCCGCTCACAACAGTGGTCCAGCCTGTATCTTTGCTGGTTCAGCGGATGGCAGATGCGATTCTGAAAAAAATACAGGATCATATACTCGTCAAGATGGAGCCGGAGGTGCTTTCTCCTTACCTCCACATCGAGCGCTCCTGCGGCTGTCAGGCGCATTCGGAAATTCAACTGCAGACATTCAGCAGTTATTCTTTAGACATAACAGACAAGAAAGGATGAGTTCATGCAATGAAAAGGAAAACATTCACACTGATTGAGCTCCTGATCGTTATCGCGATCATCGCAATTCTGGCGGCCATGCTTCTGCCCGCATTGAACAAGGCAAGGGAGGCCGTAAAACGGATATCCTGCATATCCAATGTCAAGAGCCTGGTTCTGGCATCCAATCTGTATGCCGATGATTATTCCGATTGTTTCCCGTCCTACAAAATGAACCTCGCCGGCGTGGATGCCTTCTCAAACGGATGGATGCAGGAATTGGTCCCGTATTTGAAAATCCGGAATACGGGGATGCTGGCGAAAACGGCATTTGAATGTCCTTCCCGCAAAGCAGCTCCGTCAGGATACTGGTATCTTCACTTTTCGATCAACCCGACAGCCGCACCGTCAAAAAGCGCAACGTATGCGGCAAGTGCTCCGAACTGGAACAGTTCCTCCCCGGTTTACCGGAGAATCATCAAAAAACCGACCCGGACCTTTCTATATACGGAAAATAAGGCCAATTACGGGAATACGGCCTCGGCTAACCCGTTTGTCGGAGGATGGCATAACATTACGGGCGGGACAGCCGTCGGGATGATTCATCTCCAACGAGCCAACTGGGGAATGGCGGACGGACATGTCGAACCGATGAACCTCGCACAAGCCATCCGCACTCTCGCGCGTTATTCCGGCAACAGTCAGCAGATGTGGGAATGACGAATGCCCGGCCATCATGAGTTTTCCAGAACACAAATTAAAATAATCAACGAAAGAAGAGCAACGAAAATGCAAGTGAAAATCCTTCCTCTGGGCGCGGCGCTTTGCTGTGCTTCCATCCTCGGCGCACAGGAATTCAGGAATGACGGATTCAAAAACGGTCCGTTGGACGCCTGTTTTGCGTCCGTAAAAGATGTCACGCTGGAAAAAGGCGTGCTCACCCTCCCCGCGGGCGGATTGCATCAGGCGACGACACTGCCGTTTCCGGCAAAAGGGCTCGAACGCTTCATCCTTTCCTTCCGCGCCCAAGTCAAGGGGCCGCACGTCATAGAGGAAAATCCGCACTATGACAAGCTGTTCTTCTTTTCCGAATGGCACAGAGGGCGCCAGGGACAGCCCCTCGCATCATGGAAAATCGTCTTTCGCGGCAAAGACGGAAAAATCGTAAGGTCGGCGGCGAATTTCGACCAGTTCTTCACCGCCATCATGAGCAATCAAATGAGAACTTACTGTGAAGAATTCTACACGCCGCCGGAAACAGCTTCAATAGAAGTCGTATTCAAAAACGCCAACAAGGAGGATGCGCTTCTTGTGGAGAACCTGAAATTCATGAAAGCCGAATCGACGCTCACGCTCAATATCAATCCTGAATTCACGCTGGGGAAAGACAACTATTCCGGCTGGAACACAGGGCGCAACTATCGTATTGCGGAAAATCCCGACGCACCGGGGAAATTCTGCCTGCGGGCAGGCACAGCCAATGCCGACGGCAACATCAGGGGCGACGGAATCCCCGTAACGCCCGGTGAAAACATCAGGATTGAATACAAGATGAAGAAAACCGACGGCGTCGCGGGAAATGCGCGGCTCGTCATCTTCACCTACAAAGACAATCTGCTCCGGGACGACTGCCAGACAGGGCAGCTGTCCCGTGTTTTCGGCATCGGAAGCAAAACGGCGGAAGGGAAATATTCCTTTGTCGTTCCCGAGGGGATCACGGTGCTGAGGCCCTATCTGGAAAATGCAACGGTCGAATACCTGCGTTTCATCAAAGAATCCCCGGAAGCAAAATCAAGATAAGGAGTCTTGGGATGAAGAAAACAATATTCTGCCTCTCTCTTGTCCTCGGCATATCCGGGGCGTTCGCCACGCCCCCGGAGGAGGAACAGTTCGGCGCAAGAGTCTATTTCCTCGCCGATAATTTCGAACAAGGCAATTACCGGGATTACTTCCAGAACGCGTTTGCGGGCTCCCTTGTGCGCAACTGCGAGGGCAGAACAGGCACCTTTGCCAAAGTCACGTATGGAAAATCACGCCCGTTCAAGGTGACTCCGGGCAAAAAATACCTGTTGAGTTTCGACGTGTTCAATATGGGAGCGAAAGATTTGAGCGGCTACAACCCGTCCGGGAAAAAGACTCCTTTTCCATGGAGTTTCACCTTCCTGAACGACTCCTGGAGTGTGGTCAAGGCAATCAAAGGGAAAGACATTCCCGGCTCGGACACGGCATCTCCGCTTCCGGCAAAATGGACGGCGCGCTCGTTTGAAATCGAGGCGCCCCCGAATGCGGAAATGTTCACATTCAACATTTCCAGCGCCTGGAAAAACAACTGGGGCCCCTACCTGTTGTCCAACGTAAAACTTATCGAGATCAAGGAGAAATAAGATGCATTTTCTGATCATACTGCTTTTCGCACTTTGTGCCGCCCCGCTTGCGGCAGGAACATCCATCGTAAGCGGCGGCGCACCGGAGGCAGTCATCGTCCTGCCGGAGAAGGCGGCCCTGACGGAGGAATTTGCCGCGGAACAACTCTCCTACTGGATCAAAGAGATCACGGGATGTTCCCTCGATATTGTCCGGGCTCCGTCGAAAACGAAGAACAATATCTACATCGGACGTTCTTTTGCGGAGAAAAAATATGCGGATGACCTCCGTTACCTGAAAGATTCGGAAGGGTTCGCAATCCGCTCGGACCGGAACGGGCTGTACCTTTTCGGCGCCCGCCCGGCGGGATGCGTGTTCGCTGTCTATGACCTTCTGGAAAAGAATACCGACATCATCTGGCCCTGCCTTGCCGCGGGGATGGACCGGATTTTCACAGCTTCGAAGGATTTGAAGATCAACAAGGCGAATTACAGAGACAAACCTGTCATCCCGGAGCGTGCATGGGGGATCAACAACGGCTATTACTACAATCATCCACGCACGGAATATTTCTGTCTGCGCCTGAAAACCAACGCCGCCAACGCCCCTGAAGCTCCGCGGAAACGCTTCGGTTTTACTGATGACGACTATAAATGCCATAACCTCTGGTATTATCTGCCGTGGGAGCATTACAGCAAGGAGCATCCCGAGTATTACTGCCTGATCGATGGGAAACGCACGAAACCGGGTTATCATGCCAATCTCTGTTTTACCGCTTCCGGCAGCGCCGAGGAATTTGCGAAGAATTTCATCCGGGAACGCATCGAATCCGGGCTTGAATGCGGGATCGCCGGAATCGGAGTGGAAGACTCCAACGCCACCTGCTCCTGCAAGGGGTGCATGGCTCCAATCAAGCTTCCCGGCGGAAAACTTCTCAAAAAAGAGGAAAACGGGGCGGAATTCATATCCGCTCAGTATTACATGTGGCTGAACCGCGCGGCACGCGAAGTGAAGAAGAAATATCCCGATTTCAAGATCGCCACGATCGCTTACATGTTCGCAACGACACCGCCGCCGGTTCCGATCGAGAGTAATATCGTTGTCGTTTACTGTCCGATAGGCAAGAACATCAAACAGGATTTCAACGGTTCGACCAACAAGATTCCGCTGAAGCGCCTGAACGAATGGAACCGCCTCTGTTCGTCCTTCGCCATCTATGAATATTACGGCTGCGCCGCGAATTATCCGCGCCCGGTCAGTTATGTGATCCAGAAGGACCTCCAGATCATGCGCAATATGAAGATCTACCGCATCTACTCGGAATGGAGCCTGAAAGACAATGCCGAATACATGTCCGCCATGGAGTTCTGGATCGTCTGCAAATTGCTGTGGAACCCCGACCAGGATATCGAAGCCCTGCGCGGGGAATATCTCCGGAAAACATTTCGCGGCGCGGCGGAGGAGATGAAGAAATTTTACGACATCGTCCGGGATACATGGTATGCGGACGGCTCATCCAGTTATTATTACGACAAGGCTGTAAAATCCACCGGCTACTATCTGCTGAAGGACCCGGAAACGGAACAGTCATGCAGGAACGCCTTGAACGCCGCGGTGGCAAAGGCCGATCATCCCGCCTCAAAACTGCTGGCGTCAAAGATTCTCTCCATCTTTGAATCCTATGTGAAGGAAGCAAAGAAGAGTATGGTCAAGACGGGCAAGGTCATGATCCCGCAGATCATGGATGCCTCCATTGCGTCCGTCGAAGGCGGAGCCTGGGCGGACGCCGTGGAAATCACGGATTTTTCCGATCTCATGTCTCCCGGCAAGAAACCTGCCGCCCCCGTATCCGTGAGAATCGCGCATGACGGAAAAAACATCTGGTTCAAATTTCATGCGGAAGGCGTCAAGTTTCCCGTCGAAAAGGGTCCAACGATGTGGAGCCGCGAACATTGGGAAATCTTCCTCCAGACAGACCGTTCGAATCCGTCGGTTCCTTACTATCATCTGGCTTTCGACTCGGATGGAGGAAAATACAATGCGATCGCCTTCGGAATCAAATGGGAACATCCGTGGAAAGTATCCATCCGGAAAAATGAGGCTTCCTGGGATGCGGTCGTATCCGTTCCCATGGAGAACCTGAATATCCGCGACAACTCCGCCAAGATACATTTCCTGCACCATTCCAGGCAGAACAAGGCAAATGCGGTCTGGAAGGGCAATCAGGTGCATGAACCCGGCGCAATGACCGATATCGTCTTCGTAAAATAAAAAGGACTTTTTCAAAATGGATATCAAACCCGATATCGAAGGGTTCATGCATGACCGGTTCGGCCTTTTCCTGCACTGGGGATGTTATTCCCAGCTCGGAAAAGGAGAATGGAATATGTTTTTCGAACGGACTCCGGCGGAGGAATACGCCAAACTGGCGGCAAGTTTCGAGCCGAAATCCTTCGATCCGCGGCAATGGGCGCGCACTGCAAAAGAGGCGGGCATGCGCTATATGGTCCTGACGGCAAGGCACCATGACGGATTCTGCCTGTTCGACAGCAAAGTTTCGGATTTCACCTCGGTAAAATGTTCACCCGGCCATCGCGACTATGTCGCGGAATATGTGGAGGCCTGCCGCGAGTTCGGGCTGAAAGCGGGACTCTACTATTCCGAAATGGATTGGAGATTTCCCGGATATTTCAATTATAAAACAGACAAGGCAAGCGCCGAGGCAATGCGCCGCCAATGCCACGATCAGGTGCTGGAGCTGATGAGCTCTTACGGAAAAATCGATATTCTATGGTATGACGGCCTCTGGCTGGCTCATGACCCCGGGACGGACGCCGTCGAATCTCCGGCATTCTGGCGGGGGAAAGAACTGAATGACCGGGTCCGCCGCCTGCAGCCTCATATCGTCATCAATAACCGTCTGGGCGATCCCGCGGATTTTGACACGCCGGAGGGGGCGATCCGCCCGCCGAAAGACCGGACACGGCCCTGGGAATGCTGCAAGACAATGACACACGGCTGGGGGTATTACGGAGGACCGGATGTATTTGCCCGGTCATCCGCCGGAGTCATCAAAGACTTGATCGATTGCGTATCGGACAATGGAAATTATCTGGTAAATGTGGGGGTTACTCCTGATGGACGGCTTCCAGACAGTGCCGTTCGAACTTTGCATGAGGTCGGCGCATGGTTGAAAATCAATGGAGAATCCATCTATGGCGCCGGCAGTATAGATTTTCAGAATGATCACTACGCATGGACCCGTAAGGAAAATATTTATTATTTTCACATGTATTCTTATCCGCTGGATGGGAGAAAGGTCTTTCCCCTGATGGATGCGAAGATAAAAAACATATCCATTCCCGGCTCGGACAGGAAACTGAAAGTTGAATATGCTTCAAACCACCGCATTGTTATATCCGATCTGCCATCGGCCCCGCCATTACTTCCCTTTCTGACTCTGAAAATTGAATTCGAATCCCCTCCGATGAAAATTTCGGAAGATGCAAACAACCGGGCGGCCTGGCTCGTCGGAATGGCTTGATTCAATTACATTGCCGAAACTTGATACGTATCAGTTCCCTATCTATGAGAATGGCGGCAACAAGGGCTAAAACAGGAAAGAGTCTATCGGATCCGTTTTGGCTTCAATTTTACCGTACTGAAGGCGCCCGGCCGCGTTCGCCTGTCAGCCGTTTCTGGCTCGGCGTCATCGGTCACACGGTCAGCGAAAACGGCTTCGACATTGTCGAACACTCTACCGCGCCGGTAATGGACACTGCCGGTATGAAAACCGGCATCGATTTCAGCCGTCCCGCCGGGAGTCTCATCCGGTGCCGGAATGGCGGCAACTGAAAGGCCGATGCGGCCGATCCGGATAACTACTCCATGAATTTATGGCTCATTTCTTTTTTCAGGCTTGAAAAAAAGATTTTTTGAACTATTTATACCAAGAGCAAATAAAGAAAACGGACCGGGAGGAGATTTTTTATATGTGGTGGGAATCGGCAATCAGCAATGTGGGGGAATTTCTTGCGGACGCCCGGATTATGGCGGTCTATTGGGGGCTCGCCATTTTCGGAACCGTGTTTTTTGCATTTTCATGCCTTCTGGCATTCTTCGGGGTCGGGGGACTGGATTCCCCGGACTTCGACGCGGACGGCCTGAGCCTGGATCATCCCGACACGGGCTTCCTGGACTTCAAGCTCTTTTCCCTGCGCTCGATTCTGGCGTTCCTGACCGTATTCGGCTGGGGCGGGGTCATCTGGGGACACCACGGGATCGGGGGCTTCCTGGGCGCTCTTTTCTGCGGATTCGTCACCATGGTTGTCACGGCATTCCTGATCTGGGGGGTCATGAAGCTTCAATGCTCCGGCAATGTTTCCCGTGCGGCCTTCCTGGGAAAGAACGGCACCGTGTATCTGGGCATTCCCGGCGGCTCGTCGCAGGCGGGAAAAATCGTAGTCTCCCTCCACGGAGCCACGCATGAGTTTCAGGCGGTCGCGGACGAAGCCATCCCGACGGGGACTTCGGTCATCATCCTGGAGCAAGTGGACGACAAGCGTTTCAAAGTTCGGAAAATATAAAAAATTCAGGAGGTTTTCATGTCATTGATTCCCATTGTCGCGGCCCCGGTTTCCGGCGGCACGGTTCTGCTGATTGCCATCGGCCTGTTCGTCATTTTCGCGGCGGTCCTTGGAATTCTCGCCCGGATCAAGAAATGTCCGTCCGACCGGGTCATGGTCATATACGGGTCCGACATTTTCCACAAGAAAGCCACGCCGCACGCGGCCCGCTGCATTCACGGCGGAACCGCGTTCATCTGGCCGGTCATCCAGGACTACGGGTTCCTTTCCCTCCGCCCGATCCAGCTGGAAGTCAACCTCAAGAACGCCCTCTGCAAACAGAATATCCGCATCAATGTGCCGTCCGTCTTCACGGTCGGCGTCAGCACGGACGAGATGCTCATGGGCAACGCGGCCAACCGTCTGCTCGGCCTGATGCCGGACGCCATCGGCGAACTGGCCAAGGACATTATCTTCGGACAGCTCCGTCTGGTGATCGCGTCCATGACGATCGAACAGATCAACTCCGACCGCGAGACCTTCCTGCGCAGCATCGAGCAGAACGTGGCCGAGGAACTCAATAAGATCGGCCTCCTGCTCCTGAACGTCAACATCACCGACATTACCGACGAGAGCGGCTACATCGACGCCATCGGGAAGCGCGCCGCGTCCGAAGCCATCAACAAAGCCCGCATCGCGGTGACCCAGGCCGAAGCCCTGGCCCAGACCGGAGAGGCCAACGCCGACCGCCAGCGCCGCATCGCCATTAAACAGGCCGAGGCCGAAGCCATGATCGGCGAAGCCGAAGCCGACAAGCAGCGCCGTATCGCCACCAAACAGGCCGAAGCCACCGCCATCGAAGGCGAAAACGTCTCCGCCATCGAGATCGCGCAGTCCAACGCCGCCCGAATCGAAAAAGAGGCCGACGCCTACCGTCAGGCCGAAGCCGCAAAACGGATCGCCGAAGCCAAGATCAAACAGGCTGACTACGAGGCCGAACAGGTCGCCCAGATAGCCCGCGCCAAGATGGAAATGGAAAAACAGAAGGCGGAAACCATCGTCCGCGCCGAAATCGAAAAGGAACAGGTGGTCATCCAGGCCGAGGCCGAGGCTGAAAAGCTCCGCCGCGAAGCCAAGGGCCAGGCCGACGCCACCTTCGCAAAACTCGAAGCCGAAGCCCGCGGAAATTTTGCCGTCCTCAAAGCCAAAGGGGAAGGTTACAACCAGATCATTTCCGCCTGCGGCAGCAGCGCCGACGCCGCCGCCAAGATGCTTCTCATCGAGAAACTCGAGGAGCTGGTCAAGCTTCAGACCGAGGCCATCCGGAACATCAAGATCGACAAAGTCACCGTCTGGGACGGCGGCAAAAACGCCGACGGCAAAAACGCCACCGCCAATTTTCTCAGCGGCATGATGCAGAGCCTTCCGCCCCTGCACGATGTCGCGGGCATGGCCGGCGTGGAGCTCCCGGGCTACCTCGGAACCGTCAAGCCGACGGAACCGCCGGCCGCCCCGCAGCCTCCGGCGTAAAAAAAGACTCGAAACGGGAAGACGCCGGCAAAAAGCGTCTTCCATAAGAACCGCACATAATCAGGAGGGAGTAGAAAATGCCTACAGTCAAAATTACAATTTCACAGAAGTTCGACCGGGAGGAGAAGGAAAATCTCGCGGTCGAAATCTCGAACATTGTTGCAAAGGAACTCAACAAACCGCTTTCCGTGACGCAAGCCGTTGTCGCGGATGATGCGATTGTTTCCTTCGGCGGAAACTTCATTGCGCCGTCGGCCTTCATTGTGGTGATGAGCATCGGCGGTCTCACTACCGACGCCTGCAAGCGTTTGAGCGCGGCTTTCTGCGATTTCCTGGCCAGAAAATACGGCGTCAGTTCCCAGCGCGTCTACATCAATTTCTGCGAGAAGCGCGGTACGGAATGGGGATGGAACTCCACCGTCTTCGAGTAAAGCCGTTTTTTTGTTCTTTGTTAAACCGCGACACGTCCGATCCGTGCCGCGGGTGTTCTTTTTTGCTTCAACGCCCACCTTCAAACCCAGGGAGATATCATGTGGACCGCCGGAATCAATATTCATGAGGTCAAAGAAATCCGTACACGCACAACCCTCTACTTCGGAGCGGGCGCCATCTCGAAAATCGATCCGGTCGTCGAGTCCTTGAAGAAGAAAGGCATCGGAACCGTCCTGATCGTCACCGGACACGGCGCCTATCTCCGGACCGGCGCATGGGATTACGTCAAAGCCGCGCTCGAAAAACATTCCGTGAAGTTCGCGCTCTATGACGGGACCACTCCCAACCCGACCGCGGAACAGGTGGACGCCGCAGTAGCGCTCGGGCGCCGGATCGATGCCGGGGCGGTGATCGCCATCGGCGGCGGAAGCCCGGTCGACACCGGAAAAAGCGCCGCCATTCTCCTGCGGTATCCGGAAAAAACCGCCCGCGATCTCTATGAATTCCGGTTCACCCCGGAGGAAGCCGCCCCGATCGTCGCCATCAACCTCACTCATGGAACCGGCACGGAAACCAACCGTTTCGCCGTGGTCTCCATCCCGGAAAAAGAGTTCAAGCCGGCCATCGCCTACGACTGCATCTATCCGGCCTGGGCCATCGACGACCCCGCCTTCATGACCGGCCTCTCCCCCGCCCAGACCCGCTATGTGAGTATTGACGCGGTCAACCATGTCATCGAGGCGGCGACGGCCAAGACCGCCAACCCGATGAGCATCATGCTGGCCGCGGAGACCATCCGTCTGATCGTGACCTATCTCCCGGCGGCGGAAAAAAATCCCAAGGACCTGGAGGCCCGCTATTTCCTTCTCTATGCCTCCATGATCGCCGGGATGTCCTTCGACAACGGCCTGCTCCACTTCACCCATGCGCTGGAGCATCCACTGAGCGCGCTCAAACCGGATTTTACGCACGGTCTCGGTCTTTCCATTCTGCTTCCGGCGGTGGTGGAGAAGATCTATCCGTCCCGCGCGAAAGTGCTGGCGGACATTCTTTCTCCGATCGATTCCTCGCTGAAAGGAAATCCGGAGGAGGCCTACAAGGCGGCGTGTTCGGTGGAAACCTGGCTGGAAAAGTCCGGCGTCCCTGAAAAACTGGCCGACGAGGGCTTCACGGAAGCGGACATCGAAAAACTGGTTCAGCTGACCTTTCACACCCCGTCGCTGAGCGGTCTGCTTTCGCTTGCGCCCGAAGAGGCGACCGAGGATTGCGTCCGGTGGATTTACAAGAACTCCTTCCACCCCATCCGGAAGCGTTCCGGATAAGGGCGGCGGATCTCCCGTCCGGAGCATTTCCCAACGCGCAAGGCCGAGGGCGCGGACGGAAAAATCATGCCGCGATGCGAGGCCGCATTTTCCATCCTTGTTCCGATTCGCGCAGAACTCTCCGTACGCCGGATCAGGACGGATAGGAGAGGTCCGGCTTGCGGGCCGCCGCGGTCTCGTCCAGACGCTTGACCGGAGTCGTCAGCGGACATTCCCGGATGCGTTCGGGGTCTTTTTCCGCCAGTTCGGCAATCTCCTTCATCGCCGCGATGAAAAGGTCGATCTCCTCGCGGGACTCGGTCTCGGTCGGCTCGATCATCAGGGCCTCCGGCACGATCAGCGGGAAATAGATGGTCGGCGGATGGATTCCGCGGTCGATCAGGGCCTTGGCGATGTCGAGGGCATGGACGCCGCGTTCCACCTGTTTCGTGGCGGAAAAGACGCATTCATGCATGCATGTGCGCTTGTATTTGCGGTCGTAAATGCCGTCCAGTGCGGCCGCGATGTAGTTCGCGTTGAGAACCGCGTTCTCGCTGACCCGGACCAGCCCTTTGCGTCCCAGCGTCAGGAGATACGCATAGGCGCGGAGAATGATACCGAAGTTGCCGTAGAACGGGGCGATGTAGCCGATGGATTCGGGATAATTGTATTCCAGGGCGCAGGTGCCGTCGTTGCGGCGGACGACCCGCGACACGGGAAGGAACGGAACGAGTTTTTCACACACTCCCACCGGGCCGGAGCCGGGTCCGCCGCCGCCGTGGGGCGTGGAGAACGTCTTGTGGATGTTCACATGCATCACGTCGAAGCCGACGTCGCCCGGACGGAGGCGTCCGACGATCGCGTTGAAGTTCGCGCCGTCGCAATAGCAGAGTCCGCCCGCACCGTGGACCAGGGAGCAGATTTCCTTCACGTTCGGATCGAAAAGCCCCAGCGTGTTCGGACACGTCAGCATGATTCCGGCGACTTCGGGGGAAAGCAGCTCCTTGAGGGCGGCCAGGTCCACATTGCCGTCCGGATCGCTCGGGACCACTTTCGTGGTATAGCCCGCGACGGTGGCGCTGGCGGGGTTGGTGCCGTGCGCGGCGTCCGGGATCAGCATGACCTTCCGGGCGAAATCCTTGCGGGCCTTGTGACAGGCCGCGATCAGCATGACGCCGGTCAGTTCGCCGTGGGCTCCGGCCATCGGCTGCATGGTGGTCTGGGCGAAGCCGAGCACGTCGCTGAGCATTCGCTCGGTTTCATAGAGGACGGTCAGCGCCCCCTGCGTCAGGGTTCCGCCGTGACGGAGCTGCGGGAGAAGCGGGTGGAGTTCCGCGAAGCCGGGCATCCGGACCACTTTCTCATGAAACTTCGGATTGTATTTCATGGTGCAGGAGCCGAGCGGGTAGAAATGGGTGTCCACGCTCATGTTCCTGCGGCTCAGATTGGTGAAGTGACGGACGGTTTCGAGTTCGGAAACCTCGGGAAGCCCCGCGGTCGAGGAACGGCGCAGGACGGAAGGAACCGCCGAGGATTGGGGAACGTCCAGAGAGGGAAGGACCGCGCCGGTGCGTCCGCTTTTACCGGATTGATAGATGAGTTTCACAGGAGGGCCTCCATGGCGTTAGCAAGCGCTTTGATGTCTTCGCGGCTGCGTTTTTCGGTGACGGCGATCAGGAGCTGGTCGCGGCGGTCGGAGTAGTAGCGTCCGAGCGGGAAGCCGGCGGCGAAGCCTTTGTCGATGAGCTTGCCGACCAGTTCGGCGGCGTCGCACGGGACCTTGATGACGAATTCATTGAAAAACGCCCCGTTTCCGACCGGCTCGATGCCCTTGATTTTCAGGAGTTCGTTCCGGGCGAAGACCGCCTTCGACATGCAGAGGTCGCCGAGATTGACGAAGCCCTGTTTCCCGACCACGGTCAGGTAGACGAGCGCGGAAAGCGCGCAAAGGCTCTCGTTCGAGCAGATGTTGCTGGTGGCATGCTCCCGCCGGATGTGCTGTTCGCGGGTCTGGATGGTCAGGACGAACCCTTCCCTGCCGTCGAGGTCGACGGTCCGGCCCACGATTCGGCCGGGCATCTTGCGCATGTGCTTGCTCTTGACCGCCATGAACCCGAGGTAGGGACCACCGAAACTGAGGGGGATTCCCAGGCTCTGGCCTTCGCCGGTGACGATGTCGAAATCCATCTCGCCGGGGGTCTTGAGGACGCTCAGGGCGACCGGGTAGGCGGAGCAGACCGCCAGCGCGCCGTTCGCATGCGCGGCGGCGGCAATGCCGCTGTAGTCCTCGATTCCGCCGAAGAAGTTGGGATACTGGACGATCACGCAGGCGGTTTTGCCGCTGAGGGCCTTGCCGAGATTTTCGAGGTTGGAGTCCGTGCCGGTTCCGGCGGGAACTTCGATGCGCTCCACATCCAGGTTGATGCAGTAGCAGTCGATCATGCGGCGGAAAATCGGGGAGACCGCGCCGGAAATCACGACCTGGCGGCGGCCGGTGCTCTTGACCGACATCATCATGGCCTCGAAGAGGGCGGTTCCGCCGTCATAGAGGCTGGCGTTGGAGACCTCCATTCCGGTCAGGCGGCAGATCGCGGTCTGGTATTCGTAGATCGCCTGGAGCGTGCCCTGGGAGGCTTCCGGCTGATACGGCGTGTAGGCGGTGTAGAATTCGCCGCGGGAAATGATGCTGTCCACCGCGCTCGGAATGATGTGGTCGTAGTAGCCGCCGCCCACGAAATTGACCAGGCGGGTCGCGTTCCGGGAGGCCAGGTGTTCGAGATGCTTGAGGACTTCATACTCGGAACGGCCTTCCGGTATCTCGCCGAGGGCCGGATACGGAAATTTCACCCCTGCTTTTTCCCACATCTCCCCGATGCCGGAAAAACCCGCGGCGCGCAGCATTTCCGCCCGGTCGCTGTCGGTATTGGCAATGTAAGGCATGGTGATTCACCCCTTCTGTTTTGAATCATAAAAAACCCTAATAAAATGCCACGAAAAAGGAATTTTTCAAGTCCCGGTTCCAATAAGCGACGATAAAAGTAAGATCTTCCGGGGATGCTTCTCCGCCGGCACGGAAAACTTTTTTGCCGGGAAAGTCTAAAATCCGGAAAAAATAACCGATTATTCCTTGTTTTTCGAAAAAAGAAGAGTATATTTGTTCATTCTGCTTGCGGAATTGCAATACGGAAATACAAACTTTACGATAGAGGTGTCATAATGAGCAATGTTTGTGAAATTTGCGGAAAGAAGAAAGTCCAGGGTGCAAGGATCATCCGCAGGGGTCTCGCGAAGAAAAAAGGCGGAATCGGCATGCACGTGGTAAAGGTGTCCCCCCGCGTCTTCGAGCCCAACATCCAGTCCATCAATGTGAATGACAACGGAACGCACAAACGGATGAAAGTCTGTGTGGCATGCATCCGCAGCGGAAAAGTGAAAAAAGTCTGATCTGTTTTCCGTTTCCGAAGGATTGTCTGTTCATTCCGGAGTCATTCAGGTGATTCCGGTTTTTTTTTATACCCGTATATTCAAACCGGCAAGGGGGGATCATGAAATTTCAGTTCAACAGAAAAAAAGCGATCAAGATCACGGCCATTGTCCTGGCTTCCATTCTCGCACTGCTCCTGGTTCTGGTCATCACGCTTCCATTCATCATCAAGGCGGGAATTCAAACGGTCGGCTCGGACATTGCCGGAGTGCCGATCACCGTGAAAAACATTTCTCTCAACCTGCTGACCGGGACGCTCGAAATCCATGATCTGCTGGTCGGAAATCCCAAGGGGTATTCCACCCCCCATGCCTTCAAGCTGGGTAAATTCCATGCGTCGCTGAAACCCTCGAGCCTGTTGTCCCGCAAGCTGCTCATCACCCGGATTGAAATCCGTGCGGTCGAACTCAACTACGAAATATACCTCCTGAACAACAACATTTCCGATATTCAGGCGAATGTGAACCGGTCCCTGAAACTCGAGGAAAAAACCGTCCCGGCGAAACCGGAAGAGCCGAAAGCCAAAGAAAGCGGCGGCAAGGTGCTCCAGATCGATTCTCTGGAACTCTCCGACATCACGGTGTGGGTCACGGTCAAAGGGGCCCGGGCCGGAGTGCCGCTGATGGCGCCTCCGGTCTCCCTGCACAATCTTGGAACGGGACCGGACGGCATTACTCCGGCGGCCGTGGTCAATGACGTCCTCATATCCTTGCTGACCAGCCTCGGAAAAATGGTCGGCGCGGATATCGCCGGGAAGGCGATCGGCGATGCGGCGTCCTCCGCCGGGAAAGCGCTCGATGACACGGCCTCCTCCGCGGGACAAGCGGTCGGCGATGCGGCATCCTCTCTGGGCGGCGCTCTGAAAGGGCTGATCGGCAAGGACAAAAAATAAACCTCTTCGCCGGTTTATGCTGTAAGTTGAGGGTTCTTTCACGCACGAAACTTCAGGCGGCTGGAAAATTTTCAACTTGAAGTATTCCATATCGCGGAAGCCGTAAGCCTGTCGAATCAGCCAGCCCCATTCCAACGGCATGTTTCCCGCATCCGGCATGAAACAGCCAAACCATGCCTGTCGCCGGATTTATTCCGATAAAGAAGGCATGCGCTTGCGGGATTCCTTCCAAGGCTGCTTCCGGTTTTTCCGTTGTGCAGCCTTGGATCGGAATAAGTCAATCTCCCCGTATTTCATGATTTTTGCAGTTGCCTCATCCCCTTTTTCAGTTCACCAGCCCCTGAATCGGGTTTTGATCAAATTCCCGGAAGGCATGGCGCATTTACATGGAACGGCCATCTACGCCGGGTTCCGAAGTCAGCTTCATGCGAGCATCCCATTTGTCTTGCGGACCGGCGTAAATCAGACGGCAGCGGTCCTTCTTTGCGAGATAATTAAATTCCGGATTTTCCGGAGTGACATCCGCAATCTTTTCATGGGTTTCACAATCGTAAAGAGCAAGTGCCAATGAGATTCCTTCCAAGCGGATTTTTCCTTCCAGATCCGTATTCGCGCCATAAGCTCGGATTCCGATGAGAATTTCATCGCCGCTGTCAAGCCGTGTCAAGAGCATTTTCTTGTTTTGTCCACTAATCCGGGAAGAGAGCTTACCCTCCAGAATGATGTCTTCAAAAGGCTGTATTGCATTGATTCCATCAATGATGGCTTTCATGCGGCGCGGTTCCAGATACAGAACATAATACCAGACGCACCCCTGCATTCCAAGTGCTGCGGCTTCAAAAATATTTTCCTTGACCTGTTCCGGGATCACGTGAAAATCCGGGCATGCAACGGTCTGTCCGTAGGTTGTGGAACAATATAGATCCTTACGGTGTTTCCATTCGGGCATGCGCTTCTGAATGGCATGGTAATTATTGTCCGGACTGTTGAAGAAAGCGATCTCATAGTAATCGAGGATTCCCGGTTTCAGGCGGGGACCCGGAGACGTCCAGTCACTGACAGTGAATTTCTTCAGCGGCGAGGTCGAAGGTGCATTCCTGACCGTTTCTTCGACTCTCGATGCGGCGGTTTTGAGGAATTCGGAATAAAGTTCACACTTGAACTCAGTCCAGCAATCGATGAATGCCTTATCCTTTTTCCCCGCGATTTCCGCCGCGACATCCCGTTTTGCAAAATCCGTTTTCCCGTTTTTCAGACAAAACGCCTTGAATTGGTCGATACAACGTTTGCAGAAACAGATTTTCTCCCACACCTCCAGCGGCCAGAGCTCCATGTCAAGCGCGAGCCATGTCGCCCTGTATTTTCTGAATGCGCTGCAGTTTGCCAGCCGGTCAACCCATTCCTGGTAATATTTTCCTCTGTAACTCGGACAAAGCGATGGACAGTTGTACTGGTTGGGCGGCCCCGGCTTCCCATCATACCCGACACTGCGGGCATCCGGGTCCTTGGTGGTCCAGAACCATCCAAGAGCTCCCGCGGAAGTACTGAAGGTGCTTATGAAGAGTTTCTGCCCGGAATCTCTCATTTCTTTGAAAATCAGGTCATAATAATCTTCATTGGTCCGGGGATCGTCACCGGTGTAGAAATCCTTGTTTTTTACGGCTTCGCATATAATGCCGATCCGATTGAAGCCCAGGCGCTTGAATTGTTCCACCGTATTTTTCGGCAGCCACCAGCGAAGCGTATTGGCGCGGAGAAGTCCCGGATCGAAAACCATCTTCCGGGAACACTTTTTCACGCGGCCGACCTTCATTGTCCGGAAAGTCATTTCATGCACCGGCATGTTTTTTCCATTCCGGGAGAAATAATAGGAACCGGAAAACATTTTGTCCTCGGGAGCGTTGCACTCATAAAAGAAGAGGAATCCGTTTTCCTGCCAGTTGATGATCATTGGAAGCTCGAATTTATAAAGTTTCCTCTGGAGACCGTCTTTACCATACGGCGTGATCTGCGGCTTGAAAAGGGGAAGCTTCAGCCAGTCGCCGGCATCAAAAGTCATGCCGGAAACTTTGATTTCCGCCGGAAGGTCCATATACAGATCAACCGGCATTTCGCGGCGCCATATCAGGCGATGCGCTTCCTTTGTCGCAAAATTGTGTCTCATGTTGAGCGACATGAAGAACGGGGTATCCACCGCCAGATAAAGAGTTTGAGTTCTTACATTTTCCGGATCGAACACTCCCAGCGCAAGGTATTCCTCGGACGGCATGTTGCAGTGTTTCCGCAGCAAGACATCCCCGGAATGAATCTCCAGGAAGCGCATCGCGGCAGAGTCCGCCTTGGAGGAAAGCTCAATGACGGCATCTTTCAGCGGAGCAACTGAAACGCATTTTTCCGCAAGGATGAAACTCTTGTTTTCAGTGTGCTTTACCAGCGAAAGATTCACATTCACAGGGGTGGAAGCCGTATTACGGATCTCCACATTAGCCCCGTCCGCGGTGATGTCCATCTTTTTTATCAGGGGAATGTTTTCCGAAAAAATGATCTTGCCGAAATCATTGGTATATTGGAAATGCGGTTCCCGGAGAAATGACCATGAAGTTGCTTCTTTTCCACCGGTGAAGACCGTGCGGCAGAAATTCGCTCTCCACTCTTCACCTTTTCGCGGAACACCGACTCCCATTCCCTTGAAGGGGATCCGCAGCACAGCTGTCCAGAGGTCCTGTTCTTTTTTGACCTTGAACTCAATTCCGTGATCGTTCCAAGGATGAAGTTTCATCGGCCAGTGACCGTCATTCCATTTTTCCGTGCACACAAACAGCTTTCCGGTGACAGGCAGCATGATGTGATACTGATATTCCCGCCCCGGCGGCAGGAAAAAGACCTCTATTCCGTCCTGCATGTCGAATCTTTTCTCCAGGGAGGTGTCAAGTTTGTCCAGCGACGACTGATAATTTCTTGAGAACAACCAGATCGCCTCGTTGTCATACGTCACAAACATTTCCGACGGAAAACGGGCCCGTGTTCCGGAAACCGGCTGGAGATAATCGGAAAGATTTGCGGCATTGGACCACCGGGATTCATCGAATGCATTTTCCACAGACAGCCCGGCGGCGGCGCGTGGAACGGCGGCAATACGGTTTCTGAAAGGATCGCCCTCCCTGACTTCCTCCATGCGGAGTTTGGAAAACCAGCAGTATCCGGCCGGCTCGAAAACCTGTCCCAGCCGGATTTCCACGGAATCGGCATCATCCGGCGCCGCACAGTCAGCCATCTCAAAGCGGGTCCAGTTATGTCCGCCCTGAACATTTTTGATTTTCATATTCCAGACTTTTTGTCCTTTGTAGTCCACGAACAGCGGTTTTTCTTTTTTCCGCCATAAAAGCTGAAATGTCGCGGCGGTGCGCCATTTGAATCCTTCCGTCTTGAGCACAAAGGAACACTTGTAGACATGTCCCGGCTTTACCGGGACTACGGTGCTCAATAACCGGCCGCCTGCCATCCGGTAGGAATTCACTCCGTTTTCAGGTTTGATTTCCGTATCGACTCCGCACTTTGGGTCGACGGTCCCCCACCACCCGACGGGCGCGTGGTTGGAATTCGGGTTGATCTGCAGAAAATCTCCGTTGGGAATCAGGTTTTCCCCTCCGGAAAGCATCAGTGCAGAACAAATAAGAATGAACGCCGCGATTTTTTTCATGGAAAATCCTTTCTGTTTCTCCATTTTATTTTCTATTTCTTCTGATGAACTCATCAAGAGGAAGAAGTTCGAATTCACGCTTTTTTTCCCCCCAGCCATGCCCAGTCACCAGTCCAGGATAAATTTTCTTTTCTCCTTTTGGTTTTTATATCATTGGAATTTCTGCCCTGCATAATAATCGTAGTTGCTCATCAGCCACCCTTCGACCTTTCCCGATGCGTTGGCAAAAGAGAAAACATAGCGTTTGCTTACGGATTCCGCATGTCCGTCGGCATACGCGGCACTCATGACTGTGGAATAAGGAAAGGCAGCATAGGAATTTTTTATGCTGTAGGAGCTATTGTTATGACGAAAGGCTGCCGCGGCAATCCCGTTGATCGCTTTTTTATTCATATAGAAATTTTCTCCGAACGTCACACAGCCTGACGGTCTTGTAAGCATTTTCGTTGTATGCATGATATATCCCGAATCGGCATAGCTTTTTCCTCCCGAAAGATACAGATTGATTCCAAAATGGGGTTGCGCGACTCCGAACCAGTTTCCGTACGCGTCGGTTCCTGATGGCAGTTCGGCGGGACACTTCAAAATTCCAAGGTATGAATTCAGCGGTTTATTCAGTTCATCCCTGATCCAGTTATCCCAGGTCGTTCCCGTGTTTTTAACGTTGATGGCGTCGCAAGGAAGGATCCATTTATAAACATCCGCATATCCCATGGCGACAAAGTTAACCTGCTTTATATTCGACAGACAGAATATTTTCTGGGCGGTCTGTTTTGCTTTGCTCAATGCCGGCAGCAGCATTCCCGCCAGGATCGCAATAACAGAAATAACGATGAGAAGTTCTATCAATGTAAATAAGCGTTGAATAAAACGCCCTGCATGCTTTTGTCTTTTGCATCCTGTCTCCGGTCTCATGGTTTCACTTCCTTTCTCCGCTTTTTTTTTGGTTTCTATTGATTTCCGCCATATGAAAATATACACGGGAATAACGGTAGATGTCATGAAGCGCGGAATCCGCGGATTTATGATTCTGGATCATGTTCAGCAGTTCCTTGTTGATGATATTCATCGAGACATAGTAATGATCGTGATTCTCAAAGATGAAAAAAGATTCCTTTGCCTTGCCGGAAAGATCATCAAAATTCTGGGGCATGTCGCAACGGTCTTCGTTTCGGATGGGAAAATTTCCAATGGCCCCCAGAGCCCGTTGAATGTTCTGTTCGCGCATCAGCAGGATAAGCCGGAGACTTTCTATCGGGCTGAGGGTTTCCGAATTGATGCTGAGCAGCGAATAAATTCTCGGGGCGCTTTCATCGATAGCAAACATGCTTGAGCAGCCATAGGCAAACGGCGGACATCTGTCATTGAGAAAAATGTAATCCGTGCTGAGACTGAAGAATAACGGCATTTTTCCGGCGATGAAATTGAAATAATTCTCCAGAAGCCCCCAGCGGAAACTAATTTGATTCCTTACCCAGAAAAGAGTGAATTCCTGCAGGGAATTACGGTATTTCCTCGCAAAAGTTTTTTCTGAAACATTTCCGCTATGAAGTTCGACCAGGAACTCCTGCAGAAGATTTCCCAGATACAGCATGGGGATTTGAGCCGTCTGCGGCAGTTGCATTCCCGGCGTTCGCGCCGTTGCCGTGGTGACTTCTCCGCAAAACTTCATCTGTTCCGCATAGTTCTTATAGTCCGGCTTCCGGAATCCCAATTTGTTCAGAAGGTCGATATTGTAAAGAAGGACAGGGACCGCATAATAGAAGGGCAGCGCGTTCCCGTATGAAAATTTCTCTATTTCCGGCGAGATGCCGGGAAAGCATTCCCGGAGCCTGAGCAGTTTATTCTGATGAAGGTAATAGTTCTGATACAGGCTTCCATATTCGATTACGTCACCTTCTTCGAGAATCACACGATCGTTACGGTAAACCATTTCCACATCACCGGATGCGATGACGTCTTTGAAACTCTTGCAGCATAGATTCCATACCTTCTTCTGGAGCGACAGGTTACTGAGCGTCTCAAAGCGGAGTTTGTCGATATGAATATCCGGAGCAATACTTCCCCGTGCGGAGTATAATTTGCTGCTGAGGGCGGTTTCAGAGATAAACACGCCGAACTTCGGGACGGAATGCAGATGTCCCGTTTTCTTCAGCTGCTGGATTGCCTTGCGGATATTATAGGCGTCGGTGTTGTAAAAATCACACAGCTTCCGCTCCGATAAAAGCTTCATGCCCGGACAAAGGATTCCCCGGCTGATTTTTTCAGTTATATCTTGAACGATATGGTTGCAGACCCTGTCGGCCTGTTCCGTTTCAAGATCATTCAGTATTCTTTTATTCATGGAGAGATCCTGTTATTTTACTTCATCAAACACTCTTATGTAATCAACCGTGAAACTGTCTCCCACCGAAGAATCGACCAGTTCGCCGCACGCCTTTCCGGCCTGGCGATATCCGATGCACTCCGTGGAAACATAAATGAACTGGTCGCGGTGCGACACCACTTCATTGAAACGCCAGGATTCGACACCGTCGACATAAAACAGGTATCCATCTTTATTCCAGTCGACGCCATACACATGGAATCCGTTCGGATCCTTCTTATGGAAACGGGGACCGGAGCCCGTCCCCTTATAATCTTTGCCGTAGCCGTTCCAATGCAGATTGTGGGAGAACTTGCCGTCGCGCGTGAAGTTCTCCATGATGTCCACTTCGACTCCCGCCTCTCCGGGATTCGGCAAGGCACCGTTGATGGGAGATTGCAGCCAGAATGCGGACCACCATCCCGGTTTCGTCTGAAATTTGCAGCGGATTTCATAATATCCGTAGCGGTGCATGAACTTCGGAATGCACAGTTCCGCGATCGGCCACTGAAATTTCCAGTGAAACGGATCGTTGCTTTTTAGCGGGGCGCGGTCCATGAAATTTTCTCCCGTCTGAAGCTGCGGAGAACAGAACCTGTTGTTTTCTTTTCCCAGCTTCAAAAGAAGATGGCTGTGACCGTCCGGTTCTGCACCGTCAAAACATAACCCCGGATGCATTTTCTGCATGATTCCCCGGCGATACATCCATTTGGTGTCATCAAGGACTTTTCCGTCAAATTCATCATTCCAAATCAGTTTCCATGACTTGTTTTCCGGCAGAAGACTTTCTTTGTGCGCATGCATGTGATGACTTCCTCTGAAATCCTGCCGAATGAGAATTCATCCGGCTTTTTCTGATATTTTATTTTCTGCGTGTTGTTGCACCTTGCAGAAATTATTATAATAGAAAATTTATAAAAATCAAGAGCTTGTCGCAAAAAAACTAAAAAAAATGTTTTTTTTTGAAAAAAGCAATTGCAATCTTTCCTTCCTGTATTATTTTAGAACTGCTGGGATATTTGCGGCGTTTCCACAGGTATGGAAACGCACAGCGGATTGAACGATTTGGACAAGACGGATGCGCTGCATCGGAAAGAACGCCTATGTCCGGTTTTCACAAACAACGGAAAGGGAACCGGCCGGGCAAGGAGAAAATGAAGGAACGTCAATTATGAAGAGTGTGTATGTCGGCAACCTGCCGTATGCAACGACCGAGAACGAGCTCAAGGATCTGTTTGCCCAGTTCGGCCAGGTCTTCGGAGCCAGAATCAAGACAGATCGTGAAACCGGACGCCCCCTTGGCTATGGTTTTGTCCAGATGGAAGACGCCGACGCAGACAAAGCAATCGAAGCACTGAACGGAAAAGATATCGGAGGCAGAAGTCTCCGGGTCAATGAATCCAGAGAAAGAACCGACCGGCCGCCGCAAAGAGATTCCGGCAATCCCCGCGGCGGATTCGAAAACCGCCCGTCCCGACGGGAGTTCAGCAATGACCGCGGCGGATTCGAGAACCGCCCGTCCCGACGGGAGTTCAGCAATGACCGCGGCGGATTCGAGAACCGTCCTCCCCGACGGGAGTTCAGCAACGACCGCGGCGGCGGATTCGAAAACAGGCCCCCGCGAAGGGACTTGAACAACGACCGCGAAGGCGGATTCGAGAACCGCCCCCCGCGACGGGATTTCGACCCCGGGCGGAAGGAGGGCGAGGGAGGCCATTTCGGCCGGAAAAACGACAGTTTTGACAACGGCATGTTCGGCGAAAAGCCGCGCCGCCGCGACTTCAAGAAGAACGACAAGTTCCACAAGGATTTCCGTGACGGCGACCGCCCGCGCCGTCCGCCGATAAAAAACGATGACCGGAAAAAGAAATTCCGTCCGAACGAGGATTTCGATCAGGAAGAGTAAAGTTTCAAACCACTTCCAAAAGCCGCGTTCCCTTCTCCGGACGCGGCTTTTTTCATGCGGGCCGCGTCATTTCGGAAGAATCTTCACAGCCAGATATTCGCGGTGTCCCAGATTCCCGGACAAAAGGATTTCCACCTTCCGCCCCACGTCATCGGCCACGACGCCCAGAGGTTCGAGTTTACTCTTGCGGAGAACCACGATGTCTTCCGGCTTCAAAAGCGGAAGGGCGTCATAAACAATTTCGGTGGGAAACATCCGGTTGTACTGTTCGTCCGGATTCGGCTCGTCCAGCATATATACGATCCTTGCACGTTCCTCCGCCGGGATCAGGACCTTGTATTTGAGCGCCTCGTGGTCCGGGCCGACCTCATACATGCAGAGTTTGCCTTTCCGGATTTTTTCCACCGAAGCGACGAAGGCGGAGGAATTCTCGTAGGCGGCGATCAGCGGATTGACCCCCAGAATGTAGATGACCCCGAACACCGCTCCGAGGCAGAGCCAGTGCGATTGGGGCGTCTTCCGTTCCCTGCGGAAAAAAACAAGCAACAGCAAACAAGCCAGGGCGAGCCCCCAGTGTCCGAAGGGAAGCGTGTCGCATTTCAGGGCGAAGACCGCGACCGGAACCATTCCGATCAGCGTCAGAATCCCCAGCCACGGAAACACCCGGTCCAGAAGGCGGAACCCGTCCCGCAGACGGCCGCCCCATTTTCCCTCCAGCGCCTCCAGAATCCCCCACGCGCCGGTCAACGCGATCGCGGGGATGCACAGCGTGATGTAGCGGAGGTGCTTGCAGCCCGGAATGCTCAACAGGATCATCGGCAGGAAGATATACCCGAACCAGCCGAAAACGGGTTGTTCCAGAAGACGTTTGCGCCCGAACACAAGAAGCGCGATCATCGGGATCGAAAGCGGGGCAAGGGAGGGGATTACTTTGAAGAAATAGTAAAGATAGTCGCCGCCCTCGATGCGCTTGCCAACCTGCCATTCCATGAAAACCTCCCAGAGTTCCACGCCTCCGAAGGCATGGATCAGGAAATATCCGCCCGCCAGGCATCCCGCCAGCACAACCGCTCCGGTCGCGCCGAAAACAAACGTTTTCTTCCATCCGTGCGTCAGGAGGAAACCTCCGGACGCCGCCCCCAGGAGCAGCAGCCCGATCGGCCCCCGGATGACAAAGCAGAAGATCAGAAGCGCGGAAAAGGCGATCGCCTGGCGGACGCTGCCACGTCCGTGCTGAAGGAGGTAAAGCATTGTGGCTCCGGCCGCACATACGGGGGTGTCTATCCCGAACCCGGAAAAGACATACAGGTATTCAAACGAAAAAAAGGAGAGCGCCGCCGCATAAACGCCCAGTCCTTTCCGCTGTTTTTCGCCGATCACCAGGGTCATGGCAATGGAGTAAGCCCCCAGCAGGATCGTCGGAAGGGTCAAGGTCCAGAGGGTGATCCAGCGTCCGAAGCCGCACGTCACCCAGGAGGCGATCACATACGGCGACGGATAATCGGGATAGGCCCAGCCGTTGAGGGTGGCGAACAGTCCGATGCCGTGCCGGCTCATGTCCTCCACCATGAGGGTGAAACGGATGTCCAGTTTACAGATCCCGGTGCCGATGACGCCCAGTGAAAGCAGAACGGCGGTTGTCAGGAAACAAAACCAGAACGGATGTCCGGAGGCGATTCGGGAAATTCGGGAACTGAACACTTTTTCTCACCTGGGGGTTGGGGATTCTCTTTCAGCGGAGAAGCTGGCGGGTCAGGGCGTCTTCCGGATACTCTTTCTTCATCAGGTCCGCGATCTTGTCCGCGGAGGGGTCTTTGAGGTCGGAAAGGAGTCCCCAGCACTTGTACAGGGCTTCCGGACGGCGCGGACTTTTCGGAAACAGCATAGCGGTCTGGTAGAAAGTCAGGGCGGCGTCCCGGAACTTCCCCTTGTCCTGGAGGATCAGAGCCTTCTTGAAGAAGGCGGAAAAAACGAGCTCCGGATTGTCCGATTTCAGAAGTTTGTCCAGAAGGACCGTGGCTTCGGCATATTTTTTCTGTTCGATCAGCAGTTCGGCCAGGAGATCCGTGGCGTACAGGAGATCCGTGAGCAGGGCCGGATTCTGGAGCCGGGTATTGCGGATGGCTTCCAGCTTCCGGGCGGCCTCCTTCTTCTCCCCCTGCCGGATCAGCGATTCCGCTTCCATCCGCATGCAGTAGAGATCCCATCCGAGGAGCTTGTAGTCCTCTCCGGCCTTGCGGTACAATTCCGAAGCGGTCTTCCACTGTCCTTCCTTGAACTTGGCATCGGCCTCCGTGATCAGCGCCGGCTTGGGAATCCAGGCGTAGCGGTAGCGTCCTTTGGCGATCCGGGTCTTGAGCTTGCCGTCCTCGGAGATGTATTCCAGGTCGCCGTTCGGACGGATGTTCACGGCGGAGGTCTTGATCTCCCTCCCGTCGGAAGTGACGATCCGGCAGTCGTTGGCGGCGGAAAGCCCGAGAGTCAGCAGCATTCCGGAGAGCACGGATAAGAAACAAGAGATTTTCACCATTCCGAATTTCCTTCCTTCACGTATTTTCGGCCAGGAAGCGGGTCCATTGCGACAGCGAGTTGTCCCGCGCGCCCATCACAAGGACCACGTCCCCTTCCCGGGCATTGTCCCGGACAAATGCCGCCGCCTCGTCCCGGTTCAGGGGCGCCAGGTAACGGTGCCGTCCGGTTTCCCGGTATTCCCGCACCACCTCGAAGGAAGACGGCTTGAAACTGCTGGTTCCTCCCGCGTAATACACGGGCAGCAGGGCGAACACATCCTCCCTTCCCAGGACCTCCTCCAGCGCCCGGAAGAGGTCCGAACGCATGAAGCCGAGCGGACCGTAGCCGTGCGGCTGGAACAGCGCAATGATCCGGCCGGAGGACAGTTCGCGTCCGGCCCGGATGCAGGAGACGATCTTTTCCACGTTATGCGCATAGTCGTCGAAGAAAAGCGCCCCTCTCCGGTTTTTCCCGGCCGGATCGAAGCGCCGCCAGACCCCATGAAAGGATTCCAGCGCATTCAGGACCGCCGGGGCCTGGAAGCCGAGCGTGACCAGCTCCGCATACAGCGCCAGCGCGTTCGCCGCGTTATGGAAACCGGGTCCGGGCAGACGGAGACGCCGGGGCGCGTCCTTGATGACCGCGAACGGGCCGTCGCGGCCGGACTCGTATTTTTCCAGGCGGAACACCCGGAGCCCGTCCAGCGTGTCGGGTCCCTCGGCCTTCATGCTGAAAAGCACTTTCGGCAGGGCTTCGGGAAGCGGCCCGGAATGGGTCAGGATCGTCTGGTAGGCTTCCTCCTCCACGACGGCAAGGCGGGCGGCGGACTGGAGAAATTTACCGAAGACCTGCGCCAGCTCCTCCCGGGGATAGTGATCGGTCCCGATGTTCAGCACGATTCCGCTGTCGGAAGAGTAATTGAGCAGGCTTTTGTCGCTTTCATCGGCCTCCAGCACGAAATACTGCCCCTTTCCCCGACGGTAATTTCCGGCGGAACCGCGGGAACGGAAAGCGTTCACCAGGCCGCCCGTGAGCACCCCCGGCTCCGCGCCGAGGAAATCCAGCGCTTCCGCCAGCCATGCACTGACGGAGGTCTTCCCGCAGGTCCCGGTCACGGCGATCGTATGGCCGCTGTCGAGTTCCCGGATCGCTTCCGCCATGGCCTCGGAACGGTGAAGGCGGAGCACTCCGCTTCCGGCGCCCCGGAAATCGGGGTTGCCGCTCTCGATGGCGGTGGAATACACCAGCGCATCGGGAAGGGCGGACTCCTTGAAGCGGGAGCCGTCCTGCGGATACAGCCGGATGCCCTGAACGCGCAAGGCGTCGAATATCTCCGCGTTTTCCGGGGAATCGACCGCACGGTCGCTCCCCGAAACCTCGTGTCCGAGGGACCGGGCCATCTGCGCCAGACCACTCATCCCGATTCCGCCGACGCCGACGAAATGAAGGGATGCCGGAAAATGCTCCTGCATAAGAACCTCTTTCGTAAACTTCAATCCATCAGAAATTTCCAGTCGACCGCAACGGTGACGGAATTCCCTTTTTTATCCGTAAAAGTAACCGCGCTGTCGGAGAACGTGGCGGATTTTGTTTTGCCGTAGCCGGCGGGAATCCGCGCCACGCCCTGGATGTGGTGAATCACGGTCGGATTCTTTTTGCTGAATTCGCCGCAGGTCTTCCAGCCCTTCCGGGTCAGCGCATTCTTCCCGATGGAGGTCTTCAGGCCGTCCGCGAAGCACGAACAGGTCTCCTCGATCGCGAAACAGCGGGTATTCCCGTTCCACGGAGGCGCATACCGTCCCGAATTGGAAACCCACAGCGTGGTGGCCGGCAGTTCCGCGGCATTTTTCAGGGAGAAGAAAAGATAACCGCGGTCGGGATAGGAGGCGACCGCCCAGGCGGGTTTCTTTCCGGGCTTCTTGAAAACCGCCAGCAGATCGACATACCCCACCGGAGAGGGATAGACCGTGTAGTCGTGCGTCGGCTCGTCTTTGAACCGGGTCGGAACCGCTTTCAGGGAATCGAATTCCGCGCCGGACGCCATATACTGGTATTCCAGGTTGGCCGGATCGGCGAACACGTTCGGCGGCGTCAACCCGTAATCGAATTTCCCGGCGGAAAAATACATCGTTTCGCCGGCCTCCGGCATGGAAAGGATTGCGTGGTGTCCGTAGGGCATCTTCCCATCCATTCCACTGACGGTGTGCGTGACATAAAGGACCGGCTGGCCTTTCCGCATCTCGAAGCGTTTGACCACCTTCGCCGGCCGGATTTTCGTCTCCATTTCGAACTCGAAAAAGGTGACGTCGCCCTTCTGTTCGGCGGCGGTCATCGTCCACTTGGAGGCGCTGGTTTCACCGTGGGGCGGATGCTTCTCGCCGTCCACCGGCTCCGGGTTTCCGCCGAAGGGCAGACAGAAGAAGTCGCCGCGGAGGTTCTGGAGCAGCGGGATATGGGAAAGGTCCGGGCGCGCATCCTGCCACGGGCTGATGAAATACGGCTGGATCGGAGCGCCTTTGCCCGCCTTGAAAGTCACGGGCGCATGATGACCGCCCTCCTCCGTGAGGAAAAGTTCAATTTCGCCGGAATTCAGATACCAGCCCGGTGTCCTGTGGTTCTCGCCCTTGCGGAATAATTTTTTATTCATTCGGAAACTCCTCCTTTGGTTTCAACAGAATAACGGTAAAACTATAAACTCGATTTGCGGGGAATGCAAATCACGCCGCTCCGTTTTTCGCAAAATAAGCACGGTTCCGCGAAATGTCCGCGATTTTTCCTCTGGAAACGGCGGACGGGAATCTATCAGGAATCGTGCAGCGCATTGTAACGTTCCATGAGTTCTTCGAGTTCGGCGGCGCTTTTCTCCCATTTCCCGGTGGCGGAAGCGATGTCGCATTCCAGTTCGGCCAGACGCTTCTGATTGGCGGCGAAATCGAACTCTTTGGACGGCACGAGCCACTGTTCCATGAGATGCGCCTTCTCCGCCTCGGAATCCTCGATGATTTTCTCCAGCCGGGCGGTCTCCTCTTCCAGACGGCGCTTGTCTTTGGACATCTCCTGGCGTTTCTGAGCGCGTTCCCTCCGGCGGTCCTTCTGCGTGTCCGCGGCGGAAACGGAGGGTTCTTCCGGCACTTCGGACGTTTCATTCTGTTCGGCGGCGATCCTCTCCATGAAGTAATCGTAATTTCCGTGATGCACCCGGATTCCGGGCGGACGCATTTCAAGGATGGTTTTCGCCGTGCCGCGGATGAACTCGATGTCATGGCTGACGACGCACACCGTGCCCGCAAAATGGTTGACGGCCTGCTGGAGAGCTTCGCGCGCGGCGATGTCCAGGTGGGTGGTGGGTTCGTCCAGAATCAGGAAGTTGGGCGGATTGACGAAAATCCTTGCAAAACAGAGCCGGATCTTCTCGCCGCCGCTGAGGACCGCGCAGCGCTTGTCCGCGCCTTCGCCGGAGAAGCCGAACGCGCCGAGAATCTCCCGGATCCGCTGGGCGGGGACCTGTCCTCCGGCGGCCTCCTTCACGATGTCGAACGCAGTCATTTCCGGGTTCAGGAGCTCGGCGAATTCCTGCGCCTGGTAGCCGGTGACGACTTTGTGGCCGAAGGTCCGCGTCCCCTGCTGCGGAGCGAGTCTTCCCGCGAGAATTTTCAGGAGGGTGGTCTTTCCCATGCCGTTGTAGCCGACGATCCCGACTTTGTCGCCCCGGTTCAGGGAGAGGTCGATCCCCTCCAGGATGTTGCGGGAGCCGTCGTACGAAAAAGAGATGCTTTCCAGCCGGACGGTCTCCGCGCCGGAGCGGGGCGGTTCCGGAATCCGGATCGTCCCCTTGAAATGGATGTCCTCCGGAAGCTCCGTGTCCTCGATCCTGTCCAGCATCTTGATCCAGGACTGGACCTGGGCCGCTTTGGTGGCCTTGGCCCGGAAGCGGTTGATGTTGCGCTCCAGCTGCTCCTTTTTGCGGTCGATGTTCTCCTGCGCGGCTTCGGCGTGACGCCTCCGCTCCGCGCGCTCCCGGACATAATAGCTGTAGTTTCCCGGATAGCGGGTAACCCTTCCGCCGTCGACCTCCAATGTGACGTCCGTGATGGAATTCAGCAGGAAACGGTCGTGCGAGACCAGCAGCAGGGTGCCCGGAAAACTCTTGAGGCGTTTGCGGAGCCACTCGACGGCGGGGATGTCCAGATAGTTGGAAGGCTCGTCCAGCAGAAGGATGTCGGGTTCTCCCAGCAGGGTCCGCGCCATGCACGCGCGCATCTGCCATCCTCCGCTGAACGCTCCTATTTTCCGCTCGGAGTCGGCTTCCCGGAAGCCGAGACCGGCGAGCGCGGCGGCGGCGCGGTGCTTCATTTCATATCCGCCCCGGGCCTCGTAGACGCTCTGGAGATGCCCGATCTCATGGAGGAGCGGCGTTTTGTTTTCGGTTCCGCGAAGACGGCTTTCCAGCGCGTGAATCCGGGCGGAGATTTTGCCGAGCTCGCCGTCCGCGGCGCAGACGAACTCCATCAGGGATTCTTCGGGATCGTAGAAGTCGAGCTGCTGGCGGAGATGTCCGAGGCGCACTTTCTTCGGACAGGAGACCTCCCCCCTGTCCGGGGAAAGTTCTCCGCAGAGAATCTGAAACAGCGTGGTCTTCCCGGCGCCGTTGGGTCCCACGATGCCGACCCGTTCGCCCTGGTTGATGCGGAAGGTGGCCTCGTTGAAAAGGTCCTGCCTGCCGTAGCTTTTGCTGATTCCGATGAAGTCGATCATGGGAGATGGGGAGCGTTATCCCTCCGCCTTGGCGGCTTTGGCGTAACGCATTTTTTTGCGTTCCATTTCAGTCAGATATTTTTTGCGGAGGCGGATGTTCTGGGGAGTGACCTCCACATATTCGTCGTCCGCGATGTATTCGAGCGCCTCCTCCAGACTTATCTGGCGGGGCGGGGCGATCTTCATTTTTTCGTCGGACCCGGCGGCGCGCATGTTGCTGAGTTTCTTGGTCCGCTGCACATTGACCTCGATATCGCCTTCCTTGCAGTGCTCGCCCACGATCATGCCTTCGTAGCATTCCACACCGACGTCGATGAAAAAGGTTCCGCGCTGCTGGAGGGCGTCGAGGGCGTAGGCGATCGACTTCCCGGAAGCCATGCTGACGAGGACGCCGTTGATCCGCTGGGGAATGTCCCCCTTGAACGGTTCATAGTGGTCGAACAGGTGCGACATGATGGCTTCGCCGGCGGTGGCGGTCATGATCTTGCTGCGGAGACCGATCAGCCCGCGGGTCGGGATGTAGAACTGGATCAGCTGGCGGGAGATATGGGTTTCCATTCCGACCATTTCCCCGCGGCGCGCCCCGACCAGTTCGATCACTTTTCCGGCGTAGCCGTCCGGCACGTCGATGGAAAGCATTTCGATGGGTTCGTTGAGCTTGCCGTCGATCATCTTAGTGATGACGTGCGGCTGGGAGACCGTCAGTTCGTATCCTTCGCGGCGCATGTTTTCGATCAGGATGGAGATGTGAAGGACGCCGCGTCCGCTGACGTTGAACGAATCGCTTCCGGTCTCCTCCACCCGGAGCGCCACGTCGCGCTCGGCCTCCTTGAGCAGGCGCTCGCGGATGTGACGGCTGCTGATGTATTTGCCCTCCTTGCCGAAAAACGGGGAGTCGTTGACGCGGAACATCATGGAAAGAGTAGGCTCGTCGATGGCGATGGGAGGCATTTTTTCAGGCTCGGCGGCGCTGGCGATCGTATCGCTGATGTCGATGTTCTCGACGCCGACCAGCGCGCAGATGTCGCCGCACCGGATCTCGTTCACCGACTTGCGTTCGATCCCCTCGAAAGTGAAAAGCTGTTTGAGCTGGATGGGCCGGGTCGCGCCGTCGCGCTTGATCATCACCAGCGGTTCGCCGAGCCGGAGAGTGCCGCGGTGGACCCGTCCGATGCCGATGCGCCCGACGTAATCGTTGTAGTCGAGGGTCGTAACCTGAAGCTGGACGGCCCCTTCGCGGCAGGGCGCCGCGGGAATGTATTTGAGAATGGCGTCCATCAGGGGAAGAATGGAATCGCGGGCGCCGTTCTTGAGGTCTTCGGTGGCCCAGCCGTTGCGGCCGCTGGCGTAGAGGATCGGGAAATCGAGCTGTTCCTCGGAGGCGTTGAGGTCGATGAAAAGATCGAAGACCTTGCCGAGCACTTCATCGGGGCGCGCGTCGGGACGGTCGATCTTGTTGATGATGACCACGGGTTTGAGGTTGAGCTTGAGCGCCTTGTCCAGCACGAACCGGGTCTGGGGCAGAGGCCCCTCGGCCGAGTCGACCAGGAGCAGAACGCCGTCAACCCATACCAACACGCGCTCCACCTGACCGCCGAAATCGCTGTGTCCGGGGGTGTCGATGATGTTGATCTTGCAGCCCTTGTAATTGACGCTGATATTCTTGGCGAGGATGGTGATCCCGCGTTCGCGTTCGATGTCGTTGCTGTCCAGAAAACATTCATGCATTTCCTGATTGTCGCGGAAGATTTTGGCCTGCTTGATGATTTCATCCACAAGCGTTGTCTTTCCGTGGTCGACGTGCGCAATGATGGCGATATTCCTGATGTCCTGCATATTTACACTTCTGCTTCCGTTGAAAAAAATGAGTATATAATATAAGCGCATTTCCTTGAAAAAACAAGGGGAAAAAGACGGCCGGCCGCTTTTTTGAACAGGAAGTCGCGGAAAAAACAGAGGCTCCAGGACCGGAACGGGCTAGGTGTCCGGAGAATAACTCCTCCGGTACTGGGCCGGGGGAACGCCGTACAGTTTCTTGAAGGTGCGCGAGAAATGGAAACGGTCCTTCACGCCCACCATGTCGCAGATCTCGTCGATCGAATGCTGATGGGAGTGCAGCAGCTTGGAGGCGTGGTTGTAGCGGAGCTGGAGCAGATACTGGTATGGAGTCACGCCCGTATGTTCCCGGAACTGCCGGGAGAACGCGTTGGGCGGGAGGTGCACCTTGGAAGAGAGTATCGGAAGATTCAGTTCGCGGTCAAGATTTTTGCGGAGATAGTCGCAGATCGCCTCGATCCGGCGGTCGGTCCCGGATTCGGTCCAGGCTTCCGGCGGAAGCAGCGTCATGGCGCGAGAGCAGAGGGTAATGGCCAGCAGGGAATTTTTCAGGCAGTTCGGACGGCCGTCCCGGAGAGATTCCCGGAGCTCGTCGAGGATCGGGCGCATATCCGCCGTCAGCGGGATCTCGCTGACCGGAAAACGCGGATTCCCCACACACATGGACAGCTCGAAGTGAATGTAAAGCTGGAACGGCGCCAGGGAACACCACGTCAGGGTGCCGCAATGGGGCGGGAGAATATAGCAGCGGCCCGGAAGCATCTCGATCTTCCGCGCGTCGACGAAAAGCCCCGCCCCGGGACCGTCATGATGGTAGAAACGCCAGAAGTGGCCTGCCAGCCGGAGTTTATTCCAGAACCGCCCCAGCTTCAAGTACCCCGCGTAATCCATGGACACTTGAGGCGGTTCCGGAAGAAACGGATTTGTTTTATTCATAGAAAGTTCTGCTTTATTCATAGAATACCGGTTGACTTACTTCATAAAATAGCGTATTTTTTCCACAATGCAATCCGCATTTTCAAAAAAAAAGAGGAGTTTTCAAATGAGCGATTTCGGAAAAGGCGACACCAAATGGTTCACGCATGACCGCTTCGGAATGTTCATCCACTGGGGGCTTTATTCCATGCCCGGACGACATGAATGGATCCGCAACCGGGAGGAGATATCCAACGAAGACTACGAGAAGTATTTCGAACGCTTCAATCCCGATCTCTTCGATCCGAAGGCATGGGCCCGCGCGGCCGCGGACGCCGGCATGAAATATGTGGTCTTCACCACGAAACACCACGAAGGGTTCTGCATGTTCGATTCCAAATACACCGATTACAAGTCCACCAACACCCCCTGCGGACGCGATCTGCTCCGCGAGGTCGTGGACGCCTTCCGCGCCGAAGGTCTGCGGATCGGGCTGTATCATTCGCTGATCGACTGGCACCATCCCCATTTCCCCATCGACATCCTCCATCCCCTCCGGAACCATCCGGACCGCGAGAAGCTCAACAAGACCCGCGACGTCGCCAAGTATCGTCAGTATCTCCACAACCAGACCCGTGAAATCCTGACCAACTACGGCGACATCGACATCATCTGGTTCGATTTCTCCTATCCGAGGGCCAACGACGGAAAAGGACACAAGGACTGGGGTTCCGAAAAGCTGGTGAAGCTGATCCGGTCCATCCGTCCGTCCATCATGATCAACAACCGTCTGGATCTTCCCGGCGCCGGCGACATGGTCACGCCCGAACAGAACACGCCCGATGAACCGGTCCGGGACGAAAAAGGCAATCCCGTCGTCTGGGAAGGCTGCCAGACCTTTTCCGGAAGCTGGGGATACCATCGCGACGAGCTGACCTGGAAATCGGAAAAACAGTGCATCGACATGCTCATCAACCATGTCTCCCGCAACGGCAACCTGCTGATGAACGTCGGCCCCACCAGCCGCGGCTACATCGACGACCGAGCCATGAGCCGCCTCCAGGCCTACGCCCGCTGGATGAAATACAACTCCCGTTCCATCTACGGCTGCGGAAAAGCCCCCGGGGAATTCCCGGAACCCCGCGACAGCCGGTACACCTACAATCCCGAAACCAAGCGGCTGTATCTCCACATCATGAACTGGCCCTTCAAGCACATCCACCTCCACAACCTCGGCGGGAAAGCGGCCTATGCCCAGTTCCTGCATGACGGCAGCGAAGTGAAGATGCGCGAGGCCGAAGCCGATCCGCAGCCCTCTCTGGATAACGCCACTCCCCAAAAGGCCGTGACCCTCGATCTTCCCGTGGTCAAGCCGGACGTGGAAGTCCCCGTGGTCGAACTCTTCCTGAAGTAAGCGCTGTTCCGGATGTTTTCAAACCGTCCGGGGCTTATGCGAACTCGCCGAAGGCGAGCAGAAGCGGATAGTCCCGGACGGGGATATTCGCCAGACGGCGGAATCCTTTGCCATCGTCCTCGATCATCTCCTCCGGAAGAGCGTAGAGGACGCCTTCCAGCAGGTCGATCAGGCGGATTTCCCCGGGAAGCGCGGCGGTTTGCAGCGACACGGTCGACTCGAAAGAGGTCGTGAGAAGTTCCACGGGTTTCCACCAGGTGAACGCGGCCGATCCGTTGGGTTTCCGGAAACCGCCGCAGAGGAGTTCCCTGCCGGACTCGTCGCGGCGGAGAATCCGTTTCGACTCCTCGCTCCAGAACCGGATCGGGAGCTCGGAAACCGTAAACTCTTCGCGGAAGACGGAAGCAATGCTTTGAAGCGAACGGTAGGAAAGCTTCGGCGCGTATCCGCCGGTCGCCACGCCGTTTTCGTCGAACTCCGCCGAAAGGACGCCGAAATAGCCGAAGTCCATGTAACTGGCCTTGTTGCCGACCGTCCCGTTGAGCGCCTCCATCATGTCCATGCTGGAAAAATATGAGGAGAACATCACGCCTTCCAGGAGGTCGGAAATCGTATGCCGCACCAGGAATTTCGCCTGGCGGAGAGGCGTCCAGGCGGCTTTTGCCATGGCGCCGCAACCGTCGTTTCTGGACTGTGCCCCGGTCTCCCCCTGAATGATTTGCAGTTTTGGATTATAGGCGTGGCAAAGGGCGCGCAGGGCGGGGATAATTTTGAAGCCCTCTGTTTCATCCGGATCGTAGCTGTGGTAGGTGTAGGCGTCCATGACCGAAGCCGCTCCGGTCGAGAACACTTCGTTGAGCCACTTCAGATCGCGGATGCACTGCGACCCGCCGATCACCTTCGCGGAGGGATCGCCTTTCCGGACGGCCGCCGCCGTGGCCTTGACGAATTCGCCGTATTCGGTTCCGCTGGGACCGTGTTTCCAGCACCACCGGCCGTCGGGTTCGTTCCAGACCTCATACCATCGGACCTTGCCGCGGTAACGGGCCGTGAGGGCGGCCACATAGCTGTGCCAGGCTTTTTTCTGTTCTTCGTTCTTGATCGGGGGACACCCCACCGCGCCGAAGACCCTGGCGGCGTCCGCATCGTAGAGTCCGTTGCCGTAGCAGAGACAGATCCACGGCTGGAGCCCGCGCCGGCAGAGGTTGTCGACAATGCTGTCGAGCCATGCGAAATCATAAACGCCTTTCGCCTTTTCCGTGCGGGCCCAGCCGGACTGGATCCGGACCCATTTGACGCCGAGTTCCGCCACCGGATCATAGGCTTTTTCAGGGTCGAACACGCCGCGGTCGAGCTTCTCGAACCCGATGCCGATCCGGGACGCCTTTACCTGGGACGAGGAAAATCTACGAACTTCTCCAACCTTCTTCAAACGATCCATTTCAGGTTCTCCTTCCGCAAAAATGATGGACATTGTCCTTACTATGGCCGCGGAAGGATGGATTTCAAAGATTTTTCTGCCAAGGAGAGGTTTGTTTTTCTGCCATAGAATCCGGATCGGGCCGTCCGGAAATACACCCGTTTTTTCCTCAATACCGGGCGATGCACTCCGCAAGGGTCCGGGCAAAAACCGCAAGCTCTTCCGGCGTATTTTCCAGCCAGGTGGAAACCCGGAGAGCGCAGAAACGCTCTTTTCCGGAGAAGCCCATCGCCTTCAGGACGCGCGAGCCGCCGGGCGTCTCCGATTCGCAGGCGCTGCCCGGCGCGACGCTGATACGGTGTTCATACAGGGCCCGGGTCAGAATGGCTCCCTGCCAGGGAGGAACCAGAAAATGAGAAATATACGGGGACGCCGCCTCATCGGGAACCGTCTTCCGGAAGGGGACGGAGTTCCGGACGAGTTCCCCGAACAGCGTCTCTTTGAGCCTTCCGGCATGCCGGATGTTTCCGGGCATGTCCGCGACGGCCTCCGCGACACAGTCGGCCAGCGTCAGCGCAGCGGCGGGAACGCAGCGGCCCGCCAGATGTTCCGTGGAACGGAGGGAAAACAGGACTTTCGCATGTTCGCGGGCGCAGAAGACCGCCGCACCGCCGGGAACCCCGATCTTCTGTCCGGAAAGGACTCCGAAATCGATCCGGGCGTCGCGCCACGGAAGAGGCAGTTTTCCCGCCGACTGCATGGTGTCCGCCAGAAGCAGGGCCCGCGGAGCCTTGCGGTCGAGCAGCTCCCGGATTGCTTTCAGATCGGTCACGGCTCCGGTTTCACCTTGGACATGATGGATCGCCAGAATCGCGGTGTTCCGGTTCAGCAGCGGCTCCAGCTGTTCCGGTCCGACGCCCTGCCGGGAGGCCGGACAGACCTCCACCGACAAGGAATGGCGCTCCGCCGAACGCCGGACCGCACGGTCGAGAGCGGGATGCTCCAGCGGCGTCGTGACGATCGTTCCCTTTCCGCGGACCCGGCAGGCGGCTTCCACTCCGGCAATCAATGCCTCCGTACCGGAATTGACCCACAGCAGGGAGACTTCGGACGTGCCGGCGAGGGCGCGGACAACCTTTTCCGAAGCCTGTTCCAGAACACGGCGCACGGAATTTCCATGGTATCCCATGGACTCCTGATTGCCCGGAAACTCCTTCAGGAAGGAGGCGAAACGCTCCGCCGTCCGTGGAGCGCAGGGAACGGCGGCCGCATTGTCAAGATAGATTTCCATGGATTTGCCTGTGGGTTGGATTCCTGTTCCAGGATCCGCGTCAAAGGACAACGGGAACCCGTTCCGCCCTGGAAAAATCATTCGCTGCGGACCGCATTCTTCTCCCGTTCGCATTTGTCCCGGAACGAGGCGATCTCCGTAACGAGAGACTCTTTGATCTCGTCGATCTTGGCGGGGTCCTGTTCCCGGGCAATGCGCTGCTGCGCGGAAAGCTCCGCCTCCGCGATTTTGGATTTGTAAAAGCGGTCGATGTCGGAAATTTTGTTTTTCTTTTCCTCGGACAGCTCGGTCAGCTTGCCACCGGTCCGTTCGAGAGCCAGTTCAAAAGCGCTTTTCATTTTTTCTCTTTCTTTGAGGCCGAAGCCGATTTCTCCGCGGGTTTTGCGGAGATCATGGCCGAGGCTTTTCTCACTTCCTGAAGGATCTCCGCCTGATGAGTGAACGGCACCGGCGGCAGGAATTCAGAGTCGGGAATATCGACATTGATGGCAAACTCGGTGACTTTGGAAATGTTCGTCGCATCCATCAGTTTGACCGTGGAAGTGGTGGGAATACGGAACTCTCCGAACCATTCGTAAGCCGTCGGCAGACTGATGTAAAGATACTCTTCTCCGTCGGAAGCATACATGATGGTCTCCAAGCGCACAGTCAGGAAGGTGCTGCCGTCGATGTAAAACACATAAGGGGCAATTCCGTCCTTGCACGGATCGCAGATCAGGCGGTACATTTTCACGCCGGTGTCCGTGCTCATGTCGATGGTGACCTTTTTGAATATCTTGGTTGCATCCATGGCGGGATTGGCCATCTGGGAGAAGATCTCCACCAGGGAAAGTCCCATTCCCGTGACTTTCGTGCCTTTTCCCATGATGCAGTCGACTTTCCACGCCTGGCCGTTGTTGTAAATGTCCGCGATGGTCGCACGGCTGCCGCGGAACGTGGTGATCCGGATCCGGTTCGGAGCCTTGAACTTGACTTCCAGGGAATAGTTATCCCTTGTCCCGGAGCGGATCGTCGAAAACTCCTGCTTCATGACATACGACTTGCAATTCCGGTAGACTCCTTTCGGATCGGTCGCCTGATTCATCTTCACGATCAGTTCCTGGACAGTCATATCGGCCGGGTCCTGCGGCTCCAGCTTCAACAGATCGGCGCACGCCGGACAGAACACGGCAAGCAGCAGAACGGTTCCCGATAAAAAGAGGCTTCGTTGATTCACCTTCATAATACCACGCATCTCCCGTCTTATATCATTCTCTCCCGCAACAGGGGGCAGATTTCCCAAGCCATAGAATATAGCAGTTCAAGGCGAAGGTTGCAAGTTTGTAAATTTGTAAGTTTGTAAGTTTGTAAGCGGGTCCGCCGCAAATTTCACGGATAAACTCTCCAACTTACAAACTCCCCAACTTACAAACTCCCCTCATTGTCTTGTGGCTGAAAACAGCAGTTCTTTCCGGAAACGTTTCCCGGTCGGGTCTTTGTAGATCAGGTAAAATGAGCCGCCCGCATCCAGGACCGCCAGGCATTTGGCATGCGGAAATGCAAACAGCGCCTCCGGATTGCCGGTCGTCCGGGGAACCAGCGTCTCCGGGGAGAAAGATTCCTTTTCCTGAAGGGTGGACAACACCGTCAGCGCCACCTTTCCCTTCCGGTTCATCACGGCATAAAACAGGCCGCCGGAGGGAACCGGCGATGCCAGCACTCCGCCGGAAGGCTCTCCGAAAGGCTGGACCTGTCCGTTCTGAATCCGCAGCGCATCACACCGGGTTTCCGGGCGCGGGGCAAGGATCACCGCATCCGGACCGACCGCCAGAGCCGACCGCGTCACGAATTTTTCCGGAAGAGGAACGGACGACAACGGGCGGAGGTCGGAACTCTTGAAGCTCTCGAGCGCTTTGTCGCCCGCGAAGAAAACCCGGTCTCCGTCCTCCGAAAAAGTCACAACGGGCGAAGCATTGACGCTTTCCATCTCTTTTTCCCCTTGTTTGACCGGCTTGTCCGGAAAGAGATTCTCCAGCACGATAACCTTGTTTGCCTGTGGCGAGGTCTTCCGGCGGACCACGAAGAAACGGTCCAGGGAATCCGCATACACCCGTTCCCCGTCCGGCACAGTCACTCTCGCAACGGGAAGCCCGTCCCGGAGACGGATCACCAGCAGTTCATCCGGGGTCTTGAACGCCTCCTGTCCGCGGCACAGCACCGCCAGATGCTGACTTTTCGAGAAGACGGCCGAACGGACGTCCAGCTTGAGGAGATGATGCACCAGCAGAATGGTCCAGGTATGCGTGTCATATACCACCAGACGGGAACTGAACGGCCCTTCCCCCTCGCCCAGGGTTTCCACGAACACGATGACGCTGAAATCGCGGCTCATCGCCCAGGCGGGGAGCCTCACGCCGCCCGTGCCGCCGGAAACCCACCTGGGAGACCACCGGATCACCTTGCCGTCGTTCAGGGGGGAAAGCTGTTCCGCCAGCGAATTCTCCGGACGCTTGGTGCGGAGAGATTTGCGGGTCTCCTCCTCTTTCCGGGAGAGCGTCGTATTCTTTTCCTTCGCGCCGGGATCGTCGGCGGAAAGCACCACCACGTTGGCATCCCCCTCCTGGACAACGGGCGGAGTTTCCTTCTGTTCGGAGGAGGAAATCCGGACCTTCAACGAGCCTTCCTCGGAATCCCGGACTTCCGGTCGGGGTCTGGGCTGAGGTTTCGGCTTCACCGGCGCAGCCGCCTCGGTTTTTGTCTCCGGAACCGCTTTTTCCGGCGTCTTTTTTCCGCAGGCGACCAGAGCAGCCAGACAGACCGCGGCCAGCGCCGCACCGTAGAAATGCAACTTTTTCCGCATAAAAACCCCCGAGGTTCAGTTTTCAGTTGGACAGTTTGTAAGTTTGTAAGTTGAAAACTTCCATTCTCTTACAAACTTACAAACTCTTCACTTACAAATTAATTCTTCAGTGTTCCGAGCCATTCGATGACAACTTTGCAGACATCGGTGTTGCCTGCGTTCATCTGCTCCTCATAGAAGCCGCAGATGAGTTTTTCCAGTTCGCCCTCTTCGAGTTTGTGTCCGACGAACTCCCCGATGACCTTGGCAAATTCCGTCCGGGTGAAACTGTACTCGGCGGAAACCAGCTTGTCGATTTCCGCCGTCGACTTCACATTGCCGAGCGCCGCCCTGAAATCCTCGTCGCTCATCATCCTCACACAAAATGCTCTTGCGCTTTCCAGTGACATTTTCTTTTTTCCTTTCCTTTTCAATAAGGTGATTTTTATTCCACGGGACTTTTTCCCAACTTGCAGCCTAATTCTCGAACAGCAGGGCGGCCAGATCCTCCGGCCGCACAATGCCGCACTGTTTCCGGTCTTCGTCATGAACGA
The DNA here is from genome assembly GCA_002069785.1 of Lentisphaerae bacterium ADurb.Bin242. GTDB lineage: Bacteria > Verrucomicrobiota > Lentisphaeria > Victivallales > UBA1829 > SIG94. The sequence continues at coordinate 13,755 of MWCA01000012.1, read as the reverse complement.
CGAAAAACGCGATCCGGCGGAACCGCAGGCGCTCCATCAGTTCGCCCAATTTCAGATTTTCATCGATGAAATAAAGGCGGGTGGAACAGCTCGAAACCGGCGTTTCATTCCATTTTTCCTCGTCGACCGAATAAATGGCGTCATAGATGTTGAACACGCCGCACCATTCACGCTCCGAATCCTTGCCCTTGCGGTCCGGATACACCGGGATCTTGGTGACATTGTGCCTGCGGCAGAAATCGAAGGCGTCGCGGATCGACACGGAAGACGGGATTTCGGGAACGTTGTTCCGGGGGATCATGATCCGGCGGATCAGCATTCCGGGAATATCCATCGCGCGGTCCAGAATGGAAGCCGTCGCTTCGTCCACCGAGCCGTACGTGCGGCTCTCGCGGAGGAACAGGCGGAAGTCCTCGCGCATGGCCACGTTCGGCTCCGTGGCCTTTTCCGGATGAATCTTCCCGATCAACGAGCTTAGAAACCCGGTGAACGCCGCAAAAAGCCGGACGGGAAAATAAAGCAGCAGGTAGGCCCCGTAAAAAACGTAGATGAAGCGGGAGCACCGGACGAAGGCGGCTTCCCGGAACCAGTTTTTCGGAACAATCTCGCAGGCAAGCAGGATGACGCTCAGCACGGAGCTGGAAATGAAAAGGGACGCGCTGCCGGAAAAATGGAAACATTCGATGAATTTCTTGGTCATCAGCGAAGCCATCACCACGCTGATGTTCACGCCGATCAGCGCAGTCGCGATCATCATTCCGGGCCGGTGCAGGAAAAACACCACGAGTTCCGCGGACCTCTTCCCCTGTTTCGCAGCATGCTCCGCACGGGGCCGCAGAACGGACACCATTCCGGTCTCCATTCCGGCGAAGAACCCCTGCAAGCAGATGAAGAGGAGAGCGAGAGAGAAATACAGAATCATTGTCCGCCCTCCTTTCTGGTTCCGTTGCCGAACACGCCGGGCTCCTCCACGGTGACGAGCATGCGGGTCACCCGGTTACGGGAAACGGCGCTGGCAAACAGCGTGACGTTGTCGAAGGAAACGCTGTCGCCCTGCTGGGGAATCGCCCCGAGAAGCTCGCAGAACACGCCGTTGAGCGTGGTGGCGCAGAAACGGCCCGGCTCGACCTTCAGGGAAAGCGCCATCTTCATGAAGTCGAACGTCGCCAGGCCGTCGAAAATCCATCGGTTCTCCCCGACCCGGACCAGATCGAGGATCGGCTGTTCGTCCAGCTCGACGGAACGCCCGGTCAACTCCGAATAGATATCCTCCCGCGTGATGACGCCCGACACGGCGCCGTATTCGTCCGCCGCCAGCGCCGCATTCGCGTTGGCTTTTTTCATGGTGTGCAAAGCCTTCTCCAGAGTCGTCTTTTCCGGAATGAAAAGGACTCCGGATTCAAGGGAGTCCTGCCAGTGAACGCGCTCCTCCGGAGTCAGTGCGAAAAAGGCGCGGGCGGACAGGACCGCGTCGGCGGTGTCCAGCCGGCCGTCGCCGGTGACCGGCAGATACGCCTGGGAATGCTCGCGGATCGTCCGGCTGATCTCGGCCGGGGAGGCGGTCCTGGAAATAAAACGCAGATCCGCCCGGTTGCGCATGACGCTCTCCACGCTCTTGTTGCGCAGCGCGAACGTCTCCTTCATGAGCTTGGCCTCTTCCTTCGTGAAGGTTCCGCGCTCGTAGGAAAGGTCAATGTAGGAAAGATACTCCTCCTGGGAAAGACCGACGGGAGCGGCGCGTCCCAGGAGATTCAGGCATCCGTCGCAGAATTTCTCCACCACAGACGTCAGTGGAGAAAGCAGTTTCCGGGCGATGAAAACCGGCGTCGCCACGTAGACGGACCATTTTTCGGCATAGACATACGCCACGGTCATGGGGCTGATTTCCCCGAAAAGCAGCAGGATGACAATGCCGGTCACGCTCGAAACGACCAGCGTCAGGGAGGGAGACAGCTTCAGATTCTCCATGACCTCATCGTTCAGCATCGAGACGCAGCTGTTCACGAACATGTTGCAGAAAATGATCGTGATCAGCGTCCGGTGCTGTCCGGACATCAGCTGCCAGATCCGGCGACGGACAGGGGACGGGTCCTCCCTGTAGGAAAGAATCTTCGGACGGCTCAGCGAAAAAAGGGACATCTCCGCGCTGGAACAGAAGGCCGAAACCACCACCAGAAGAACCATTGCGCAGATTTCAAGTATAATCACGAACGAATCCGGATTCATCAAGCCTCCCTGTTTCCGCAAAAGAACCAAGCGGAAAATTCATCCATTCCGGGCCGGGGAACCTTTCCGCAAGCCGTCCCGGGAAAGCGCAACGGGAATTCCCCGGGCCCCGGAACCGGAACTCAGCCGACCCATTCGGTGATGGCGGCCACACAGGCGCAGTCCACGATGTCATCGGCGGAACAGCCGCGGGAGACATCGTTGAACGGCCTGCGGAGTCCCTGCACCAGGGGACCGATCGCGGTCGCGCCGGCCAGACGTTCCGTGGCCTTGTAAATGCTGTTGCCGCAGTTCAGGTCCGGGAAAATCAGGACGTTGCAGTATCCCGCGACCTTGGAATCCGGGGCCTTCTTCGCCGCGATCTCGGGGAGGATGGCCGCGTCGAACTGGAATTCGCCGTCGATCTCGAATTCGGGCGCCATGGCCTGGGCCTTCGCCGTCGCCTCGATCACCTTGTCAATGATCGGATCGTGCGCGGAACCTTTCGTGGAACAGCTGATCATGCCGACCTTGGGTTCCGCTCCGGTGAACATCTTGAACGTCCGGGCCGTGGCCACCGCGATCTCGGCAAGCTGCTCGGCGTCGGGATTGATGTTCAGGCCGCAGTCCGCGTAGAAGAGCGCGCCGTTGAAACCCCACTTCGGATCGGGCAGCTGCATGATGAAGCAAGCGGAGGCGGACTTCATGCCGGGAGCGGTCTTGAAAAGCTGGAGCGCGGGACGCGTCTTGCCGGCCGTGTTGTGGTTGTACCCTTTCGGATTTCCGCCGCCGGCCACATAGCCGTGGGCGTCTCCGGCGCAGACCATCGCGGCGGAGAACACACAGGTGTCCTTGAGCCACTCGCGGGCCTGTTCGGGGGTCAACCCTTTGTTTTTACGGATTTCAACGACCGTGTCAATATATTTGGGAAGGTTCGGGGCCTTTTCGACATCCGCGATCTCCACGCCGTTGAGGGAGATTCCGTTTTCCACCGCCAGCACGCGGATGGCGGCTTCCCGTCCCACGAGCACCGGTCTCGCATAGCCGGTCTGCACGAGTTTTTCGGCGGCTTTCAGGTTCCGGGGATCGTCGCTCTCGGTCAGACAGATTTTGCGGTTCAGTTTTTTGGCTTTTTCACGGATTGTTTCCAGGAGATTTCCCATTTTTTTCAATTCCTTTTTTCATTCATTTGAAATGATTCATTTAAAATTTAATGAGGGCATTTTATTTCATTAATCTACCACATATTTGAAAGGATGAAAGAAAAAAACAAAGAAAAGTGCGACTTTTTACGGTGAAAAACCGAAAAAAAGAAGAGTGTTTCCTTCTTTTCGCGGAACAAAAACCTTCCGGAAGGGTCTTTGAGGAAAAAAGGGGGAATTGTCATCATGCGGAGCTATGTGTCATTTTTTCTGCTGTCCGTCCTGATGAATGGGGGTGCTGCCATGGAGACGTCTGTTCCGAAAGAAATGCCGTACGGTCCGCTGTCCGAATTCGAGAAAAAGGTGATTCTTCAAAAAGGGACGGAATTTCCGTTTACCGGGAAATATGACCGTTTTTTCCAGCGGGGAGTGTATGCCTGCCGCAACTGCGGCGCGCCGCTTTATTCCTCGGATGACAAGTTCAATTCCGGCTGCGGCTGGCCCGCTTTCGATGACGAGATTCCCGGCGCGGTCCGGAAAAGCGCGGACGCCGACAAAGTCCGCACGGAGATCACCTGTATCCGGTGCGGCGCCCATCTCGGACATATTTTCACCGGGGAAAACCTGACGGAAAAAGACACCCGCCACTGCGTCAACTCGGTCTCGCTGGTATTCGAGGACCAGGAAAAGGGACGTATCCGCCGCGCGGTTTTCGCCGGAGGCTGCTTCTGGGGCGTGGAAGAGCTTTTCCGGGGACGAAAGGGCGTGCTGGCCGCCGTCAGCGGATACACCGGCGGAACGGTACGGGCGCCTTCCTACCGGAAGGTCTGTTCCGGACGGACCGGGCATGCGGAAGCGGTCCAGATCTTTTACGACGCCGGGCTGACGGACTATGAGACGCTCTGCAAATATTTTCTGGAAATCCACGATCCCACGCAGAAAAACCGGCAGGGTCCCGACGTCGGTTCCCAATATCGCTCCGCAATCTTTCCTTTGGACGAAACCCAGAGGAAAACCGCCGAAACCCTTCTGAAGATCCTCCGGGAAAAAGGGTATGACATCCAGACGAAGCTCGAGCCGTTTCAGCGTTTCTGGAATGCGGAGCCGTATCATCAGGACTATTACGAGAAGAACGGACGCACTCCTTACTGTCACTTTTACAAGCAGAGATTCTGAATCCAGTTTGTAAGTTTGTAAGCGGGGGAGTTGGTAAGTTGCGGGTTGAAATCCTGGAATGTCACTCCATGACCAATTTTTCCGCGGCTCCGGGGAAATCGCCCTCCTCGCAGACCGTCATTTCCGGAAACCGGCGCACCAGAGCCGCCGCAAACAGCCCCTGCCCGCGGGGACCCAGAGATTTTCCGGAGGGGCTGAACAGTTCGACTCCGCGAAGTCCGCAGCTGGGGGAGCGGGCCTTGAAGATGAAGGCGGCGATCCCGGCGCGTTCCAGCAGATTCAATTCCACCTGAATCCAGTCGGCAAGAACTTCGGTTTTGTCTTCGCCGTTCCCGATCACTTTCACGCGGGTCCCACGCGAAGACGTTTCCAGCCGCATCGGGGGACGCGGAATCCCCAATCCCGAGTTGAATTCCGGACAGACCGGGATCAGTTCCACTTTGTCCTTGAGCAGTTCGTAAATCATCGGGACCGGTTTTGCACCGCCGTCGTAACGGCATTTGATCCCCATGAGACAGGCGCTGATCCCGATCTTCAGTTTTTTGCGCGGCATGATGAAACATCCTTTTACGAATCGGCAAGAAGACAGGAAGAGCAATCCCCGGCTTTCTTCGCACAATATTTTTTGTAGATGTGCAGACATCCCTGTCCCATGGCCGCGTTTTGAAACAGTGCCGGATTCCGGGCGCCCGGCGGAAACCACCGTTTGAGGGCATTCTTCACGACCCGGTTGTCCGGCTGGGCCGGAAGAAACAGAAACAGTTCCCGCGCCTTCTTCCCGAGGGAGCCGTCCGAATGAAGCTCCGCATGGGCCAGAAGCGAGGGGGCGATCACATCGGTCAGCAGGGTTGCGGCCCGTTCCGCGCCCAGCACGGACACCCTTTTTTCAAGCGGCCGGGAGCGGAAGGACCAGCGGGAATCCCAGAACGGATCGGAGAGCAGAAGCGCTTTTCCCGTCGTCCGGATGAATTGTCCGGGCGACTGTCTCTTCAGGGCGGAAACAAATCCGGGAAGAGGATTCAAGGTGAACTTTTCCAGAAATACGCAAAGCAGCGCGATCCGGCGTTCCGGACTGTTTGCCGGGCGCACGGAGTCCCGGCGCCACGGAATGTCCGGACGCGCTTCCCGGCGCAACGGCCAGAATTCGTTCCAGAGCGATTTCGCTTCTCCTGCGTTTTCGGGGGGCAGTTTCTCGCTGGCGGGATCGGGAAGCAGACCGGATTCTCCCCATAAAACGGCTTTGAAGTGACGGCTCCGCGCTTCCGGAGAGTATTGCTCGAAACGTTTCAGCAGTTCGAGGAAGGAGTCCCGGTTCTGCTTGCTGCCGGCGAAGCGGAACAGACGCTCCCGGAAGGCGTATTCCGCTCCGCCGGAAATCATGTTTCCGAGTGTTTCCGCGGCTTTTTCGCGGAGACGCTCCATTCCCGCGTCCGTGAAAAAAGCCCGGAGCCGTTCTTCGTCCAGATAGGGAAAGATGCGGCAGTCGCACGAGCCGGACACGTTTCCGGCAAAGGTTTCCGGCTTCATCCGGAAGACGGGCAGATGCGCGGCCGGAGAACCCGTCGATCCTGCGAGATCATCCTCTGCGACTACGTGAAGGATCACGCCGGAATACGCGCTGTCCGCCGCATGCCCGTGGCGGATATAGTCGGAACTTTTCCGGTGAAGCTCGATGTCGCCGTGAAGGAGCTTCCCGTGTATTTCGAGCGCGGCGTTGCGGAAATCGGGTCCGGCCTCGCGGTTCCATTCCCCGCGGGAAACGACCTTCATCCGGGAGTTGTCCGTGAGCGTGAGCCGCGTTCCGTTCGGAAGCTTGTCCCACAGGGCCTGCATCTGCATTTCATACAGGGCTTCCGGTTCCCGGATCCGAAAACTCTCCGGAATATTTTGATTTCCGATTTGCATTTTCAGCCATGTCCGTTTATTCTTATTCTGCAACAAAGGAAATATTTACCATGAACCTGAAAAAATCAAGTGTGATTTTCATTCTTCTTCTGATTCTTCTCTGCACCCTGGCGGTTGTGATGGCCTTGAAAAGGGAAAACTGTTTCATTTTACGGGCATTCCGCAGTAAAACGGCGATCACCTGCCGGAAAGAAGCGAAAAAATCCCCGTCCAAACGAAAAAACGAGGTGGTTTGCGCGATTGAAAAGGCCCTGCCGTCCGTCGTGAATATCGGGACGGAACGGATTGTGGAGAATCCCGGATATTTTTCGGAAAGCGGAGAAGTGTCGCCAACGTTGTATGATGAGTTCATCCATTCGCAGGAATCGCAAAAGAGCTATTCCCTCGGAAGCGGCTTCATCATCGACGCGTCCGGGCTGATCGTGACGAACGCGCATGTGGTGGAACGCGCCACAAAAATATACGTAACTCTTTCCAACGGACAGAATTGCGAGGCCAATGTCATCGCGGACGACATGGTCAACGACATTGCCCTGCTCCGCCTCAAAAATCCGCCCGGCGGCCTCCAGGAGATCCAATGCGACTATTCCGGGATTCTGCATCTGGGAGAAACCGTGATCGCGGTCGGCAATCCGTTCGGGCTGGACAGTTCCATCAGCGTGGGGGCGCTCAGCGGGAAAAAACGCCGTTTCTCCTATAAAGGGCGCGTCATCTTCTCCGACATTCTCCAGACCGATGCGATCGTCTATCCCGGCAACAGCGGCGGCCCCCTCATCAATGTCGACGGGGAAGTCATCGGAATGAGCATGTCCGTGTATGAAAACGCGCCCGGGATCGGCTTTGCGATTCCGTTGTCCAGAATCGAAAACGTGCTGGCGAAGTGGATGATCCCCGAACGCTTCGAACACCTCTCCCTCGGAATCGTTCCCGGCCTTACCGTCCTGGAAAACAATGTGCGCCGCATTATCGTCTCCGACGTGCTGCGCGACAGTCCGGCCGCGGCCGCGGGAATGCGCCGGGGAGAACAGATTCTGTGTTTCAACGGCCGCGAAGTGGTGGATGTGATCGCCCTGAGCCGGGAACTGATTTCCCTCAAGGACGGGGAAAGCGTGGTGCTTGCCACCGATCGCGGCGCCTACAAGATGACGGTGCGGAAAATCGTCTACGACGACGTGTTCTCTCTCGCCCGCCGGAAACTTTCCCTTCCGCTGATGCTCATGACCGCGTCCATCGCCCGGGAGCTGGGATATCCGCTGGATTCCGGACTGGTCGTCAACGGGATTCTGCCGGAAACTCCGCCGGAAGTGAAACGCGGCGACATCCTGGTCAAGCTGAATACGACCGCTATCAATTCGCCCGCAGACCTCGCCACGGCGCTCCGCACGCTGCACTACCACGATACGGCCGAAGCGGTTTTTCTGATGAAGGTCGTGATCAACGACCGCAGTTACTTTGCCAAACGCACGGTTTCCCTTCCCGTAAAATGAAATCCTGACTGCAATTTAACAGGAATCCTCCGCTTTTCCCCTTTCCTGAACTTGCAAAATGATTTTCAGGAAGTACATTACCCGCTATCTGGTTATCCGGTGTCACAGCCGGTCTCCCGAAGAGCCAACCCCATCAACAAAGGGAAAGGAGTTCTAAAATGGCACTCAAACTTTCAACCGAGGAAACCAACCTCCGGAAACTCACAAGATCCCCCATTCCGATGAATTTCGTCAAAAAGAAAAACGGATGCTGGAATCATCAGGACTGGCTTGATTTCCTGGAGTATCTGAAAGGAAAGAATTATTTCCCGATCGACTCGGACCGCGTCGGTCTGCTGCTGGAAGAAAAAAAGGCCCAGTACCTTGCGCTGAAAAACAAATAACCGGCCGGCAATGCGAAGGATTCTTTCCTCCGAATGAAAAAATGCCCGAAAATCGCATTCACGATGGGCGATCCGGCCGGAATCGGACCTGAAATCATCGTGCGCCTTCTGGCCTCTTCGCCTCATTTTGCGGAGGAGGCGGAGCTGTTTGTCTATGGCTGTCCGGATATTCTGGAAGACGCACAGGCTCGTTTCTGTCCCGATGCGAAGCTGTGTTTTGAAATGGTTCCCACCGGGTCCATGAAGGCCTCGGAACTCGTTTTCGGAAAACTCAGCGCACAGTGCGGCCTGGAGGCGCTGCTGGCCGTCAAGGCGGCCGCCAAAGACGCCCTGAGCGGAAAAGTGGACGCCATTGTGACGGCCCCCGTGAACAAGGCCGCGGTCAACCTGGCAGGGGTTCCTTTCACGGGACATACCGAGCTGATTGCGGAAATCTGCTCCACGAACCGTTTTGCCATGATGCAGTCCGCGGGAAACCTGCGGATCGCCTTTGTAACGACTCACATCGCGCTCGCGGAAGTGCCCCGGCTCTGCACCTTCGACCGGATCGTGGAGACCGCGCGTCTGCTGGAGGAAGCGGTTCGCGCGGAAGGGATCGCTTCGCCGAAACTGGCGGTCGCCGCCATCAATCCCCACGCCGGAGAAAACGGCCACATGGGGATGGAAGACGAACGGGTCGTGAAGCCGGCCGTCCGCAAAATGCTCGAAACGGGAATGAATGTGGAGGGACCGTTCCCCCCGGACACGCTCTTCATCGAATCGACGCGGAACCGGTTCGACGGCATTCTCTCCATGTATCACGACCAGGGACATATCCCGTTCAAGATGCTGGCGTTCGACCGGGGGGTCAATTCCACCCTCGGCCTTCCGATCATCCGGACCAGCGTGGATCACGGCACAGCCTTCGACATCGCGGGCCGGGGCTGCGCCGACTGCAACAGTCTTTCCGAAGCGTTTCGCATCGCTTGCCAACGGGCCGTCTCCCGCCGGGAAAACACCTGACGGCTCCGAAAACCGCGTTGCGGGCGGCTTTTGCCGGGACGTTTCCGAAACACGAAATCCGAAAGAGAATTTGATTTATGTTTGAACTTGACATTCGCAGAGAATTCTCGGCGGCTCATTCGCTGAGAGGCTATAACGGAAACTGTTCCAATCTCCACGGACATAACTGGGTGGTCCAGATCTTCATCCGTTCGGAAAAACTGGACGAAGTGGGAATCGCCATGGACTTCAAGATTCTCAAACGGGAACTGGATGTCATTCTGGAAGGCCTTGACCACAAGAACCTGAACGAGCATCCCGCTTTCAAAGAAAAAAATCCCACCAGCGAACATCTCGCCATGTATATCTTCCGGGAACTCGCCTCCAAAATCAACACGGAAAACATCCATGTCTCGAAAGTCCGTGTCTGCGAGTCCTCCAATTCGGGCGCTTCCTACTGCGAATAAAAACGGCCGCATCCGGAAAACCGATGCAGCCGTTCGAGAGACCGATGACTTCTTTCCACCCTCCGTCCCGTCGTGTCCGGAAGAAACCGGCGACGATCCGGACGGACAGAAAATACAGGTCAGAGCGGGGCGCCGCCTTCCGGAGGCTGCTGCTGGTTGTTTTCCGGATTGCCGCCGCCTCCCTCGCGCTTCGCTTTTTCCCGGGCCGCTTTCTCGACGGCCTCCCGTTCGGCTCTCGCCTTGACTTCCTGCTGCATTTCCTTCAGGAATTCGTCCGCGATCGTCCGGGCGGTCGTCCACTCCTGTCTCCGGAGGATATAGCCGAGCTTCTCGTTGTTCTGGCGGATCTTCTTGTTTTCCTCGGCAAAAAGACTTTCGGAATAAGCCAGCCGCTCCGCGAGATAATTATGGACGGCGGCATCCACATATTCCTGCCGCGCCGTTTCATTGTATTTCTTGTCGAATTTGACCCGGGTCTCCGGAGTCAGGTCGAAGATCGGAATATACTGGCTGTTGATGCGCAGGCTTCCTCCGCCGAATCCGTAAAAAGTCCCTTCATAACGCTGGGAAACATTTCCCCGCATGACGTAAACCACGACTTTTTCCCTGGGCTTGGCCATGGCGAACTTCTGGTCGCACTCGGCGATGGCCTCCTTCCGGACCTGTTCCGGGGTTTTCGGATACTTCGCCGCCACCCGGCTCTGCAACGATTCCTTGATGGCGGGAAGAGACCGGACGTCCGCCCTCTGGGAGGGAGTCAGGGGAACGATCTTCCCGATCTCCTCGAGAATGGCGGCTTTGATGCTGTCGTCGTTCAGGTTCTCGCGGTTATCGAAATGCTTCCGGATGATGTCGCTGATTTTTTGAATGCGCTCGTTGGAGAGCTTGTATTCTTCGGAAATGATCCTGTCCTTGGGAACATGTTTCCTTTTTGCCCTCTGCGCCGCGTCCTCTCTTCCCGGGTCGCCCGGAAGTCCGGGCGATTCCGGCGCCTGTCCGGAAATACAAACCGGAAAACCGCCGGCCGCGAGAAGAAACATCAAGAATAAACTTCTGTTCATTTTTCAAATTGCCCTTTCTGTTCAATTGTTAAAAATCATAGAAGCAAGTTGAATTTATGATAACCTAATCTATATTGTTAAATCCGGTTTGTCAACTTTTTTGAGGAAAAATTCATAAGATTCAAGGAATAATTCATGGCTTCCACACTGAATACGGTTTTCCATCTCACCGACGAGGAATTCTCCAGGCTCCGCTCCTTTCTGGAAGAACATCAATGGGAACTCACGGAAGCCCCCTATATGCGTTTCAAGGCGCAGCGCGAAAAAATCAGCGTGTGCGCCTACTCCAGCGGAAAACTGGTGGTTCAGGGCGCGGGCGCCCCGGAATTCATCGAATTCATCCTGGAACCGGAAATCCTGCGGGAAAAAATGTTTGCAAACGCATCCGCGGAAGAGAAACCCGCGATCCCGTTCACCCCCCATGCCGGCATGGACGAAAGCGGGAAAGGGGATTTTTTCGGTCCTCTTGTGATTGCGGCGGTGTTCGTGCCGGATGAAAAGACCGCGGCGGAGCTGCTGAAAATCGGCGTCAAAGACTCCAAAATGATCAAAAACGATTCTACGGCCATCGAGATTGCCCGGGGAATCCGGCGGCTCGTCGGAGACCGGATGGGAGTCGTCACCATCGGCCCGGAAGCCTATAACCGCCTCTACGTCCAGATGCACAACCTGAACCGTCTGCTGGCGTGGGGACATGCCCGCGCACTGGAAAACCTGCTGGAGAAAGCGCCGGAATGCGCCGAAGCGCTGGCGGACAAGTTTGCGGACGAGCATCTGATCCTGAACGCCCTGAAAGAAAAAGGACGGAAAATCCGGCTGGCGCAGCGGACAAAGGCGGAAAGCGATGTGGCCGTGGCCGCCGCGTCCATCATGGCGCGGGCCCAGTTCGTGCGCGCCCTCCGTGACCTCGGGGAAAAGAACGGCGTGAAGCTGCCCAAGGGCGCCGGAACCGAGGTGGACGCCGTCGCGCTGGAACTGTTCCGGAAAGGCGGCGCGGAACTTCTGTCGCAGACGGCCAAGATGCACTTCCGCACGGCATACAAGGCGCAGGGCCTCCCCGTTCCGGAAAAACAGCCATGGACCCCGTACCTGTCATACCAGGACGCCAAAGAATAAAACGCCCAACCGCAGACGAAGGAAAACTCTTTCCGATTTCTTAAAATGGGTTATTTTTCGTTCGGTTCCGGATCCGCCGAAGTCTTGCGAATCCAGAAAAAGTGAGTCGGAAACAGAATCGACCAGAAAAGAGAACGTTTGGAAAGACGTTTCTCGATCGGCATGGGATGCATTCCGAAAATCAGGATGAGTCCCGGGAACATCAGCGCCGTTGCCGAAGAAAAGTAATGACGGTACAGCGTGACGGCATCCGAGCCGGATTCCACAGAATGACGGTGAAGCAGTTCCAGCAGAAATCCGGAACAGAGCATTCCAACGATTCCGGCGCCCGCCCCGGAAATGACCGCCACCAGGATGGAAGCGGTCACACGGCGCGTGTCCGGGATCATTTCGAGGAAATAGACGTTCATGGCGTTGATCAGCGAAATGAAACAGGCGCCGTTCAGCAGAAAGACCAGGCTGATGTGAACCCAGTTCATCTGATCCGGCGCGAATGCCCACATGCAGCCGGTCAGAAGAAGAACACTGTAGGCCAGAATCATGAAATTCCTCGGGCCGATCATACGGATCGGACGGGAAATCAGAAAAGAGAACAGGACCATTGAACCGAGATTGACCATGGTGTATGCCAGCGCCAGGGTGTCGCTCACGCCGTATCCGCGTTTCAGGGCCAGCACCGAAATCGGAATCAGCATGATCACGGCCAGGTTGATGATCCACCCCGCGAAAAGCATATTGCGGAAAACCTCGTTGTGCCAGAGTTTGGTGAACTCGTCGCCGATCGGCTTCCGGGCAAACTTGATGATTTCTCCCGTTTCATCCAGCCTGGCCAGAAAACGGGAGGAGAAAATACCCGCAACGGACCCCGCGACCACAATGCCGGTCAGCGACCAGAGGCTGTTGTGCGTCCAATACAGCAGGAACATGATCCCTGCCAGGGTCAGAAAACCGGCGGCATAGGAAATGGCGGAAACATGCGCGAAAAATTGAGAACGGTCGCCCCGGTTCGTGATCTCCCCGAAAAGCGGCTGGATCACCACGATCCCGGCCGCCCGGGCTCCGTAAAACAGAAAGGAGCCGCACAGCATGAACGCAATGGCAAGCTCTTCGCTCGCATATAGATATAAAGGAACCGAGGCCGCCACCAGCAGCGCGGCGATGTTGCGGAGAATCCAGAAGTAAACCTGGCACCGGACCGCTCCGACTTTCGCCGACATGGTTTTTCCGAGCGGAAGAAGAAGAAAACCGAAATACAGCATCGCTCCCAATGTGGAAATCACATAATTTTTGCAGCCCAGCTGGACCGCAAGGAGAATAATGACTGTCTCACCGAGACAAGTATAAGAAAACCCGTTGATCAGTCCGAATATCTTATAATTTTTCTGAGACTGATGCTGCCGTTCCGGCGGAACGGGACCATTTAATATCATAAATCACTCCCCCGACATCAACGCTGATATTTCTAAATGGAAATTCAACACAATGCGACATTCAATACCGATCCGTTTAAGATAGCACGGAAACAGGAAATCATCAAGTTCCGGCCCGCTTTTTTCCGGAAAATATTTTTCAGCCGTTCCGTTTCATTGATTTTCAGGTGTTCGTATGGAAATACGGCGGCGCGAGACCGATCTTCGCATTTATGGTCCCCCAGAAACAGGGGAGCGAAAATACGATCCTCCGGTTGAAAAAAACACAAGACGGCTCTATAATACGGGATATGAGAAAACCAGAAATCAATACCAGGGAGAGCCAATATGAGAACCATGCAGGAAATCGTCGCCGATTATGTGGTGGACGAGGCGAAATTGAAACCGTATACCCTCCCTTCC
>MWCA01000011.1 GCA_002069785.1 Lentisphaerae bacterium ADurb.Bin242 | reverse complement strand
GTTTCGCCAGGTTGTCCTCGTCCAGCCGGTGGATCCGGCGCGCCTCTCCTGGGATTCAAGGAGGATGGTTTTCCCCACGCCGCCGGTTTCCGGTTCGAGGAATGAAGAATACTCGCCAAAGACGGTTTGCGAAAGAGAGATTTCCTTGAATCCATCAACGCGTTTCATCTTCGTCACGGGCGGGGTCTGTTCATCCCTCGGGAAAGGGGTGGCCTGCGCCTCCATCGGCTGCCTGCTGGAAGCCCGGGGATACTCGGTGATCCTGCAAAAACTGGATCCCTACATCAACGTCGATCCCGGCACAATGTCCCCTTACCAGCACGGGGAAGTGTTCGTCACCGACGACGGCGCGGAAACCGACCTCGATCTCGGACATTATGAACGTTTCTCCGGAGTCCGCTGCTCCCGGGCCAGCAATTATACGACCGGCCGCATTTACAGCGCGGTCATTTCCCGCGAACGGCACGGAGGCTATCTGGGCGGGACCGTTCAGGTGATCCCGCATATCACCGACGAAATCAAGGCCGCCATCGCCACACTGGATTCGCCCGATCTGGACATTGCGATCACCGAGATCGGCGGTACGGCGGGCGACATCGAATCCCTTCCGTTCCTGGAGGCGATCCGTCAATTCTATCATGCGGCGGGCGAAGAGAACGCTCTTTTCCTCCACCTGACCCTGGTTCCGTTCATCCGCGCCGCGGGCGAGCTCAAGACGAAGCCTTCCCAGCAGTCGGTCGGCATCCTCCGCGGGATCGGCATCGTGCCCGACCTCCTGGTCTGCCGCTGCGAAGTGCCCATGGAAGAGGAGCACCGCAAAAAACTGGCGCTTTTCTGCAATGTCAAACTGAGCATGGTCATCGAGGAGCTGGATGTGAAAAATTCCATCTACGAGGTGCCCGTCGAACTGGCAAAACAGGAACTCGACCTCAAGATTCTCAAACTGCTGGGACTGCCGGCGCGGGAACTCGATCTTTCCGAATGGAACCGGATGCTGGAAACCGCCATTCATCCGAAAAAAGGGACCGTGGAAATCGCAGTCGTCGGCAAGTACACCAGCCTGCGGGATGCCTACAAGAGCATTTACGAAGCGTTGTCCCACGGCGGGATCGCCAATGGCCTCAAAGTCAATATCCATCCCGTCGAGGCCGAAGAGCTGGAACACAACGATCCGGCTTCGGTACTGAAGGATTTTCATGGAATCCTGGTGCCCGGCGGATTCGGGGACCGCGGCGTCGCCGGCAAGATCAAAGCGGTCGAATACGCCCGGACGCACAACATCCCGTTCCTGGGAATCTGCCTCGGCATGCAGTGCGCCGTGGTCGAATTCGCGCGCAACGTCTGCGGCCTGGCGGGCGCCAACAGCACGGAATTCTGTCCTTCGACCGGATTTCCCGTGATCGCCCTGATGGAAGAGCAGAAGAAGATCACCGATCTCGGGGGAACGATGCGCCTGGGTGCATATCCGTGCCTCCTCAGGAAAGGGACCCGGGCAATCACGGCATACGGGGTCGGGAAGATTTCCGAGCGGCATCGTCATCGCTATGAGTTCAATTCGAGTTTCCGGGAGCAGCTCGAAGCCAAGGGGCTGACCGTGGCGGGAACTTCCCCGGACGGAGAACTGGTGGAAATGATCGAACTGGATTCGCATCCGTGGTTTGTGGCCTGCCAGTTCCATCCCGAATTCAAATCCACGCCGCTCGCGGCCCATCCCCTTTTCCGGGATTTCATCAAGGCCGCGCTTGCCCGGAGAGGCTGATCCATGGATGCCGCCCCTGAAAAGCAGGACCCCTCCCTGACGGAATTCCTGACCTATCTGGGAACGGAACGGAATGCCTCCGGACACACGCTGGACAATTACCGCAGGGATATTGTCCAGTTTGCCGGGTTGACATTGAAGCGGGACGCCGCCGTTCAGGAGGTGGACTGGAACGACGTCAGCGTCCACGACGGGCGCGCCTTCGTCGTGGCGCTCCAGAATGACGGCCTTTCCAAGACCTCGATCATCCGTAAAATGTCCGCCATGCGCTCCTTTTACCGCTATCTTCTCCGGGAAGGGAAGGCGGACAACAATCCGTTTTCGGGTCTGGTTTCGCCTAAAAAGCAGAAGTTGCTCCCGAAATACATGACCGTGTCCGAGGTTTCGCGCCTGCTGGACGCCCCGCGCGCTTACTGGAAAAACGCCAATGCCCGGGAACTGACTAAATCCGACGCCCACGCGGAGCTTTCCGCCGTGCGCGACAGCGCCATTCTGGAGGTCATCTATTCCGGCGGGCTGCGCATCAGCGAGGCGACCGGCCTGAACCTCGGTTCCGTCGATCGGATCGGCGGGGTGATGCTCATCCGCGGCAAGGGCAAGAAAGAACGGATCTGTGCGTTGGGAAGTCCCGCCGAAAAGGCGCTCCGCCAATACCTGGCCCTCCGGAAAAACTGGACTTCGGACAGCCGCCGCGAGTCCGCCCTGTTCATCAATCAGGACGGCGGCCGGATGACGCCGCGCAGTTTTCAGCGCAACTTCAAGCTGTATCTGGAGGAGGCCGGCCTGCCCGCCGACATGACGCCCCACAAGCTCCGGCATTCCTTCGCCACCCATCTGCTGGACGCCGGAGCCGATCTCCGGAGCGTCCAGGAACTGCTCGGACACGCCAACCTGAGCACGACGCAGATCTACACCCACATCAGCGCGGAACGCCTGAAGGCGGTCTACCGCAAAGCGCATCCGAGAGCGTAAGGAGACCTCCCGCATGGAAACATTCCTGAAAGACAAGCTCTCGATCCTTCCGAAAGCGTCTCTGCTGATCCTGACCTTCCTTCTGCCGCTGAAGTTCGGATCGACGGTCGGCGTCCCGGAAATGCCGATGTCCTACTGGACCGATCCTCTTTCCATTCTGGTGGCTTCCTGGCCGGTGATGCTGTTCCCCGCATTCTCGGCGGCGGCGCTGGCCCTCTGCATTCTGTGCCTTCCGAAACCGCGCGAAAGAAACATCAGCCTGCGGCTTTATGCCTTGCTCTGGGGTCTTCTGGCGCTGGTCTCCCTGTCGGGCTGGATTCATGCGACCACCTGGGACTTTGCCGCGCAGAACACCCTGCACTGTTTCGGACTGGCCTCCTACGTGTTCGCTCTTTGTTTGGCGGTCGAATACGATCCGGCTTTTGTCCGGCGCCTGTTCGCCGCGGTGATCGCGGGGCTGGCCTTCTCGATCTGGTCGGCCCTGAACCAGTATTTTTCCGGCTTTGAAGACACGCTGAAATATATCCGGGAAAAGGAGGCCAAAACCGGGATTTCCATACTGGAAGGACAGTTCGGCAGCCGCCTCCGGGAGTCGCGGGTGGCGGGCGATTTCACGGTCTGCAACTCGTATGCGGGCTACCTCGTGCTGGTTTTCCCGCTCCTGCTCGGCACTTTGTGGAAGTTCGGAAACAAAGTCACTCCGCCGCTGCCCGCGAAACTCATTCTCACGCTTCCGGCGGCGGGCCTGTTCCTGTTTCTGGTGAAGGAGACGGGCAGCCGGGGAGCGGTCCTGTCCCTGCTGGCCGGACTGGCCTTCGTGGTGTTGGCCCTGAAACTTCCCCGGAGAGCCAAGCTGTTCCTCTATGCCCTGCTGCCGGTCGGAGGAGTCGCGTTCGGGCTGCTGGCATACTTTTGGCGCGGGTTCAACTCCATGCTCATCCGGTTCGATTATTTTCAGGCCGCGTCGAAAATGATGCTGATTCATCCTTTCGCCGGGGCGGGGTGGGGTGAATTCTTCAACGACTATCTGGTCCTGAAAAATGTGGTCAACGACGAAGCCCCGCATTCTCCGCACAACTTCATTCTCACGCTGGGCTCGCAGTGCGGGGTTCCGGCGTTTCTGCTTGCATCCGCGCTTCTGCTGTTGCCTCTGGCGGCGGCCTGGCACCGGTTCTCCGGAAGCGACGCCGGGGATTCGGACCGTTCCCTGAAAGCCGCGTTCCTCTTCGGACTGGGCGCATGGACTTTCCACTCCATGCTGGAACTGAACTACGAGACTCCCGCCTCGATCGGACTGGCCGCGCTGCTGGGCATTCTGGTGCTGTCGGTTCCGGAAAGCGCGCCGCGGACGGCCCGCATTCCGGAAAAATTTTTCGCCGGAAAAATTCCGTCGGCCGTTTTCCTGCTGGCGGCCGCGACCGTTTCGGCAGCGACGCTCTGGATGTCGCCCCGGATCGTCACCGCCGAAATGAACTACGACCTCCTGTATTCCGCCACGGACCGGCGGTTTACGGCGGATGTGTCCAAGCCGCCGCCCGATGTTCAGACGGTGAAGGACATGCTGTCCCGCTGCGACAAACGTTCGCCGTTCCCCTTTGCCGCCGCCTCGTCCTATCTGCTTCAGCAGGGACCCTACCAGGTGGAGGACGCGCTGTCGCTTCTGGACGAGGCTATACGCCTCTCCCCCAAACGTTCCGCCTATTATTACCGGAAATACCGGATCTTACAGCTCTTTCCTTCCCGTGCGGCGGAAGCGGAAAAGAATCTGGAGAAGGCCCGGACCCTTTCCCCGAAAAACCCTCAATATTATCCGGACGGCGTCACCCCGTTCGGGACAAGAAGTTACTAGGAGTCTCTCATGCCGGTCGATTATGAAGCCAAAAAAGCATTCCTGAACGAAAACGACACCTTTGCGAAAGCCAACGGAATCCGGCTGGAAGTCCTCCGGGAAGGATATGCCGAAGCGGTGCTCGAAGCCAATGAAAATTCCCTCAACGGGCTCCGGACCATTCAGGGCGGCGCCATTTTCACGGTGGCCGACTTCGCCTTTGCCGGCGGCGCCAACTCCTGGGGAGAAAAGTGCATCGCCATGAGCGCCGGCATTGCGTTTGTGCGTCCGGGAACCGGCAAGGTCCTGCGTGCGGTCGCGAAAGCGGTCAATAAGGGACGGCGCAGCTGTCTTTTCGACGTCGAAGTGTTCGATGAACAGACAAAGCTTGTTGCGAAAGTGTCCTTCACCGGCTTCTTCTACGAGAAATAACCGGATTCAAGGGGACGGTTCCGCCGGAAGCGGGCCCGTTTTCCGGAGGGAATTCTTCCGGATGAACGCAGCGATGTCTCCGGTCGCCTTGCCGGATACGGGTTCTTTCCGGAGATATTCCTCCGGCATGGATTTTTCCCTGCCTTTCTGCATCAGGTGGTTCAGGTCGTCATACAGGATGAACGTCGCCTTCGGGTTGTTTTTCAAGGCGTTTTTCCAGAGATTGAAGTCGTCGGCTGTGACCTGATAATCCCGGCCCCCCTGGAGGAAAAGCATGGGGCATTTCACATTTCCGATGAAATTTACAGGATCATACCCGAACAGATCGTTCCAGTAGGATTTCTGAACCGGCTGTCCGAAAAGCCGCCCCGTTTTTTCTCCGGTCGAAAGCATCTCTTCCAGTTCCGCCGCAAGCTCTTTTTTCCGGGCTTCGGTCAGACCGGGATTGTTGGCCAGCAGATATCGGGTCTGTGCGCGATACAACTCGGCCATTTTCCGGGCGGGAACGGCCAGGAAGATGTACCCGGCGGGAAGCGAGGTCCTTTGGGCGATGCGCGGGATCAGCATGCCTCCCAGGCTGTGCCCGAGGAGAAACAGAGGGGCGTTTCTCAGACGCGGGTCGGAGGCGGCTTTGCCAAGCGCTTCCACCGCGTCGTCCACCGTTTCGTCATCCAGGGTGAAAACCGTCTGTTTCCGGACCTTCCTCGAATAGATTTTCGTGCGTTTGTCGTAACGGAGGGAGGCGATTCCCTCCTTTCCCAGCGCATGCGCGATCTCTTCAAAAATCCGGTTCGGCCCGACGGCGGCGTTCCGGTCCTGCGGTCCCGATCCATGCACCAGGATGACGCACGGATACGGTTGCTTTGCATTTTTCGGAATCAGCAGAATTCCGGGAAGCGGCCATTCCCCGCCGAGGGAGACCTCCTCTTCCCGGAATGTTTCGTTTTCCACCGGTTCCGGCGGCAGAGACTTGTAAAAAAATCCGGCGACCAGCCCGCTTTTCTGTTCCACGAAGCAGGTGAAAAGAAGGGAAGCGTATTCATATCTTGCCCGCTGCGTGACCCGCGTCATCTCATTCTGGCGGACGAACTCGGGCGGTCCTTCCAGTTGAAGGAATTTCCCGTATCGCAGCCGGCTGTCCGCCACCGCGGCCGCGAAGCGTTTTTCATCCAGCACTTTTGCCAGGGTTTGCGTGGCGACCCGCGCCAGGTCGCCCGGATCGCCCTTCGTGAACATCCGGATCATTTTTTCCCAGTTGGAAACTTCGTAGGCCGACAGACTGCCCGGAAGACAGGACAGCACAAGCAAAAACAGGACAATGTATTTTTTCATGATGGAACGATCCCCCTTCCTTTCACGGATATATGCCGGTTATTATACTCGCAGTCAGGAACAAAGACAAGAGGAGTGTACAAATTTTTTGCAATTATCAAAATAAATCACTTATTTATCAAAATATTATCAAATATTTCTCAAAAAATAGTAATTTACGGCTTGATTTTATGGAAAATGCCTGTATTGTTATAAAAAATGAATCACGGAAAAACCGGAAAGGGTGAAGAATGAACACGCCGTTCGAGTTTGTCGCCATCGGATATTGCAGCAATGACTATCTCTGCAAGGTGGATGAAATCCCGATCGACCATAAGGTCGAGGCGCGGGAACACCTGACCCAGGGCGGCGGTCCGGCCGCGACGGCGGCGGTGGCGGCCTCCCGGCTGGGAATGAAAACCGCGTTCGCCGGGGTGGTCGGCGACGACGATTCCGGGCGGATGATTCTTCGGGATTTTGCCTCGGAAAAGGTTTCGGCGGACGCTGTGAAAATCCGCAAGGGCTGTTCGACGTCCACCGCGTTCTGCTGGGTCGACGCCGCCGGAAAAAGGAGCATCGTCTGGTACCGCGGCAACGGAGCGGACCTCGCGCCGGAAGAGGTGCCCGAACTCCTGATTGCGAATGCGAAAGTGATCCATCTGGACGGTCATCAGACGGCCGGGGCGCATGCCGCCGCGAAGCTGGCCCGCAAGCACGGCGTGCTTGTCAGCATCGACGCCGGAACGCTCCGCCCCGGCGTGAAAGAGATTCTTTCCGACTGCGATATCGTCATCGCCTCCGAGTTTTTCGCCCGGCAGCTGACCGGAATGACGGATTATGAAAAGTCCCTGATGGAGCTGGTCAAAATCGGGGCGAAAGTCACCGGAATCACGCTGGGGAACAAAGGCTCCCTGTGCTATGACCGCGAACAGGGAAAAATCCTCCGCTGTCCGAGCTTTCCCGTGGAAATCGTCGACACCACCGGCGCGGGGGATGTGTTTCATTCCGCGTTCGCGGTGAAATACATTTCCTGCACGGATATTTTCGAGTGCATGCGCTTCGCTTCGGCGGTGTCCGCCCTGAAATGCACAAAACTCGGCGGACGCACCGGAATTCCGACGCTCAAAGAGACCGAAGAATTTTTGAAGAAACACTCTTGATTTTTATTTTATAAGGAGATCCCGTCATGGAAAAACGGCTTGTGAAGCTGGGCGCCGAACTCAAAAACGGCTATGTCAATGTCTTCGAGAACAACACCCTTGGAATGAAGCTGACCCGTTTCGGCATTCTGACTCTGGAAAAAGGAAAATCCTGGAATTCCAATACCGGCGAAAATGAAGTCGCCCTGGTCATGCTCGGCGGAAAATGTTCCGTGAAGGGCAAGGATTTCGAGTTCAGGGAAGTCGGCGGCCGCAAGGATGTCTTTTCCGGCAAGCCCGACACGGTGTATCTTCCGCGCCGCACGGAATACACCGTGACCGCGCTCACCGACTCCATGGACCTGGCGGTCAATGAATCCCCCGCTTCCCGCGACACCGCCAAACCGACCGTGATCACTGCCGCCATGACCCGGGAAATCATCATCGGGCATGACAATTTCATGCGCAGGGCCACCATTATGCTCGATGAAAAGTTCGATTCCGAACACTTTTACATCGGCGAAGGCATGATCCCCTCCGGCAACTGGTCCGGCTATCCTCCGCACCGTCACGATGTCGATAATCCGCCGGAAGAGATCAATATGGAGGAGACCTATTTCTACCGTTTCAACCCCGCGCAGGGCTTCGGAATCCAGAAGGTCTACACGCCCGACGGACGCATCGACGAAACCTACACGGTCAAGCACAACGACACCGTCGCGATCGCCGAAGGCTATCATCCGCTCTGCGGCGCCCCCGGATACGAGATGTATTACCTGTGGACCATGTGCGGCCCCGTCAACCGCGGGCTCATCTCCAGCAAAGACCCTGTCCATGCATGGGTAAAATAATGGCTGCGCGCGATCTGCTTCTGGGAATCGATTTCGGCACGGGCGGCTGCAAGGCGACGGTCATCGACACGGCCGGCGTGCTCCAGGGCGAGGCCTCCGTCGAGTACAGAACGCATTATCCGCATTCCGGCTGGTCCGAACAGGAGCCTTCCGACTGGTATCCGTCCCTGTGTTCCGCGCTGGCGGAGGTCCGCGCCAGAGGGGTTGATTTCACCCGGATCGCGGCGGTTTCCTTCGACGGTTCCACGCACAACGCCGTGCTGCTGGACGCGCACATGCGTCCGCTCCGCCGGACCATCATGTGGACCGACCAGCGCAGCGTCAAAGAGTGCGCCGTCCTGAAAAAAGACGCCGCGCACATCTTCCGGACCGCGTGGCAGATGCCGACGCCCACCTGGACGCTTCCGCAACTGATGTGGATCAAGGCTAACGAGCCCGAAATCATCGCGAAGACCGAGCACATTCTTTTCGTCAAGGACTATGTGCGCCGGCAGGTGACCGGGGTGCCCGTAACCGACTTCATCGAGGCGCAGGGGACGCTTTTCTTCGACATGAACAAGGGCGACTGGGCCCGTGATCTGGTCGCGCTGACCGGGCTGAAACTTTCGGCGCTTCCCGCGCTGGTCAGACCGACCGATTCGGCGGGTTTCGTGACCGCTTCCGCTGCCAAGGACACCGGGATTCCCGAGGGGACGCCGGTCATCTGCGGAAGCTCGGATTCGGCGGTCGAGGATTACGGCGCAGGCGCAATCGAACCCGGCGATTGCATCGTCAAGCTCGCCACGGCCGGCAATGTCAATGTGATGACCGCCTCGGCCTTCCCGAATGAACGCACGCTCACGTATTCCCATATCTGCGAAGGCATGTATTACACGGTTTCCGCGACGAACGCGGCGGCGGTCTGCCAGCGCTGGTTCCGCGACCAGTTCTGCGAGCCCGAAAAACAGCGCGCCGCCGAGCTCAACCGGAAGACTTTCGCACTGATGGACGAACTGGCTTCCGCTTCGCCGACCGGTTCCAACGGCGTCTTCTTCCATCCCTATCTTCAAGGCGAACGGTCGCCCTACTGGGATGCCAATCTGCGGGGGAGTTTCACCGGGGTCTCCATGGGAACCACCCGCGCGGACTTCGCCCGGGCGCTGCTGGAAGGCGTCGGCTTTTCCCTCTTGGACTGCTACGGCCTGATTGAGGAGATGAAACTCCCGGTCAAGCGTCTTTTCCTGATCGGAGGAGGCGGCCGGAGCGCCCTCTGGAGAGAGATCGTCTGCAACATCTTCAACCTTCCCTTGCAAGTGCCGTTTCCGGGCGACGCTTCATTCGGCGCGGCGCTGCTTGCGGGCACGGGCGTCGGCATTTTCAAGGACAGCCGCGATGCCGTCCGGCGCTGTCTGAAAGTGGACCGCGAGCTCCGGCCCGATCCGGTTCAGGCGGCGAAATACCGGGAGTTGTTCCGGTATTACAAAGAAATCCACGACGCGCTGGCTCCGGTCTACTCGAAGCATCCGCGGAATTGACATTTCATTCATTTTCATAGAAACCCAAAGAAGGAGGCTTGAAAGCCATGTTACCGTCCACCACCAGCTACATGTTCGAAATGATCCGTTCGGAACTCACGGACGCGGTCGGTGCAAGCTTCGTCGACATTCGTGAAGCGGACCGCTTCGCCCACTCGGTCGACTACTACTGGATTCCCGAAATGTGGCATGACCGCAACATGCCCAATCCCCAGGCGGACGTGATCGTCCATCCCGGCACGGCCGGGGAAGTTTCCAAGATCATGAAGATCGCCAACACCTACAAGATTCCCGTGGTTCCATGGGGCGGCGGCTCCGGGTCGCAGGGCGGCGCGCTCCCGGTCTGCGGCGGAATCCTGCTGGATACGAAGCGTCTCAACCAAATCGAGAAGATCGACGCCGAGTCGCTCACCGTCACGTGCGGAACCGGCATCATCGCGCGCCATCTGGAATGGGAATGCAACAAGGCCGGTTACTCCACTATGCACCTTCCCGCGTCCATCGCCTGCGCCACGATCGGCGGATTCCTCGCCCACCGCGGGACCGGCGTCCTTTCCACGAAATGGGGCAAGATCGAAGACATGGTCATGTCGCTGGAAGTGGTCCTGCCCACCGGTGAGATCGTCCAGACCCTTCCGGTCCCGCGCCACGCGTCCGGTCCCGACCTCACGATGATGTTCCTCGGCAGCGAAGGGACGCTCGGCGTGATCACGAAGGTCACGCTCAAAATCCATCCGCAGCCGGAAGCCCGCAAATTCCGCGCCTATCTCTTCAAGACCTTCGACGATGCGATGGATGCCGGAGCCTCCCTGATGCGGAGCCGTCTCCGCCCGTGCGCAATCCGCCTGTATGACGAAGAAGAAACCCGCAGCCACGTCAAACGTGTGTTCGGGCTGGAAGACATCCATGGCGCCTACCTCGTATTCGGGTTCGACGGCTATGAAAAAATCGTCGACCTCGAAATGGAACAGGCCATGAAGATCATGAAGAAATACGATGTCCAGGACCTCGGCAGCAAGGGCGGCGACCTGTGGTGGGAGAACAAATACAAGTTCTTCTATCCGCCCTACATGTTCCACTTGCCGCAGGCGTTCGGCACGCTCGACACCGTCGCCACCTTCTCCGACATCAAGAACGTCTACTGGGCCATGAAGAACACGGTCAACCGAAACTTCCCGGAGGCCCGTTTCATCGGACATTTCTCCCACTGGTATGAATGGGGCTGCATGCTTTACGCCCGGTTCATCTTCGAGAAAGCCCCGGCGGACCCGCACGAGGCGGCCGACCTCTACAACCGGGTCTGGGATCTGGCCATCCGCGCGGCGATCGCCAACGGCGGCGTGATCAACGAACACCACGGCGTCGGCCTCAAGCTCGGGCGTCTCATGAAAGAGCTGTACGGTCCCGCCAAGCCGCTGATTCTCGACAAGATCAAAAAGGAACTCGATCCCAACAACATCATGAACCCCGGCAAAATGGGCTTTGGCTTCTGACCCGGCCCTCAAGGAGAAAATACCATGCATATCCACGAATTTGAATCCGCCATGAAGGCCTGCCGCTTCTGTTTCATGTGCCGCCATCTCTCCGCGGTCGGAAACGTTCTTTTCAGCGAGGCCGACACCCCCCGCGGGCGCGCCCTGCTGCTCGACAAGGCGTCCATGAACCCCGATTTTCTTTTCAGCGACGCCGTCGTCGAAACCATGTACCGTTCCGACCTGGCCGCCGGCTGCCGCTTCCATTGCGTCAGCCATTACGATGAGAACGGACTGGTCCTCGCCGCCCGCCGGGACATTGTTGAAGCTGGAAAAGCTCCGGCCAGGGTTGCGGAGATCGCGAAGAAGTTCCAGAAGGACAATGAGTTCAAACTTGAAGGCGGGAAGGCCGATGTGCTCTATTTCATCGACGAATACACCCTCCGCCAGCCCGAAATCTCCGCCGCGTTCCTGAAAATCGCCAAAACTGCCAAGGCGCCCGTCGCCACCATCACCGGCGGCTGCATCGGGAAGGCCCTCAAGATTCTCGGCTATGTTGCCGCAGGAAAAAAAGACGCCTCGACTTTCGCAAAAAAAGTGGCCGCGACCGGAGCCAAAACGCTGGTTGTGAGCAATCCCGCCGCGTATGACGCGCTCAGGAACGACTTCCCGGCGTGGGGACTCAAGCTCTCCTGCAAGGTGATGCACTCCTCCGAGTTCATCGCTCAGCTCCTGAAGGACAAAAAGATCAAGGCCGCCGGAAAGAAGAAAACGCCGGTCTATTATCTGGAAAGCGACTTCCTCAAAAATTATAACGACAACGTGCCCGCCCCCCGCGCGATTCTCGAGGCTCTCGGGTTCGAGATCAAACCGTTCGGCACGAACAACGAGGAATCCTATTCCGCCGGGGAGGGCGCGTGCGTGCTGCTCGAACTGAATCCGGAACTGGTTTCCAAACTCGCGAAACAGGTGGCCTCCCGCGCCGACAACCCCAAAAAGGATCGTATTCTGACCGCGTCGCCCTACACCCGCTTCGTCCTCCGGAAGGAAACGGAACTGAAGATCGCGTCGCTGGAAGAAGCCGTGGCGGAAGTCCTCTGAAGGCAAAGGAAAGATCATGGCCCTTTACACATGCAATGAACTGCTCCGTCCCGCCCGGAAACAGGGCGTCGGAGTCGCCGCGATCAACCTCGCGAACTACGAAACCGCCGCGGCGCTGTTCGAGGCGGCGGAACAGACCGGGCTTCCGCTGATCGTCCAGATGTATTCCCGGATGTTCGGAAACGGCAAGGCCGAGGCGATCATCCCCATGCTCCGGAAGATGGCGGAAAAGTGCTCTTCTCCCATCGCGGTCCACCTTGACCACGGCACCAGCTTCGAACAGGCGAAAGCCGCCGTCGAATGGGGTTGTACTTCCGTGATGTTCGACGGCTCCAACCTCCCGATGAAGGAGAACATCCGCATCACGAAGGAAGTGGTCAAGTTCGCGCGGAAGGCCGGAGTCTCCACCGAGGCCGAGATCGGGCATGTCGCCATGGGCGACGAAGGCCACCTGACCGTCCCCGAAGAAGCCCTGCGTTTCGTGGAGGAGACCGGCGTGGACGCCCTGGCGATTGCAATCGGAACCGCCCACGGCTATTACAAGGAGACCCCCAAGCTGGACGTCGAACGGTGCAAGGCCATTGCGGATGTTCTTCCGGGCTTGCCGCTGGTCCTTCACGGCGGCACCGGCACCCCGCTTGCGGACGTCCGGAAAGTCATCCGCTGCGGCATTGCCAAAATCAACGTTGCAACCGAATACCAGGACTGTTTCCTGAAGGCGACCCGCGCGGAGCTCGAAAAGCTCGACGGTAAATTCATGCCGGTGGACCGTTTCATGGACCCCGTGCGCGAAAAATGCGTCGAACATGCGGCGCGTCTGATGCGCGCCTTTGCGCTTCAAGCGTAAGAACTCCTTGAAGGGCGGGAAAAAACTTTTTGAAAAAAGCTTTTTTCCCGCCATTCAAACTTCCCACGATACCGTCTAAAAAATTTCGCACATTTTGACTCTCTGCGCTTGGCCTTTAGCTTGGACTGACTTTGATTCATGAACCCATTGTGGACGCAAAATTCAAGTAGTCACAATCGAATCACTTCCATACCATAATGGGATCTTGTCCAAACGGAATCCAATATGCTGACGAGTGATATTTGTTATTCATTACTCTATATACAACAACAATACCCTTAGCTCCGTTGCCAAAGGAAAAATCAACCCTTTCAAATATTATATCACTAATGTCAGATGAGGTTATTTTCGCAATATCAAGCCTTGGGTAATCTGTGTTATAATAAAAAAACATTCCCGAAGTTATCAAAAAATATAATATGACACATAACATGATAAAAAGCACGTAATAAATAGGGCGTTTTGCAAAAACGAGAATATTGCTTTTCCACATGAATTAATCCTTCCACCCCGCAGGAGATGCATTAACACATTTGCAAGATTTTGTGGAACTCCCCGAGTAATCAACTATTACTTTCACTTCACCTTCTTTAACAAAACCCATACGAAGTTGGTCAAAGAATTCTTTATCGTTATTCCCAATGTCAATGCATCCTGCGGACCCTTTGCTGGTGCCACCATGCACATTGAAGTTCGATCGACCAAAGGTATCTGTTTCTGGCTGAGGCTCTAACCGCCCAAAACATCTTCCCCAAGGGCCACGTCCTCTGGCATCCACTCTGGTTTGATAAAACGCACGGTTTTTTGCATAATTATTCCAGTCATCCAAATCCCAAGTGCCGCGTATATCAGGATTCGTTGTTATATTGCTTGGCAATAAATATTTTCCTTCAGGAATGGGACCGATATTTTTTAATTTTTGGCGTTCTTCTGAGTAGTCAAAATTTCCTTTCTCATCAGGTTTGCCGGAAGCGGCCTCCCAGCATTTTTTGCATTTACTGCCATCATCACTTAATCGGCATATTTTAGAACCATCGTAAACAAATTTATCCAATCCCAAAATATCCCAATAAAGTATTGGATTATTTCCTACTGTGGCATATAGGTTGACGCCCCCCTCCTCTTCAATTGGATCTCTGGAAAGGAATCTGCCTTCGTAGGGCATGTAATAAGCAAAGGCTGAAGATGAGCCGACAATGGCGAGAAACAGAGTAAAAAGTAATTTTATCATTTGAAAGCTCCTATTTTTTGTGGTTGAAAGCTACGGGTATATGGGATCTGCTGATTCGGCATGGGCGGCTGTATGGCAAGGTGGAAGGGGTGATTCTGATTCGGGATGAATGGTGCAATATTATCCCGCGAGAACTGTTGCAGACGACGGGCTTCGACCGTACTTTCATAGGCGGTATGCCATGCTTCCAGCGCAACAGGCAATAGTTCCGGCTTATCCACCCATACGATGACGTTTCCTGTTGGCGTGTAAATCACATCCGCCAATCCCGCTTTTTTCGCCTGTAAAACCGCATATTTCTGGTTGTTCAAAGCCAGTGGGTGATTGGGAGCCAATTCCAGAACACGTTTGTATATATAGAAGAACTCTTTCCACTTGCACTGGGCGGCAAGAATCGTGGCCCGGTTTTCCAGGAAAACTGTCAGTTCTTCTTCCGGAGTCATGGATTTCAGGAAGAAATTTTTCGCCAATTCCCGCGGCGTAATCTGGAACGGCCATTCCTTGTATTTTTCATCCGGGAATACTGCCAACCCACGACCGGAAGCCTCAAGATTAATGACTTCCTGTTCATCTTCCCAACGCAAATATAAATGACTCTTGGCAGCCGCCAGCTTCAACGGATAACTCAGCATACGTCCGACAACCAGATATAAGATCGGCATGGATGCGCAAGTTCCTTCTTTTTTTCCAGTTGTCAAGCCGTGCAGAAAAACGTCCCGGCTGTCGGAAGTGAACGGTTTAGTCAAATCATCCAATGAAGGCTCGGTGATCAATTCGGCGTTATAACGGATGCCGTGATCCTCCTGCAAAACCGTGACCAACATCAACATGCGGAAATATGCTTCGGAATAATAGTAATCTCGTGGATTCTGCACATACTTGTACAAATGCCGGTCTGTTTCCCGCTTCACGTGTACAGCCCATTGTTCTAATGTTCGGGTAATTCCGTCAATGTCAATATTCTCCGATCCGGGTAATCCCGCGGCGCACCACAGATTCAATCGGACTGTTTCCTGCGGCGACGGATAAAGCGGTTTCAGGCGCAAAACTTCGTGCGGCACATCCCGAGACTTGGCAAAAGGACTTTGCCGTTCGGTTTTCGGAAACGGATTAACGTACAACTCATAATTTTTAGGCGGCGCAACGGTTTTTGACGATCGAAAATATAAAAAACAGGCGGTCAAAACAACAGTGGAAATAAAAATCGATGCAACAATATATGACCAACGCACGGTTGAGCCGATTTTCCGCCTTGTCGGGAAAGTTGAATTACCGCGATTGTTATGAATCGCCTGTCTGATTTTTTCTTTTTCCCCCATCCCGCCTCCTCGTCATTTATTTTAACATAAAATTACAGGAATACAAATGCAAAGAGAAAGAATTATATTATTTTTTCACGAAAATCACTCCCCGCGGATTCCGGCGGCTTCCTCGGCGGCGATCCGGGCCCATTCCCACAGACGTTCCGGCTGATTCCGCACGGTGCTGAGGTCTTTCATGACGATCTCCACCGGACAGTTGCGGGTTTTGTCCAGCGCATCCGCCAGTTCTTTCCGGGCCTGGACCGGGTCCCATTCATCGCCGGCCATGATCGCGGGATTGGGCTTCATGGAATAGACAAAATCAGTGCCGATGTTGGCGGCCGCCTCCTCGACATTGACCCACGGGCTCATGGAGATCTTGCGCAGATGGGGGATCTTCCGCAGAATGTCGATTTTCTTGTGGAGCGGTTCGCAGCAGCCGTAATAGTTGAGCCCGAACTTCTCCAGATACTTGATTTCATACTGGAGCGCGAATTCCATATGCATTTCCGGCGAGACGGCGGCGAAAATCTGTGCCATGGCTCTTCCCCACATGTTTTTCCCTTTGACGTGTTTCGGATCGAAATCCTGGCCGGGCAGTTCGTCCGTATAGTTGTAGCCGCCACCGGTGCGCGAGTTGTCGTTGTTGAGCGCCAGGCACCCGAGCTTTTCCAATTGGTCGAAGCGGGAGATATAGGCGTTCGTGCAGCGGTCGATCAGCTTGTGGACATATTCGGGACGGGTATACATGTCGACGAGGATTTCCTCGATTCCGGTCAGCATCACGAGAAAATCCCACGGCGCGATCGAGGTTCCCTTGACGCCGCCCCGACGGACCGGGAGGATTCCGGCGAGAACCCCGCTCAACATTTCATGGATTTCGTCGGTTTCGTCGTGATCGATGGAGATTTCCGGCATTTTGATCTTTTCGATATCCTTCTCTTCGGTGATCTGCGGAATGAAATGCCGGGAGTTGACCACTCCGGGCTCGACGGATCCCATTACTTCCGCGGAGACGGCAATCCCGAACCCGGTGTCACGGAGGATCAGGGGAGCGTCCACGACTTTTTCCACCACCATGTCGCCTTGGGCATGGTTCCAGAGATACAGCGTCTGACGGAATTGATTTTCAAGGCCCTTCAGGTATTGGTTTTCGCATTGGAGCGTCAATTCTTTTTCCACTTCAAGCTCTTTCCACGGCATTTCCGATTCCATGACATAGAGGAGCGGCTTGACTTTTTTCAGTCCGTTCAGCGCGGTCCATAATTTCTTACGCCGCTCGTTGACGGGATCGTCCGCGATTTTTCCGATCTCTCCGGCGAGCCGCCGGATGACCCCCCTGTCATGCTGCGATGCCTTCATATCCGATTTCTCCTTTCAAATCAATGAGGCGAATCCGGCGGAATGCCGGTGAAACCTGTAATTTTCTATATTTATTATAGTTCCGGCTTGTAATTTCCGCCATTTCATTTATTATGAAAGATATATCTTTTCTTACCTTTTTCGGATAGAATGCCGGAAATACGGAGGACAACATGGAATGGTTTCCGGTGAAGCTGCTGACGGGAAGCTTCAACCGCTGCGGCCGCGACTGGGGAAAGAACCAGGGGTGTTTCATCAATCCGTTCTGCCGTCTGTATCTGATCACGAAGGGCGGGGCGCACGTGCTGATCGGGGAACGGGAGCATGAACTCCGGAGCGGGAACGCCTATTTTCTGCCGGGCAACCTTCCTTCCCGGAACCGCTGCGATGACTTCATGGAAGTATACTGGGTTCATTTCGCGCCGCAGTCGCTGTGGCTGGAATATTTTCTGGACCGTTACAAGGAAGTTCATGTCTGGCCTCTGGACCGGCTCCGTTTCTGGAAACCGGTCTACAGCCTCCTGAAAGAATTTCCCCTGCCGGAAAACAGTCCCGGAAATTACCGTCTGCAATCCTTTTTCCTTTTTCTGCTGTCGGACCTGCTGGAAGAAAAGCCGCCGGAGGACGATACGCCGCTTCTGCTCCGCCTGAAGAATGCCCTTCTTTTCATGGACCGGGAGTATCTCCGCAATCCGCCGCTGTCGGTCCTTGCCGCCAAAGCCGGCATGGCGCCGAATTATTTCCACCGGAAGTTCAAGGAAGTGTTTCCCGGCTTCACCCCGCATTCCTACATGGAAACCAAGCGGATGCGGGATGCGAAAGCATTGCTGGCGACAGGACATTCCCTGAAAGAGACGGCGGAAATGACGGGATATGCGAACGTATTTTACTTTTCGCGTTCCTTCAAGAAGGTCTTCCGGAAAAGCCCGAGCCAGGCCCGGAAAGAAATCAACTCCTGAACTCGGCATTTTTCATTTCCGACATGCGGATTTGAAGTCCGGACACTCCCTTTTTCTGCCCGAAAAGAGCGAGCACATAAAAATTTTCATGATTTTTTTCATTTGCCCCTTGACATGTCTTTCAAAAGATATATACTTAAAACAGATAAAATATGTATCCAACTTTGAAAAGTCGAGGAAAACGGCCCGATGGGAAAAGGATATAAGGAAATCGCGGACGAGCTGGAACTGGAAATCGCTTCCGGAAAATTGCCTTTGGGATCGACCGTGCCCTCCAAGCGGGAACTGTGCGAACAGTTCGGCGTCAGCAATGTGACCGCGGGCCGGGTGCATAATGAGCTCTGGGCCCGGAACCTGGTGCTGAAAATCCGCGGGTCCGGCGTGGAAGTCCTGGGACCGTTCATTCCGCCCCGGCAGAAGATGATTTATCCGAAGATCAGAAAGCTCACGTTTCTGCATAATGTCAAAAGCGGTCCCCTGCGGGGAAGTCAGGTCCTGATTTCGGACAGTCTGCGGCGTCATGCGGAAGAACGGAAGGTTGAATACAACGAAGAATACGGGGAACAGGTGCCGTTTTCGGGCGTCCGGACGGCGCTGAAGACGCTGGACCCTTCCCACGCCTATGTGATTTCCGTGCAGAACCCGCAGCCGAACAAGTTGCCGGTGAGTTACCTGTGTCTGATGCACCCGGATATCCACAGCGTGCTGGTGGACGGAATCTTTCCGCAGAGCTATTGCGTCGTCTGCGATCATTTTGACGGGATGGAGAAACTTGTCGATTATGTATATTCGCGCGGCGCTCGAAAGGTCCTTTACCTTGACCGCTTCTATTTGCTGGGCAACAGCAACGTGTCCGAACGCTTTTACGGGTGTCGGATGGCCTGTGAACGGAGAGGCATGGGGTTCCGGGTGATCGACACGGCCTGCTATGAGGATGTCCTTGAAATACTTCGCTCGAAGGATGTGCCGGACGCGGTCATGTGCCCGCAGGATTCCGTGGCGGTCCGGCTTCTCCGGATGCTCGATTCCGCGGGAATGAAGAAACGTCCGTTGATTACGGGCTTCGACGGCTTTTCCGTCATCGGGGACGATCCCCGGATTGCGACGATCCGGCTGGACCGCAAGACCATGGCCCGGATTATGGCGGAGATCATTTTCACAAAGCCGCTCAACCCGGTCATCTACGATGTCGTCCGGGTGCCCGGACAGTTTGTGCCGCCGCAGAGAATAACCAATCGCTAGAATTTTTCAACCGGAACTTCACGAGGGAGAAATGGTATGACAAAAAAGAAAATGCTTTTCCCGATCCTGCTGCTGGCAGGGACTCTTTCCGCCGGAGAACTGCCCCTTCCCGTATTCGAGTCCACTTTCCGCACCGATGAGGCGGGCCGGGTGCTGGACAACACTCCGAATCCCGTTGCCGGAAAGCTGATGCCCGGCGCGAAGATTGTCGAGGCGCCCTTCGGCAAAGCGCTCGAACTGGAAGGCAAGCTCAACAACGGGGTCGTTTTCCCGAACAGCCCGAAACTTCTTCTGCCGGAGGAATTCACCGTTTCCGGCTGGGTTTGCCGCGCGGAACTTCCCGGTCCCGGCGCGGAGAAGGCATACCGGGTCTACACCTTTTTCCACCGGGGCGACAATCAGCGTATTTTCGTAGAGGACAACGTGTCCACCGAGTTCTCCGGAAACGGCGAACTTTTCAAGCTCCAGACGCCGAAAAACACCGTTGCCGGGAATGCCTGGACGCATATTGCCTACGTTTATTCCGTCCCGCAGGGGAAGAATCTCCTGTACATCAACGGCGTGAAGCAGGCGGAACGCACAACCAGCATTTTGAAAAAACGTATTCCGCCGTTTCCGATCCCGGTGGACAAGCCGCTGCAATTCGGTTCGCTCAGCCACTATTTTCCGATGAAGGGATGGATCGGCCGTCCGCGCATCTATGACCGGGCATTGAGCGCTGAACAGGTGATCGAATCGGAACAGGATATGGTCCGTCCTTTGCTTGCCGCGCTCCGGAAGGAACTTGCCGCCTTTCCCGGAACGGAAGTCCTCTGCGCGAAAATCGACTCGAATCCGACCGAACCGGGAAAACCGATTCCCCTGAATATTCTTTCCGGGCTGTATGCGGAACGCGACCGGCTGCACAAGGCGGATGTCCTCCGGAAAAGCGGAAAGGCCGCCAACGGACACCTGGCATACTGCGTGGTCGATCCGCTGGGACCCGACATCTTCTATCGCGACACCGATCTGCCGGAACAGGGCATGAACGGGAAAATACGGATCGCGGCCGCTCAAAATGAATACGAACCGGCTTCCTTCGTCGTGAAACCGGTCCGGAATATTCCAAAGTTCCTCCCGGTCGCGGAAGACCTGAAAAGCGAGGAAGGATACACGATTCCGGCGTCGGCCGTCGACATTCGCCTTGTCAAACAAATCCTCATCAGCGGGCGCACGCTCAGCCCGAATGTCCTGATTTACGATGACGCCCTTGTGAAAGTCGATCCGGTCAAGATGGAAATGTTCCTCCGGTTGAGTTTCCCTTCCGGAACGGAATACCGGAATGTGGCTCCTCCCAAACAGGACTTGGTGAAAAGAGGCGACCAGACCGCGAAAAACTTTCCTGTCTTCGACTCGAAAACGCTTCTTCCGCTCGACCTTCAGGAAGGCGTGAACCAGCAGTTCTGGCTGACCCTGAAAACGACGCCGGAAGTGAAGCCGGGCCTCTATGTTTCCCGGGTCAATCTCACGGAAAACGGCAAAACCCTGCTTTCCATTCCGCTCAAGGTCCGGATTTTGCCCTTCCTTCTGCCCGATCCGAAGACCAACTACGACCTGTCCCGTGAATTCACCACCTCCGTGTATTTCTTCGACAACATCGCCGGCGGATGCGCCGGGTCGGAAGACGGCGCCATCAATCATATGATGCCGCTCAGTCCGCAGCAGTTCCGGGCTACCCTGAAAAATCTTTACGAGCACGGCATCCGTCAGCCGACGATCATCATGGGCAACTGGTATCCCGGCTGGAATCCGTGGGTCAAGCCGCAGGCGCCGCGGGAATATGCGAATCAGGACAAGCTGAAACAGCAGATGGCGGAACGGATCAAACTGCTGAAAGAGGCCGGTTTCCCGCTCAAACCCCTCTATCTTCACACGGGCGGCAATGTCGGATTCCGTGAATTCTACCATCGCGCCGAACACAAGGAGCTTCTCCGGAAGTTCCTTGCCGAAGGAAACGCTTTCTACAAGGAACTGCTCGGGCACGACGATATTTATCATTACGGCCTGGACGAAGCGGAAGGAGAGAATCTTCTGAAGGAATTCGAGGTCTGGGAGGACATGCGTTCCATGGGCGCGAAAGTTTACACGACGCTCAAAGCGGCGAACATTCCGCTGGTTGCCGGAAGAATCGACGTGGCGGTCGCCGTCCACAAGCCCGAGAAAGCCAATGCCCGGCTCATGCACGAAAAACAGGGGCAGCTCTGGGTGTACGCCCAGCCGTTTGCCAAGCAGGCTTTCGGCTATGATCACCGCAAGGGGTATGGCTACGGAGTCTATTTTGCCGACTACGACGGCATCTGCAACTACAGCTTCAACCATTGGGACTGGCGGACCATCCCGTGGAGCATGTACAACGGTCCGGCTTCCTCCCTGAGCTACACCATGCCCGCGGCCGACGGCGTCATCGACTCCCCCGGCTGGGAGGGATACCGGGAAGGCATCGACGATGTGCGTTACGCGACGAAACTCCGTCAGGAGATTGTCCGCGCCGCCTCGAATCCGGTAAAGAAAAAGGCCGCGGAAAAGGCCGCCCGTTTCCTGGATACGGTCAATATCGACACCCAGGAATTCGATTCCGCCTGGACCCGCATGCAGATCATCGACCATCTTCTCGATTTAACGGAGAAATGACCATGAAGAAAATTCTGACGCTTTCCCTTCTTTCCGCGGCTCTGTTCTGGACCTCCGCCGCCGAACAGCGTGTTTACAAGGCTTCTTTTTCAAAGGACTTCCCCGTTCTCGACGGCGAAGTGGAGAACGATCCCGCCTGGAAAAACGTTCCGTGGGCGGAAGGGGCGTTCTGGCTCCACCGCAAGGAAGCCCCGCCGAAAAACGCGACCCGTTTCAAGGCTCTTTACACGGACGACGCGGTCTATCTCGCGGCCGAGTGCATGGAACAGGATGTCTCCAAGCTGAAAAAAATCTATAATTTCGGCGAATTCTGGAACTACGACACGGTGGAGGCGTTTTTCCTCCCCCGGGAAAAAGAGCTGATCCAGCTGATCGGAAACTACGAGGGAATGAAGCAGAACCTGTTCGACCTGGAGGTGTCCAGGCGGACCGGCTTCAAGACCGGCTGGGTTTGCGCCGCCAGACTCGGCAAAGACCGCTGGGTGTTGGAGCTCTGCGTCCCGTTTTTCCTGCTGGGCGTCGCCCCGGTTCAGAAAGAGGTTTCAATGCCGTTCAATCTCTGCCGGAATTCCGTCAGCGCCAATGAGCGTTCCACCTGGTCCTTTCAGAGCGGCGCTTTCAAGAACGTGAAGGACTTCGGGCGTCTCGTGCTGGTGAAGGCGCCCGCCGGGAAAGAAGCGGCGATCGGGGCCGCGCTCCGGCGTCCGCACTGGAGTTCCCTGGCCGAACGCTGGCAGACCATCCGCAAAGACCCCGGCTGGAAGGAGATTTTCGACCGCTATCCGGCGGAATACGCCGAACTGGAAAAGCTGTATGCCGATCCGGAAAATTATCCGCGCAATGCGGACCGGTTCCACCGGGTACTGTCGGTCATCGAAAAATTTTCCGGCGAACAGGAGGCGGCCAACAAAAAACGGATTGCGAAGAGACTTTTCGGGGAAGAGTGATTTTTCAAAGTGAGCGATATGGACAAAGAGACTAACTCTTGACGGTCAGGAACTCGGTGCTCTCAAGATATGGAGATCAGTTTATGAATTGGAAAGAACAAATACATTCCGGTGCGGCATTCCACATCGGGCTTACGTCACCGGATATAACAACGGAAGAACTGGCGGCGAAAGCTAACGGGCAAAACTGGGATATTCTCCTGGTGGATATACAGCATAATCCATACACCGAACCGCAGTTGGTCGCATTATGTAAAGCAGCCAGGACGATGGACCTGCCGGTCATGTTCCGCATTCCGCATCCGGCCGCGGCATGGCAGACAGGACGTTTTCTGGACTTCGGCGCCGCCGGAATTCTGGTACCCATGACAGAAGACCCCCTGCAGGTTTCCGATGTCATCCGGAACTTTTACTACCCGCCCATAGGAGGACGCAGCTGCGGACTCGGCAATGCCTACGGATGGACCGGGGCCGGCGGCAAGGACCCATGCGCCTATGCCCGCTGGTGGAACGCAAACGGCATTTTGGCTCTCCAGCTGGAAACGGTGCAGGCCGTACAGAGAATACGGGAGCTGGTTCAACCGGGAGTGGATCTGCTGCTCTTCGGCGCTCGTGACATGAGCTTCAGTATCGAAGCGTATCCGGACTGTCCGTTTGCTTCCCTTGCGGACTGTCAGAGACACGTCGTGGAGCAGGTGCGGGGAATGGATGTCAGGGTAGGCGTCTCAAACGCGCCGTACGGCCGCTTCGAAGCCCTTTGACAGGAGCGGAGAACAGGAAGCAAAACTCGTGAACAGTCGCCCGATTCGCGGAGGCCGTTCAAAAAAACGAACTTGAAAAACAGGAAAACGTTCATTTTCAAAAAGGAGGTGCGGAATGAAATCATTTCTCTTGAAAAAAGAAAGAAGGTGCGGAATGCGTTTTACATTGATCGAATTGCTCATTGTCGTAGCGATCATTGCGATTCTGGCGGGAATGATCACGCTCTCGGCGCTGCGGAAGCGGTACTTCTTGCCGAACATGGCGGTCACCGAACAGAAGGTGCAGTCGAACGGGCAGCCAGCTCGTCATGATGGGACTGCACAATTATGCCAACGATTTTCAGGACTGGGGCTTCGGCTGGGCCTGGATCATGAGAGGAGCCTCCTACTTGGCCGCGGAGTCCTGGATCGGCCGGCTTGGAAAGAAGAATGCTCCTTATCCCAACGGGCTGGGATACCTGCCGTGGGATTATACCATGAAGAAAAGTTTTTTGATGTGTCCGGAACTGAAGACAATCGGACCCCTTCCGGTTTCGTATACGATCAATGAGGGAATCTGTTCCAACAAGGGATATGAAGCGGGCGGAGGTCCGACCGGGATACAGCGGGACACCACGAACAACCGCAATCTCTTCAAGCGTTCTTCCGTGAAATACCCGTCTTCGGTGGCCTGGGTCATGGACAGTGTCAACTACGATAACGCTTCGCAATGGGCGCCGCACCCGAACTACAGTTTCAATGCGGGTCTGCTGGATGGACATGCACAGAATTATGGTAAAAACACGTTTGCCCCCGAACAACTGAACTATTCCACAAAACGATATACGCTGAATCTCACCGCCGAAATTAAAAGGGAGCCGTTTTCAAAGTGAATCCGTTTGAACAGAATTGGCTGTTTACGCGCGAGGAAAGGAACGGCTTCGAACGGGAAGCGCTGGACGACCATTCCTGGGAAACCGTCGATCTTCCGCACGACTGGGCCATCGCCGGGCCGTTCTCGAAGGACAACGATCCGGAGATCGTGATCGTCGATCCGACACGGAATGTCCGCACGACGTATTGCCATCCGGGGCGGACCGGCGGACTTCCGCATGTCGGGCGGGGATTCTACCGGAAACACTTCCGGCTGGACTGGAAGCCCGGACAATCGGTTCGCGTCGAATTCGACGGGATCATGAGCCGCTCCGAAGTCTTCTGCAACGGACACTGTGCGGGCGGACGCCCTTCCGGCTATGCCTCCTTCGCCGTAGACCTCACGCCGTTCGTGCGGAACGGAGAGAATCTGCTGGCCGTCCGCGCGGAAAATCTTCCCAGGGCGAGCCGCTGGTATCCGGGCGCCGGGATTTACCGTCATGTCCGGCTGGCGGTGACGGATTCAGTTCATATCGCGTATCACGGCATCCGGATTCATACGGAAGGGGACAAAGTCTTCCTCCGCACCTCCATCGAGAACCCGACAGGGAAAAAGGTCCCTCTGACAACCCTTCTGCTCGATCCGTCCGGGAAAGAATTGTCTTCGGAGACTTCTTCCGGTGTTACGGATTTTCGTACGGAATTCGAGTGCAAAAATGCGGAACGCTGGCAGCCCGGTTCTCCCGTTCTTTATACTATCGTTTCAATTCTCGGTTCGGAACGGATCGAAACCCGGTTCGGATTCCGCGATCTTGTATTCGATCCGGACAAAGGATTTCTCATCAACGGCGTGTCCATGAAGTTTCAGGGGATGTGCCTCCATCACGATCTGGGGCTGGTCGGCGCGGCGGTGAACCGCGACATCACGAGGCACCGCCTGAACCTTCTGGCCTCCATCGGCTGCAACGCGATCCGGACCTCCCACAATCCGCCCGATCCCGAAATGCTCGACCTCTGCGACGAACTCGGATTCCTGGTCATCTGCGAGGCTTTCGACGAGTGGAAACGGCCGAAAACACCCCGCGGATACAATCTCCTGTTCGATGAATGGGGAGAACGCGACTTGCGCGACATGATCCGGCGCGACGCCAACCATCCGTGCGTCATGATGTGGAGCATCGGCAATGAGATCGACGAGCAGTACTATCCGGAGGGGCCCGCCGTCGCTCGCCGTCTCTGCGACATCTGTCACGATGAGGACCCGACGCGCCCGACGACCGCGGGACTCAACAATGTCGACGACAGCCTCACGGGCGGGCTGTTCGACGTCGTCGACGTCAAGGGGTTCAATTACAAACCCTACATCTATTCGAAGTATCACGCCGCGTTTCCGGAGGCCGCCGTGTATTCCTCCGAAAGCGCCTCCACGATCAGTTCGCGCGGTGAATACTCCGGTCATATTTTCGAGGAGCTCGGGCGCAAGGAAAACCGTCAGATCGACAGCTTCGACCTCTGCAACTCCCCCGGCGCCACCACGCCCGACCATGAATTCAAGGGACAGGACGACAATCCGTTCGTCATGGGCGAATTCGTCTGGACCGGTTTCGACTATCTCGGCGAACCCACGCCCTACCGGGAGGAGTGGCCCGTCCGCAGCTCGTTCTACGGCATTTTCGACCTCTGCGGAATTCCAAAGGACCGCGCTTGGCTCTACCGCTCCCGCTGGACGGACCGGAAGGTGCTGCATCTCATGCCTCACTGGAATTGGGAGGGCTTCGAGGGAAAGTGCATTCCCGTGCAATGCTACTCTTCCTTCCGGCGCGTGGAACTCTTTGTGAACGGCGTTTCCTGCGGCGTTCATGCGAAAAATCCCAAAAAACTTTTCGGCACATACCGGCATGTCTGGAGCCGGGTGCCGTACCGGCCCGGCGTATTGAAGGTGAA
Organism: Lentisphaerae bacterium ADurb.Bin242; assembly: GCA_002069785.1. Classification (GTDB taxonomy): domain Bacteria; phylum Verrucomicrobiota; class Lentisphaeria; order Victivallales; family UBA1829; genus SIG94. The sequence continues at coordinate 52,063 of MWCA01000011.1, read as the reverse complement.
CGCGCTGGACGACGACGGAAAGATTCTCGCCTCGACGGAAATCCGGACGGCGGGCGCTCCCGATCATCTGGAGATGGAATGGGAGCGGTGCGGGGAAATGGTCTTCGCGACGGTTTCCGTTGTCGACCGCGACGGCAACCTGTGTCCGCACGCGTCCGGACGGATCGACTTCGAGAGCAGCGGAAAAATCGTGGCCGCCGATGCGGGCGATCCCACTTCCGTCAAGCCGTTTCCCTTGCCGCATGCGAATGCGTTTCACGGAAAGTGCGCGGTCTGGGTGAGAGGCCCGGAAACAGTCTCCATCGTCGCAAAAACGGTTTTGAACGGAGAGGAAAAACAACTGCAAATGATTGCAAAATAAGGATATGTCGGCAAGATGAAAACAGAAGTCCCCTATGAGTTCCGGAAATTTCTCGAACAGGTGCATTCGCCGGACCGCCGGAATCCCCAGGCGCCTCCGTGCCGGAAAAATGAAGTGAAGCTGGACGAATCTTGGCGGATCGTGCTGCCGGAAACGGCTTCCGCCGGACTGACACGGGCCACGCTCGATTTCCAGAATTATCTGCTCGTCAGCATGAACCTTTCCTTGAAAATCGAGGCGGAGACGGCTCTCCGGAGCATCGTCTTTTCCGAAAAAGACACCCAATCCCGCGGCCGCGGATACGATTATGAGGTCACGGCCGACCGCGTCACCCTCCTCGGCGATTCCTGGATCGGAGCGGCCAACGGCGGCTATTTCCTGGAAGACCTGATGAATCTCCGCGAACAGCCGATCCTCGAACGGACCGGAAAAGTCATCCGCCGCGAACCTCTTTTTTCTCCCCGCATGACCCACTCCGGGTATGGGCTAGACCAGTTCCCCGACGCCCAGCTTTCCCGGATCGCGCACGCCGGGTTCGACTCCATCATCCTGTTCGTGACCGGGCCCGACATGACCCGGCAGGGGCCGCTGGACTTCCATTCCCTGATCCGGCGCGGCCTGGAATATGGGCTCGATACTTATTTTTACAGTTATCTCGATGGATACAAGCATCCGGACGAATCCGGCGCCGATGCCTTTTTCGACAGCCGGTTCGGGGCGCTCTTCCGGCATTCCCCCGAAGCGAAAGGGCTGATCCTTGTCAGCGAATCGTGCGAATTTCCAACCAAAGACCCGCGCGCGAACAGCCACCTGACCACTCCCGGAGGTGAAAACCCCTACACCCAGGGAATCTGCGGCGACAAGCCCGGGTCCGGCTGGTTCCCGTGCAGCGATTATCCCCAGTGGGTGGACGCGGTGAAGAACGCCTGCCGGAAATACAACCCGGAGGCGGACATCATTTTCTGGACCTACGGATTCGGCCGTTCTCCGCAGGAGGCCCAGCGCGAAATGGTTCTGCATCTGTCCGGGGATGTTTCCCTGATGGCGACGTTCGAGATGTACGAACAACGCCGTTTCGAGCATCATACCGTCATGCAGCCCGATTATTCCATCACGTTTCCGGGACCGAGCCGGAGCTACGATGTCCAGGCCGATGCCGCCCATGAAGCGAACCTCCGGCTTTATTCCATGACCAACACCGCCGGACGCACCTGGGACCTCGGGACGGTCCCGTATATCCCGGTTCCGCAGCAGTGGTTCAAACGGTATGAAGGCATCCACCGCTCCCGGCGGAACCAGGGGCTCTCCGGACTGATGGATTCCCACCATTTCGGCTGGTATCCCGGCGTTATCGCCGAATGCTCCAAATGGAGCTTCTGGTCGCCCGAATGCGATATGGGGGATATCCTGCGCAGGATTGCCGTCCGCGACTTCTGCGAGGAGAGCGCGGACAAGGCGGTCGAAGCCTGGGCGCTCTGGAGCGAATCCATGAATTATTATGCTCCCAGTTTCGGCGACCAGTGCGGACCGCTCCGCGTCGGCGCCGCCTATCCGCTGGTTTTCCTGCCTTATCTTTATCCGTTTGTGGAGCAGGACATGAAGTATCCCATGACCCCGCTGAACAGCTTCGGCGCACGGCTGATTCATCCGGCCTATTTCCCCGAAATGGTTTTCGGCGGCACCGCCTGCGGCCGCATGATGCACGAGGACATCCGCCATCTGGAGACGAAAGTGCTGCCGCTGTGGGAGAAGGGGGAGGCTCTCATGGAGGAGGCGCTGGCGTCCGTTCCGGAGTTCAAGAAAAGGAACGCGGAAAAGATTCTCGGCGTCGGAAAATTCTTCGGGGCCGCCCTCCGCACGATGCTCCATACCAAGAGATGGTTCATCCTGAACCGCCGGATCGAGATCGAACCCGATCTGGAACGCGCGCTGGAAATGATCGGCGACATGAAAAAGATCATTGCCGCCGAACTGGAGAACGTGAAAGCGGTCCTTCCGTATGCGGACAACGATTCCGCGCTCGGCTGGGAGCCCCGCATGGATTATGTCGGCGGGGCCTGGCATCTGCGCTGGAAAATCCGGCAGCTGGAGAATCTCCGGGACAACACGCTCAACGCCTATGCGCAGACCCTTTCCGAAACGCCTCCGTTCGAGCGGAAGCGTTCGGAAATCCATTAGAAGGCCGACGCCGGCTCCGGTTTTACAACTCCGTCATTTCCGGCGTCAGATTTCCGTCACTCCGGAAAATCGAGCGTAAAAAAGGTTCCGTCATTTGCGGACGGCCAGAACCTTCTTTTCGTAGGCGTTGATTTCACGCATGAAATCCGTGTCCTGCGGGACATCGTTTTTCAGGCAGAAACAGCGCCAGACGTCGCCCCACGGGAGGGTTTTTGCGCTTTCCTCCGCGGCGAGGCGGGCGGTGAAATTCCATTTCTTCTCATACTCCCGGATGTCCTGCGGTTCGAGCATTCCGATCAGGAGGGCCTTCTGCATGTTGCGGCTGCCGATGACCCATGCGGCGATGCGGTTGATGCTGGCGTCGAAATAATCCAGCGAGATGTGAATTTTGTCCAGGCAGCCGTAAACGGAGGCCTCCCGTCCAATCGCGAGAAGTTCGTCGTTGAGGACCAGAACGTGGTCGCTGTCCCAGCGGACGCCGCGGCTGACATGGAGGAGGAGTTCATCCATCATGCAGAAGATGGCGGAAAGCTTGTCGGCGACGGATTCGGTCGGATGGAAGTGGCCGGTGTCGAGACAAAGCATCTTGTTGTGTTTTGCGGCGAAGAGCATGTAGAACTCATGGGAGCCGACGGTGCAGGACTCGGTCCCGATCCCGAAGAGCTTGGATTCGACGGCGTCGCGTTCCAGTTTCGGGGAAATTTTTTCCGCGAAGCATTCCTCCAGCGATTTCATCAGGCGCAGACGGGGAGAAAAACGGTCGCCTGGGATGTCCTTGAAGCCGTCCGGAGCCCAGAAATTACAGACGGCGGGAGTGCCGAGGGCTTTTCCGAACGCGGCGCCGATTTTGCGGCAGGCGATGCCGTGATCGATCCAGAATTTACGGACAGCGCGGTCGGGATGGGAGAGGGACAAGCCGTGGTCGAGCTTGGGATGGGAGTAGAACGCGGGGGCGATATCCATGCCGATTCTGCGGCTTTTCGCCCAGTCCAGCCAGGAGGAGAAATTTTCGATGGTGTAGGCGTCGCGGTCGACGCCGGGGAACATGCGGTCCACCTGATGTCCCTGAAGGCCGACCCGGTGTTTGCCGGGAATCAGACGGAGAGCGGCGTCCAGGTCTTTGCGGAGTTCATCGGCGGTCCGGGCGCGTCCGGGATAATTGCCGGTGACCTGGCAGCCGCCGGTGAGCGGATGGTCGGTATTTTCGAACCCGACGACATCGTCGCCCTGCCACGCATGGATGCAGAGGCTGACTTTCCGGAGCCGTTCCAGAACGGAATCCGTGTCGACTCCAGCCGAAGCGTATTGTTCTTTTGCCGCAAGATACGATTTTTCAATGGCTCCCATGAAACAGTCCTTTCAGAAAGAGGGTGGAATTTTGCGAATATCTGGAAAACTTTATCCTCCGGCGGCTTGTTTTTCAAGCAAAAAGGGAATATAATTACCGGAAAATACCCCCGCCCGTCTTTTCACCGGGACGGGAAAGAATGGGACACGACGGCGTTGAACCGGAAAGGAATGAAATGAATAAGAATACCTACCTGAATGTGATTATGACCTTGTTTTTCATATTTGCCCTTGCGATGAGCGTGGTGGTTGTGACGGCGATCGACCGTCACCGCTATGCGCTGGAGGAACTCACGAGAACCGTCAAAAGAATGGAATCGAAAATATCGTCCGTCCGGCCGGGTGCCGGAAGTCCGGATTCTTCGGATTTGCGGATGGGGAAGAGCGGAGTTCCGGCGGCGAACGCGGAGTATTTCGACCCGAAGGCCGTCGAGGGCGGACGCCTGATCACGGCCTTCGGCGCGGATGTCGGCAACATGAACATGCTGATCAACAACGACGCCTATGTTTCCCAGGTCTGGGGAAAAGTCACCGACTCCCTCGCCGAACGGAATTTCAAGGACAAGGGCGAGGGGAATTTCGAGCCGCTGCTGGCGGAATCCTGGTCGATGTCCCCCGACAGGCGGCGGATTCGCGTCAAGCTGCGCAAGGGCGTGCTGTGGCACGACTTCAAGGACCCGGTCACCGGAAAGGAATGGAAAAACAGGGAAGTCACCGCGCACGACGTGAAGTTCTATGCGGATGTGATCAAGAATCCGGAAGTCGACTGCGCCCCGCTCCGGGTCTACTACAAGGACCTCGAATCGGTCAACCTCCTCGGCGACTATGAATTCGAGGCGGTCTGGAGCCGGCCGTATTTCCTGATCGAGGACATGACGCTTTCGCTTCTTCCCCTGCCCCGTCATCTGTATCACGCCTACGAAGGGCCGTTCGACGGGAAGAAGTTCAACGACGACCACGCCCGGAACCGGATGCTGGTCGGATGCGGTCCCTACCGTTTCGAAAAATGGGAGAAGGGCAAACGGATTCTGCTGCGCCGCTTCGAGAATTACTACGGGCGCCAGCTCGGGATCATGCCTCCGATCGAAACGGTCGCGTTCGACATCATCCAGCATCCGAACACCCGCCTCCAGGCGCTGCTTTCCAAGGAGCTGGACATGGACAACCTCACGCCCGACCAGTGGGTCAACCGCACTTCGTCCCCCGAATTCGGCAAAGACGGCTTCCTGAAAAAATACGCTTATCCGGGTTCGGCATACAACTACATCGGCCTCAACCTCAAAAATCCGGTCTTTCAGGACAGGAGGGTCCGGCAGGCGCTGAGCCATCTGGTCAACCGCGAAAAAATCCTGAAAGAGATTTTCTTCGACCTCGCCACGCCGGTTTCCGGTCCCTTCCCGAAACAGAGCGCGGCCTACGATCCGTCGATCCTGCCGTATTCCTTCGATGTGAAGAAGGCCTCCGCGCTGCTGGCGGAAGCCGGCTGGAAGGACACCGACAACGACGGGGTTCTCGAAAAGGACGGACGGAAACTCCGGTTCACCGTGGTCTTCCCGAATACGGGCGTCACCTATCAGAAAATGCTTCCGGTCATCAAGGAGGACATGAAGAAAGCCGGAGTCCAGATGGAACTGCTGGGGATCGAGTGGTCCGTCCTGGTCCAGCGTCTCGAAAAGAAGCAGTTCGACGCCTGCGCGCTGGGGTGGACCGGCACGCTCAAGCCCGATCCGTATCAGCTCTGGTATTCGTCGGAGGCGGAGCAGGCCGCCTCCAGCAATCACATCGGGTTTGTCAACAAGCAGGCGGATGAGCTGATCGACCGGATCCGGGTGTGTTTCGACCCCGCGGAACGCACGAAACTGTATCATGCGTTTCACCGGCTGATCCATGAGGAAGAACCGTACCTGTTTTTATTTTCGCCGTTCAACCTGACCGTCATCCACTCCCGGTACAACAACGTCCGGCTGTTTCACGGCGGAATTCCGCAGAGCATCCTGTGGGTGGATGCGGATCGTCAGCTTCCGATTCCGTAAAGGCGTCCAAAGAGGGAAACTCCGGGGATCATGAGAATCAACGTCCAATACGCGCACTGGAAGAAAGTGCTGCCGTGGTTCGTGTGCGCGGTCGCGGTGTTTTCCTCCTTCTGGCTGTTCTTCCGGATGCTCTGGTTCGACGAAGTCCTGACGGTCCAGCTGCTGATGAAATTGCCGCTGGAACGGATTTATTTCTCATATGAAATTCCGAACAACCACATTGTGTTCACGCTGCTCGAAAAGCTCTGGTATTCCACGGTCGGAAGCGTAATGAACTATCCCTATTATTTTTTCCGGATTCCCCCGATGATTTTCGGCGCGGCGGCCGTTTTTCTTCTGTGCCGGAGACTGCTGCGTTCCTGCGGGATTCTCGCGGGAACGGCGCTTCCGGCCTTTTTCTCCGTCAGCATGACCTTTGCGCTGTTTTCAACGGGCGTGCGCGGATACAGCCTTGGATTTTTCCTGACGGTGCTGCTGATGCTCTGCGGGGAGAAAATCCTCAGGGCGCCCCGGTTCCGGCAGTACGTGCTGTACTTTGCGCTCTGCCTGCTGTCGGCCGGGACCGCGCCCACGAATCTGGCCGCGATGGAGGCGGCCGCCCTGTTTTTCCTTCCGGCGCTGATGCGGCGCGGACCCGGCGGAATCCGGCGGAGCCTCTTTCTGTTTGTGTGTCCGGTGGTCGCGCTGGCGGTATTTTATCTGCCGATTCTGGAAAAGTTCATCGGCTGCATCCGGCTGGGGGAAGGCTGGCATTCCGCGTCTGCGGCGGCCGCGAATCTGTACGTGGTGACGGGGCTGATTTTCGCGGGATTCCTGCCGTTTTGTCTTGCGGGTGCGTTCCGGATCTGGAAAAAGATTCCGAAACTTCGCTGGAATTGCGTCTGCGGCCTGCTGATCTTCCTGATTCCCGCGGGGGTGTACTGTTTTTTCCGGACGCCTCCGTTCCCGAGGGTGTTTTTCCCGCTGACGGCGGTCTGGCTTTTCCTGCTGTCGCATATGCTCTGCGCTTATCTCCGGAAAATGGAGAACAGACGCATTTTTCTGCTGGCGCCTTTCCTTTTACAGGGGGTTTTCTGCATTCTTCTTTTTCAAGAGCGCTCCGAGACCGCGAGCCGGATTCTGTTCGGGGAAAGCGGGAAACGGGATGACTTCCTGATGCCCTACTATGCCCGGGACTCTTTCAAGCCGCAGAAAATCTTGTCCTTTCTGAACGAAAAGCTCAAAGAGGGGGAAGCGCTTCATGTGTTCGTCACGTTTGACGCGGACGCGCCCTCGCTGATTTTCGCGTCTTCCGTGATGGACTTCCCGGAGGGAGTGCTTCTGATGGATACGCTGAACCGTCCGAAAAGGCTGCGTTTTCAGGAGATTCCGGGGCCGAAATACATCATCAGCGGAGACGAGGCGGATTTGCGGCGGACGAAAGAGCGGTTCGGCTTCACGGAAACGCTGCCGGTCATGAGGATCGGCTGTCAGCGGCTTGACCGGGTGATGGACCTCTGATATCCGGAAGCAGCCCGCCGCGTATTTTTGCGGATTCGATTTGCATTTTTACGGTTTCCGCTGTAAATTACGCTTATTGGACTCGGCATTGGAAGCGGGGCGTAACCAGGGAGGGCGGAAATGGAACTCAAAATTATCAAAACGAATGGAGACTACACGCACGTAGCCTTGTCAGGACGCTTGGATATTGATGGAGTGAAGTCCGTTGAACTGGAATTTACGTCTCTGGTGGGGGCCAAAGCCAAGTCCGCCATCGTGGACATGACCGAGGTGGGATTCATCGCGTCCCTGGGCATGCGGATGCTTCTCAGCGCGGCGAAAAATCTGCGCGCGCATAACGAGAAAATCGTTCTTTACAATCCCCAGCCGGTGGTTCTGGAAGCGCTGGAGACGGCCGGATTTTCCGCCATCATGCCCATTGCAAACGATTTTTCCAAGGCGCTGGCTCTTCTTCAGAAGAAAGATTGACCGGTTCCGGCTTCTTTCAGAAATGAGGCTCTCCCGATGTCCGGCAGATTGGAATTCACGACCGAAAATACGCTTGAATCCGTTGCCCGCGCCTCCTGTTTCGTTCAGCGCTTTGCCGAACAGGCGGGGTTGTCGGAACGAAAGAGTTACCAGTTGAGTCTCGTTTACGAGGAACTCCTCACCAATGTCGTCAAATATGCGTTCCGGGACGGGAAAACCCATTCCATCAAAGTAATCCTGGAGGACGAGGACGACCGGCTCACGTTCACCCTGATGAATGACGGCGTCGAGTTCGATCCGTGGGAACAGCCCGGTCCGGATCTGCACCGTCCTCTGGAGGAGCGTTCCGAAGGGGGGCTGGGACTTTATCTCGTGCGCAACTTCTCGAAATCCGTCCACTATGTCCGCCGCGACGGCTGGAACATTCTCACCGTGGTGATCTGAATCTCATATTTCCCTGGCGCGGGAGAGCCATTCGCCGAGAACCCCCAGATGTGGAACGGTCCATGTTGCGATGTTGCCGGGCACCTGTTCGTGCGGGAGGGGAGAGATCAGGACGCCCGCCACGCCTGAATTGACGGCCAGCTGAATGTCCGTATACATGCGGTCGCCGCACATCAGCGTTTCATCCGCCCGGACGTGGTTGACCGTCAGGATCGTATCCATCATCTCGCGGTTCGGCTTGCCGAGCACGATCGGCTCCTTTCCCGAAACCGTCCGCAGACAGGCCGCGACCGAACCGCAGTCGACCAGGGTGGTGTCCAGTTCGGTCGGACATTCCAGATCGGGATGGGTGCAAATCCAGAGTTTGCCGTGCCTGATCCACCACGCGGCCTTGCACAATCGCTCAAAATCGAGTTTTGGATCGAATGCAGCCACAACCGCCTCGGGTTCCTCTTCCATCGGCACATCGGTGAAACCGTAAGAAACGATCTCCTCCCGGAAACTCTTCGTCCCGAGGAGAAACAGCCGCTGGATGTCCGGGCGGTTCCGCCGCAGATAATCCACCGTGTTGATGGTGGAGGAGACCATCTGCCGGGATTCGACCCGGATTCCGAAATCCTCCAGGTGCTTCAGGTATTCCGGAATCCCGCGCGAGGAGTTGTTGGTCAGGAAGGTGTAGCCGATGCCGAAGGAACGCAGGAGCGCCAGAAACGGCAGGGTCGTCGGATAGAGTTTTTTCCCCTGATAAATGGTGCCGTCCATGTCCATGACCACATGGCGGATTTTTTTCAAACGGTTCCAGTCGCTTTCCACAGTTCCCCTTCTTCCTCATTCTTCCGCGCCGCGCGTCAGCACGACATTCACGGAGGTTCCTTCAAAGTCGCGAATCAGTACCATACCCGCTTTTACCGGAACTTCAAGGCGCATGGAATACAATTTTTTCAGCAGTCGGTCAATAAGGGCGACGGGGAGCGGGGCGTCCGTCCGGACCGGAAGACATGCGGTTTTTGCGGAATTGACCGGCACGACGGCGGTCACGACCCGGCGCGGGTCCCGCATCTCGTTGAGCGCGTAGGCTTTGCCCCGCGGACACGTGTTGCCGGAAACGGTGAACGAACCGTCGTCGTTCTCCAGAATCTCCAGATGACAGCCCGCCGGGCAGACGATACAGATCCGGGTGTGTTTTTTCATGCCTCCGCCTTCTCTTCCGGATGAAGCCCGAAACGGAGCTCCGTTTTTTCCGGGCAGGACGCCGTGCATTCGCCCGGAAGGTCCGCCGTGATCATTTCCGCCGGCTTGACATGCTGAAGTTTTTTCCGCAGAAGAACGGTTCCGCCTTCCCCTTTCACCAGAAGTTCCGCCCGGCGGCAAAGCACTTTCGGACGCATGGAAAAGCGGGTCGGCACGCCCCGGCGGCAGGCGTTCGGCACCACATACGAAAGGTTGTCGGCGGCAGTCGTCCGGAGCTGTTTTTCCGACGGGAGAGAACCGTTTTTCACATATTCGACGGCGTTCGCGGCGCAGTTTTCGGACTCCTCGGATACGAAGTCCACCAGGTCATGGACGTGCAGCACGTTCCCGCAGGCGAAAATGCCGGGGACGCCGGTCATCAGCGAACCGTCGACCCATGCGCCGTTCGTGGACGGATTGATCTCGATTCCGCACTGGCGGGAAAGCTCATTCTCGGGGATCAGCCCGACCGAGAACAATACAGTGTCGCAGGGAATGATCTCCTCGCGGGAGAGGTCCGGCTCCCCGTTCACCAGCGGGGCGATGCCGATGCTTTCCACGCGGTCGTGTCCGTGAATTCCGGTCACCGTCGTGGAAAGACGCAGCGGAATGTGAAAGTCGTCGAGACACTGGGCGATGTTCCGGCTCAGCCCGGAGGGATAGGGAAGAATCTCCACCACGGCCTTGACCTGAATCCCGCACCACGTGAGACGGCGCGCCATGATGAGGCCGATGTCGCCGGACCCCACGATCACGGCGCTGGAACCGGGGACAAACCCGTCGATGTTCAGGAACCGCTGCGCCAGCCCGGCGGTGAAGACCCCGGCCACGCGGTCGCCCGGAATGCCGAGGTTTCCGCGGCTGCGCTCCCGGCACCCCATCGCGAGAATCACCGCTTTCGCACGCACGATGGTCACGCCGTCCGCGCCCGAATAAACGGTCACTTCCTTTTCATTCCCGAGGTCGCGGAGCTTCATCACGCACGCTTCCATCTGGAACTCGACTCCGGCGGCACGGGCTTTCTCCACCAGACGCGCCGCATACTCCGGCCCCGTCAGCTCCTCGTGGAAATAGTGAAGTCCGAAGCCGTTGTGGATGCATTGGAGCAGAACCCCGCCCGGCGCTTCCTCCCGGTCGATCACCCGTGTGCGGAGACCCGCCTGCGCGCAGACCGCGCTTGCGCTCAATCCGGCCGCTCCCGCGCCGATGACGGCAATGTCAACATTTTCCGTCTTCATTTCTTTTTTTCCCTCATGCCGATGTGCCCGCGGAGAATCGTGCCGGTCCGGCCCCGTTTGGTGATCTCCTCCGGGGTCATGCCGGTTTCCCGCGCAATGATTTTCAGAATCCGGTAGGAGCAGAAGCCGCCTTGGCAGCGGCCCATTCCGGCGCGGGTGTAGAATTTAATGCCGTCGAGCGTGGTGTGCCCCTTGCGGATCGCGTCCACGATTTCGGCTTCGGAAACGCTCTCGCAGCGACAGACGATCCGGGTCCACGCCGGGTCGTCTTTGTGCAGGAGGTCCGCTTCCTCGGGGCTCATGCTGCGGATGGCGGGCATGGGCGGCAGGGAACGGACGACGTTTGTTTTCTCCCGGAGCACCAGTCCCTGTTCCTTCAGGAGGTCGCGGATGTATCCGCCGATTGCTGGCGAGGCGGTCAGGCCGGGCGACTGGATGCCCGCCGCATGGATCAGGCCGGGGACTTTCTTCGAGGGCTCGATCAGGAAATCCTCGCCTTTTATGCTCGGGCGCGATCCGCTGAAACTGGTGATCAGGTCGCGTTCGGAAACGGCGGGGACCATCTTCCTAGCGAGAGAGAACACCTGTTTGAAGTTCGCCCGGGTGGTGGAGGTGTCCTGCTTGTCCTCCGCGATTTCCGCCGTCGGCCCCACCATGGTCGTCCCTTCGACCGTCGGGATCACGAGCACGCCTTTGGAGTGACCCGTCGGCACCGGAAACACGACCTTGGACGGATACGCCTTTGAATTGCGGTCCAGCAGGAATTCCTCCCCCTTGCGCGGGACGATTTTGAACTCTTCGGCCCCGAAAATCCGGGAAACCTCGTCCGCGTAAAGCCCGGCCGCGTTAATCACATATTTTGCGCGGAAAACCCGTCCGGACGCATCGGACAGCTCCCACAGGTCGTTTTTCCGTACCGCCCGGACGATTTCACAGCGGGTGAAAAGCTCTACGCCGTTCAACCCGGCCAGTTCCGTCAGGGCGAACACATAACGGTAGGGCTCCACCACGCCGCCGTTCGGCGCGTAAAGGCCGCCCACGACTTCCGGGGACAGTTTGGGTTCCAGATGCAGCATCCGCTCCCGGTCGCAGAGTTCGATCCGGGGGACATGGTTTTCGCGTCCGCGCTTGTACAGTTTCCGGACCTCCTTCATTTCCTCTTCGGAAAACGCGGCCACGACGATGCCGCAGCGCCGGAAAGGAAATCCAAGCTCGTATTGCAGTTTCTCAAACATCAGGTTGCCCAGGATTTCCAGACGCCCCTTCAAGGTGGTCAGCGGATAATGAAATCCGCCGTGCACGATCCCGGAATTGGCCTTGGATACCCCGAATCCGACATCCGCCGCCTTTTCCAGCAGGGCGATCCGCAGTTCGTAGCGCGACAGCGTATAAGCGGTCGCCGCCCCGGTCACGCCCGCTCCGATGATCGCCACATCATAGTTTTCCATATTTCTCCATACCTTCAACAGAGGATTGTTTAGTTATTTGTTTACAAATATAAAAATAATCCATAAATACTGTTTTTCAAGTCTCCGGGGAAAGAAACCGGAATTTTTTCCGAAGTCCGCATTTTTGGAAACAGGATGAATGGTTTCCCCTTGAAATCTTTTCTTCCGTCCTCTATAGTATCGGTTATGACAATTCGAAACGACAGAAAGAGCAGAAAACGATGAGCAATATGGATGAATTCCGGCCGATCCCCTTTTATTTTCTGAACACGACCGTCCCGGAAGAACTGAACGCCGGAAGCGCCGACGAAGGCATGCGCCGTCTCAAGGACGCCGGATACGGCGGCTGCATCCTGTTCAACAAGCCGCCCACGGGATTCGATCCTGAGCTTTATCTTTCCGATTTCTGGTTCAAGACGATCGAAAATTTTCTGGTCGCGGCCCGCAAATACGGGTTGCGGATCTGGATCAACGACGGCTGGGATTTTCCCCCGGGAGACGCCGGACGCCGGATCGCCGACTCCGCCCCGCACCTCAAACAGCAGCGTCTGACCCGGACCCCCGACGGAAAAATCGTTCCGGCGGACGTTCCATGGGGCTTTCCCGCATTCGAGGAGCCGGAAAGCTCCCGCCTCTTCATCCAATGGGTCTACGAGGAATACAAAAAACGGCTCGGAAAGTACTTCAACAATCCCATGGCCGGTTTCTTTTCCGACGCCGACAACCGCCGGTGCATGCCGGGCCATCTTCCTTCTCTCGACGGAAAGGTGTATTTTCCGTGGTCCAAAGACTTCTCCGCCGATTTTCGCGCCCGGTTCGGGTATGACATCGAACCCTTTCTGCCGGACATCCTGGAAGGCCGGGCTCCCGACGCCTCCGCCGATTACTGGCGTCTGGCCTCCGATCTCTATCACCGTTGGTTTAAAAACAATTACGAATGGTGCAAAGCCAACGGTCTGAAATACTCTTTCCATACCTCCGATACCGGCCCGTTCACCGCAAAACAGTGTCAGCGTTCCTCCGTGTTTTCCGAGGGAGAGTATCTTGCGCTCGCCTCGTATTGCGATTATCCGGGAACGGATCATGAACTGGCCATGCTCGACGGCGGCACCCATTTTGACCGCCGTTATTTCGTGCCTTCGGTGTCCCGGGGCGGGACAATTGTTCCGGAACGCTTCGTCAATCCCGCTTTCCGCCAGACCCGGTGGGATGTGCGCGCCAAATATGCGGCCGGCGTCTCCTATATGCACCGCAGGGAACGCACGCTCTGCGAGGCGTTCGCCGCGACCAACTGGGGCGCGACTCCGGCGCTGCTCCGGCAGATCGGCGCCTGGCAGATCCTTCAGGGGATCAATTTCTTCGTTCCGCACGCGGTTCATCACCGTCTGTTCGGGAGCACCAAATTTTTCGCGCCGCCCGAGTTCACCAAAGGGTCCCTGCGCCACGCGGTGCGGGAGATCAACGATTTCTTTGCCAAATATTGCATGATCGCCGCGCTGGGCGAGTATGCGCCCAATATCGCCGTAATCGACCCAACACCCGAAATCTGGCGCGGCGGCGACGGTTCGAAGCTGTTTGAGCTCTGCGACCGCCTCAACCGCGCCGCGTATGCTTATGTTATCACCGACCGGGCGCACGCCGCCTCCTTCCCTTGTGCGCTGGACCCCATGGCGGACACCCTTCCGGAGCTTCCTCCGCCCGAGGCGACGTTCGACAGCGGCGAGCTCTGCTGGATGATCCGCACGCTTGCCGACGGCTCCAAATGCATGCTGGTCTCGAATCTCTGGAGCGATTCGGCGCTTCGCGGCACACTCTCTTTCGGGACCCGGAGGATCGCGCTTGAACTCGAACCCGGCGAAATCGCCGTCATCGGCGGTCCGTATGAAGAATACCGTTCTCCGTTCCGGCCGGAAAAAACGGTCCCGCTCGAATTCCCCGTCCCGGTGACGTGGGATTCTCCCAACCGGGTTCCGTTCCACAAAAATGCAGGATGGACCGCGGCCGAAGCACTGGAAAAAACGGCCGTTCAGGTTCCGAAGGCACTCGAAGGCAAGGTCTCCCTGAACGGCAAAATCCTTTCCGGCGGAAAACCGGTGAAGGTTTTCGACGATGTTTATGTGGAATATCCCGTGGAGATAAAAGCGGGGGAATTCACGCTTGATTTCCCGGAGACCGAATGGGAAACGCCAATATATCTGGCGGGAGAATTCGATGCGGAGGCAAAGGTCTCCGGCGAGTTCGGCAGAAAGGTATATGAGATTTACAATTTGACGCTGTTCGAACCGGAATGCTGCGAAATCCGGCTCCGGAAACGCTCGGGACAGCTTCAGGCGTCTTCGTGGGCCGATCAGGGACATCCCTTCTATTCCGGCGCGGCCACGTATCACTTCTCCCTCGAGGGCGACGGACGCGACGCGGTTCTTTGTCTTCCCGATGTGGAATGTGTCTGCGAGGTCAGTCTGGACGGAAACTTTCTCGGACGCGCCGTCTGGGCGCCTTACCGTTTCCGTCTCGGAAAAATCTGCGGGGCGCACCGTCTCGACATCCAGGTGTTCAATACGCTGGCCAACCAGCTGGAAGAATACCGGGCGCCCGGCGGATTGCTGTCGGCTCCTTTCCTCACCTGGCTGTAGTGCGTCCGGACAAGGAGGAGCGTTTTGAATGTAAATCCGATGAAAAGCTCCCGGGTGAAAACCCAGGGGATCATGTGTATCGCGATCCTGGAGCGCACCCTGGACGCCGTTTTCACGGACAGAATTCCCGCGGACGCCTGGCTGCGGAACCATTTCCGGAACGATCGCAGGATCGGTTCGCGCGACCGCCGTTTGTACGGAGAGGTCGTGTTTGCGGTCCTGCGCTGGTTCGGGCCGCTCCGCGAGGCGTTTGGGAAGCGGCCCCATTCCCCGGAATGGTACGCCCTCGGCGGAGCCGCGACGGAAGGAATTACGGACCCGGTCTGCTCCGGCTGGCTGGAAACGGTCGGCATGAATCCCGGCTCCTTTTCCGCACTTTTATCTCTGGACTCCCCGTTGAAACGTCTGGAAGCGTTTCTGTCCCTTGCGGGATGCGGCAAATCCGTCTCCGGCTGGGACTGCGTTCTGCCGGACTGGGCGCGCGGAGAGATTTCCTTTCCCGTCGACGAAACCTTCGGGATGTATATGCAAAGGCGCCCGCCGCTCTGGCTCCGGGTACAGGTGGCCGACACGGAAAAGGTCCGGGAACAGTTGAAACGGGAAGGTGTGGAGACGGAAGCCCATTCCCGGATTTCAAATGCCCTGATAGTCCGCAATCCCCATGTGAACCTCCTGAACCTGAAGTCCTACCGGCAGCGCCGGATCGAGGTGCAGGACCTCTCCTCCCAGTGCATCGGGCTGGCGTGTGCGCCGTCCCCCGGGGAATCCTGGTGGGACGTCTGCGCCGGAGGGGGCGGCAAAGCCCTTCAGCTGGCCTCTCTGATGGGCGGAAAAGGACTTGTAACCGCGACGGACATCCGGCCGGGCGCCTTGGAGGAACTCCGCAAACGCGCCGGTTACGCGTCGCTTTCCAATATTCATGCCGAAGGATGGGACGGAAACATCCTTCCGGGAAAACTTTCGGGAAGCTGCGACGGCGTTCTGGTGGACGCCCCGTGCAGCTCCTCCGGACGCTGGCGGCGAAATCCGGACGCCCGGTGGACTTTGACAAAGAAACGTCTTTGCGAACTGAACCGGACGCAGGCGCGGCTTCTGGAATTGGCGCAGGAGGCGGTCAAACCCGGCGGGGTGCTGGTGTATGCGACCTGTTCCCTGTTCGATTGTGAAAACCGCGGGATCGTCGAAGACTTCCTGAAAAAACATCCGTCTTTCTCCCTGGAACCCTTTCCGAATCCCATTACCGGAGGGGTCAATGACGGCACCTGCCGGATTCTCCCGCAGGACGCCGACTGCGATGCTTCTTTCACCGCCCGTTTCAGAAAGGAACGCTGACTCATGATGAATCCATTCAAGCCGTTTGTTATCCTCTGTCTCGTGTTTTCCGCGGGACTTCCTCTTTCCGCGGGGAAGACGGCTCCTCCGCAGAAAACGGAAGTGATCCGCGTGGAAATGGTGTCCGTCATCGGGATGTCCGCCGCGGTTTCCCGGCTGGGGAATTGCGTCGCCCCCCATTTCAAGGACACTCTCGCGCTTTTCACCGTGGCTCTGACGGTCGGCGGAAGCACGTTCGGAATGGATCTGACCCGGCCCGTTTCCATTGTCTTCTACGAGGTCGGGGAAAAACCGTCGATGCGGATTACGGCCTATGCCATTCCCAATGTCCAGGTGATCCAGAAGAAAGCCGCTTTGTGGGATATGAAGCTCCGGGCGCGTCTCGAAAACGGGCTGGTCACGCTTTTTACCGACGACTTGGCCGACGACCTCACTCCGGCGTCGGCGCCGGGAAAAAACCTTTCCGATTCCATCCTGTCTGTAGAGGCCTTTCCGGAAAAAATCGGGAAGCATTTTTCGTTCCGTTCGCTGAATACCAGAAATGAAAACGTTCTGCTTCTCTTTCAGGCGCTGGACGAACTGATGCCCGAAGTGGAGGCGTTCCGGCTTTCTTTCCGGGCCGATGACAATTTCCTGATCGTCAAGCTCTCCGCGCAGGCGCGGAAAAACTCCGCCCTGGAAGGTTATCTTTCCCGCCCCCTTCCGGAAAAAGGCCCCATCGAATCTTTTGACGGCGCGGGCTTCCTGTCGCTTTTCCGTCTTGCGCCGGGCGAATCCCTTTGCCGCTATGGAACGGCGTATTTTTTCGGGAAACGGCAGAATGCCCTGCTGCCGGTCCTTCCGTCCGCGATCACCGGATTTGCCGTTCTCAGTTCCGGAAAGGATGCCGTTCATGCTTCCGCCAAGCTGACGCTGGGAATCCGTCCGGATCATGCTTCCGGAATCGTAAATACCGTTGCCGGACTGGGATATACCCCCTATCCGAATCTGTTTCAGGTCATGAGGAATCCGCCGCTGTTCTGTTCCGCTTCCGGGAACCGGCTGGCATTCTACTATACGGATGCTCTGGAGAAGGACAATCTTGAACGGCTTCTCAAACCGGTGCCTCTTTCCCTGAATGCCGGAGAGATCCCGTTTGCCTTTTACGATCTGTCCCGTCCGGACCGGCCGATTGCGGAACTGCGTTTCAAAGGAAACACGGCGGAAATGATTTTCCGGGCTCCGGATGAATGGTTTGCCGCGCTTCCGCCGCTGATGGAGGTTCCCCTCCACAAATTTGGCGCTCCCGTGAATCTGCCGGACAAAATGCCGTAAGGCGAAATACGGAATTCACAGGGATCCAGACCGGATCAGTTCTTGAAGGGCGGAATGCCGCGGTCTTCCCGTTCACGGAGAGGCGAACCGTCCGGGTTCACCAGCCGGCAGGAAAGGAAGATGAGCAGATTGTATTTGGCTGAATCACGACCCTTTGACTGGAAGAACCGTCCGATCAGCGGAAGATCGCCGAGCACAGGGTACTGGTCGTCGACGATCGAGACTTCATCCCGGATCATTCCGCCCATGACGATGGTGCCGTTGTCGGTGCATTCGACGCTGGTGTCCACCGTGCGCTGCTCGAACCGCGGCATGATCATGGTATTCGGGACGTTGACCGTGGGACTGTTGTCGTTCAGTCTCATGGGAATCGTGTAGCTGTAGTCATCCCATCCGGTGAATTTCCGGATCAGCGGACGCATCAGAAGGGAAATGGTATAATTGTCCGGGTCCACCATCGGCGTTACGGTCAGCGTGATGCCTTCCTGGGTTTCTTCGTCGAGGTTCGGGACGGAACCGGTAAAGACCGGGACGTTGTTTCCCATGATGGTGTATTCCGCCTCATCCCATTGCGACGGATAATATTTTTCCGTTACCAGCTGAATGGTGGCCGGGGAGTCGCTCATGGTCGTGACGCGGGGACAGGAAAGCACGTCCGCGGAGTCGGACTGATCCAGCGCGTACAGGGAGGCGCTGATCTTGTACCCGCCGCTGTTGTAGGACGAAAACGAGGTGGCCTCTCCGTAGGTCGTATTGTTTTCCAGAGTTCCCGCGTTGCTGAAAGTACGGATGAGATCGGCTCCGCCGATCGTATAGGATGTGCTGCTTTTCTGAAGGGGGGCCTTGGTATAGTAAACCGTCGACGAAGAAGTGTTTGTGAAAGTCTTATTGGCTCCCACAGTCGAACTGTAATCCAGCCAGTTGACGTCGGTGGTGTTTGTGGTATAAACGTTGGATATGGTCGGAGAAGTAAAGGAAGTCCCGGGCGCGACCGCGACCAGGCTGGAATCCGTGGCGGAGGCATAGGCGATGTTGGCGTTGCTTCTGGACAGTTCGTATTTGAACCCCAGTTCTTCCAGGTCGTTGAGTTTGACTTCGACAAACTTCGTTTGAATCAGCACCTGCGGGTCGACCGTGTTCATTTCCCTGAGAATGTTTTCAAGCGTCTGAAGTTCCCTGGGGGTGTTCGTGACGATCAGGCGTCCGATGTATTCCTTGTAAACGACAGACGCCCCGGCATCGAAAGTCATGCCGCGTTCGGTGAAAAAGTCCTGGATTCTTTCCCCCTCCCGAAGCTTGATGGCGGATTTTTCCACCGGGTAAACTTTGGTCTGGACATCATCCAGAGGGACATCCTTGGAAGCAATGATCACCGCATTGTCGTCGATACGGTATTTCAGGTTGGCCTGGTTGCAGATGTATTTGACCACCGTTTCCAGCGGAATGTTGTCCAGCATCATCGTCAGGGGTTCGACATCGCTGGATTCGTTTCCTTCTCCGCCCTGTTTTCTCGCGGCGCCTCCCTCCCCGACCGCAAGAGTTTCTCCTTCCGGGCTGAGAGGCTGATTGATTTTTCCGCGGAGAACAAAGTTGATCCCGATCTTCTCCGGATCTTTCTCTTTGCTGCACTGACGGAGATAACGCACCGCGGTGGCAATGGAAACTTCTTCAAAACTGATTTTGTCGATAATGATGTCTTTCAGCTTTTTGATGATCCGGTCGTTGTTGGACGATTTGGAGACCCCGGATTCCGGGATATTGGAACTGGAAGTGACATCCTGTCGGACAAGAGGCGTCACCATTTCCCACTGGGCTTGCGCATTCCGGGTGTTTCTCGTGACTCCGGTGCGGAGCTCGGCCACTTCCAGGAGCTTGAGGTTGATTTTCCGGATGTAATCCACCGCCGTCTCATTATAAGGGTCGATGGAGATCACTTCTTCGAACTTTGTCCGGGCTTTGTCCCACTGTTCCGTGTTATAAAGCATCTGTCCCTGGCGGATCAGGACCCTCTTGTCATACTGATCCTGAGGATTCGGATTGGCTTCCGCCACTTTTTCCTTGACCTGGGCGTTCTCTTTCATCAACCGGTACTGGGCAATGATTTTTTCCATTTTTTCTTTGCAGGGCGGATAGATGCGGATCGCTTTTTCGCATTTGTCGATGGCCTGGTCGAAATCCGCGGCCTTGGCCGATTTTTCGGCCTCGAAATAGATTTTCTGAGCCCAGTAGTAGTAAGCTTTGGAAATCGCCAGAGTGCAGTTGTCGATTTTGGTGCGGAGCCGGGGGAGGGGATGGGATTCGTAGAGGGTTTCGAGACGTTTCTTGGCATCCAGATACAAATCAATGGCTTTGTCGAATTCATCTTTCTGATAGGCCTGGACGGCATCGGCCACGGTCTGATCTATCTTTTTTTCGACACTTTGCAGCAGAATGACTTCTTTGCTTTTGAATACGGTTTTGGATTGCGTGACTTCCGAAGGAGCGGAGTTCCCGTTGTTGGAAGGAGCTCCGGTCGGCGGGGGGGCTGTCTGCTGGGCGAAAGCACTGGCGGCGACAAGCAGAAGAAATGAAGTCACAGGGAATCGGATCATCCTCAAACGAAGCCATCTCAGCATCGCGACCTCCTTTATCATATAGCTATTTTCTTTCATAAAAATCATTCCCGTTTATCGGTTGCCGAATTCAAAAAGCCCCTGTTTCCGGGCTTCCCTGACAGGCAGTCCATTTCCTTTCATAAGCCGCGCCGTCACAAAGATCAGGAGATTGGTCTTCACACTGGCGCTGGACCCGTCTGTAAATAACCGCCCGACAAGGGGGATGCTGCCCAGCAGAGGCCATTTGTCATCCCGCCGGGATGCGATATCTTCAAGGATGCCGCCGATCACAACGGTTTCCCCGTCATAGATTTTCACGGTCGATTTGATGTAGCGTTTTGAGAACTCGGGCATTTTCATTTTGGGTTGCAAATTCGTCGTGGAACGGTCGGCCAGGGATGTCATCAGCCCGCCGATGATGATGCTGTAGTCATAATTCGACCAGCCGGTCATCCGGGTGATATCCGACTCGATATTGAGGACAATCGTATAATTGTTGGAACCGACGGTGGGCGTCACCGTGAAAATGGTGCCCACCGGAGTGGAGTCGCCGAATTCCGGGGTGGGCGGCGTATAGGTGTAAGAGGTTCCGTTGACGATTTCCACTTCCGGGTCTGTCCAGCTGTCCGGGAAATACCGCTCTTCGGCGATTTCCAGTCTGGCCGTATATCCGGAGGCGACAAGCAGACGGGGCGCCCCCAGCATTTCGGAACGGTCTTTCTGGTCGATCGCGCGAATGGAAAGCGAGAGGTCGAACTGGTTTTCATTGCCGAAGTTCGGAATCACTTTCAGGCCGCTGACGATATAATTTTCCCCTTTGCTTCTGTAAAACGTACTGGAATCCAGTCCGGCGAAAGTGACGGTATGATTGGTGTCCGTGTTCGTATAAGTCAACGCCCAGTCGAATCCGAGCTCTTCCAGGGTATTCATGGACACTTCCAGGATTTTGGCCTCCACCAGCACCAGCGGCGGCGGAATATCGATTTCCTTGAGGAGCGTTTCCATTTTCCGGAGATTTTCCGGAGTGTTTTTGACAATCAGCTTGCCTGTTTTCGAATCGTATGAAATCGCGCTGCCTTCCTCGAAGGTAATTCCCATCGGAGTGAAGTAATTCTTAAGCATATCCTGCGTCAGCTCCGGCGTTTTCCGTTCATCCTTCCCTTCCTCCAGGAGGTTTTTATCGGCGAATCTTTCGGTGGCTTCGGACAGTTTTCCGGTTTTCTTTTCTTCTTTTCCCACCGGGGCTTCCCCTTCCACGGCAATTCGCTGGATCAGGGATTTGCGGATGGCAAAGAAAGCCAGTTCCATGTCTCCGGCGGTTTTGACGCCCACGAGAACGGCCTTGTCGTCGATTTTATATTTCAGGCCGGCAATTTCACAGACATATTTGATGATGTCGAGCAGGGGCATCTGTTCCAGTTCGAGATATTGAATCTTTCTTGTCCGCAGCTCGACACTGGACGGAGGAATGATGCTGACTCCGATTTTTTCGGGGTCCTGCTGTTTGCTGATCTTGGACAGATGTTCCAGAATGGACTGAATATCGGACGACTCGTATTCGACTTTATCCACGATGATCTTCTGGAGTTTGTCGTAGAGCGCGGCGCGGGTTCCGGACATTTCCCGGGGGGATGTCTCCGTGCTGATGGAATCCGCCGGAAGAATCGGCTGGTTCCACTTCCATTCCACTTCCGCCATCCGCTCGATCGCATCGTTGTCCCCTCTCGCCATTCCGATCAGATACAGTTTCTTATACGTCTTGTTCAGGAGCGTCATCGCTTTTTGATTGTAGGGGTCCTGCACCAGGATTTTTTCCATATTGGAACGGACTTTTTCATACTGCTTGGTATTGTAGTACGTTTCGCCCTGTTTCAAAAGCAGCGCCACTTCCTCGGTGCGGCGTTTATAATCCGGATCGACGGCATCGAGGGAGGTTTCATTCTTGAAATCGTACGCGGCCGACATTTTATTGCAGTCCATGACAAAAGCCTGCACATTGTCATGGAAGGCCGGATTCGATTTTGTCAGGGGACCCACTACGGACGGAGCCAGTTCTTTTTCCGTTTTGCCCGCGTAATAGGCGGGCAGAGACGACAGCGCGAGCTTCTCGGCCGTCTTGAATCCTTCCATGGCGTCTTCATGCTTTTTGGCGACGAGCGCGGCCAGATAGACTTTTTTGGCGTTGTTGAAGATCGACAATCCCCATTGTTTCCGGGCTTCTTCCATACGGCCGGAGATCCGGCCCTGCACGGAAACTACATACGGCCCGCTGCCGAGATTGCTTTTCGCAAGAATTCCCGCGGCTCTTTCATACGCTTTGAATGCACTCTGAAAGTCTCTCTGCTGCATGAACTTATCCCCCAGTTTGACTTGAGGGAAAACATTGTTTTCAAGAACGGCTTTGCGTCCTTTGAGCTCTTCGCTCTGCGCATTGGAAGGAACTTCGAATTCAAAAGGATCCAGCTTCGGTTCCCCGGGATTGTCATTTCCCGTCTGGGCGTAGAGCGGATGAGATATCATCATGGCCACCAGAAAAACAAGCATCATTCCGATGACGTGTCCATCACATTTCAAAAATAATGTCCTCATGGTCAATCCTTATATTATTTTTTGTTCTCATCCCGTACATTCTGCGGTGGTCTTGGAGGTCTCTTTGCGGCATCCACTCTGGATTGCATGATGGTTTTGGGGCCGACCGTATATTCTTTTCCGTCTTTCTCAAAAAGGAGAACGACCGTGCGGGCGGCCTGATTGGAAGAAATGACCTTGTATTTATCCACATTCGTTTTGAGGCTTCCAACCGAAAATTCCGACCCTACGTAGAGTTCCAGTTCCTGTTTGTTGCCTTCGGACGCCAGCAGGATCTTTTCACGCGGTTCATCGACGGGTTTCCCGATTTCAACCGTCATTTTTTCCTTCGTGTCGTCCCGCTGGACAATGATTTTGGAGTTGTTGACTTCCAGGCCGGTGGCGTTGGTGGAAAATTCAGGGATGACGTCCAGAATCTGGAAGCGGCCCACCAGCGTAAGGAAGGGATCGCCGACATGGAGCAGTTCATTCTTGGTGGTTTCGCCGCTGGGACGGCGAATCTTGATCTCGATCTGGATCGTGGCGCTCTTCTTGTCTTTCTTGTCTGTGAAAGAAATGTTTTTCAGCAGGAAGGGAAGGCGGGCGCGCTGGATGCTGATGACCCGTATTTTCTCATAATAGGGAGGACGGCTTTTCGGATCGTTGATGTTGGTTTTTGCCAGATATTCCTCATAGTTGGAGAACCCGTCGTCATCGGTGTCGACATACGCATCGGTGGGATCTTTCGGGTTCAGACCCATCGCGATTTCGTCCTTATCCGGAATTCCGTCGCCGTCGCTGTCGATATTTTCGGCAAGGATGGCGCGCAGAGGTGCACGGAGCGTTTTCCGGCAGTTGGCATACGGACAGTTTCCGCGTTCCAGGGTGTTGACCGCCGGAAAAGCGTTGGAGGGAATCACGCGGTTGCAGTAAGGACAGACAGACAGCGGATATGGAACCATGAAGTCTGTGAAATTCCGGTTTCCGTCTCTCGAAACGCTTTTCTCCCAATACGGGAAACCGGCCAGGTTTGCCAGCTGATTGTAAGGAGAATCCACCGCTTCAAATTTGATGGGTACATAATTGGGCGGCGGCTGTTTGAATCCTTTCAGGGAAATCACCTGGATCTGTTCTCCCTGCTGCCAGAGAATCAACTGGAAGACGAGCAGGCAGATAAACACCGTCAGAAGAAATGCCAGCAATATTTTTTCATAGTGTTTTTTCAGAAATGCCTGCACGTCAAGACCTCATCCATTCGTTTTGTTTTTCAGCCAGTCGCCCGTATAGACATAATACTTGAATTCGATTTCGGCCGTTACATTGTTGTCGATCCCGATAACCGTGCTTCCGTAGTCCGGCTGCATTTCGATTTCAAGTTCACTGCGCTGGGCCCGGGCGCGGGACACCGGCTGCAGACGGTTGGGGGGGCGGCCCATGCCGGGATCCATTTCCCGCTGGTCCTGGGAAGCGGAGCCCGTTCCAAAAATACGGCTGCGGGTTCTTTCCACTTCGTCGGTTGAACGGGAAGTTATTGAAATCCAGGTGATTACATACACCCGGTTGTCTTTGTACGCATCTTGAAGGCTGTTCACGAAAGTACGAACGGAGTTCAGCGGTCCATATATCCTTGCTTTAAAAGAATATACGGTGTATTTGTCGGACAGCTTGATGACGCTGATTCTGGAAAACGAGTCCACCTGAGCCAGCCTTGCTTTTTTCATCCGGCTGAAAATATCTTCGTAGATCGGCATGGTATAGAGGATATCGAGAATCGCATCGCCGGAAGGAAACGTCTGAACAAACTGGTTGAAAGTGTAATCCTGAACGGTGGAAAGTTTGGTGACACCCGGAATGAGGCGCTGATCATTGATTTTCTTCTGGATTTGCGTAAGATATACGTGGGCCATGGAAGCGCTCATGGTCCTCTGGAGGCCGAGCGCCGACGCAAGAAGGGAATATCCGGTATGATACGTCAAATCCTCCACCGTTTCCAGCTGGAGGTCCGCAATGAATTTCTTGAATGCGTTTTCCATATCGTTCTTGGAAATATTTTTTTCCTTTTCGAGGATTTCCAGCAGTTTTGGAATCAGCACGTCCGCGGTTTTCACCTTTTCCTTTTCGTCATTGAACAGGGCGCTGAATTTTGTGTAAAGCTCGTCTTCCGAGGACTTGACGGCGGCGGCGAAAGCGATCATCGCGTTCCGGTACGGTTTTCCGAAGACCCGTTGAAGGGCATTGGTTTTCTGTTTGAGTTTTTCCGTGTCCGAATGAATCATTTCCACATTCTGTTCGACGGGTTTGTTTCCTTTTTTATAAGCATCGGCGCTTTCCTCCGAACTTTTCTGGGCTTCTGCGTTTGCGGTCATGACCTCGCTCTGCTTTGCGAAGTCCAGATAGATCAGGTATGCGGAAGCAATCACCGTCATTGCGCAAACGATGACGAAAATGATATTTTTCTTCAAAAGATTCATCGGGGAAAAGAGTCCTTACCTTTTAATCGGTTCCACCAGCTTCAAGGTTAATTTGAAAGTCGCCACGTTATAGGTGCCATCCATGAAGACGCCATCCTGAAGAGTATCGATCACATCCGTATTTTTGTTGAAAGCAAAGAACTTTGAATTGCTGAGCCGGCGGGTGAACCGTTCGCTGAAATCATTGTTGACCACCAGTCCGTGTCCTTCCAGATAAACGGAAACGTAGTCCACCGATGCGGCGGCGGGAGCACCGCCTCCTCCTCCGAATCCGGCGAACAGCGCGTCGGGACTTCCTCCGCTCCGGCCCCCGCCTCTTGCCGGCTCGGCTCCTTTCCTCTGGGCGCCCTGCGTGGAGAGTTCAAATCTTGTGAGCCACACGTCATCCGGAAGAATCGCCGCCACCTGGTTCAGGATATTCGGCCAGCGCTTCCGCTCGTTCAGGATTTTGGAAGCATCCTCGTATTCCAGTTTTGCCGCATTGAATTCGCTTTCCGCGTTCCGGAGCTTGGAAACGACGTTCTTGGTCTTCTGGAGAAATTCCTGTGCGACCTTCTTCTTGGCGTTGGCGATCTCCAGCTGCTTCGAGAAACCGAAGAAAGTCACCAGCAGGCAAAGGAGCAGACAGGCGGCGGACGCGTAGAAATAGGGGATTTTCCCTTTGAACTCCATGTATTTCTGAAGGGACTGCGGAACAAGGGAGATTTCCACGGGGCAGGTCATGAGATGGCGGAGCGCCAGGCCGATCGGTTCGGAGAACATATGGGCGATGTCCGCCAGCCGCTCCTTATCGATGTCGGAGCTGATGGCGATGTTCTTGAACGGGTTGAAATATTCCACCGGGATGCGGAGTTTCTCCGAGAAGAACCGGGGGGTGAAGCCCATCACGGAACTGCCGCCGGAAAGGTAAAGCTTTTCGGGCTTGCGTACTTTCTGCTGGGAACGGTAGATGTTGATGGAGCGGCTGATTTCACCGTGGAGACGGGTCATCACGTTCCGGACAATCTTGGATACGGTCGCGGCCACTTCGGAATCCGGCTCCTCGTAGGCGCCGCCGAGCGCCACAAACCCATGGCGTCTCTTCATTTCCTCCGCTTCCTCATACGAAATCCCGAATTCCTTGCTGATCTGGAGGGTGATGGCATGGCCGGCGATCGGAATGATGCGGACAAAGAAACGGCCGTTGTCCACAAACAGAAGCGAGGAGCAGCGGTCGCCGATGCTCAGGATCAGTTCGCAGTTGTCATCGCCGATTCCATTCAGCCGGGCGGCGTTGTAACAGGCCGTCGGCGCCACTTCGATCAGGGAAATCTGCTTGCCGAAAGACTCCACCAGGGCGGTGACCCGCTCGATCTCCTCGCTCTTGACGATCACGAACATGGCTTCGATTTCGCCGTTGTCGTCCGCCACGTTCAGGAGCTGGGAATCCCACACGACTTCGTGCATCTCGAACGGAATCGCGCTTTTGGCCTCGAATTCGATGATCTGCTTGATTTTTTTCTCGTCATTGACCATGGAAGGCACTTTGACGAAACGGATATACGCATTATGACCGGAAAGCGAAACATTGACTTTTCTGGACTGGAAAGCATTCTCCTTGAAAATTTTTCCCAGAGCATCATGAAGTTTTTCCGTGGCCCCGTTGTCGATGATATCCGCAAAGGCGCCTTCCGGGCCTCCATATTCCGCAAAGGCAAACCGTTCGAGGAGCATTTCCCCTTCCGCGGAATAAGAAAATTCGGCCGCCTTGATGCTGTTGGCGCCAATGTCGATGCAAAGCAGATAATCGTTCGCGGCCATGGATTATTCCGTTCCTCCTTCTTCCTTCCCGGCAACGGCTGCGGGCGAACCCGGGAAATCCGTTTTCGGCAGTTCAAAGCGGTCCGAATCGAGCCACTGCCACGGTGTTTTTTCCCTGGGCCAAAGCATGATCGGCATTTTCTGCGATTTCCTGAGCTCTTCGACGGCATCCAGAAGCTGCGTGCTTCTGGTCTTGGTAAGCCTGCTTTTATACTCGAATACTTTTGCGCCGATCACGACGCTGTCCTTGTCGAAGAACAGCACGACACCTTCCATGTCTTTCAGGTTGTATTTATCCGTTTTGTCTTTCGGGAAATACATATACAAATAACTGGGCGGCATGAAGAGGGAAACCATATATTTCTGTTCTTTTTTCTCAGGGTCCACCACGACGCCGTGAAGAACCTGGGCGCCGTAAAACCAGCTGGATTCGACTTTTCCCCGCGAGGTCGTGGAGGGAACCGTCAGAAAGAGTTCGACCCGCATGTCGTTGAGGCAGACGGGCTGCGACGACTTTACGCTCTCGGGAATGGAAAAGGAAAACGTGATTTCCGACACCAGCCACTGCTTGGCGTATCCGCTTCCGGAACTGCCCCCGCCTCCGACGCGGACTTTCTTGCTGTCGATCGAATAGGAAGGCGGTTTCTGAAGGGTGATGTCGATGGTTACCATATCCGCCGAGATGTTGTAGGCGGGGAGGTTTCTGGAGGCTCTTTTGGCCCGGCTCTGGGCGGCAAGCATAAAACAGCCCGCCAAAAGAACCGCAGACAGAAAGAAAACGAATGTCCTTTTCCTCATTTTTGATCCCTTTTTTTCCCCTTTTTTTCCACAGTCCAAAATGCATACATGCAAAATACAGTTTCGAGAGCATTCTGTCAAGTCTTGATACAACAAAATCGGTAAAAAAGTTCCCTGTCTCGCGCTTTTTAATGGCTTTCTCATGATTTTTGATTGTTTTTTCATTCTCCCGATTGTTTTTTCCCCCTTCCAGACTATTGTAATCCCCACAAAACCAACTGGAACAATGGTATTTTGACATGTCCCTGAAAAAGATCGTTTTTCATCCCGGGGACATCCCGTCCAAGCCGGGTGTCTATGTCTACCGGGATGCCTTCGGCTCGGTGATTTATGTCGGGAAGGCGTCCAACCTCCGGCGGCGGATGTCCCAGTATTTCCAGCCCTCCCGGGAGAACCGCGCCGATCCGAAATTCCGCTCCCTGGTGAATTCCATTCACAACTGGGAATGCATCACGGTCCGCAACGAGGACGAGTCCCTCCTTCTGGAGTCCCGCCTGATCAAGGAATACGCTCCTAAATACAACATCCTTCTCCGCGACGACAAGCGGATGCCCCTGATCCGCATCGACCGCAGCGAAACCTTTCCCCGGCCGCGTCTCGCCCGGATCCGCAAGGACGACTCCTGCCTCTACTTCGGACCGTTTCCAAACGGGGGCGCGCTGCGGCAGACCCTCGACTTTCTTCTCCGTTACTATTCCCTCCGGACCTGCCGCCATCCCGTCCCCGGCCGGGAGGAATACGCCCATTGTCTGGCGGGAACGGTCCGGGACTGCTGCTGTCCGTGCATCGGAAAAGTCTCCCCGGAGGAATACAACACCCGCGTGGACGCCCTCGTCGCCCTCCTGAATGGAAACACGGACGAAATAACCGGTCTCCTTCAAACGAAAATGCGGGAAGAGGCGGAACGGCGCAACTTCGAGAAGGCGGCCCTTTTCCGGGATATTGCGAAGAACATCGAGTCGCTCTACGGAACGAAAAACCGGACGTTTCCGAAGGTGTTCCTGCCGCAGGCGGTCGACGGGGAAAGCGCCGTCGCCGATCTTCAGGATGCGCTCCTCCTGCCGGCTCCCCCGCGGTATATGATCTGTTTCGACAACTCGAACATCTCGGGAACCCTCTCCGTGGCGTCCATGGTGGTCTTTCAGAATGGAAAACCTCAGAAAAACGCCTACAGGCGGTTTCGCATCCGGACGGTCAAAGGGGCCGACGACTTCGCCATGATGAAGGAGATCGTGACCCGGCATTTTTCAAGAGTGCTGGAGGAGAAACAGCCTCTCCCGGACCTGATGATCGTCGACGGCGGCAAGGGGCAGCTCTCCTCCGCGGTCGATGCGCTCGTGGCGCTGCGGTGTCCTCCGTTTCCGGTGATCGGGCTGGCCAAGCGGAACGAGGAGATATTCATTCCCGGCAGCAACGATTCCATACTTCTCGACCGGAGCCGGAGCGCCCTGAAGCTTCTTCAATCCATCCGGGACGAATCGCACCGGTTTGCCGTGACCTATCACCGGGCCTTGCGCCTCCGCACGATCCGGGACTCCATTCTCGATGAGATCCCCTGCATCGGAGATGTCCGGAAGCAGGCGCTCCTGAAAGCGTTCGGTTCCGTGGCGAGGCTCCGCCGCGTCTCTCCCGAGGAAATTGCCCGCCGGGCCGAGGGAATCGGCCTGGAAACGGCCAAAGCCATTGCGGACTATCTGAAAAAGCATCCATCCACCGGCGGCCTGGATGTCCAGTGAATCATCCGTTGCGGTTCCGGGCGTCGAGGGCCCTGCGGAGTCCTTCTCCGGCGAAATTGAAGGCGCAGACCGCGAGGAAGATCGCGAGTCCCGGCCAGAGCATCAGGTGCCAGTAGGTCAGGGGATCGGGGAATGCCTGCCGCAGAAGTTCGCCCCAGCTGGAGGTCGGGTCCTGAACACCGAACCCGAGGAAGCTCAGCGAGCTTTCCGCGAGGATTGCTCCCGCCACTTCAAATGTGAACGAAACGAAAATCGGCGCCGAAACGTTCGGAAGCAGATGGAACAGCAGAACCCTCCAGACCGGCACCCCCATGGCTTCGCAGCTCTGGATGTAGGCGGACTGGCGGGCCTTGAGCGTTTCGCCCCGGACCAGACGGCAGAGGCCGGTCCAGCCGGTCAGTCCGATCACCGCGATCACCAGCAGGATGGACTGCCGGGAACCGTAGTCCAGCAGGATGGACATCAGGATCAGCAGCAGGAGAAAGGTCGGGAAGCAGATCACGATCTCCACCAGCCTCATCACAAAGAGGTCCGCGCGTCCCCCTTTGTAGCCCGCGAACAGCCCGATGAACGTTCCCAGGATCATGGCGATCCCGGTTGCCATGAAGCCGACCGCCAGCGAGACCCGCGCCCCGTAGAGCATCCTTGCAAAGACATCCCGGCCCGCCTGGTCCGTGCCGAACCAGTGCTCCCGGCTGGATTTCCGGTAGGGGATTCCGACCGTCTCGAACGGGCCGTAAGGCACCGGCGCGAACCAGGCGAAATCGCCGTTCTTCAATTCCCGGGTCACGTCGCGCCAGGGGGTCTTGTCCAGCCGTCCGCCGTGGAGGACGAACGGGACCGCGAGCGCCAGAAGAAGGGGAATGGAAACGATCCAGAAAAGTTTCCGGCTCCGCTTCCACAACAGGAAATATAAGAGCACACAGAGCGGAACGGCAAACAGCAGGAAATTGAAGGCTTTCGACACGAAAATTTCCGTGCTTTCGGGAGCGATCATTGCCGTCAGGGCCGGACTGGACAGTTTTCCGTCGAGACGCGCCAGCAGCGGAGCTCCGTTGGCGATCAGCGGCGCGCAGAGGGCGACGGCAACCAGCAGAAGGATGATTCCAAGACCGAGCATCGCGCTGAATGATTTCCGGTATCGTTTCCAGACCTCGCGCGCGGCGGAATATTCCTCAATGTCTGGTGAAAACTCCGGCATGCGTCACATTCCCGTTTTGAACAGTTCGTCAAGCTCCCCCGCCAGCAGCGGAGTCATCTCTTCCGGGCGGTCTTTCCGCATCCGTTTCAGTTCCGCGAAGGAAAAGAAACGGACTTCGTCCAGTTCGGAGCGCTGAATGACGAAAGGGCCTCCGCTGACTGTCGAGAACTCTCGGACGTTCTCCGATTCGAGCTCGTTGCGGACCTTCATGTCGAACAGATGTTTCAGGGGAAGTCCGGGCGGAAGCCCCAGTTCCTCGCCCATTTCGCGGACCGCGGCCTCCTCATACGTTTCCCCGGCGTCGAGATGTCCGCCGACCGAACAATCCCAGCGTCCGGGAAAGATGTCCTTGGACATGGCCCGTTTCTGGAGCAGCATGGAATCGCCGTCCGGATGAAAAACCATCACCCGGACGCTCCGGTGAATCAGGGCCGGGTTCCCGTGACACTCCCGCCGGGAAGCGGTTCCCGTCACCTTCCCGGTGGCGTCGTCGATCAGGTCGAAGAGTTCGTCAGCCATTTTTCTTCCTGCGAACGGGTTTGGAATCCGTCTTCGGCCTGGCTTCCGCCTCCGGGTTCGGTTCCGCCGCGGGAGGGGGTTCGGGAGCGGGAGGCTCCGCTACGACCGCGGCCACGGGTTCGTTTTCTTCCGGCAGGAAGACGATCCGGGTGTTGTCGAGCCTGGCGTGGATTTTCTGGGAATCGTGGAAATAGCCGTGGAGAATGTCTTCCGCAAGGGCGTCTTCCAGGAAACGCTCGATGGCCCGGCGGAGCGGCCGCGCCCCGTATTCCGGCTGGTACCCTTTGTCGATGAGGAAGTTGACCACTTCGCTGTCCACCGCCAGTTCATGGCCCTGGTCGCGGAGACGGCCGGCCAGCTTGGCAATCTCGGTCCGCACGATTTTTTCGAGATCGGCGTGCTCCAGGCGGCGGAAGACGATGACCTCGTCCACGCGGTTCATGAACTCCGGCTTGAAATTCTTTTTGGCGATCTCCAGCAGACGGTCCCGGATTTTTTCGTAGGAACTGTCCGCCGCGGCGCCTGTTCCGAAGCCGAGGGCCGTATTTTTGAAGATTTGTTCCGCGCCGATGTTGCTGGTCATGATGATGATCGTATTGCGGAAATCGATGCGGCGCCCGAGGGTGTCCGTGATCTTTCCTTCGTCCAGGATCTGGAGGAGAATGTGCATCACGTCGGGATGGGCCTTTTCGATTTCGTCGAAAAGCACCACACTGTAGGGACGCCGCCGGACGCGCTCGGTCAGCTCTCCGCCTTCGCCGTGGCCGATATACCCCGGAGGCGACCCGATCAGGCGGCTGACGTTGAATTTTTCCATGAATTCGGACATGTCCACCTGGATCAGCGCTTCGGAATCCCCGAACATGAATTCGGCCAACGCCTTCGCCAGCAAGGTCTTGCCGACGCCGGTGGGTCCCAGGAAGATGAAGGAGCCGATGGGACGGCGCGGGTCCTTGAGATCCGCGCGGGAACGGCGCAGCGAACGGGAGATCGCGGAAACCGCGTCGGCCTGTCCGATGACGGTGTTTCCGATTTCCTCCTCCATGCGGAGAAGGCGCTCGTTCTCGCCCTCGCGGAGCTGATGGATGGGAACGCCGCAGAGCTTGGACAGGACTTCCGTAATCTCATCCACCCCGATGACGCAGGAGTGCCGTTCACAGGATTTGTGCCAGTCCGCCAGTTTTTTTTCGATTTCGGCCCTCAGTTCGCGCTCCCGGTTGCGGAGGGTGGCGGCGTGCTCGTATTTCTGTTCGGCAATCGCGGTTTCCTTCTCGGCGGTGATGGCCTTGATCTCGGCTTCCATGGCGGATACGTCCGGCGCCTTGGGCATGTTCATGATGCGGGCGCGGGAACCGGCCTCGTCCATCACGTCGATGGCTTTGTCGGGAAGGAAGCGTCCGGAAATGTAACGGTCCGAAAGTTTGACCGCGGCGACCAGGGCCGCGTCGGTGTATTTGACCTTATGATGTTTTTCGTAAGTCTCGCGGAGTCCCTTGAGAATCAGGATGGCGTCCTCGACGGAGGGCGGTTCCACGATGACCGGCTGGAAGCGGCGTTCCAGCGCCGAGTCCTTTTCGATCCCCTTCCGGTATTCGTCCAGCGTGGTCGCGCCGACGCACTGGAGTTCCCCCCGGGACAGGGCGGGCTTGATGATGTTGGCGGCATCCATGGCGCCCTCGGCGCCGCCCGCGCCGACAATGGTGTGGAGCTCGTCGATGAACAGGATCACCCGTTTCGAGGTGGTGACTTCATCGATCACGGCCTTGATCCGTTCCTCGAACTGTCCGCGGTATTTCGTGCCGGCGACCATCAGGGGAAGGTCCAGGGAAAAGATTTTTTTATTGCGGAGAATCTCCGGCACGTCGGAGGCGGCGATCGCCTGGGCCAGCCCTTCGATGATGGCCGTTTTGCCGACACCGGCTTCTCCGATCAGGACCGGATTGTTCTTGGTCCGGCGGCAGAGGATCTGGATGACGCGTTCGATCTCGTTCTTGCGTCCGATTACCGGGTCCAGCTCCCCTTTGCGGGCCAGCTCGGTGAGGTCGCGGCCGAAGGTGTTCAGGGCGTTCAGTTCGGAAGCGGACCCCTGCCGGGAGGAGTCCTGATTTTTCTCTTCGTCGGGAGCGGCGTTTTCCTCGTCGGAATCCGGGATGAAATCGGGGTCCAGCGAACGCATGATCTCCTTGCGGACGCGGGCGAAGTCCACATCCATTCCTTTGAGGATTTTGGCGATGCTGCCGGACGGGTCGCGGAGAAGCGCGAGAAGCAGATGCTCCGTGCCGATGTAGTTGTAATTCATGCTCCGGGCTTCCTCGGCGGCATTGAGGAAGATCTTCTTCATCACGGGAACGAAGGGGACAGCCCCCTGCTGTTTGATTTCCCCGGAGGGCGGGATCTGTTTTTCGACCTCCGCGCGGAGATTGTCGAGGTTGATGCCTGCCGCCTTCAAGGCTTCGACGGCCACGCCTTCGCCCAGCGCCACGATTCCCAGCAGGAGGTGTTCGGCTCCCACGGCGTCATGATTGAAGCGCTGGGCTTCTTTCTGCGCAAGGATGAGCACGTGTCTTGCCCGGGGCGTGAAAGTTTTCAGCCATTTATTGATATCGTCGGATTCAGCCATAATTGATTTTTCTCCTGCTGTCTGCTCTGCCGCGGCGCGGAATCATACCGCATCCGGAAATAAAAAGAGGACGTCCGGTATTATACTCGAACGTCCTGTGATTTTAAAGTCTCGAAAGAAAGAAAAAATCTTTTATTTTGCAAAGATGTCTTTGTTTTTCTCGGCAACTTCCTTGACATTCTGGGGGGTGACCAGGATGTAGCGGGTGTCGAAAGCGGCCTGGGTTTCCTTCGGAGCGGTCTTCTCGGGATCATAGGCTTCGGGGCCGGTCTTCATGGCGGCGGCCGCGCCGATATGTCCGGAGGCGATCGCGCCCTTGAGGTTGAACACTTCGCCGTTGACCAGAATGATTCTGGACTTCTGGGGATCATTCTTCCAGCAGGAGAGCTTCTGGAGTTCGGTTCCGACGAAGGGAAGCTGGCTCATGATGATGTAGAGATTGGCGTCTTTGTATTTGTTGAAGATGTCATTGTAGACTTTGGCGGTCAACGCGACTTCCAGCGGAACCGGATTCTCGGGAGAGCTTTCGGGAATGTTCAGGGCTTCCGTGGCACTCACATTGATTCCGGCCGCGGTCAGGGCGGCGGTCATCGTCTCAAGGCTGGCCTTGCTGATGGGACTCTGATTCACGTTAGCTTCGGTAATAATCACCGCTTTCTGGCCGGGATAGGTTTTGCCGATATAGTCGGCAAGGACCTGGGAGCGGGCTTTGGCATAACGCACTTCATTGGAAATGATCTTGTCCATTTCGCGGTCTCCGCCGAAAATGCCCGTTTCATAAAGCATTCCGCCGGCGCCGACGAGGATCAGCACAAGAAAAACAAAGGCAAAGGCTTGTGCATTCGGATTGACCTTCTGTTTTTTCTGGCACCAGACGATTCCGATCAGAGCGACGACCATCAAGGCTATGTATAAATATACCATAGTCCCTCTCTCCTTTTTTTTGGTTGGGTGTATAACGTTTTTGGGTTCAGTTCATTACTCTTTCCAAATGCGAATATAACATTGAGTTGGTGTTTTTCAATACTATTTTTGCAAGAAACTGCATTTTTTTTGTTTTTTTTAGGGCAAAACATCAAAAATGTGCTGAAACTTATCCATTTCCGACATTTTTCATGGAAGATTCCAAAGGATCCGGAACGTCAGGTCTGCAACCGTTTTCATGCTTTGGCCCGAAATTTTGTCCAGGGTATCCCCCGAAGTGTGCCAGTAGCGGTTCCCCGGACCGTACTCGAAGTCGATCAGATTCAGCGAGGGGACTCCCGCCTTGAGGAACGGCACATGGTCGTCCACGATATCGGACTCGAGAAGCTTGTAGTTCAGGGGAGGCGTCTGCTTTCCGGCCTGTGTTTCAAACACGCGGACCAGTTCCGGGGAAGAGTTCGCCGGAATCGTGAGGGACAGCTCCTTGTCCCCGATCATGTCCAGCAGGATCACGGCGCGGCATCGTTTCAGGAGCCCCCGTCGCGACCATTCCGACGCCAGGCGCCGGCTGCCGTGGAGTCCGTCATTGTCCGTATAGGAATAAAGGCATTCCTCCCCGTCGAAGAAGACGAACTTGATTCCGACGGGCGGCTTGCGCGGATCGTTCTGCAGTGCATGGATCATGGCGAGAAGGGCGGCCACCCCCGATGCGCCGTCGTTGGCCGCCTGAAAATCGGAAATCGTGAGGAATTTTTTCGCGTCATAGTGGGCGCCGACGATGGCAAAGTCGCCGGAACATCCGTTGATTTCCGCAATGATGTTCCGGAACCGGACCGGTCCGCCGGGCGTGTTTTCTTCAAACTCCATCACGGAAACCGTGAATTTCCCGGATTCCGAAGCGGTCTTCCGGATCCATTCCGCATATTTTCCGATGGCCTCCGAACCGGAAGGGCGGTTCCCGAAAGAGACCGATTTTTCGGCGTAGGAATATGCCAGGACGGCATCCGTCTCGGGCGGTTTCCCGGAAAAAGCGGTCTCCGCCCCGCAGGAGGAAAGCAGCAGGATGCAGACAGGGAGAAGGACCCGGTGGAAAACGCGTTTCATTTCCCGGTGCTTCCTTTGTCGATGCTGATTCCGCGCCGCTGGAAGGTCGGGATATCCAGGTCTTCGTCCTTGTATTTCGCAGGTGCGACATTGGCGAAAATCCCCTTGGAATAGCTCTGGAGATTCAGTAATCCCTGCTCGAACGTGCTCTTTTCCGAAGTCGCCGACCGGGCCGGCGGCGAGATCCACGGCGAATCCACCGAGGCCTGCGGCAGGGAGTTTTCCTGAACCGGGTCGTAGCGGATCGCCAGGGTGCTGACCTGGACCATGGAATGATAATCCGGATTGATCGTTACTCCGGCGGAAATCCTGACGCCGCCGGGAAGCAGAGACGTCATATTTTCAAGGGTTCGCTTCATTTCCGCGATCTGGAGGTCGGGGCCGCCGGTCATGGTCACGATGACCGCGTTGCTGGAATTGAGACGGTCCATGCCGCCGAGGAAAGGCGATTCGAGCATCCTTTCCAGCGCCAGGGAACAGCGGTCGAGACCGTCGTCGGAAGAGGCGCGTCCGACTCCGAACGCACAGGAGGCCCACCCTTTTTTCAGGGTGGCCGAGAACTCCGCGAAATCGGGGCCGATGAGCTTTTTGCTCCGGAACAGTTCCGCCACGCCGAAGACGGAAGCCGCCAGCTCGAGGGAGGCCTTTTCAAAAGCGTCTTCCACGGAGGTGTCCGGCGGAAGGGTGGAAAAAAGGAGGTCGTTGGGAAGGGGCACAAGCGCTTCGGTCACGCTCCGGAGGTCTTTCAGGCACTGTTCGGCGTTGTTCCGTTTCGTATAGGACTCGAAGGAGAACGGGGTCGTCAGAAGGAAAACGGAGGGGATGGAAAGATTCTTGACCACGCTGGCAATGGTATGGACGCCTCCCGTTGCGGTTCCTCCGCCCAGTCCGCCGACCGCCACCAGGAAGTCGTGTCCGCCGATGGACTGCGTCAGCCTGGCGCGTTCGCGGGCGATGGCGCGTTCCCCTTTCATGGGATCGCCGCCGCAGCCCAGGCCGGAGCCGGTCGTCCAGTTGGCTTCCGGATGGATGGCCGGAATGCCCGGACAGAGGACCATGGAATCCTTGTCGGTGTCCACCAACAGGAGATCGAAGGCATTCGATCCGGGAATTCCGGTAAAGACTTTCAGGACTTTGGCGCCGCATCCGCCGATTCCGACGATCAGAATCTTTTTGTTTCCCTGTTCCGGCGCGGACGGGGGCGCGGCGGGTTCCTGAAAAAGGGTTTTTTCCTGTGTTTCGCTCATATTTTGAACACCTTTGTAATGTCTTTCACCTTTTTGACGAAGGATTCGCCGAGGCCTTCCAAGGCGTCCCCGAACTTGCCGATCCCGTCGCCGCCGGAATCCGTTTCCGAGGCGACCACATATTTCAGGAGTCCCAGCAGGGCCGCGAAACGGCAGGGATTTTCAAGGCCCGTCATCGCGCCGGAGACCCCGAACGGCATTCCGGTGCGGACCGGCATCCGCATATCCTCGCCCAGCACTTTCCGCACGGACGGAATCAGTGCGCCTCCGCCGCAGAAGACGATCCCTTTTTCCGTCTGGGGAGCGCAAGTGCGCGGGTCCAGACGCTCCCGGAGAATGGAGAAAGTTTCGCGGAGACGCAAGTCCATGATCCGCTCGAACGAACCCACCGGGATTCTCCGTTTCGTGCCGTGCACGGACCCGCTCACTTCGATGAACGGTTCGCCGGAAGCGATTTTCCGCGCAAGGGCCGGATCGATCAGGAACTTCCGGCACTGGTCCACGCTCAGTTCGAGCCCGATGGAAAGGTCGTTGGCGATATGGTCCGTTCCGATCGGCAGGACGCCGCTCATCAGGACGCCGTCCCCCTGGATCACGATGTAGTCGGTGACCCCGGCGCCCATGTCGATCAGCAGCACGCCGGCATGTTTTTCCTCGTCCTGGAGAACGCCGTACGCGGACGCCACGGCGGAAAAGACGCAGTGGATTTTTTCCTCGAATCCAAGTTCGCGCATAATGGAACGGATGGAGTCGACGGCGTTCCGGTGGGCGGAAAAGATATGGAGGAGCGCGTCCAGCCGCGCCGCGGTCTGCCCTTCGGGGTTCTGGACCCGGCGGCGCGAATCCAGAATGAAAAACGAGTCGAAGGAGTTCAGGTAGACCTGGTCCGGCGGGAGGGAAAGGCTCTGGGCGTTGTTCACGGCCTCATTGATGTGCGAGCGGCGGACCTTGTGGTCCTCGTCGTAGATCATGACCTTGCCTTCCCCCTGGCGCGAGCTCACGCAGGCGCCGTTGATGATGCTGTAGGCGCTTCTCCGCTCGCAGACGATCCCGGCGGATTTGTCCGCGTCGTCCAGCGCCCGGGCCATGGCGGAGGCGGCCGCCCGGGAGTCCACGATCTCCCCTTTGCAGACGGCCCCCTCGGACGGGACCTGCCCGATCCCCAGCACCACGGGATTTCCCGCCTTGTCCCGCGCTCCGTGAAGCGCCCGTATCATGTGGGTCCCGAACTCCACGCATGTGATCATGTTTTTCTCATAGGCTGCCATAGTGATTCCATTCCCTTGCCGCATAAAGTTTCCGGATTCGTTTCCGGGAACAGTCCTTCAAAAAACGTCCCATTATTCCCCGCTTCTCTATTGAAATGTTTCCATACCGGTGTATTTTACCTGACGAACCGCAATCTTTCAAGTCCGAAACGGAGAGAATCGATGGAATTTCTTTACGACATACAACTGGACAACGGAATCAAATATAAAGCCAGGGGAGAGGACACCCTTACCTTGAAAACAGGCGACTGGTGCATCATCCGCAAGGATTTCTTTCTGGACTACGGACAGGTGATCGCCGCTTCCCGCACTCCTTACAATCCCGAGGAAGAGGTCCGGACGGTTCACAGCGGCCCCCCGTCCGAAAAAAAGGCCGAGATTCCGCGGATTCAGCGCAAGGCCACCGTGGTCGACCAGAGCAAGGCCAATGAAAACCTCATGCGCGCCAAGTCCGCGCTCCGCACCGCCGGGCAGTTCATCGAAAAGCTGAACCTGCCCATGAAACTCATCAACGCCCACTATTCCTTCGACAATAAGCTGCTGGCGATCCAGTTCAGCGCCGAGGGCCGCGTCGACTTCCGTGAACTGGTCAAGCAGCTTTCCACGGCCCTCAACACCCGGATCGAGCTCCGGCAGATCGGCGTCCGCGACGAAACCGCCATCATCGGCGGCCTCTCCATCTGCGGACGGAAGCTCTGCTGCTGTTCCTTCCTGACAGAATTCGCGTCCATCAACGTCAAAATGGCCAAGGAGCAGGACCTTTCCCTCACGCCCTCCACCATTTCCGGAATCTGCGGCCGCCTCAAATGCTGTCTGAAATATGAGCACGAAGGATATCTCGAACTGGAGCGCACCATGCCCCGCCGCGGCGACTGCTGCGAATGCAAGGAGGGACGCGGCCGCATCATCGACCGCAACCTCCTGACGCAGAAGGTCGTGGTCCAGATGGACGAAACCGGGCGGACCGTCACCTGTTCCAAGGACGAGGTCAATGTGATGTACCCCGAGAAATACAAGCTCAAACAGGAGCGTCCCCCCAAGAGCGAAAACGACACGGAAACCATTCCGGAAGACCTTACCAAACTGGAGGATTGACTTTTTTCCCCGGTTTTAACTGTTCCGTGAAAATCCCCCATCGCAGGAAAGGCAAGCTGAAAGGAGTTTTTCATGCAGGACAAAATTCGAATCGCTTTTTTCGACACCAAACCGTATGACCGGCTCTCCTTCGACGCGATCAAAGAGCGCTACCATGTGGAGATCGTCTACTTTGAAACGCGTCTCACCCCCGCCTCCGCGAAGCTGGCGGAGGGGTTCGATGCGGTCTGCGCGTTTGTCAACGACGACCTTTGCGCGGAAACCATTCATACGCTGGAAGCGCTGAACGTCCGCCTGATCGCCATGCGCTGCGCCGGATTCAACAACGTGGACCTCGCCGCCGCCTGCCACCGCATGAAAGTCGTCCGCGTCCCGAAATATTCCCCGTATGCGGTCGCGGAATACACGATCGGCCTTCTTCTTTGCCTGAACCGCCATCTCCACCGCGCCTTCTGCCGGATTCGCGAAAACAACTTCTCCATCAACGGATTCATGGGCTTCGACCTTCACGGCAAGACCTTCGGAATCATCGGAACCGGCAAGATCGGCCTGACGTTTGCCCAGATTCTCGGCGGGTTCGGCGTGCGGATTCTGGCCTCCGATCCCTTTCCGAACGAAAAGGCCGCCGCCGAGCTCAAGATGGAATACGTCCCGTTCGAAACCCTCTACCGGGAAAGCGACGTCATTTCCCTTCATTGTCCGCTGACTCCGGAAAACCACCACATGATCTGTTCCGACACCATCGGGCAGATGAAAACGGGAGTCTTTATCCTGAATACCAGCCGTGGAAAACTGATCGATACCTCCGACCTGATCGAAGCGCTCAAGTCCGGCAAAGTCGGCGGCGCGGGACTGGATGTCTACGAGGAGGAAGCCGACTATTTCTTCGAAGACCGTTCCGATCGCTGGATCAACGACGATGTGCTGGCGCGTCTGATGACGTTCCCGAATGTTCTGATCACTTCCCATCAGGCGTTTTTCACCCGCGAGGCCGTGAACAACATCGCCGAGATCACGATGGACAACATCCGCGACTTCCAGGAAGGCCGCGAACTCGTCAACGACGTCTGTTTCCACTGCGACGGAACAAGGCCCTGCTGTCACGCAAAAGAAAATACCGCAACATCGAATCCGGAAACGTCCGGCAGCTCCGCCTCGAGATAGGCTCCGTTGCGGCGGCAGGCCAGCTTCTTCCCGCTTCCGGCCATGAATGCGTCTTGAACCGTCCGTTCCGTCCGGAGGCAAAGGGTTGCGCCGTGGAAGAGCGCTTCTTCCTCTTTGATGAAAGAGTGAAGATATACCAGCGTCCTTTGTGCGCCGGACTGTCCGGAAACCATCGCCCGGACAAACGAAGGGGCGTTTTTCAGCCGGACCGCGGGAAACGGGAGAAGCCGTTTCAGGATGGCGCCGCCCAGCTCCTTGAGCTCCGCCGCGCCGGAGGCGGCATAGCCGCCGAAAAGGTCGTGTGTGCAATACGCGCATTTCCCGCGGAACGTGACAGCCGGTTCATCCGTCACCCGGTCCGGCGGATTGTAATAATGCATCCGCAGCCCGTCCCAGTCAAAGTTGCAGTACGGCCGCACCAGCACGCCCGCGACCTCCGTCCCTTCCAGAGCCGCGACCGACACGCCTTCCGCGTGAAAGGTGCGCGGCATGGAAGACAATTCTTCCGAGAATTCCGGTGCGGTGAGGAAATAGGCCGGGCGGCTGTCGCCGGCCCCCCGATATTGTACGCCCGTTTCTTTTTCCATTATAAACGTCCCTTTCCTGGAATCCAGCCCGGCGTCGACGCAGAACCAGACCGCTTTTCCGGCGTTCAGATGCCGCCGTACCCTTTCAGCCGTTTCCTCCGTGAAAACGCATCCCTTCATGAAAATGAGCAGTTCGTATTTTTCGAAACCGGAAGCCGGTGTAATGACATCAAACTGAATCTGGAGTTCGGAGAGCATTTTCGCAACGCCCCGCATTTCCGGCTTTACGGAAAAATAAAGATGGTCCTTCGTGAAAACCACCGCCGCTTCCGCGACCGGTTCCGCCCCGCTGAAATACGGCTCGAACGGACGGATTCCGGAATAGACCTCCCGGATGCAGCGGAATACACGTTCCTCCCATCGTCCGGACGGATGCATGTGGGACCCCAGGTTCGGGCGCAGGCCGAGCGCCAGCCCGAGGAAGAAATCGCTCCGGATTCCGGACGTCCGGCGGATGCTTCCGAAATCGCCCCAGTCGTAAAAACGGGCGGTCATGTTCATGGCGAACGGATACCCCAGTGCGCGGATATGACGCCCCAGCAAAGGCAGATGATCGTAGCTCCACGTGGGCGACGTCGGCAGGCATTCGCACTCGATATACGTGCCGATGCCTTTCTGTTCCTCATAGCCAAGCCCGTTGAAATACAGCAGCGGCTCCGGTACGTTTTCGCGGGCGGCTTCCCGGATTTCCCGAGCCAGACGGAGCGAAATGAATTTACCGAATTTACGAAGGTCGTTCAGATTCATGGGATCGTATCCGAGCGAACGCATCTCGCGGACGCACGTCGGGCAGACGCAGTTGTGGCTGAACCCGAAACAGTCGATGAAAAAGCCGTCGGGATGATACTTCCGTCCGATTTCGCGGATCATCGCCTTCAGATGTTCCCGGTAGGGGGAATTGAAGCACATCGAACGGACATACGGGCTGGTTTTGTTTTCCGCGTAGATATGCCCGTCGGAGGAAATCTGTAGCCAGTCCGGATGCTCGATCCCTTCTTCGTTGCTCAATCCGCCGTTCAGGTAGGCCGACACCGCGATCCCGCGTTTTTTACAGGCGTACAAAATCTCCCCGAACAGATCCCTTTTCAGCCCTGGATGACGGATTCCGATTCCCGTGTCGTAATAGCTGAACCCCTGGTTGCACCGGGCGTGAATGGTCAGGAAATCCGCGCCGCACTCCGTGACGGATTGTGCGAATTTTTCCGCATCCAGTTCCGTCCCGATGTCCGGACAGCACACATCGGTGTGAAAATCATAAAAAAGCCCGTATTTCGGATGAATCATTTATTTTTCCACGATAAAAAGCCCATCGACGCAAAATTCATTTTCCCGGGTCGATCCCGGAACATAATCTTTTCCCTGAAGTTTGAAAGAGATATAAACATCCACGACCGGATTCTTTTTCAATTCTTCCGGGGTGAACTGGGTATCCACCGGACATCCCAGGCACCAGGAAGGCCAGGCAAAAACCACGACGCGTCCGGGTTTCTGGGCGAAATCCAGCGTGCCGACCTTGTAAAGGTGATATTTCTCGTCGCCGGCGATTTGCGCAACCGGAATGATCTGATGGGCGTAAAACTTCCGGACGGACTGACTGTAAAGGCCGAACTCGATTTTCTGGTTGGGCTTTTTCACCAGGTCTTTGCCGTACACGCACAGCGCCAGCCCTCCATTTGCTTCCGGGTCCTGAATACGTTTTCCCGTCTTGTTATTGTTGATCTGGAAAGTCTTGAGCGGCACGATCCTGACTTTTTTTCCTTGCAGTTCCTTCGGGATTTCCACGGGACCCTGCCGGAAGGAATCCAGAGAGTTCCGCATCT
The DNA here is from genome assembly GCA_002069785.1 of Lentisphaerae bacterium ADurb.Bin242. Taxonomy (GTDB): domain Bacteria; phylum Verrucomicrobiota; class Lentisphaeria; order Victivallales; family UBA1829; genus SIG94. The sequence goes on along the minus strand of MWCA01000011.1, from coordinate 9,021 downwards.
TTTTCAACGCATCCTCCCTGATATGGGCAGGAAATTCCGGCGGAATATAATATGCAAGCACTTCCTTGAAGATCTGTTCATATTCGGCGATCAGGGCGTTCTTGTCGAAAGGCAGTTTCCGGCTGCTCTTTTTTCCCAGCGGGTTCCATTTCTGAAGCAGGACATCGAGCACCGCCAGTTTTTCACGCCGGAGGTTGGAACGGATCAGGGGCGGTTCTTCCGCCGCGGCCGTCTGCGCCTTTTCGAACAGGGACATGATTTTCACAAAAAAGTCATCATCCATATATTCAAGCGCTTCGACCGAAAAATTCCCAAGAGGCTGCCCGAAGCGGACCTGGCATTCGGTCAGGTAATTATAGTAGGAGCGCATGAAAGGCGCCGCCTTGCCGTACATCCCTTTCATGTAGTCGTCGATCCGTTTGTTTTCATCATGCGACAAATCATCCAGGAATTTGTAGCCGAGGTATCGTTTCAACCCGAAAAAAGCTCTCACGCCGAATCCGCATTCGGTGAAGAAGTCAATTCCGTTGATTTGTTTGAAGTACCGGAGGTTTTGCGGAATCGCATGAACGTTGTTTGCCAGCGAATTGGAAGTATACAGCTGCCAGTAGTCCCACATGGCGAGGTTCGGAGCGATTTTGCCCCATTTGTCCAGTGTGGCTTTTGTCTGCGCATTGGTCGGAGACGAAAGCGGACTCATCGTATCGCGGTTGACGCCTTCGATCACGAATTCATTCCCCAGAATCGCAATGTTGATGATCACATTCCGGCGCGGCGCAATTCCTTTGGGCGGCTGCAAGCTGAACACATACGCGAAAGTCCTGATGTAAATTTCCGGATATGTCTTTTCCATTTCCGCGGCGACAAAATTGACGAAATCCAGCAGCGGACCGCTTTTCGCCTGGTGTTTTTCTTCCAGTTTTTTGCATTCCGGACAGCAGCACGGCTGGCTGTTGTCGTTCGGACTGAGGTCGTATACCAGCGGATACGGCCTTTTCAGAAGGTCCGCTTTCCGCCGGTCGCTCTGGATATACTGTGTCATCCGCTCAATCACCCTTGCGCGTGTTTCGGGGTTTGTCATGCAAAGCTGTCCCGGACCTGTTGCCGTAACCGCAATCTGACGTTCCCCCTTTTGCCCCAGGCTCCACAGTTCTTTCCGGTCTTTCGGCCAGTCTTTGGAATAAAAATAGAAAGTGTGGCATCCGTTCGGACTTCCCACAAGGTCCTGAATCCCGCCGAATCCGAAATCCGCTCCGCCGCCGTTGCTGCCCTTGTTCCGGTGCTTGAACAAAATGGAACGCGGAGCATAGTCCAGGACATCGTAAATTTGCCGCAGACGAAATGCCGGGCTGCGCCGGATGTCCAGTTTTCCGGTCGTAAAATTCCGATGCCGCGGCACGGTGGAATTATACTCGTCGAACCAGCGGCATCCGAGCTCCCTTTCGAGAAAATCATAAACCGCGTAAGCGCTTCCCCTGGTTCCGCCGCCGGAAAGCACCAGATTCCGTCCGATGCTCCGAACCACCCATTCCTCCCGTCCCAGTTTTGCCGGATCGATCCCGTTTTTCGAGGCGAAAACCGTATTCCCGACATAAAGACCGTTTTTCCCGGCGGGGACCTCCCCTTCCTTCACGACGGCGAAATCCTTCCCGGAAATCTTCCGGAGATGTTCCGCCAGTTCCTTGACTGCGAATTTTTCAGCCGGAGACGGTGCGGCTCCCTCCACAAGAACACAGAGCGCCTCCTTTTCATTAAACAAAGGGGTTTGTGCGTGTACCGCGCACAGGGTTGCCATGAACAGCGTTGCCGGGATCCAGATTCGTTTCATCGTCATTTTCCTCATGGGTAAAAAATTCCGTTATTTCTTTTCGAGGATGTCATATCCTTTGATCCAGATTTTGAGGGCGCCCAACCCGCCGGAGCTCAGGCAGTAGATACTTTTGTCTACATGTCCGTCCGCATGGAGCACATTCAGTCCGCCAAGATGGGGATGGAAGGGTTTCAGATCCATGTCTTCCACTTTATTCAGGCTCGGAACTTCCCCGTTTCCCGTAATGGAGCGGTTTTTCCAGTTGTCGCTGATCACCACCATTTTCGAAGCCACGGAAGCGATGTCCGACAAGGTCTGTGCCGTGTTGGGCCGGGAAGGGTCATTCAGCGGATTGATGTTGCGTCCGTATCCATAGCTCAAATAGAGCGGAATGCTGGCATAATATCGCTGTACATTCTGATCGGACGGGCAAATGAATATCTTTTCTTTTCCCGTTTTTCCGGCGGTATTGATGGTTTTCCGGCTCGGAGTGAAGTACCGGTAGAGCATATATTCCATCCAGCCGAGTTTGCCGTAAGAAAAAATTCCCTTGTCGTCGATGTTGACCGCCGGAAGGAGCCATTCTTTGTTTTCATCGGCATAGCCATGCCAGGCCAGCCCCATCTGGCGAAGATTTCCAACGCAGTCGATCGCCCGGGCGTTCTCCCGGGCTCGGTTCAGCGCCGGCAGCAGCATTCCCGCCAGAATCGCAATAATGGCAATCACGATGAGGAGTTCGATCAATGTGAAATATTTCCCAAAGGACTTCATATTCCCTCCTGTTTTTTGTCTATGGATATTATACATGAATATGACCGCCGCACAATGGGAATCCATGCCAAAAAATAATCATTTCATGCCAAAAGCGCTTGCTATTCCGGGGAAGTGATGTATTTTTAGCGTCAAGGAGGCCGTCCCTATGCTTGGACAATATTCGTTTTCCAGAGAGCACTTCAAACGCTATGTCCATTTTCCGTTTCCTCTGCAATATTTCGGGTTCATGCCGAGAACGTATCATCCCGTGTTCCACGTGCCGAGAAATGCCCTGTTCATCGGACTGGTCCTGAAAAGCTACGGCGGAAAGCTCTACTGGAACGATGCGACCCACGGGGAACGATATGAGGTGAAAGCGCCCGTCTATTCCGTCGCGGACAAGGGAACCGTCAGCTGCATCGAGGCGGAACGGCCGTGGGATGAAATCTATCTCGGATATCCGGAGGAGTGCCGCGAAAAATTCATCGATGCGGGATTGACGATCGACGGGCGGTGTCATCCGCTGGTCATTACCGAACGGATGGAAAAGCTGATCGCGGAACTTCAGCAGCTTTGCATTTTCATGACCCGTCCGGGGACGATGGACCGTCTGGACATGGTCGCTTTTCAAATTATCATGGAATGCATTCTGCCTTCGGACACCTGGAATCTTGAAACCATCGAAAATCCCGCGGTGACGGCGATCGCCGGACATCTCCAGAAAAATTTCAACCGGAAAATCAATCTGCCCGCATTGCTGAAACGGCATGGCATTTCCCACCGGACCTTCTATCGCGTCTGGCAGCAGAATTTCAAGGCGACTCCGATGCAATTTGTGCTGACATTGCGCCTGAATCTGGCGAAAGAGCTTCTCCGTTCCTCCAACCAGAAAATCTTTGAGATCGCGGAGCATTGCGGCTTTTTCAATTCCATGGATTTCTGCCGCTCCTTCAAAAAACACTTTGCCCTCACGCCCGGCGAATACCGCGCACAAAACCGGGCTCAAAGCCATCTTCCGGGCGAAGCCGTCTGAAAAGGCATGGTTTTTTCATTTTCGCGTGCTATAGTATCGTATGAAAATTGCAGAATCTCCGGAAGAAAAAAGACAGCTTGCCAAGGAGTTCCATTCCAGGCTCCTCCTGCGGGACCGCGCCCGTTTTTCGCACCGTTTCAAAAATCTCACGCAGATGGGCGAGGAAGAACTCCATGGATTCATAAAACAACTGGAAAACACCTCCGCCCATTCGCTTCACCGTTTTGCCGACACCCTGAACGCCGACCTGGTTCCGGACCTGCCGATCACGCCCAAAGCCCCGGAGATTGCCGAAGCGATGTGTTCGCATCCCGTCGTGATCGTCTGCGGTTCGACCGGATCGGGCAAGACCACCCAGCTCCCGAAGATCGCGCTCTCCCTCGGCTGCGGACGGGTCGGGCGGATCGGATGCACCCAGCCGCGCCGGATCGCGGCGTCCGCTCTGGCGCGCCGCCTCGCCGCCGAAACGCAATGCGAATGCGGAGCTGAAGTCGGCTACAAGGTCCGCTTCGACGACCGCACCGCCCGGAACACCGTGATCAAGTTCATGACGGACGGCATCCTTCTGGCGGAAACGCGTTCCGATCCGGACCTTCTGGAATACGACTGCATCCTCCTCGACGAGGTGCACGAACGCTCCCTCAACATCGACTTTCTGCTCGGTTACGTGCGCCGCCTTCTGTCCCGCCGGAAAGACCTCCGCGTGGTCATTTCCTCGGCCACGCTGGACGCGGCGCGCATCTCCGAATTCTTCTCCGGCGCGCCGGTGGTGGAGGTCGAAGGACGCCTGTTTCCCGTGGAGGACTGCTATCTGCCGCCGGAAGAGGACGAGGAACTCACGGAGAGCATCGTCCGCGGCGTGGATTTCCTTTCCGGCCTCGACAATCGCGGCGACATTCTGGTCTTCCTCCCCGGCGAGCGCGAAATCCGCGACTGCATGGACGTCCTCGACGGGCGCAAGCTTGTGCACACGGAACTTCTGCCGTTGTTCGGGCGGCTCTCCGCCGCGGACCAGCAGAAGGTCTTTCATCCCGGACCGCGCCGTCGGATTATTCTGGCCACCAACGTGGCGGAAACCTCCCTCACGATTCCCGGAATCCGTTTCGTGATCGATTCCGGACAGGTCCGTCTCAGCCGCTACAATCCGCGGACCCGCATTCAGGAGCTCCGGATCGAACCCGTTTCCAAGGCCAGCGCCCGACAGCGCCGGGGCCGCTGCGGACGTGTCCGCGATGGCATTTGCGTGCATCTTTATTCGGAGGAGGCCTTCCATGAATTTTCCGAGTTCACTCCGCCCGAAATCCAGCGTTCCTCCCTTGCCGGGGTCCTGCTCCAGATGGCCGCGCTCCGGCTGGGACCCATCGAAACGTTTCCCCTGATCGATCCGCCGTCGCCGCCCCTGATTCGGGAGGGACGGCAGATGCTCGGGGACCTTCTTGCGCTCGACGAACACGGACAGCTCACCCGCGCCGGCTGGAAGATGGTGGAAATTCCGCTCGATCCGCACCTGGCCAAAATGCTGATGAGCGCCGAACATCACAAAGTCCTGCCGGAAATCGTGGCGATCGCCGCGTATCTGAGCATTCCCGATCCGCGGGAACGCCCCTTCGACGCCGCCGACGCCGCCGACCGGGCGCATCGCGCGTTTTTCTGCGCGGACTCCGATTTCATCGGCATCCTGATCCTCCACGACGCGGTCGAAAAACTCCTGCGCGAACGGTCCTCCAACCAGGCCCTGCGCAACTTTGCCCGGAAGAATTTCATGAACTACCGGCGCTTGCGCGAGTGGCGGAACCTCATGGACGATCTCCGGGAGATCTGCGCCGAAAATCATTGGAATTGTGCGCGTGAAATCGATCTGGAGCATCTCTGCGCCGACGCCGTCCACAAGGCGCTGATGAGCGCCCTGCCGCGTCAGCTTGGATGCTTCGATCCGGAATCGAAGTTGTATTCCGACATGCACGGGAAAAAGTTTGTTCTTTTCCCCGGTTCCGCACTCGCAAAGAGGAAAAATCCGCCGCCGTGGATTCTGTTCTTCGCGCTGGTGGAGACCAGCCGCGTATTCGCCCGGACCAATGCCGTCGTTCAGCCGCAATGGCTGGAAATGGTTGCGCCTCATCTGTGCTCGAAAAGCTACGACCTCATCCGGTGGGACCCCGACAGCGGGTTCGTTTATGCGCGGGAGAAAGTCACTGCCGGACAGCTTCTGATCCATCCCGGCCGCCGCTGTCACTATGCCAAGGTTCGCCCGGACGAAGCCCGTTCCGTGTTTATCCGCGAGGGACTGGCGGCGGGGCTGGTCCGGCTCCCCGGCTCCTGGGTGGACGGATACAACGCGCTTCTCGAAAGCCTCCGGTTGCTGGAAACGAAAATGCGGCGTCCGGACGCCCTTCTGGACACCCGGGCCATTTACGCTCATTTTGATTCCCATCTCCCGAAAAACATTCATTCGGTCAATGCGCTCAAGGAAGATTTTCTCCGTACTCAGAAGGACTATTCGCCCGAGCCGGACGACATTGCAATGATCCCGTTCGACGAGCTTCCCGAAGAGGACTACCCGGATTTCCTCACCTGTTCCGGAGTCCGTTTTCCGCTTCACTACGTCTTCGATCCCGGTGAGAAAAACGACGGCATCACCATGGAGGTCAAACAGGAGTTCCTGAACCTCCTGAACCCGTATTTTCCGGAATATCTGGTGTCCGGGTATCTGGAGGAGAAAGTCGGATTCCTCCTGCGCTCCCTTCCGAAAAACCTGCGGAAAAAATACATGCCGCTGGAAGAGGTTCAGCAGGCCTTCCTGGAGGAATACCGCAACGGAGGCATCTTCACCGGACGGAGCCTCGCCGCGTCCCTTTCGGATTTTCTGGAGAAATACCGGGGGGAGGCGCCCGGTCCGGAGACTTTCGAGCCGATCGAACTGCCCGAATATCTGACAATGAAACTGGCGGTCATCGATGAACGGGGACGTGTGAAAATCCATCGTTCGTTTCCGGAAGAAAGCCGGAAGGATTCAAGGCTGAGCCACGCCCTGCCGACCGTCAAAAAGTTTCATGCCGCCGCGCCGGACTCCTGGCCCGGGGATGAAGACCTGCCGGAAACGCTCCCGCTGTCAGCGAAAAATCCAATCCGCGCGTTTCCCGCGCTGGCCGATCTGGGGGAGACCATCGGACGCGAACTCTTTCTGGAGGAGAGCGAGGCGCGGAAAAACCATGCGAAAGCCGTGCTGAAACTCTGGCGGCTCCGTCTGCCCCAGATTCTCAAGCCTCTCAAAACTATGTTCAAGCCGGGTCCTGCCATGGAACTGGAATTTTTTCTTCATTACCCGGACTGGCGGGACGATATTCTGGACAACGCCACGGCGGAAGCACTCGGCGGGGACCTGTGGGCCATCCGGAGCCGCGGCGAATTCGAGCGCAGGACGGAGGATTCCCGCGACACCGTGGCGGATTGTGCACGGAAATGGTTCGACACGCTGGAAAAGATTTATCCGCTTCTTTTGGAGGTCAGGAAGGGGATCAACCGCCTCCGCGCCGGTTCGGAAACGCGTCTCGATGCGGAAGCGGAATTGTCCCTGTTCTTCCGTCCGGGATTTCTGCGGACCGGAGACCTTTTCCTGCGGACGGAACGGTATCTGAAAGCGTTGTCGATCCGTCTCCGCCGGGCCTTCGACGCCCCGGAAAAAGATCGCTCGAAAGGCATTCCGCTGGAACGGTTCGTCCGCAAGTTCCGCATGGCGGCGGAAATGATGAAAGGAGTCGAAAATTCGCCGGGGCTGCTTGCATTTCTTCTGCTTCTGGAAGAGGCGCGGATTTCCGTTTACACGCCCGAAATGAAGCCTCTGGTCAAATGTTCCGAAGCCGTCCTCGAGCGCGAATGGGAAGTCCTGCGCCTGACCTGAAATCCGGATGTTTCCGTATAAGGAATTTACTGCGGTCACGGGGCTGTCGTCAAAATTTTTTTGAACTCATATCTCCTTTCCGAGGCGGTGTTCCGGTAGGTTCGGCAGTCCTCTGCCGAACTGGGATTCAGTTCGGGAACGGAGTCCCGAACCTACCTTGTCATAGCATCAGGAGTTTTGAGGTATCCGCGCTGAAATCCGGGCGCATTCCGGATTCCGTCACCGGGATTTGTTCCGGAAGTGGGGAGAGTCGCCCCATTCCCCGAAGGCGATGGTTTCCCCAATGGATTCGATCATCTTTTTCAGGGCGGTCATTCCGTTTTCGGGCGCATCCTTGAGGCCCGGTTTGCCCCGGTAAAGCTGGTAGGAGTCCCGGTAGCGCGTCTCCGTGATGTTGGGCATGATGACGTTGCCTCCGGCGAGAAGTCCGGTTTCGCGGCCGTCCTCGCGCAGCGCCTGGAGCGCGGTGGTGGAGGCGATGTTGACGTCCTTCAGGAAAAGCCGGGTCACGGCGATCATTTTCAGGGCCAGGACAAGCTGGTCCTCCTTATGCGCGGCGAAGTCCGGGAACTGTTTCGCAAGCGGGGTGTCGTCGTGGACGATGTAGGGGCCCATGCCGACCATGTCGAGGTCCTGGTCTCGGAAGAACAGAAGGTCGGAAACCAGATCGTCGACCGTCTGGCCGGGGACTCCGATCATCACGCCGGAGCCGGTCATGAATCCCGCTTTTTTCAGCAGGGCGAGACAGTTTTTCCGTTGTTCATAGGAGTGGTCCGCGGGGTGGAGGCGGCGGTAGAATTCCGGGTTGCTGGTTTCGATCCGCAGTAGATACCGGTGCGCCCCGGCGTTGAACCAGCGGCGGTAGGTTTCCTCGTTCTGTTCCCCGCAGGAAAGCGTGATCCCGAGGGCGCCGCCGGAAATTTCCTTGATCCCCTTCACGGCGCTTTCCACGAAATCGGCGAACTCCGCATCCGAACGTTCCCCGCTCTGGAGCACGACGGACCCCAGCTTGATTTCATCGGCCCAGCGGGCTTCGCGCAGAATCTCCTCTAGAGTCATCCGGTAGCGCTTGACATGGGTGTTGTCCCGCCGGATTCCGCAATAATAGCAGTTTTTCGTGCAGAGATTGCTGAACTCGATCAGCCCTCGGAGATTGACCCGTTTTCCGACATATTTGACCTTGATCCGGTAGGCGGCTTCGTAAAGGCTCTGGAGATCGGCCTCCTCCTTCAGCAGAAGGAGTTCCCGAAGGTCGGCGGGAGTGAGAGGCGCTTCCGCATCCAGTTTGTCCGACAGTTCTTTTCTCATGAAGCCGCAATCCTTTTCCGGGTAATGTAGCATCGAAAAGGAAATAGGCAACCTTGAATAATGATTTTGAAACAGCAGAATTCATCGGAAATGCGTCGGGCCGCGCCTCGGGATCGGGAGGCGAACAGCCGTCTTCCGCACCTGTCCTAGTGTCCAGTCAAGCTTGAAAAGATGGGTAAAGGCGACGCAACTTCACTCGTGCATCATCCGTGGTAAACT